>NZ_CAWNZA010000012.1:0-67031 GCF_963878885.1 Pseudomonas sp. R9.37 | reverse complement strand
TCGGAACTGCCACCACCCCCGCCGCCCATGTTTTCTTGGGCTGCTGAAAACGCAGCTTTAAGCGCAGATCCTGCACCGGCCATATTGGCCGCGCCGCCAGCTGCTAAAGATGCCCCGGCACTTGCTATACCTGCGGCAATGCCTGCGGCAGCGGCCGCTGCCCCAACAGCGGCGCCTGCACCGAAACCGCCAATACCTCCAGTAGAAGCGCCTCCGACAATCCCCGAAAGCATTGGCGGTATCTTGTTAGTTAGATAAAGCAAAACAATGACGGAGATAGTAAGTACGGATAACTCCTTTAGGTTCATGCCATCTGTCATGCCTTGAATGGCTTGGTCTATAAATGTTTTACCTATACCGATAAGTAAAATCATTGCCATTATTTGGACGCCAAGGCCAAGCACAGTTTTGTAATAGGTAATTGCAATATCCGACGTCCAACGGGCTCCACCAAACCCAAGTAAGAAGATGCCGCCGTACATCAAAAACCACGACGATATGAACAGAAGAAGCATGTTAACTGCAATCAGGGTCAGGATAATTAGAACCGCAGCGGATAAGATTATCGCAACCGAACTATCAATCGGGCTAAAGCTCGATGAGTTATCCAAAGCGCGAAATAGTAGATTAAAGCCAATGTCTGTGATGCCAGAGGGGGTAAATGAGTCAGCCCCCCCGGCAACATTAGCGCCAATATCCCACATCGAGTCGATAATCGACTTTGATATAGCTGGCCCGTTTAATAACACCCACCAGAAAAAACCAAGTGTTCCGAAGAATCGCATGGTTTCAGCAAAGAACTCGCCAAGATCAGCTTTGCGCAGCAGCATCATGCCGTATGTCCACGTCATGCTAATGATCGCGAGTCCCCAAAACAACCAGTTCCCGTAAGAGACCATCTTGGCGCCCCAGCTGGACGCAGCGGCCTGGTATCGTTCCATCACCGAATCCATGATTCCGGTGTCTGCTGCTGATGCAACTTCGGGGATTAGAAGCAAGCTAAGTGCGGCCAGTGCTGCCGCACAAGTTACTACCCTTGGCTTGGTGATTATCATTATTTTTTCTCGCTGCCCATTGACCAAGTTTTCGGTTTGCTGCGAGTAATGCCCGTATCTGCCCGAGGGCAAAGAGACGGATCATTCTTGGTGGCTGGATTTACGCAATTAGGGCTCGCCACTTCTTCTTCCTTTTTGCACCCGGTTAGTGCGAAGAATGAAACAAGAATGGCGGCTGATACGGTGAGACCGATTTTCATAAAGTGCTCCTTAGTGACCCATAGACCAGGTACGCGCCGATGGCCGTTTTATGTTTGACTCATCGCGTAGCATTTTTGATGCTGCATCCTCTTGAGCTTTCTGGTCGGCTTGTTGTTGGGCTAGCGTGGTTGCTGCTTGGTTCTGAGCCAGCAACATGCCCCTGATTTGCAAAAGCTGATTACCCTGCGCGGCCGCTAATTGGTTGGCAGCTTGCAATGCCTGCATTTGACCAGTGGCCGAAGTCGCCTGCCCTTGAAGCGCCTGTAGCTTTTGGGCATCACTCGTAAGTGTTTGCTGTTGCTGATCGACACTTTTTATGACGTCAGCATTCGCGCGCTTTACCGCTTCCGCGCTACTAGCCCTGCGAGCTTCGAGAACGTTTCTCTCCGCTGCTGAACAACCCGTGGCTTGGAAGCAAGGAGAACTGGTGTAGTAATTTATATCCTGATACTTCGAAAGATAAGTGTCTATAGACCCACTTTGATTCTTGTAATAGTTCAGGGTTTGTTGCGCTGAGACTACTTTGCTGATGATCCCGTTCACCTCACTCCAAATGTAGGCACTTGGAGCTACTGTGTTTTTCAGCATGTTGTCATATTGTTCAAGTTGTGTTTTGTATTGCTGAATCTGTTTAGTAACTTGTGCCACTTGGTTCATTGCGGTGACAGTCGTTTGGCTGAGGTTCAAGCCATCAGCCACTGGAATGCCAGCTACAGCAGGTTGGGACGCCACAAAAGATAGTGTGGCCGCGAGCGCAACAGTTTTAGCCGCTAAAATTGCTTTCTTGGTAAACATAACTTTGCTCCTATGCCTTAGTAGTCAAACGACTGATAAGCTTTGGTGAATGTCACGTCTTTTACAGTCACGATGTTGAAGCGGTAGCCTGGACGAATTTTTAGAGTCGGGGCGACGTTTAGGTTTTTCGAAACGATTTGCGCCGATACCTGGCCGAGTTGCTGACCTAGGGCCGAACTGAGTTCGCTACTAACAGATGGTTGCTGGTATCCAGTACCGCTGCTCTGTCCCTGATCGGTGGCCATTGATGCACCAGCGGTAATGCCTGCCATGAACAACGCAGAGCCGTATATACGCCACAAGTGGTTATCGACCTGATCCCGGAAACCGGAGTAACCCGCCATGTCGGCACCAGGCATTGAACCAATGTCCAGCGCCTTGCCGTCAGGAAAAACCAGGCGCTGCCAGGCGATCAGGACGCCTTCTTGTCCAAACGCAACATCGCTGGAGTAAGAGCCAACCATCCGTGTTCCTTGCGGGATGAGTAGGTGTTTGCCAGTGGCAGTGTCGTAAACGTTCTGCGAGACCTGGGCCATGATTTGGCCTGGCAGGTCTGAGTTGATGCCGCTCAACATTATGCCGGGAATGACTGCGCCGGCTCTAATCTGAAACGGACTAGTCGGCGCTTCCATTTTGGCGTCCAAAGTCCAGCGATCTTTTTTGCCGTTGCTGTCAAAGGTGCTGTAATCCTTTCCCGAGCTGCTGGGCAACGAAGCCAGCATCATGCCGGCAGATCCAGTTGATCGACTAGCACCCATTCCGCCGCCGCCGCCGCTTGCTTGCACCTGGCGAAGTTGTGCTTGATAGGCTGCATTGGGATCGGTTACGCGCTGTTGATCTATTTGCCGGCGAACCTGCGCAATACGATCAAGCATTTCGTCGCGATTTTGCGGCTCTGCACTTGCATGCGTGCTTGTGCCAACTTGGCTCATGTCTGGCAATTGGATGACGGTCTTCGCACCAACGGCAGTTTGGAACGCCTGCATCTTCGCTTGGCGCAGCTGGGCGTCTTCCGGGTCATCTGGCATACCGTTGCCGGAATCACCGCGCGGGGGCGTAGGCGGCGCATCAGGGTTGGCCACACGGGCTACGGGCACACCATTGGATATTTGCTCAGCAGAGGTGTCAGAAGGCAGTACCAGCGGCTCAGGCTTGGTTTCCTGAATTACCCCTCCGGAGTGGCTACCAACAATCTCAGCGGCCATCAGAGAGCTATCCCCGCCCTTCCCCGTGACAACCGTGTCATGGGTTATCTTGGTTTCGTTGTCGCGCTTGACGGCAACCATCCCGATGAGGCCCAGAAATAGCGTAAGCATCGCAAGGCCAATCACCAGCGGCATATTGTTAACCCGGCGAACGCCGGTTTTTTTGCTGGACGCGCTTGGGGACGAGTCCGGCGACATTTGATCAGTGTCGGCCATCAGTCTTACTCCTTACGCGCCCAGGAACCCGCCGCAGCGACAGATCCGTTCTTTTGTGGAATGTAGGCACGGCTGATCGGTTGCTGGCCGATCATTACTGTTACCCGGTACAGGTCCGCTGCCGGTGCCAATGAGTCAACAACGTAGCGAAGATCTACCCCGGGCGTGAGCGCCGCCTGATGGGTTGGTTGTGCTTGAGCCCGGGCCTGATTCGTCTGCACCACTCGACTAGTCGCTTCTGGTGCAAACTCCTTTACCGAATATCCACGGCCGCGTAGAAGCACGACGAGGGATTTCCCGTAAGCATCGTTAGTGGGTTGCATGATGTTCCAGCGCGTCAGTGCCGGTGGGTACATCGTGACCAAGTGCGAAACGGTATCGCTGGCCATCGCCTTGTCGTACGCGGCCGGCGCTTCCGAATAATTCCCATAAGGAGAATTCCCTGCGCAGCCAGTCAATGATGCAATGAGGGCCGTTACAAAGAGGACTTTACGCATTACTTGTCCTTCCGTTCGATGGTGATTTTGTCCTGGCTCGATCCGACGCCGGCAACAAGAATTGCCTTATCAAACATGGTGTCCACGATGTAACGGTTGCCCTGGACGCGATAGTTGACCATCTGCGTTTCAGCATCACTGAAAAAACCGGCATCGCGGTGTACGACTAGCAAGGTTGGTGCTTCGCTTTGGCCCATCCCGTCAGGCATTTCGATGATGGTTTTGGAACCATCGTTGTAAACGCGTACAGGCTTCCAGCGTGCCGAGCCGTCGATTGAATAGTTGAAGTTCAAATTGCCCAAATATTCACGGGTCTGTGGAATCGTGTTGTCGTGGAGGTCTTTTGCTTGGGCGCTCTGAATTGCGGCCCATTTAGCCGCCGCGTCTTCTGGATACATAAAGCGTGCAAAGGGCATGCTTTCGCTGCGAGTGGAGCGGAGGCGGAAGTGGTAGACACGGCGGTCTGTCATGACAACCAGTGCGGTATCCAGATCCACGTCCAGGGGCTTCAAGATCAAATGAATGGTCTGATCGGCACCGGAGCCGCTGATACCCGGCTCAACGGTGTAGCGGGGATCACCTGCGTTCAGACCGTTGAATTGCTCGCCTGGCTGTAAAGAAATATCACAAACTTGTAGAACCGCGCAGACCACTTGGGTTTGTCCGCTGCCGTACTGAAACATAATCGCACCATCCCCACCAGGAGTTGCGTTACTTGTTGCTCTACCGGTCTGCCACTTTTTTCCGATCCCAATAGCCTTTTGCTCTTGAGGGGTCAGCTTTAGTGTTTGCGGGGCAAAGTATTTGTTTGCCATTTCCGCTTGGGTCTCGGCAGCAAATGCAATACCTGGCAAAAGAAGGCTGGCGATAACGGTGGAAATAATTGATTTTTTCATAAGGAGTGTCCGCCCCAGGATTAAAGTTGTTTCGACCAGTTAAAGTCGCGGATGAAAATAAAGTGACCGTTTACAAAGGTGTTTTGGTCAACGGCGGTTTCTTTGTTTTGATACACAGTGACGAGCGCGCGCATCTTGTATGGCTTGCCTTTCAACTGTCCGTCACGACTTCTTACTGTTTCAGTCCAATCGACCTGCCAAGATTCTTTGGTCTGAGGTAGAGCAGAGTTGATTTCAATTGAAACTGTTTCGTTTGCTGCACGGTTGAAAGGATTACGCTCGGGTGAGCCATTGAGGTATTCATTGATTTTCAACGTCGCAGCGTCTTGCGGCGCGAGATACGCATACGCGGCAAGCACAGCCTTGCGCTGCAAGGCCACGTCTGGTGTAACCAAGCGAGTGTTGTTGATGAAATTAACCACTGCCGTTTGGTAATCGGTTATGACTGCATCAGGCACGCGGCTAAGCAACGTTACAGAAACAGTATTTGCCGAGGCATCTTGTTGGAACACCATAGGAATGATTTTGGACTGCGACCCAATGTAAACCACGCCACCTACCCCACCCAGCGCGATCAGCAGCGAAATAAGTCCAACGGCCTGCCAAACTTGGATAGAGGACATAATCCCACCGACGTGACTATTCCAGGAGCGGCGAGCATTCAGGTAAGGGTTATTCACCTTCTTTTTAGCGGCTAAAGTTTCGCCTGGTACTTCTGGCTCGGTCTTTTTAGACCGACTGAAAATGCTCATGCTGCACCTCTGTAGTTATCAAGGCTCAAGCCCCGGTTGCGAAGCCACACATGCACCCATTCCGCGCCGTGTTTTTCTTCCAGATTCTTGATGGTTGCAATGTCTTCGGCGCCGGTTGCCCCGACAAAGGAAAGTGCCAGTGGCCCGAGTGCCAAGCTGTAGAGGCGACGGCCTCTCTCGGACACCAAGTAGTAATCCCGTTTTTGTTGTGCGCTTGCGATGATGTCGATCTGGCGTAGGTTCAGGCCCATACGCTTGTAAAGCTCGGTTGCAGCTTCATCGCGCGCATACATGTTCGGCAGGTAGATTTTGGTGGCCGTCGATTCAACGATAACGTCCAAGATCCCTGAGCCGGAGGCATCACTAAGGTTTTGAGTCGCCATCAGCACCCGGCAGTTTTTCTTGGCCAAGGTTTTGAGCCATTCGCGAATCTTCTCGCGGAACACTTTGTGAGCCAGCATCAGCCATGCTTCATCGAGAATGATCAGGGTTGGCCGGCCGTCTAGGGATTCCTCTATTCGCATGAACAAGTAGAGCAATACGGGCAAGGCGTAGCGGTCGCCCAGGTTCATCAGATGTTCAATTTCAAACGTGATGAAGTCGGAAATCGACAGCTGATCAACTTCGGCATCTAAGAGGTGTCCCATCAAACCATCAATGGTGTAGTCCTTGAGTGCTGCACGAATGTCCGTGTCTTGAATCATCCCGGTGAACTCCGACATAGTTCCCGGTCGGCCTGTGTCTTCTTCCACTTTCCCCATTTCAATAATGGTTTCGGCAATTTTGTTCCGCTGCTCCGGCGTAGTCATAACGTCGTTTAAGGCAAGCAGGTCGTTAATCCAGCCCATGGCCCAGGCGCGACGGCTACGAGTTACCAAGCCGGAAAGCGGAGCGAAGGCAAGTTTCTCGCCGGCACCCGCTACGACGTAGTGAGAGCCGCCAGTGGCCTTGCAGGCCGGATACATCGACATGCCTTTGTCGAACGTAAAGAGCCGTGCGTTGGAGTAACGCCGCCATGACATGGCAAGCATCGCGAGGTGTGTTGACTTACCCGCCCGCGTGGGGCCAAACATAATGGCGTGGCCAAGGTCGCGCACATCAAGGTTTATACGGAACGGGGAGTTACCGCTTGTAAGGCCGTGCATCAACGGTGGAGAGCCTGGCGGCATCAGTGGGTTAGGCGCAAAGTTCTCGCCTGTCCAGATGGTGCTGGTAGGGATCAGGTCGGCCAGGTTCATCGTATTGACGAGGGGCCGACGAACGTTCTCTACGCCGTGTCCTGGAAGCGATCCTAGGAAAGCATCCATGGTGTTGAGGGTTTCGATGCGAGCAGTGAACGCCATCGCGTTGATAGCCTTCTCAAGCTTGAGCGCGGCTGCTTCTACTGTTGCTCGGCTTTCGTCCATAAGCACAACAACGCTTGTGTAGAAGCCTTGGGCAACCATGCCGCTGTTGGTTTCAGCAATGGCCTGTGACGCGTCTGCAACCATGGACACGGCGTCTTCATCGACTACCCCGCCATTGGTGTTGAATACTTGGTCCATGAAGCCGCGGATCTTCTGTTTCCACTTCTTCCGAAATTTCTCCAAGTGGGATACCGCTTCATGGTGATCCATGAAAATGAAACGATTGGACCAGCGGTATTCAACAGGCAGTTCAGCCAAACGCGACAAGATCCCTGGCGATGACTCCAAAGGGAAACCTTCAATAGCCACGACTTGAATAAACTTGTTGCCCAGCTTTGGCGTTACGCCGGTGTACAGCTCCTTTCCACCAATCAGGCTATCAATGTAGACCGGATTATTTGGAAGCATTACAGGGTGGTTAAGCCCCGTAATACAGAACTGTAGCCATTGCAGTAATTCATCATGCGTAACGGTAGACCCGTCCTCATTCATGATTTTTTGGCCACACAAACGCTCCAGCGTCACCGCTGACGACATGCGCGATTGGATGGTGCTGACTTCTCTTTTAAAGAAGTCAATCAAGTGGGCAGTACGGGCCTTGCTGTCGGGCTTGTCTTCGTCGTCATGGAACATCAGTTCGACAAGCTTGCGCTCAGCAAGCATCGGCGGGAACCATGTCACCGTCAGGATAAAGAAGCCTTCGTACAAGTTTCCCAAACCTTCAAATGTCCGGCGCCGTTCTTCATCAATAGCGGCGGATACCGGATCAGGAAAAGCTGAAAGGCTTGGATCGCTGTAGTTCGGAGCAGGCCGTCGAACAGCGTCAACGTGAACCATCCAGCCACTGCCCATATTGGACAGTGCCTGGTTGATGCGGAACGAGTTCATTTCCCGCTCTACGTCGGTCGCACTGGCGTTGTCGGACCCCTTGTAAAGCCACGCGGACATCAAGGAACCGTTCTTGCCTACTATCACGCCGTCATCTACAACAGCCGCGTAGTTAAGCAGATCCGCCAGGCCAGCCTCGGTTGACTGGTGTTTCTTTAGTAGAAGGTCGGCATTGACCTGGCGAACCCGCAAAAGCAAGAAAATCACCAACACGATGCCAACGGCCGCAATTGCAACGAGGATTGATTCAATCATTTGTATTGCTTCCCTTGGGAGTTGCTGTTTTCGCGGAAGGGAGTGGCACGCGGCGGATAAAAGGGCTTGTAGCGACGGTTGCGTAGATACACCTGGCGCATCATCGGATCGGATTTACCCATTTTCCGTAGCATCCAAAGCGATGCGAACCACATGCCCACGCCAAGGAAAAAGGCCAACCAATCTTGTGCAGCGAAGATCAGGATGGCCGCGAGCAAACCGCTGAACATAACCAATTCACGATCCCCACCCATGAAAAGGTTGTGGCGGTTGCCGGCCCGACGAATAGGGATCTTGCGTAGTGCCATGGGATTTAGACCCCCTGAATCAAGCGAGCAGTAGCCGACTTAATAGCCTCGGCCTTGCTGGTGATCCAATCCGCAGACTTCACAGCCATGTCATGCGCAGCGGTAATTTCCGCGCCCTGACCGGTGATGGCTGCCAAGGTGTTTTGTGCGGCTACGATGAAGGCGAGTACCAGTACGACGAAGATCAGAGTCCGCAGGAAGCCGTTCATATCGCCGCCGAAAATCAGCGTTGCCCCTGCGCCTACCAGGCCAACAATCGACGCAGTAAAAGCGAATGGGCCAGTGATAGACGAGCGTACTTTCGTGAACCAGTCATCGAAAGGAAGCCCGCCCCCTGCGGTACTTGCAGCGAACGCAGGATGAGCGCTCAAGAGGACCATCAGTGCAGCACCAACAGTCAAAAGTGCCTTGGTGTTAACGCGGGAAGTGTTGTTTTGCATGGTGTAGCTCCTAGAGGTTGCGGGTGAGGTATTCGCCGTTTTCATAGCCAAGGATTTCCAAAATCCCTTGTACCCGACGGCCTTCGGGGGTTTTTTTTATGTGGACGATCAGATGCACCGCCTCCGCAATAAGTGGCTCTATTTCCGTTGGTGCATGCTTATTGCGAGTGATAAGAGACTTGAGGCGATACAACGCTGATTTAGGCGTGTTTGCGTGGAGCGTGCCCGCGCCGCCGTCGTGGCCGGTGTTCCATGAATCCAAAAGGTCGAGTGCTTCGGCTCCCCGGACCTCACCAACAATGATTCGGTCAGGCAGCATACGGAGGGAAGTTTTGAGCAAAGCCGTCATATCGACTTCAAGCGTGGTGTGGTACTGCACGCTATTGACGGCGGAACACTGAATCTCGCCTGTATCCTCAATAATAAAAATGCGCTCATTTGGGTCGTTATCGACCATTTCCTTAATGATTGCGTTGATGAGGGTTGTCTTGCCTGAGCCGGTGCCGCCGACGACAAGAATGTTCTTATGCTCGCAAACTGCCTTTTTTATGGCGTCACATTGCTCTTGGGTCATGATCCCAAGAGCAACGTAGCTGGCGAGTGTAAAAACGGCGATGGCCGGTTTACGGATCGCAAAACAGGGTGAAGAAACAATCGGTGGAAGTTGTCCAGCGAAGCGCTCATTCCCAAAAGGCAGTTCGCCATCAAGGATTGGCTCTTTCGCCCCAATAGTTTTACCCAGCAAACCTGCAAGCGTTTTCATTGCTGATAAAGCGCGCCACGCTTTTATCTCACCGATCACACGTGTCGGCTCGCCAAGGCGTTTTAGCCAAAGCTTCCCATCTGCGTTGAGCAGAATGTCGGTAGTTTTTGCATCGTTCAGCGCGCCTTCAACCAGCTCGCCCAGGTCGCGGCGCAGACGCTCGGTAAGGCGCTTTCTGACCGATTCCGATTCGCCATCATTGTCACTCATTGTTTGCTCCAAATTCGACACATATGCGAATGGCGCAAACGATATACCGAAACAGGGTTAAGGGCAATAACTCGGCATCGCTTTTAACAGTGATAAAGATGTACACCGCTTGCCTTCCATGACTTGTTGCACTATTTAGCGCTGACAAAAAAAAGCCCCTCGCAAGGGGCCTTGGATTTTTAGCCGCTAAAATTTATGTATTCGGTTAGTTATGACTTGTTTCGGATTTTTGCAAGGTTTATTTCGTGCCATTTGCGCAACTGAAAAGCTTGGTGAAATGTCAGTGTGGCGCAGGCACGGCAGTATCCAGGCGGCAGACTTGACGGAAGATGTACACCGTCAGCATCGTCAAGCGTTTTGCTATCTAAGTCCGTTGACTCAAGCAGCATCGGCAATGGTGTTTGAAGCGCTTCTGAGATAGCAGCTAGGGTTTTTAGAGTTGGATTGCCCTTACCGTTTGTGATTTCAGAAAGAACAGATATAGAGACGCCTGTGAGCTGGGCTAGCTCGTGTTTGGTCATGCCGCGCTCATCCAGCAAGCGCAAGACATTCGTAAAAAAAATTGCGTTGTACACAGTCGGTCGATGCCTCAATACAGGACTAAATTTTAGCCGCTAAAATTCTTGACCGTGGGGGGTTTCTTTAGCTAAAGTAATAGATGATTAGTAAATCGTCTCCCGTTATAGTGGCCATCTTACATTTTGTGCGCAGTTTCGGTAAACGCTATTTTCGGGTTGCGCGTGATCCGTCACCGATAGGCGAGTAAGATTTCCGCCATAACAGGGCGGCTCGGCCGAGATATGGCCGGTCAAACATTTGTAATGGAGTGAAAATGTCCAGTCTGAAAAAAGCCGCTCAGAAGCATATTGACGAGCTGGTTAAGTCCGGGCTCTCACCCGAGGAAGCCGCGTTGCAGGCCGCAAAGTCCGTTTACGCTTCGGTCACGGCATTCCCAGGTGTTCAATCCGATGAGTTTCTTGCTGCCGCAATGGTGGAATCATCGAAAATAGATTTTGATGCACCTACACCCCAACTGCCGGGGGCTACGTCTGCCGGCACGCCCAAGAAGAAGCGTACAGTTGCCGAACAGTTGGACCAGGCTGTCAAGGAACGCAAGCAACCGGAGCTTTTTGGTGCCTTGGAAAAGGGCGAAAAAAACCCTTTAGATACCATTGCTGCCAAAGTTTCGGAGCTTAAAGAAATAGAACGGATGGATCGAATCATCAGCGATATGACGCAGATGGAGCTTTCCCTATTCGACATTGCCCCATGGGACGACGATTTGCGAGCCATCCCAAACGACTGGGGGCGCTCGGCAGTTTTTACGACCAGAAACAAAGGACAAAAACGAGCCGCCTACGACAACCAGCTTATATATCACTACAACAAGGACGTAGAAATTCATTACACCGGCATTGAGTTGCGTGCTGATGACGATGAGCTTGTATGGCAACAAATTTTGGAATATGCAAAGCGTTCAGCCATAGGGGTTCATGTCTACTTCACGTTGCGTCAACTGCTAATTGACGTTGGCTGGCACATAAACCCGTTCTATTACAGACGGGCGATAAGCTGCCTCAATAGGCTGAAAGCCACATCCTTTCAAATCAGTTCCCCGAGACACAGCCGGATCAAGGGCCTTTCGCTGGTAAAAGAATTTGAAATAGTCACTGATGAAAACAAGCGTTCAATTTGCCAAGTTGAACTGTCTGCTCACCTGGTCGTGTTATTTGCGAATGACCACTATTCAAAAGTTATTTGGGTGAAGTACAGAGAGCTTTCCCCTACCGCGAGACGCTTGTTTGATTGGTGCGTGACGCACAAGAGTCCCTACCCGTTGAAGCTGGAGACATTCCGGCTTATATGCGGCTCTGAGTCCACAAGGCCCAAGAAATGGTCAGAGCAGACCCGGGCGGCTTGCAAGGAGCTGGAGGAAGCGGGACTTGTGAAAAAAACTTGGGTAGAAAAGGGGTTCATTCACTGCACCAGGTAACACTTGAGGGGCTGAATAAGCTCGGCAGTTAACACATGGGGGGCTTAGCCCTCCTTTTTTTGCCTAAAAAACGACTATCCCATGCAAATCCGGCAAGTTCTGAGCTGAATCAGCCAGAATCACAAGCTGCTACCCGCCGATCCTGCGGAAAAATACGCTAGTGAGCAAAATATCTATAACACTTGAGGGGCTTTTACTAACACTTGAGGGGCAGACGCCTAACACTTCGAGGGCGAACATGCCAATAGATGGGGGGCAAACCAGCCAACACATGGGGGGCTGCTTATTTGGCGTAAAAGCCTTTAAAATCAATGGCATAAACCACCTTTCCTGGCCCATATAACCCTTTTTTTGAACCCTTCTTTAAACCCGCGCGAAAATCCGCGCAATTTAAACCCGCCGAAGGGGGGGAAACCCCCCCTTCTCGATCCCTCCCGAGCCGCAAGCGGCTCTCCCATCCCCCCAGGGGCGATGCCCCTCGGTCGCAAGCTCCCTCACCCCGAAGGCAGTCAACGCCGCTACGCGTCGCCTTAACCGCTTCGCTACGCAAAGGGAAAAAACCCCCTTTGCCGCGTGACCTTTGCAATAGCGCCCGGCTAGATAAATTGTATAAACCTTAAACTTTCTGGTTTTTACGCCATAAGGGAGTTGGTCCCTGAATCTGATCACTAACCAATCCTTTGTTGCGCCTGGTAGTAGGCTCGTAATCCTTACGATGTGGTTACAGAGTCTTACGTGCTGGGCAGCTCGGCCAGTGCCGCTAATTCAAGCTGGTGTCGGTGAATCCTGGTACTTGGCCCCTCAAGTGTTAGCCCGGTTTCAGCCTGGCCACCACGGACTGGCCCCTCAAGTGTTAATCCGCTAGCTCGTTGGCCACCCCGGCCGGCGCCACTGAATTCACCTGGTGTTGGTGAATCCTGGTGCGTGGCCCCTCAAGTGTTAGCCCGGTAGACCGCTGGCCATCTCGGACGTGCTGCTCACCTGGTGTTGTTGAATCCTGGTATTTGGCCCCTCAAATGTTAATCCGGTAGCTCGTTGGCTACCCCTGCCAGCGCCGCTGAATTCACCTGGTGTTGGTGAATCCTGCTATTTGGCCCCTCAAGTGTTAGCCCGGTAGAAGCCTGGCGACCACGGCCGGCGCCGCTGAATTCAACCTGGTGCCGGTCTATCCTGTTACTTGGCCCCTCAAGTGTTAGCCCGGTAGCAGCCTGGCGACTACGGCCGGCGCCGCTGAATTCAACCTGGTGCCGGTCTATCCTGTACTTGGCCCCTCAAGTGTTAACCCGGTAGCAGCCTGGCGACCACGGCCGGCGCCGCTGAATTCAACCTGGTGCCGGTCTATCCTGTTACTTGGCCCCTCAAGTGTTAGCCCGATAGCACGCTGGCCGCCCCGCCCGTGCTGTCGGTTTCTGAAATAGATGCGCCTCCAGAATGGCCGCATGTCCCATGAGGTAGCCAACGAGGTGCTGGAGAAGGCGGAAGACACTTTGCTGGACTTCCTGTGCGTCACAGGCTGAATCTCTCGCCCTGGCGTTGCCGGGGCCTTCCGGTCAGGCGATCGTCAGTGAATAATGTCGCCCAGGGACACCGCAAGTGACCACAGCAATGGTCCGCTTTATCGCGATCTGCCTCCACCTGATGCACTGCATTCGCATGCGCGAAACTGACCACGGAAATACACCAAAAGGAATGCATTTATGAGCAACGAAAAAGCCCACCTGCTGAAAGTAAAGGCACAATTACGCAAAGCGTATAGGTCTGCATTCTTTTGTGGCGTTCTAGTAGTTGTCGCGATGATGGCCATCGTCATGTTGGCTATTGCTGCGAAACAACCGGTAGACCAAAAAGCTATTGTCGAAGGCTGGGCACCGCTCATCATGCTTATGGCAGCAATCTCGGGGGTGTGTCACTTTTTCCACGGAGTGGTTCTAAACAAAATCAAGAGACTTGACCAATAAACACTTATTGCAGCTTAGGTCTTTAAGACCTATAATGCACATCGAGGCCAGGCGTTTCGTCAAGGTCATTACCGGACACCTATCCGATGAGCATTTTTACCAATCTCGCAGTACCCACCACACTTAACGATCTGCTACAGGCTCGCGATGACGCGCTACGGCTGCTTGGCGATGCTCGCCGCACTGCTGACATGGCAGCAAAATTGCTCGCCCAGCATGGCCCTTATCTGATGCCACATGGTGCTAAATTTCCAGAGGATGAGAAACGTGTCCGTTCCGAACTGGACAGCAGCATGTGGCGCCGAGCATTCGACATGACGGGTTTCAAGCAGCTGATGGATGCCCAAGCAGTTGCCGAGTTTGAAAAAAGTCTGTTACCGCTGGCACCTGAGTTTACTGAGGCAAACATCCGCGCAACCTTTATTGACCTTCGCTTGAAGGCGGAAATGATGTTTCGTCGTGGGTTATTTGATGTGTTCCGCTATTTGTCAGATGACTATCGTACCAACGCCAAAGAGCCCTTTCGTATTGGCAGTAAAGTGGTAATGTCGGGCATGGTTTGCCGGTCATACCGGCGCGGCTTGCAGATTAACTACGGCTGGGCGTCGGACAAGCTTAACGATTTGGATCGGGTTGTAAAAACCGTTGATGGCAAGCCCTTCTTACCTCGCACACTAGAAACGGCTATGACCGTCGCTTTCGAGGATGGCCAAGTGTTTCAGGATACCTACTACCGGGCAAAAGCATTCAAAAATGGCAATCTCCATCTTGAGTTCCTACGACTCGATCTACTCGAAAAGGTGAATGAGCAGATCGCAGAATGCTACGCCGATGGCGCCCTGCCTGACGCGCGTGCCGCTTAGGAATTTTCGCTCAGCTGCATCCAAGCCCCGCCGTCAAAACGTGGGGCCAGGTGCGTAGACGGACGCCCGTTTTTGCGTCCTTTGAAAATCCGCTATCCGGTCGAACCGCTTCTAAGGTAGTTAGAGCGAAACTCCGCTACCCGTGTCGAAGAAACTCCCGCCAATTTTGCGAGCAGCGCGTTGGGAATTACCCCAACCAGGTGCTGGTATCGAGATACCTTTGAAACGCGCCGAAACGGCGCAACACCCAAGAACCTTTGTCGTTGTTCGACTATTTGCAATGGAACGCCAACAGCCCTGCTGATTTTCGCAGAGGACATTGTGCCGAACAGCGATTCGTAGCCCAGCCACGGGCCAACGTAGTTTTCAAGACGAGCTTGTGCCGGTGCTTTAGGTAATGGTTTAGCAGGTTGCAGCCCGAAGTCCTCACGCCAGTTCCTAACGGTTGTGCGGGAAACTCCTGCGAGTTTGGCTACGTCTCGATCATGCACAAGCCCCAAAAGCTCCTTGTAGGGCCGCAAAGGGTGGTTGGCTGGGAACTTCTTTACCTTCGGTCGTGGAGCTGGTCCCGGCTTGGCCTTTAAGCCAAGAGACCTCCTGTACGTCGCTACACAATGTGGCGAGACTCCACATAACCGTGCTACGCGCCTATCAGACTCTATTGCGAGTAAGTGTCGGTATGGCTCTATGGCTTGTTTGGCGGTCCAGACAGTAATGCCGAACAATTGGCGTCGGTAACGGATCACTGGTTTCGAGGTTCCTACCAGGTCAGCCAATCTCTGGTCATTCATTTTGCCCAATTTACAGTCATACCACCTAGGCAGACCTATGTTCTTCCAATCAGCGGTCATGTATTCCTTACTTGCTTCGATAACAGTTGTTTTTTGGAGTTTAAAAAGGTTTTACACCAAAGGAGAAGTGTTGGACTCAGTATAAATGTGCGCGGTCAGCGGAGTAACTCATTGACTAGCCCGGTTCGCCGGGCTAACGAGTTCGAATTATTGTTGCTAAATAGGTCATAAAGACCTATAATCCTTCGCAGAGACCAGGCATTTAGCCCAGGTAATTACCGGAGTTCTTCCGATGAATAACGTCAAAGTTGTTGTCCTGCGCAGCGAAACTGATCGCCTTTTTCGTCTAGCGAACACCCATTACCATGCTTGCGTTGGGGTCAGTGAAGTTAAGAGCTGGCAAGAGCTTGCTAAGCGGGTGTTGGATGAGTCCGCACAGGTGTCATGCAAGCGCGCTGGTGAATACGACTTGAATCAATGGGCTAAGGCAGTTCAAGCCCTTGCTGATGCGACCGTGGCCTCGGTAGAGCGTCTGCATAAGCTCAGCATCGAGCAAGCGCGCCCTGCCGAGCGTCCGGCTCTACATATCGTCAATTCATCCGAAAATGTCTCGGTCCATTTCGTCCCTGAGTCGGATAAGCGCATCAGCCCGCTTCCAATTTTCGTGACTCGCAAACAGCAAGTCGCTGTTTAACACCCCCCCCTAGCCAACTACATTTAGAAAGGACTAACTATATGAGCATCAAAAGAAGTTCAAAAGAATTAGCAATAATTCGGGGGGGGGTGTGTGCGCTGGTTTTTTTTGTTGGTTTGGCACTCATGTTTCTTAACCATACCTTGTACGGCGACGGGGACGACGCGGCTGGTAAGCTATGGCTTTGCAGCGCACTACTTACAATGTGCGGTGGTGTTGGTGGGGTTTTATTTGCGGCCGAGGTGGGCGGATAGTTGATGCATTCCCGCCTTCCTACAACAGCCCGCTATGCGGGCTGTTTTGTCTTGGCCGTGTAGCAGTCGCGTGCTTAAAGTTGGTTGATTTGATAGGTCTAAAAGACCTATAATGTTTTCAAAGGCCGGGCATGCAGCTCAGGTCAGTACCGGGAAAACCGATGAAATCTCAAGATCAAGCAGCGCCGATCATTACTGCAACCATCGTTGCAGAGGATAACCGCCTCGACTTCTACCCTTCCTATTTTGGTAAATATTACCTGGCCGGTGAAAATTTAATTTATGTCATGGCGCGCCGCTTTTTGAAGGATTACCAGGGCGGTTACTGGAATTTCTATACCCTCAGCAACGGTGGTGTTTTCGCGGCGCTAAATACCGATACACCTCAGCATTTCATTGTTGCAGACAACTATTTTTCCGAGCATATGAGTGCCGAGGCTGCTGGTATTACCTTGACGCTTTTCGTTTTAGGTCGGTTGTTGGCTGCGCGTATCCCGGAAATTGAAGCTCAACGCTTCCAGGTTCTTTATTACAAGCTACGAGATTTCGCGATAGAACATGCGGAATCCCAGGCCATCCTGACTGCCATTGACTGATAAAAAGGCCCGGATCACTACCGGGCTTTTCTACTGGGACATATCTATGACATTCGATGAACAGGCCCACAAGATACGCAGTGAAGCCGACAGGAAGGCCATAGCCCAACTACTCGCACAGTATCCGTGGGGTAAAGACGTACCCGCACGACCAGCCGGGGCTGTGCCCGATTCAAGCGCTGACTTGGAGCGGTTGCCAAACGACCTAGTTAAGCGCAAGGCTAAACTTGAGTTGCGAGTGCAAGCTTATCGCTCAAGCCTTGCTCGATCTATTAAGAAGCATGACGACCTCAAACGATTGGGCTTGGATGAGGTAGGAAACTCTGACCTGATGATTTGCTATTCAGGCGATCCTCTTGCTGCCTGTAGGCATACTATGGCACTGCATGAGGCTCATATTTCCTATGACCTAAGCGTTCTTGAGATACTGGACAGAGAATTATCTAAACTAGATGCAAGCGTTCCCACCGGCTTTCTTCTGGTCGATGCTGTGTTGACACCCCGGCAGGCGTTCCAAGTACGGCAGTGGGCTGCATCTGCAAAACCAAGACTTGAACAAGCTAGGGCAAAAGCTCGTTTGAACACCAGAATAGAACAGTGAGATTTGAAATGACTAATGTGGTCAGATTTGACATTCGGTCGGAGTGTTTTCGGCCTGCTTCAACATGGGAACAGCCCACACCGGAAGAAGTCCGAGAAATCTTGCTGCGCATTGCACCTCCACGGGGAATGAAGGGATCAGATGCGGCGAATCTGCTGGGTGTCCAAGGACGCCAGATCAGGCGATGGACTGGTGGTGATGCGCTTATCCCCTACGCGGCTTGGGCAATTTTGGCCGACATGGCGGGTACTCCCCGCATTTGGAACCAAGGAAAACAGTAGGAAATTTTAGCGGCTAAAATTGGAATTTAGCTAAATGTCTCTGGCGTTATAGGTCTTTAAGTCCTATAATGTATTTGAAGGCCGGGCAGCTCGCCCAGGTCAATACCGGAGATACATTCCGATGAGCATGCAGCAACGAACCACGCGGATCATGGCTTGGATTGATTTACTGCCAGAAGTGGATCGCACCGATTTGCAGGAGCGGCGGGACACGATTCAAGAACTTACTCGCCAAGCAGCAGAGGCAACACAAAAAGCTCAGTTGTTGACGCGGCAAGCGCAAGAGCTTCGCGTGCGGGCAAACCTGGCGGCTAGCGCGCTTGAGGGCGAAGCCAAGGGTAAGTTTTCGGCGGAAGGTGTAGAGAAGGCTAAGAGGCTGGCTTACGGGCAGTAGTTGAAGCGCCCCGGATTGCTCCGGGGCACTTGACCCGATGCGGACACATCAAGCCCAAGCCAGGTGCTTGCAGACGGCATGTTCATGCAAACGTATGAGAGGGTCAAGTTATGGCTAATAACATTTTGAAGTTTCCTGGAAGTGATGGAGTACCAGTAGCTCGCAGTGCTGTGAACGAACCGGCACCTGCCAAGGCACCTCGCAGCCCTGCGACGGGCAAGAAGTTTTTCTCTGGCGTCGTGACAGCCTTGTGGTTTGTGCTCGCCCTAGTGTGGCCTGTACTGCGCTGGATTATGGCGTTGGATGTGGTTTTTCGTGGAGTGGCGATGGCTTGGCACTGGGATACGCCTGGTACTTACGCTGGCTGGACGTTTGTTATCCACTTCGCCGCATTTGTCGCTCTTACCTTTTTTGTTTCGGTATTCAAGCCTAAAGGTGTTAAGTAGCCGTTCTACCGAATTAATCAAATTAAAAGAGGCCCGCAAGGGCTTTTTTTTATTTAGCTAAAAATGAGATTTTAGCCGCTAAAATCCTTGACCACATATTTTACTTTAGCTAAACTTGTTGGCATGCGGCGGCGGACACCGCTTTGTTCAAATTGCCAGGTGCGGAGCTATTTATGGGTACGATCCATGACCAAAAAAACCATGACCGAGGCACAGTTTTCGGAAGTGACCAAGGGGCTGAGTGTATCGCCTCAGACGCTGGAGATAGCGTACGGGGTTTTGGTGTTGGGCAAGCCCCAAGCGCATTACGTGCAGGAGCTGCACTTGACGGCGGGAGCAATCTCGCAGGCAGTGCGCCGCGTGTGGGCAGCGTTCCAGGAGCAGAGTGCAGTCCCGAGTGGGTACGAGCGGGTAACGGCAATCTTGCCGGCGCACCAGGCGTTTATCGTGAAAAAGTGGCAGCAGGCACACAAAAAAACGGAATCCTGAATATGAACACCAAGTTGAAACCTTTGGTAAATGCGCTACTGCAAGCCGGCTTCAAAATGAAGACATTGGCGAACGCAATTCAGAAAGGCGGGCAAGGTAAGACCTTTGCGACTTGTCATCTGGCGTTCGACGGCGCAGCGCGCGGCCTTCGCGTAGTTGTGATCGACCTCGACCCTCAAGGCAATGCGAGCCATACCCTTGCACATTATGCGTCCGGGCTTAGTTCAAGCCAGTTGTATTCGGGCGACGAGGATCTGATTTCTTCTGTGTTCGGCGGCCGTGACAACGCTGGTATTTCACTTATTGGTAAAGATGCCGGTCTGGCTAACATTGAGCAAATGGAAACGGAAGACGCAGCCTCAGAACTGCGCATGCAAATTGAAAAACTCAGTGAGTATTTTGACCTTTGCTTGATCGACACCCCTCCTTTCATCAGTAAATTGATGGCATCGGCGCTGTACAGCAGTGATTACGTTATGTCGCCAGTTGAGCCTGAGACGTACAGCATCCAAGGTGTTCAGGCGATGGTTTCTGTGATTCAAAACATTCGCGTTCGTGGCAACCCAGGGCTCAAATTCATCGGCATGTTCCCCAACCGTGTCAATTACCGTGATCAGCGACAGCTCGATAACCTGGCCAGCATGCGCACGGCTTTTAAAGACTTGGTTATGCCGTTTGATTGCCGGCAGCGCGGTAGTTTTGCCGAAGCTCAAGGGGATCAAATCCCTGTATGGCAAATCAAGAAAACGTCGGCGCGTGTTGCAGCGAAAGAAGTTCGGGTTATGACCCAATTCGTTTTTGAGAAAATGGAGATCGTGCAATGAGCGCGAAAACAGGTAAAGCAGCCCAGGCAGCAGCAGAAGCTCCGAAAAAAGCCGGGGGCATGAATCTTGGGGGTATGGACCTTTCGGGCCTCCTAAGCCCTCCTGAGCTGCCACAGGCGGCTACCGGTCAGCTTCGTGTGCCTTTGGATGTTGTTCATGAAGATGATGGGCAGCCGCGTGGACCAGACAATCCTGGATTTACCCCTGAAAGCATCGCAGAAATCGGACAGACGATTCTTGCGCGCGGTGTTAAGAGTGCCATTTCTGTTCGCGAACATCCGTTACGGCCAGGTCACTACATCATCAATGACGGCGCTCGCCGTTACCGTGGTTCGAAGTGGGCTGATGCACCAGACATTCCGATCTTTATCGACAACGACTACACGCCTGATGACCAGGTAGTTGCCAACATCCAACGAGAAGGGCATACCGCATTCGAAATCGCAGAGCTGATCGGCAAGCGCTTGGCTGTAGGCATGAAAAAAGGTGAAATCGCTAAGGCATGGGGTAAGTCGAACGCTTTCATTACCCAGCATGCCGCGTTGCTGGATCTACCTGGTCCGATTGCCGAAGCGTTCAATAGCGGTCGAATCAAGGACGTTACCGTCATCAACGAGTTGCTGTCCGCACACAAGAAGCAACCACAGGAAGTAGCCGACTGGCTGGCTGATGAGAACCAAGAAGTTACGCGCGGCTCGGTAAAGCTATTGCGTGAGTTTCTGGCAGACGGAAAGGGCCGCGATCCTCACACCGTTGATGCTCTCACCGGTAAGACCGACGCTGAGGGTGGTGGTAACGACGAGGACGGAAACGGGGCCGGGCCAGAGAATAAGGAGAAGAAGCCTCCAAAAGAGGATGACCCTACCAAGATCAAGAAGGCAATCGTCCAGGTCGAAATTAACGGCGACCTCTGCCGTCTGATTATGACCAAACGCCCAAGTGAGGGTGGGCTGGCCTGGTTCAAAAACGAGATTAGCGGCGAGGAATTCGAGGCGAATCTTACTACTGCAAAAATGGTTGCTCTGGTCGAAGGTTGACCATAAAGGCCCGCGCCTGGCTCCAGGCGCCGCGCCATGGTTAGGAGAATCGTATGATCATGAACAAAAACGGTCCAGCTTTGAAATCAAATTGGAGTGGAACTTTGAAATCAAAATGGAATGCGTTGAATGAAATCGAAAATACGCTGCACATGACCCAAAAATCCAACCTTGGTCCACGTGCAACCTTTTCATTGCTTATTGGCACGGCGGTTGGGATCGTGGCCGTTGCCGGAGCATTTGCCATGAAGGCAACAGGTTTCGTGCCATTCGTCATTGGACTCTTAACCGGCGGCGCGGCATTAATTTTGACATACAAGAAAATCAAGTTACCTAACACGTACGGTGATCGCTTGGATGGCCAGCTGGCACAGTACGACCCAGTTCATCAAGAGGCTTTTATAACGCTTCAAAAAGAGGTCCGCGCTTCTGGTATGTATAAAGTCGAAGTAGTCATGGCTTGGATCGACACGGAGCGCCGCGCTATCAACTACGTCATGTCCCCGCTGAAAGATGAGAGTCAATTTCTCAAGCGTGAGCTGTAGCAAATCCTGGACCTATCATGAAAGCTTGCATCACCCTGGCCACCCAAAGAGAAATCACAATGCCCAACGAAAAATTGATCTTCACTACCAATGACGGTTTCACTGGCGAGCAACGCGTCCAGTACCAGGCACTGTTCGCTCTTAAGCGTTTTGAGTTAGCCGAATTAAAAGCGCTCGCGTCCAAGTAAGCAGTTATCCCGAGCAATTCTAAAACCCGCTAAGGCGGGTTTTTTTCCGCTGCTATTTGGGCGAGCATCGCTTTGTCGGTATCCGGCCGCACATTTGATTTATGGTATTGCGTAAAATTTCTAGTTATTTTATATGCTATACCGTATAATTCCCTCATCGAAATCAGGTACAGGGCTGTATGATGACAACCAGCCGGCGATTCTGGACGACCGTAGAGTTAGAGAAGCTAAAAGCGCTGTATCCAAACACACCCATTAATGACTTGGTGCGGTTGTTCGATCGTTCAGCCCGATCTATTTACGCCAAGGCTAAAGAGTTGCGGGTGAAACGCAGCGCCGATTATTCAGCTAGCGAACACAGCGGACGGTTTTGTAAGTGCCAGGGTTGTATAGAATCAATGGCAAAGACGCTGACTACCGAGCAGATGGAAGCCCGCTACGAAGCGCTCAGAGAGGCGTCTCAGCACTTGCAAATGGATTGGACAAATAGTGCTATTGAACGCTCGGAAGGGCTTCTGATGGCTGATTGGCTCAGTGAACAAGCTTTGAAATGGCTCTCTAAAGCGCACCCCCAACACTAAGAGCAAGAATGATTATGAATCGACTAAATAGTGCTGACTTCCCGGTTTTTCGACTACTGATTGCGGCTTTCATTGTGCTGGGTATAGTGATCCTCGCCGTTCTCGCGGGAACGTCACTTTCCGATTCCTACAAAGCAGCGACCATTGCAGAAATTCAAACGGTTACTGCGCAATCGAATTGCGCGAAGAAGATGCTTTCTGATGCAAACCGGAACGCAATAGAAATACTGCGTCGAGATTTGAAGTCGGTGCAAGCGATCTGCGTCTCGATTGACGAGCAGGCAAAGGCGTTTAACGAGAATTGATTTCGGCTGACCGCCGATTCCCACGGATATTGCGACAGCTGTAGTCGGCGGGGTAATTATCTCGACTGTATTTTCGGTTGTTTATTCAGCCATCGCAGCTAAGTAGGAAAAATTTATGTCATCCATGCGCTTTTTTCTCCGTACTGACAATCCCGCTCCGTTGAAGGCCTTTATCGATGAATCACTAGATTTCAACATCGATTTGGTGCGGATTGATCCACCTTCGGCACTGGAGCTATCAGGCTCAGGATCGGAGGGGGCCGGTGAATGGTACGAATGGTATACGTATGCCAATTGGGCCAGCTTCGAACACTGTCTTTACATTTCGGTGATCGAACATGGCGCGAGCCTTCATACAGGATTCCTTGAGCTGCATAGCGTGTGCCTAGACCTTGAGTTAGCTGGAAACCCCGGTCGAGGCCTTCGCTTCAACCGGGCGGCGTTTTTGGAGCATCTTGAACGGTACAGAACGGCGCCTGGCTGGTTCGATGACGAAGGGAACCGCCGATTTCCTTTTCCGGAAGAGGTTGTGGCCAACAACAGGGAACGGCCGGATTACCTGGCTCGCTTCAATATCGAAAAATTCTAGGAAACCCCCATGCGGTATCTCATTTTTTTAATTGTTTATATGTTGGTAATGCTGGGCATAAACATTTGTGCGCATTACTGGGGTAATTGGCTTTTCACGCTGTGGGAGTGGGCGGCGATCTGCGGCTTTGTAGCCGTCGTGATGTCGTATTTCTTTCTTTGGGACCGTAGTTAGGAAAAGTCGCTCAGTTGCGCCCTAAGCCCCGCCATTGCGGGGCTGTGTCAGTAGAGGCACGCTGGATCGGCCAGAGTGCATAGGGAGTAAATCAAGTATGGGAAGTAATGAAAACTTGGAATCCCGCGACAGCCGTATTGAGAAGCTTGAAAGTATGCACCGAATTTCGCTACTCGGAATTGTGGTTTTCGTGGCTCTTACTGTGGTCGGCATTGCGTTTGCCGGTGATCTTTCAGTCAGTCGAATAGCCGTTGGAATCATCGGGGTCACGTTCGTAATGGCATTCGCAGTACAACTGCAGAGAGTTGGATCGCTATTAAAGGCGGTACACCATGAGCCATCTGAGCGCAGATAGTGAACAGATTCCGCAACAAGTCGCTTCGCGATCAGTACGCAGCAATGGTTGATGCGTACCGCAGCCGACATAACGGTTTGTTCACCGAAGCTGGCCAGCCCCACCGTGGAAGTGGCCTTGCACTGGCGTTCTGGAACGGCTTCGACAGCGTTTCGATGGGAACGGGGTTCGGTACCAAGGCCGAGCGCAGTTCGCCTGCCTACGCTTGCTGGAGAGCTGGCCAAGACTGCAAAAAATTGATCGTCGTGGCCCAGGCCGGGAGTTAGAGGAATTCGCACCAGGTGTTCCAAAGCCCCGCCGTAAAACGTGGGGCAAGGTGCGTATAAGGACGGTCATTTTCGCGTCCGCGAACTCAGGGAGTAGGAATGATGCAATTAAAAGCCGACATTACCGCTTTGCGCGTTGACTTCGATGTTGACGTTTTCAGGGCGGATAAGGGTGTGTACGTGTTGGCACGAGAGCGGCCGCACCAGGGCCACTTTCTCAACTTCGTCAGTCCGGCACACACCACCAAGGGTGCGTTGCTGGATTACTGCAAAACCAATTTCGATGATGTTTTGCACTACCTCTATCCAGATTATCAGGCCGAGTGGAGCGAGCATTTAGAGCGATTGGCAAGGCTGGAAATTGGTAAGTGTCCGCTTCACGGCGAAGCGATGCACCATGTCGGTTACGTCGATTCCGAGAAAACCATCTATCTAGCAGAGTGCGATAACCCTGATTGCAATGTGCAGGCCAGCACGATCTGCGCCGCAGGCACGGGCATGACGCTCACCGCGCCCTTTCAACACCTTCTCGAAATGTAGGAAAGCGACCAATGAGCGTCACGGCTGAAATAGAAGCAATCATGGCATCACCGGACACCAGCGATTGGCTGAAAAATGCACTCACGTCAGCATTAAAGCGCGACTGCAACAACGCAGTGGGGGATGCCGAATTCTTGTTTCACGTCCTTGAGCGGCATACCATCGAGATACTGGAAGCCGCTCGCACAACGTTGAACCTGCGCCCTGATCTTGACCAATACAGTAGTGCTGACTTGGGCCTATCCGCCCAGGGCATCAGTCGATAGGAAAATGACTATGGAGCACGCAAAATTGAAAGTTTTGGATATGGAGCAGCTCCTGCAAAAGAGGATTGAGCTTTACAGCGATTGCTCTCCTGAGCAGCGGGCGGTGATTGATCTGCATTTTCGTAAAAAGCGGATGGAACGCGCAAAAACTGAAGCCCTAGTTTGGTCGATTTGGCTTGCATGTGCCGTGTTGGTCGCAACCATCGTTTGGGCATCATATGTTCGGTTTTGTCCGCGCGGTGCAGAGGAACAATTCTATTCGGCCGCATGCAAGCTTTCAGACGCCGATATGCCCCGGACAGTGCTTGCCGAGTGTGCGGCGCGGAATATCAATTAGGAACCCAATTATGCTGACTGAAAAAACGCAGGAGCCAACCCCGGCGCTGACCATTAGCGTGCCGGGTCACGTCATCGCCTTGGTGCAGAAGTCCCACGAACTTAACCGACTGTGGCAAGCCGCCTCGGACGGCTCGCCCGAATCGCTGGGCTTGCGTAGGCAACTGGAAAGGACGCAGGAAACGATGGCGGTATGGTTGGAACATGCGGTGGAGCGGCAAAAGAAGGCCGCAGCGAGCGAGTGAGCCCGCGTTACCCACAAAGAACTGACCAGAAACGCGTAGCAGCTGAGCTAGATAGTCCAGTGGGCTGCGCCGAGTAGAAGGGTAAGCGTACCAGGTACACCCAGGAAAAAATTGCTGCACACCCAGGCCCGCTCATGCGGGCTTTTTTGTTGCCCCAAACAAATTCAGTATTAATAATTTAATAATATGGTTATTATTCTTACTATTATTATTAAAGGAGGTTCGATATGGATAGCAGTGTTAGCAAGGAAATTCGTGATCGCATCTGGATGGCTGCTGACTTTCTCTACGACCAAGCCGGCCGAGGTGAAGCAAGGCCCACGGTTGACGCTGTGCGGCGTCAGGCTAAGGCCAACATGAATGACGTATCTCTGGTGATGAAGGACTGGCGTGAAGCCCAAAAGGCTACCGTCAAGTCGGTAGCTATTGAGGTGCCCGAGCCTCTAGCTGTTATGAGTGTTC
Source organism: Pseudomonas sp. R9.37 (assembly GCF_963878885.1). Lineage (NCBI taxonomy): Bacteria > Pseudomonadati > Pseudomonadota > Gammaproteobacteria > Pseudomonadales > Pseudomonadaceae > Pseudomonas > Pseudomonas sp. R9.37. Next base: position 41,071 of record NZ_CAWNZA010000012.1, on the reverse strand, counting down.
AAGCGCTGGGAGCGCTTTGGCAGACGGCTCAGGACCATGCCAATGAGTCGCTGCGTGCGGCGCAGGCAGGTTGGGACATGGAGCGCTTGGAGGCCGCAGCGCTCACACAGCAGATCAGTCAAGCGTTTGATGAGCAGGCGGTTACTCTGGAAACGGTCGAAAGCAATAACGACCGCTTGGCAGAAGCGAATCGCGACCAGGTGCAGCAGATCGAGAGCCTACAAGCTAAAGTGCGAGAGCTTACAAATCAGCTTTCCGCAGCAGTTCACGACGCAAGCCAGGCGAATGTGCGTGCAAGTGAAATCGAAAGTAGAGCCAATGAATTGCGCAAGGAGCTGGACCACGCCCATGCCCTGGCCGAGCGCGTCCAGGTACAGGCCGAGCGCGACCGCGCCGAGCAACAGGGGCGGTTTGAGGGTCTCAAGATTGAGCTTGATGACGCGCGGCAAGCTCATGCAATGGAGCTTGGAAAGTTGCAGGAGCGGCTTGATGGGTTGGCAAGGGATCGGGATGACGCGCGCGAAGAGCGCGACGTGGTGCGCCGCGAAGGACAGGCAGAGCGTCAGGCTCGCACCGCCGAAATCAGCAAGTTACAGGAGCGAATCGACAAGATTACCCAAGATCGCGACGACGCCCGGGCTGATTGCGTTGCAGCTAGAGCGGAATCAAGAGAGGCGAGGGAGGGTGCTGCGAATCTTGCAGGGCAGCTTGAGGCATTGAAAGCCAGCGCATCTACTGCCGGAAAACCACCTATGCAATAAGTGTATTGAGCGGTTTTAGTAATAAGGGCTGTCAAATAAACCTTATTTTGCGCATAAAGAGTGGCTAGAATGAAACCAACGATGATTTGAAGGTCGGAGGACGTAGCCCTATTTTGGTGCTACGCGCTTTTTACAGTTATCGCAATAATAGCGATTAACGGAGTGATGAATGAAGCAGCGCCTACTTGTGATGAACGGACAAAAGCTCGTTCAGGATGAGAAAGCGCCTGGTAAATGGGAAACCGTAAATGTGGATAAAGCCGGAGCGTTGAAGCCGGCCATTTACAATATTTACCTGTCCCAGCAGGCCGACAAAACGGCGACACATAGTGGTGTGATTTTGCACGCAGACAGGGAGAGTGTTTACCAGCAGAGTGGACGCGATTTTGTACAGCATAAACGTGCGGATTTCGATAAAGTACCTGAAATTGGTAGCGCAAAAACCATCACCTACAGTTCCGAATCAGGTCGTGCAAAGGTGGATACCCCAACACAAGCGCAGAGTCGGGGGGTCAAGCGCTAATTTTAGCCGCTAAAATTGGAGTGTCCCTATGAGTGCCGATAACGATAAAAAGCTCAAGCCTATAAAGGTTCAGCCTGATGTTTCAGCTAAGTCCGTTGCAACGGTAATTTCAGAAGGTGACACCCTGCACGCGGCCGCTGAGGACGCCCATAGCGAGCAACAAGCGTTGTTGGAAGCATCCCCTCTGGCGTCCCAATACGCCGCCGCCTTGGCGGCACATGTCGAAGCCAAGCATGACCAGGTAGAGCGCATTGAGGATCGCTTGGAAGGTGTCATTGAGCAGCAGGAGGCGAAGCTTCATCAGATTGAAGCGAAGCAGCCAGGGATTTTATCAATGCCAAGCACTAGGGCAAATTGGCAAAGTCAGGTGCAGCAGCAACAGGCGCTTTTACAGCGTCTTCATGGGCGCCTAGAAGGTGTTCGCGAAATCAAAGAAGGTATGGGGCTGCACGGTCCTCGCGTCGAAGAATTGGCAGCCCGAAAGCTGCGTCATGATGAGCCAGAACTGGCGGAGGGTTGGGACGACATGCGCGCGGCTCAGCGTGCCCATGAAGCGCTGATGCGTAAGCAGGATCAGGAAAAGCGGATTAAGCTTGAGCGTGAGCAATCTGCGGGGCAGGGGCGGGGGCAAGCGCAGTCACTCAACCTAAGTCGTTCGGTCGTGTGATGCTGCGGGGCAAAACCAGCCATAAAAAAACCGGCTCCGCCGGTTTTTTTATGCGTGGCGGCCTATTATATCGCTGACCACGCTACCAAGAGGGCTGCGGTTAGTGTCATAACGGTTGCAGCGATATTAAGGCTGATCCATTTTCGCGCAGACTGTGCGGGGGCTTCTGTTTTGCGCAGGGCGTTTTCAAACTCTGCGCGCATGGACTTCGCAACGTCATCCAAGCTTTCTTTCATCAGGCTTGCCATTGCCTCCTTGCTGGCCGCTAGTGACGCGTTCAGTATGCGTTCCGCCTTTTCTTTCGCGTCATTCCCCCATTGGTAGGCGATCCCTTCCAGCTCGCTTTTGAACTGTTCAAGCAGTTCCTCTTGCCCCTTGGTCATCTGTGCCAGCAGGTGCTTATTCATAGTGTGCTGGCACATCATCGGATCGTTTAGGTCGACAGAAATGCCGTGGACGCGATGTATTTCTTGCCGAAGGCTTTCCAGGTCGTCGCTCATTACAGAATCCCCGCAGTCTCCAGCTGGTCAAACAATTGGGTCCGAATCAGTTTTAAGCGCTGACGGTTCATGACCGTCAGGCTAGCGTCTGCAAGTGCTTCCTCAAAGGTTTGGCGGTCTTGGAGCATCTTGCTCAGATCCTGGCCAAACGTATCGGGGTCTAGGTTCGGAATATTGATGATGGCGTTGATTCGTGCCTTGTTCTCTATGTACGCCTTCATTTTTTCGAACGGCTTACCTTCGTACTCGATAGGTCCCCAAAACGGGTTGAGCCAGACAAAAAAATCAGCTTCTTGCGGGAACTGGCTCACCAGTTGGCCTAGGCCCGAGAGTGTATCAATCAAGGATTGCCCACCAGTCACCACCGTGTGAATGATGAGTTCGTGCCCCATTTCTTTAATCAGTGCCGGCACCTGGTTACTGATCAAATAATGCGACAGAGGCACAAAAGATGAAGCGCCGTTATCAATGATAATGTCGCACTGAGTGGTTGAGATGGTCTGAATCAAGTCGTCAAAGTTGCGAGGGTTGATTTGTTTCTGGGCGTTCATGAGTTCCAGGCGCTCTACGTTCAGCGCCTTGTAGCCCGCAAATGTCGCGTTCACCGGGTCGGTGTCAATGCACCGTACCTCTCGGTTCTTGAAAGCGTAAAACTGCGCCATATCGGCGCAGCCTTTGGATTTACCTACGCCGCCTTTGCCTTGGAGCATCACATGGATTTTTGCCATTAAATAAGAGCCTTTTTGTCAGGATTTGCATTGAAGATGAATCCGGCCGGAGCCTGCGGGGCGGCAGGGGGTGGTGCCGGAGCGCGTGGCGTTGCCGGCGCTATCTGTTTGATTTTATTTGGCTGACTCATGGGGTGATCAGCCACAGCCGAAATCTTCTGATTCGCACCTTGTTTGGGTGCCAGAATTAGGCTGTTTACGTAGTTGCGAAAAGCCTGGTAGCTGAATTTCACCTTCCCTTCATCGTGAAGCGTTTCCCATATCGTTTTGACCGGCCATCGGTCATCAAGGGCTTGAATTATCTCGCCCTTCAAAGCGAGAAAAGCCCCGCGATTCTGTGCCCCTACGGTGGCTTTCTTATCGCGCATCCGGTCAGCGATTCGCTCTGACAGATTCTTAGCCATGATCTTTGCGCGTTCCTCTGGCAGTCATACGCCGTTGTTTTACCGTCATTCTGCCGTTGCTATCGGGCGTACACCCTTGTTTTACCGTGCTTCGCGCTCGATTGCGAGCGAAAAACGCCGCTTATATCGAAAACAATGGTACAGGAACGGCCTAGTGCATGGTATTGTTTTGGAGTATCAACGGCGATAAGCCGGGCAAGATAGGTGAAGTAGGCCCACCCGTTCCGGGCGGCTCCTACTTCACTACCCCTTATTCGCACTTCGTGCTCAACGGGGCATCTTGCTCTGCGAGGCGCCGGCTACCGCCGACAGAAGCGAGAGGCAAATGCCAGATCAAGAGCCGACAAATCAAAAGCCCGTTACGCGGAAAGACAGCCCACCCTTGAAGGTGTACTGCCTCCCAAGCGAGCGCGAAAAAATCAAAGCCAACGCGAGTGCGGTCGGCCTGCCCATGTCCAGCTACTTGCTGAACGTCGGGATCGGGTACGAGATAAAAAGCACCTTGGATAGCAAACTGGTAGGTGACCTGGTGAAAGTGAATGCCGACCTCGGCCGCTTGGGCGGACTGCTCAAGCTGTGGCTTACGGACGACAAGAAGCTGGCCATTGGAGGTAGAAACCTCACCGAAGGCGCTGTGCGCGCACTGCTAAAGCGCATTGAAGATACGCAAGCCGAGATGTTTGAAGCGGTCAAAAAATTATGATTTTTTTAGCCGCTAAAATTTGGCTGGGCTTTTCGTGATAGCCCGTCATGTGCCAATGAAGGAGGCGAAGCTAAGCAGCTTTGCTGGCTTGGCTAAATACATCACCAGCTCGCAAGAAAAGCAGGAGCGTGTGGGGGAAGTCCGGTTAACGAACTTCCAAAGCGAATCGCTAGATTGGGCCGTCACAGAGGCGCTGCATGTGCAGCAAAGAAATCAGCGTGCCGAAGGTGACAAGACGTACCACTTGCTTATCTCGTTTGCACCTGGCGAGCAGCCTTCGGCAGAAGTTCTGCGCGACGTAGAAAATCGTATTTGCGCAGCTATCGGTTTTGGCGAGCATCAGCGCATAAGCGCTGTTCATCACGACACCGACAACCTGCACATCCATATCGCGATTAACAAGATTCACCCGGAGCATCACACGATCCATGAGCCTTATCGTGCTTATAAAACGATGGGCGATATGGCTTCAGTTCTAGAGCGCGAACACGGGTTGCAGATCACAAATCACACCAGCAAAAAGCGCGGCAGTGAGAATCGTGCTGACGATATGGAGCAGCACGCAGGAATCGAAAGCATGCTTGGCTGGATCAAGCGCGAATGCGTTGACCAGCTAACAAAGGCGCAGTCTTGGGGTGACTTGCATGAGGTGCTGCGCAAAAACGGGCTTGAACTGAAAGAGCGCGGCAACGGCTTAGTTATTACGGATGGCCGGGGGGTTGGGGTAAAAGCCAGCTCAGTATCCAGAAACCTTTCAAAACCCAGTCTCGAAAAGCGACTCGGCGCTTTTGAAGGTGACGCCAAAAGGAAGGTTTCTGCAAAGCGTTGTGCTACCCGTGGTCCAGGTTCTAGCAATCAAAAGTCGCCCCCTGTCATTCCTGTTGGTGGAAAGCCGCCTGCGGTGAGGCGGGGAAACCTCAGCAGTTTGTCGCAACTGGGGCAAATGGAAGGTGGGCCAGGCAAGAGATATGAGGGGCGCCCAATTCATAGCGCGGGAGGTTCCGCGACCACTGAGCTTTATGCGCGCTACAAGGCCGAGCAGGGCATTCAAATTCATGCGCGTGCAAGTGAGTGGGGAGCATCCAAGAAGCGCAAGGAAAGAGCTGTAGAGGCCGCTAAGCGTACAGGTCGCCTCAAGCGTACAGCTATAAAAATGCTTAGCGGCCCAGGCGTTAACAAGAAGCTTCTATACGCGATGGTAAGCAAAGCGCTGCATGCTGACATTCAAAAGGCTAACGCTGAGCATTTGGCCGAGCGGCAATCTATCCACGGCAAGTATTCCAAAAAGGCTTGGGCTGACTGGCTTCAAGCCAAAGCAAAGGACGGCGATCAGGCCGCGCTTAAAGCCTTGCGCGGTCGAAAGGCTACAAAGCCTCGCAGCGGGGACTCTGTCGCCGGTAGCGGCCCTGTGAAGCGTTCCAGTGCTATGCCCTTGAAGGTGGATAGCGTTACCAAAGATGGAACGGTAATTCACCGTTTTGGTAATTCCGCAATTCGTGATGATGGTGACGCGTTCCAAGTCGCGCGTGGCTCTGGCCGTGCGGGGTTGGAGGCGGTTTTGCGTATGGCAGTCTTCCGCTACGGCCAGAACATCGCCGTCAACGGTAGTGAAGAATTTAAAGAGAGGATTGCCCATGTTGCGGCAACCTCAAACCTCAATATCACCTTCAAGGATGCTGCGATTGAAGCGCGGCGATTGGAGTTGGTGCGTTTAACAAGTAAGGAGAACGGAAATGTCCGACCAAGAAAACCAAACCCAAACAGATCTGAGCGACGAGGAACAACTGGCGGCGACGATGGCCGCCCTGGAGCAGAGCGTGGCCGAGGAACCACCGGAACCCGAGTTCGACGAGGACCAGGACAAACCAATAAGTCCGGTGTTGGAGGCATTGGAGGAAAACCGCCGTCCGTGTCCGGGAACAGTCTGCGAGAGCTGCCCGAACTCGGTGTGGTTCGTAAGTCCGACAGACGTAAAGTGCTATTGCCGCGTGATGTTTCTCATCACATGCAGCACGAAGGAGCCGTCACTACTGACAGCCTGCGACGGGGTGTTTCTGGGGCAGGAGGAAGACTAAACAAGGTCGCGCGTGGCCCTGGTGCGAGCAACAAGCCAGGTGTTATTCCGGTAGGTGGGAAGCCACCAGCCATGCTTCGTGGGCGGTTGCAGTCCATGTCGAAGATTCGCGAGTTGCCTATAGATCGACCCGTGAGCAAGCCTAGTGTGCCGTTTCCAGTAGCGCCTAAAGCCACTCCCGAGAAAGTAAGCCCTGCACTGCCGCTGTCAGCAGCGGATAAATACGTCGCGGAGCGCGCCTCAAAACGGGCTAAAGGATTCGATATACCGAATCACAGACGCTATACTGAGGCGGATAAAGGAGCTGTTTTGTTCGCGGGGACGCGACAAGTGGAAGGAGAAACCTTGGCTCTTTTGAAGCGAGACGAAGAAATCATTGTGTTGCCAGTCGATGCGGCTACCGCCCGCCGCATCAAGCGCTACTCGCTGGGGGACGCAGTAACTTTGAACGGCAAGGGCGTAGTCACGAAGAAAGGAAGGAGCAGATGAGCAAAGCCACTATTGCGGTAGGGCCGCAGACGAAACGCAAGAAGGCAGGGGGAAGCAAGGTGGTGCCAGCGCTCGGCGTGGCCAGCCTTGTTGCCGCATCGTCGGCAGCGACCCAGTTTTTTGCATTCAAGTTCGATTATCAAGCGGTTTTAGGTGCCCACTACAATCATATGTACGCACCTTGGGCGATTTACGACTGGTGGTACAAATGGTACGGCGTTTATCCCGAGCAACTGATCGCTGCCGGGAGCGTTGGCACGCTCGTAGCCGCTGCGGGGTTGATCGTCACGGCATCCGCAAGAGTAATCTCTGCCAACTCATCGAAAGCGAACGAGCATCTTCATGGTTCGGCACGGTGGGCTGAAAAAAAAGACATCGAAAACGCAAGCCTTTTGGGTAACGACGGGCGCGATGGCGGTGTTTATGTTGGAGCTTGGCGCGACAAGGCTGGCAAGCTTCATTATCTGCGACACAACGGCCCTGAACACGTCCTATGTTACGCACCCACCCGTTCGGGTAAGGGTGTTGGCCTAGTTGTGCCGACCCTTCTGTCCTGGCCTCACAGCGCGGTTATCACCGACCTGAAAGGTGAGCTATGGGCTATGACTGCCGGGTGGCGTAAGAAGTACGCCGGTAACAAGGTTATTCGTTTCGAGCCTGCCAGGCTCACCGGCTGTGCGTACTGGAACCCTCTTGACGAAATCCGTCTTGAGACTGAATACGAAGTTGGTGACGTACAAAACCTGGCGACATTGATTGTGGACCCGGACGGTAAGGGGCTTGAATCACACTGGCAAAAAACATCGCAAGCCCTTCTGGTCGGCATGATCCTGCACGTTCTGTACAAGGCGAAGCACGAAGGTACGCCGGCTACGCTTCCCTACGTCGATACCATGCTTGCCGACCCCAACCGGGGTGTAGGGGAGCTTTGGATGGAAATGACGCAGTACAGTCACGTCAATGGTGAGAACCATCCTGTTGTCGGTTCTGCTGGGCGCGACATGATGGACAGGCCCGAGGAAGAAGCTGGCTCGGTACTGTCTACTGCGAAATCTTACCTATCCCTTTATCGCGACCCAGTTGTTGCGCGGAACGTCAGTAAATCGCAGTGGCGCATCAAAGACCTGATGAACCACGACGACCCCGTTAGCCTGTACATCGTCACTGAGCCCAACGATAAAGCCCGGTTACGGCCGTTGGTGCGCATCTTAACGAACATGATTGTTCGCTTGCTGGCAGACAAAATGGAGTTTGAGCGAGTCAAGGCTGAGATGCCGTTTTGGAGACGAGTTCTGGACCGGATTGGATTCAAGCAACAAGCTTTGTCCTACGTCCGGTCGAAGAAAAACTACAAGCACCGATTGCTTGGCATGATTGACGAATTCCCAAGTCTTGGGAAATTGGAAATCCTGCAAGAGTCGCTGGCTTTCGTTGCTGGTTACGGGATCAAGTTCTATTTGATTTGTCAGGACATTAACCAGCTTAAAAGTCGCGAAACCGGCTACGGCCCTGACGAGACGATTTCGTCCAACTGTCACGTCCAGAACGCCTATCCGCCAAACCGGATCGAAACAGCGCAACACCTTTCCAAACTGACCGGCGTTACCACTGTGGTGAAGGAGCAAATCACTACCAGCGGTAAGCGAGCGGGCATTTTCATGGGGCAAGTCTCCAGGACAATGCAGGAAGTACAGCGACCGCTGTTGACCGATGATGAGTGCTTGCGCATGCCAGGCCCTAGAAAGGACTCAGAAGGTCAAATTACCGAGGCCGGAGATATGGTTGTGTACGTCGCCGGCTTCCCGGCGATTTACGGCGAGCAACCTTTGTACTTCCAAGACCCTACGTTCACCGCTCGCGCTGCCGTCGATGAGCCGAAGGATACAGACCGACTGCGCCTGCAAACCGAACCCTCGGTTAAAGAGGCCATTGCCATATGAATATGGGCAAGGGCGTTCGGATCGCCGCAGGCATTACGCTGGTAGTGAGCATCACTGCCGGCGTAGTTGCCGGTGGCATCTACGCGGCAGGTGGTCGCATCAACACCAGTAAAAGCTTGGAGCTTGGCTTGTACTGGATCACTGACGAGCCGATCGCCAAAGGCGCGTACGTGATGTTTTGCCCCCCGGAGGGGCAAGTCTTTTTTGAAGCTCGGGAACGGGGCTATATCGACGCCGGTTTCTGCCCTGGAAACTTCGGCCATCTGATGAAGAAAATTTTAGCGGCTAAAGGCGACACCATCGCCGTCACCGCGCAAGGCGTGACAGTGAATGACCAGGTGCTGCCCTACAGCAAGCCGATAGCCACTGACGGAGTGGGTAGGCCACTGCCGTTACTTTCATCGGAGCGCTACACCTTGGGTGACTCGGAGGTACTACCTATGTCCGACCGAAGCCCCACATCTTTCGACGGCCGCTACTTTGGGCCTATTACTCGCAGCCAAATCACATCGGTGATTCGGCCTGTACTGACTTGGAAAGGACAATAACGCTATGCGTCTATTCATCGCTGAAAAACCATCTGTAGCAAAGGCTATCGCAGCTGAGCTTGGGCAGACGGGCAAAGGGAAGGGCTTCATCGAGTGCGGTTCTGACATCGTGACCTGGTTTTTTGGCCACATGCTGGAACAAGCAGACCCGGACACCTACACCGCATCGGACGCGCCGCGGGCAGAGAATGGCAAGAAAATTTGGCGCACAGAAGACCTGCCGATCATTCCCAAGACGTGGCAATACAACGCGCGCGAAGACGCTCAGGAACAATTGGATATTGTTGCCAAGTTGTACGCGAAGGCTGACCAAATCGTTCATGCCGGTGACCCGGACAGGGAAGGGCAACTGCTTGTCGATCAGCCGGTTCGAATGCTGTTTGGCAACAACAAGCCAATTCTGCGCTACTGGTGCAGCGCTCTTGACTCTGTGTCGGTGCGCCGTGGCCTGGACTCGCTCAAGGACAACAGCGCCTATGCAGGCTTCGCAGATGCCGCAGAAGCTCGCGGCCGTGCTGACTGGCTCATCGGTATGAACCTCAGTCGAGCATTCACGCTGCGCGCTATACGAGGCGGTTCACGAGCCTTGTTGACAGTCGGTCGTGTTCAAACTCCGACCTTGAACTTGGTAGTTATGCGTGACCGTCTAATCGAAGGCTTCAAGCCTATCCCGTTCCATGGGGTTCGCGGCGCCTTCAAACATGAAGGCGGGCAGTTCCTGGCTGACTGGAAACCGGGCGAAGATCAAGAAGGTCTGGACGAAGAAGGTCGTTTGACCAATACGGCTGTAGCTGATGCCCTGGTCAAAAAACTGACTGGCCAAGACAGCAAAATTACAAGCTACAAACAAGAGCCAAAAACCAAGCAGCAGCCCAAGTCGCTTTCGCTCACAGACGTGACTGTTCTGGCGTCCAGGCACTTCGGTTACAGCGCCGCTACAGTGTTGGCTACCTGTCAGTCGCTGTATGAAACCCACAAGATTACGTCCTACCCACGTACTGATTGTGCTTACTTGCCAGAGTCGCAGTTTGCAGATGCACCGGCCATCCTGGAGGCGCTGAAAAGCGTTGTTCCTGAGCTGGAAAGCTTGATTGATGGTGCAAATCCAAAAATCAAGTCCAAGACCTGGAACGACGCCAAGGTTACGGCGCACCACGGCATCATTCCGACCGTCCAAGTGGTTGATGCGTCAAAGCTTAGCCCCGAAGAAAAGGCTATTCACAACATCATCGTTCGTTATTACTTGGCCCAGTTCTACCCAGTTCATGAGTACCTGAAAACCACTGTTGAGCTTGACGTTGCTGGCGAATATTTTTCTGCCCACGGCAACGTGGTTACGAAAAACGGTTGGCAGGATGCGTTCGGTATTGATGCGTCGAGCGATTCCGAAGATGGCGAGAGCGACGGCGAAGACGTCGGCTCGCAAAGCCTTCCTAGCATGAAAACCGGCGATCAAGTTACCTGCCTCAAGGCACTTCGCCGCGACTCAAAGACTAAACCTCCGGGTCGATTCACCGAAGGTTCGTTGACTCAGGCCATGGAAAACATCCACAAATACGTCGATGACAAAGAACACAAGAAAATGCTTCGGGATGGTGACGGTATCGGCACGTCCGCAACTCGATCTTCCATCATCGAAGAATTGAAGCGCCGTAACTTCCTCGAAGACAAAGGCAAAGCTCTTGTAAGTACCGAGCTGGGTCGCAGCATGATGGACGCTTTACCCGAGGTCGTGAAAAGCCCTGTGCTGACAGCTATCTACGAACGCATGTTGCTGGCCATTGAACAGGGCGGCGGAGATATGCAGGCGTTCATGGAAAAGCAGGAAACCTTGATTCGCGAACAGGTGGCGAAGGCCAACCAAGGCTCCGTGAAAATTGCTGGTGCCAAGCAGGCGCCGAAAGTCTCTACGGTTCATTTTTGCACCCAGTGTAAAAAGGGGTTGATCCGTCGCGACGGCAAAAAAACCAACACTCATTTTTGGGCGTGTAGTGGCTACCCCGAATGTACGGCCAGCTTTCCCGACTTCAAGGGCACACCAAACCTCAAAAAAGTGAATATTGGTAAACCCGCAGCGGCGAAGGGGGCGTAGCCGTGAATAATTATTTGATCGCAGCTCTAGTTGTTATGGCGATTCCTTACGCGCTCCTGATCCCCTTTACTCGACAAATGCGTAAAGAGGCTGAAATCGAGCGCGAATCTTATCGCTCACAACTCAAGTACCTCACTGACGCTTGCCAACAGGCTCAGCTGTTCCAGTCCGAAGTTACCCATGTGTTGCAACATTGCACGGGTGGGATAGTTAAGCGGCTAAACGAAAGCAGCCAAATCGTTCATTCAATTCAGAGCAGCGCACCGGAACTGTTCCAAAAAAACAGCAGTTTGTTGTACTGCCTTCACGCAAACGACCAGTTTCTGGCACGTCTTTATTCAGTCGCAGGGGACTGCCTTGAAAGTGACGTTGCACCGCAAGATGAGCAGACGCGCGGTGCGGTCTTTATTGACGCATACGAAAGTGCTGGCCTCGCAGTTCCCCCATTCGCAACCCACCAGGTGAGAGCTAAATCATGACTAACGTACACACCGCTCTGGATGAAAAACTTGCTGATGTGATGGTGCCTGGTTTTGAAGCCGAGTTTGATCCAAATGAAGCAGACCACGCTGGCAGTTTTCGCGAGGATGCTTTGTGCATTGACGATGCGGCCGACAGCAGCAGCGATCAGTAATGGAGGCGACGAGCCATGACGCTATCTGTCGATGATGCCAAAGCACTCGTAATCGAGTTTTGCGCTACTTACCCAGTAGCCGCCAAAGTTCGCTACAAAATCAGAGCAAACCAGGAGGATCTTTATGGACCGCAAGCCACAAGAGAAGCCGTCGGAAGAATCATCGGTGCATTTCGTCCCGGAATCGGACAAGCAGAGTTCCCTGCCTCCAATTTTCGTGACGCGCAAGAGTTTAAAGGAACTCTTAGGCACGAGATCCTTGGACACTTTGGGATCAATACCTTCAACCCCGTCGAAAAACGAGCAGTCCTAGACGGAATCATTGAAGCCCGCAACGAACCAGGTATGGCTGACCTTTGGGCCGAAGTTGCGCAGCTTTATCCAGAGGCAGACGACTCGCTAAAAGCCGAGGAAGTGTTTGCCTTTGCTTGCGAAGCCATCGAGCCGCAGACGCGCGGCAACGTCATTGACGGCAACGAATCATTCCGTGAAACCTGCATCGAGCGTTCCCGCCCGATGCAGATCCGCGACTTAATCAACGTCACCACCATGGTTGCAGAAGGTATGCGTGACCTAAGCCGGTCACAGCAAAATTTCCCTGCAACAGACTATGCCCAGTTCAAGCGAGAAGAAACGATGGAAAATCTTGAGGGTCAAGGGGGACAAGAAATTGCGCCTCAGAATACTGGCGTGACAAAAAAACCGTTTCATGAAGCCGTAGCAGAAAAACTGATCCAGCAGTTAAAGCAGGGCACCGCGCCTTGGCAAAAGCCTTGGCAGGCTGGCGACGGCGGTGGGTTGATGCCTTTCAACCCAATCACCGGCAAACGATACAAAGGTATCAACGCCATTCAGCTACTGTCCCAAGGTCGCGATGATCAACGCTGGTTGACGTTCAAGCAGGCTCAAGCGGTAGATGCCCAAGTTCGCAAAGGCGAGAAAAGCACACCCATCCAGTATTGGAAGTTTGAAGAAGAACAGACAAAGCGGGATGAGAACAACAAGCCCGTCCTGGACGCAAAAGGCAACCCAGTGAAAGTGCGTGTTCGACTGGAGCGTCCAAAGATGTTCATGGCCAACGTATTCAATGCGGAGCAGATTGATGGCTTGCCGGCGTATCAAAAACCTGTCCAAACCTGGAGTGCGATAGAGCGCGCAGAAAAGATCCTGCAAGCGTCCGGTGCCGATATTCGTCATGGTGGCGACCAAGCTTTCTACAGACTGTCAACCGACCATATCCAGATGCCAGAAAAGGCACAGTTTGCAAGCGCTGAGAAATACTACGCGGTCACCCTGCATGAGCTTGGCCACTGGACAGGCAAAGCCTCGCGTCTTGATCGCGATTTGTCGCATCCGTTCGGGTCGGAAGGGTACGCCAAAGAGGAATTGCGAGCTGAAATCGCAAGCATGATCCTCGGTGACGAGCTGGGCATTGGGCACGACCCTGAGCAGCACGCTTCTTACGTGCAGTCGTGGATTAAAGTTCTGCAGAACGATCCTCTCGAAATTTTCCGCGCGGCCTCTGATGCAGAAAAAATCCAAACATTCGTTCTCGGGCTGGAGCAGCAGCAGATCCAGACGCAAGAGAGTGCGCAACAGCAAGCAACCCCTATCATGGCCGAGCAGTCACCTCAGGCCGAACGAATCGAGCAGGCGGTAAGCATGCAGATCCCGGCCGTACAACCGAACATTCAGGCGGAAGAATGGGCTTTACGTGCGATCAAGCGCGTAGACGACCTCGACGAAGTAGTTCGATGTATGACTGACAATCAGTTGAAGGTGTTTAGCGAGGTGCTGGACACCATGCAAGACTTGGGTAACAGCAACGAATTTTGGGCGCGACGCGAAGATGCGATGGAGGCCATGCTTAATGACGTGGATGCCGTTGCAGAGCAAATCTACAACGCGAGAGAGGTCGTTGCTGATGAGCAACACCGCCGTATTGATGTTGCAGCGCGTGACCAGGTGCAGGACGCCGTTCTCATCGAGGCAGAGCCGTTACCTGTGCTTGCCCCAGATGAGCAGATGGTGGCCACTGCCTTGCGCAATGTTCGCAGTGAATCGGAACCAGAGCTAAAAGCAAGTTTTGGTCGTCTGCTAGAAGTTGTAAGTGCGCAAGCAATGGGCTATGGATTACCTGGTACATGGTCCGGCGAAATTAAAGTTGCTGGAATCATTACAGAACCAGGCGAGGAAGAAGTCCGCGTGGTTCAAGATGGCGAGGTGCCGGAGTTCTACGGCTTGTACGCGGTTGACCAGCTAGGTAACACCATATGGCTCGCGGACTATTCCACCAAAGAAGAAGCGGAAGCTCAAGCAGACCGGCTCGCTGCAATCAACAGCAATGCACAAGTCGTAGAGCCAGTCGCCTTGCACATGAACCAAAGCGAACAGGGTAGTTCACGCGACCAGGTTGAATACGATCCTGACCTGGTACTGGAAATGATGCGAACTGAGGCTTCTATTGCGGAGCTGGCTGCGCTGATAGACCAGCGCCGAGAAGAAGGAAACCATCAAGCGGTTGTGTTCTTGACAACTGGAAACCCTATCGAGGGCAACCTCAATGAACACCTCTATTTACTAAAAGAGCTTCGCAGTAAAGCGGGTTTGGGTGATTACGATACCCTGCGCTTTGAGGGTGATGTGCGCGAGGGTGATCGCCAGGTAGATGCTCGTGATTGGTACGACCATGAGCAGGAGCTTATGCAGGAGGGCGACCCCGAAGAATACGAAAAAACTAACTTCGGCCGTATGCCTGAAGACGGGGAGCAATGGACATTTGATAGTAAAGGGCAGCACGTAATCTTTGTTGCGCGGGTTCAACAAGAGCAGTCGCAAAACCAAGCTACCCAAGCCAGCCAAGCTCCCGTAACGGACAGAACCTATATGCAGGTCCCGTTCAAGGAGAAAGAGCAGGCGCGGGAACTCGGCGCTAAGTGGGACCGTCAAGAACGATCCTGGTACATCCCGGCCAGCTTGGACAAAGCCGCATTTGCCCACTGGCTCAATCCCGCACCTAAAGTAGAACCCACGGAGCAGCAGCAAGCAGTCTCAGAGGCGCCACAGGCGGCGCCTTCCGCTAAAGCCTCCCGCGAGTACCTTGCAGTACCTTACGGCGAAAGAGAGGCTGCTAAGGCCGCAGGTGCCGCATGGGACAAGGTGGCAAAGTCCTGGTACGCAGGCCCAAATAGCGATGCGGCAGCACTAGCCCGTTGGAAGCCTGAAAAGGTCGGCAACGAGCAGTCGCCGGCAATGGATGTTCGTGAAGAGTTCAAGGAGGCTATGGAAGCGGTAGGGCTGATTCCTGGGGGAAAACTAGACCATCCCATCATGGATGGGAAAAAACATCGTGTACCGGTCATTGGTGGCAGAAAAGGCGCAACAGATGGGTTCTACGTTGCCCATTTGGACGGGCACCCCGCAGGTGTTTTGATCAACAACAAGACCGGCATTGATATGAAGTGGAAAAGCAAAGGCTATTCCCTCACCGACGAGCAGAAGGCGGTGCTGAAAGCAGAAGCCGCAAACAAGCTCCAAGCCCGGGATGCGGAGCAGTTGAAGACACATGAAACTGTGGCGGAAAAAGTCACTCGCAACATGGAAAAGCTGGTGCCGTTGGTGGACCGCACGCCGTACATGATTGCTAAAGGAATTGAGCCTTCACCTGGCGTCTTAACCGACAATTCCGGCAAGGAAATGGTGATTCCTGCTATGGACGAAAACGGCAAGGTATGGACGGCCCAATACATCCAAAAAGACGGTACAAAGCGCTTTGCAAAAGACGGACGCAAAGAGGGATGCTTTCACCCATTGGGTGGGATGGATGGCCTGGCAGCAGCTCCCGCGATTGTCATTGGTGAAGGGTACGCAACAGTAAGTAGTGCGGGATCAACTCTTGGGTATGCAACCGTATCTGCCTTCGACTCAGGCAACTTACTCGCTGTGGCAACGGCGCTACACGCAAGGTTTCCGGATAAGCCGATCATCATTCTTGGTGACGACGATAAGCACCAGGTGATGACCCACGGCACAAATGCCGGACGAACTAAAGCCATTGAGGCAGCTAAGGCAGTAGGGGGCAAAGCGATTTTCCCTACCTTCGCACCAGGGGAGGTCGAGTACCCCGACACACTGCCTGCGATCACGCCGCAGGCGTACCGAAAGCATTTACAAGCGGCAGGGGAACTGAAAGCTTTGATTAGCGCTGATGGTCCTTCGGCTGGAGACCCAGCCCTGTCCGAGCTTGCAGGAGCATTGAAGGCAGACATGCTCAGCGATGCGCAACTGGCCGCGCTGGAGAAAATGAAACGCCTCACTGACTTCAACGACCTTGCAACAAAAAGCTCGCTCGGCCGCGAGGGGTTGGAACGCCAAGTGAAAAACGCAGTAGAAAAAGTCATTGGGCCGCGCGAAACAAAGGTGCAGCAGCCTATCCAAGAGCGCACTCACAGCATCGAGGACGTTCAGAGAACCAAGCGCGCTATTGGCCACTAGACAGCAAACGCAATTCGTCGGGTACATCTTGAGTGGCCCGACTTTTAGAGTGCCAAAGTAACATTAAAAGGAGATTCATATGAGACACGAACTAATTGGTCGCCCTCGGGAAGCTGGTGATCCGGGAGTTGGCAAAATCCCGGAGGTTGGAGCATTGAAGGTTGTGATCCTGAATGGCAGTCGCCAGATTGACCAGGTTGTGCCTGGTGTTGGTGACAACGGCGCTCCCGGCTGGCAAACCCAAAGGGTGCTTTCGGAAAGTGGGCTGCCGAAGGGTATCTACCCGCTGAGTAGCGCGCTCGATGCAGGCAAGAAAGTGCACCCGCAGCAGTTCGGCGGGCAGGTTCTGCACTTTGATGAGAAGAATGTTTACCAGTTCGGGCCGGACAGGGGGGATGGTAAGTTTTCGGTTGTTAAACATGATCGTAAGATTTTTGATCAGGCACTAAACGGGAAGGAACCTGTTGTCGGCAAATTCTACGAGGTGAGTTACGCCCGAGGCGTCGGCAAGGTGAAGGGTGAGGTTTCGCGGGAAGAAGGTGAAAAACTTCAACATCGCAAGGTCAACAAAATATAGCTTTGACTTCGCTAGTACGAGTTAGCGGGTGTTGTAAAAGGCCGGGAAGTCCGGCCTTTTTTTAGCCGCTAAAAAGCCCGAGTAGACCGGAAAAACATCATGGTGCAGCGCGACGAAAGTGAAAAACTGTTGGTGATTGGTGGCCCGTTTGACCGGCAGCGAATGGCCCGTAAGGGAGATGAATTCACCGAAGAAATCGGCTCGAAAAAAAGCCGCTTCTACGGCAAATTCACCTACAACCTTCGCTGGCATCCTCTGCTTAAAGCATTGGTATGGGCGTTGCCACAGAACAAAAGCGTCACTGCCCCAAGTGACGGAATTTGCGAATACTGCGGCGGAGACGGATATCACGCAGTGCCGTGTACTCCCGGTGTGGACTGCGAGCCTTGCAAGGGCACCGGCAAACGCCGATCAGCATAGTGATGCAAAGGGTTAAGAAAAGGTTGCTATGCACCACGGGCCCGCTCATGCGGGCTTCTTTCTGTCTTGGACCGACAGCTCACGCAGCAATATTTTACGCTATACAGTAAATATTTCTATGTTGCAGATGCGGTATAGCGTATAATTTCCTCATTGAAACGAAGACATGAGGATGTTGAAAATGATGTTGAGCGAGCTGGCTGAGGAACTTAAAACTGGAGATATGCGAGTCGTAGTCGCAAGCAAGGACAGCGAAAGCGGGTATGAGGCAGCAGGTTGGATAAAGACCGTCGAGCATGAAGGCGAACTCTGCATATTGATTGATTGACCCACCTGTAACCGCCCGGTTCGCCGGGCCACTCTACCGTTCAAGGAATCCTCCGATGGCTACGTCAGTACCAGTAACAATGTTCTTCGCATACATCAACGGTATGTTCGTCGATTGCTTTGATGCCAAGGGTTCTCGTGGTGCAAGAACCCATGTTAATCGCTTCTACACGACACCTGAGCTTATGACTATTTGTCCCGAAGGTGGCGATCATGAAGCAGCAAAATTAGAGTCGCTGCGCCTGCAAAAAGAAGCCAGGCAGGAGCGCCTTGTCCAGCCGGGCGGGCTTCACAAGAAGCTTATTAGCGATATAGAAGCCGCTGTGAAAACGTCCGAGGTAGCTCATACTTGTGAATGGTTGGTAAGCGAGGGGTACGCATCAGATGAAGCTCACGCACGTGAGCTGGTCAGTTCAGCGTTACGCGTATAGGAGCAATAAACGACCGCTGCACCCCAAGCCCCGGCCCTCAAAAGCCGGGGCAGGGGACGTAGTAAAGGGGCAATTTATGCCCACGGATCGAGCAGGACAGGACTATGAAAAACCGCTATGACGTTGAACCCACGGTGGACGCTATCCGGGATATGGCCGACCAACTGCGCAAGAAAGCCGCAAAGCTGGACGAGCTTGCAAGCGAGATGACGGCGACAGGCAATCTCCATCTTGCCGGTGATGCGGCAAATGTCGTGACCAGCCCGGTAGCATACATGCAATACCTGGTTGACCGCCCGCTGGCTGCCATGGCAGTTCCGCAAGACTGTTGAGGGAAAGAGCTATGAAATTTGTTTGGCCAAGACCCGAGAAATCCAAAGTGTTATTGGCCGCGCTTTGGGGGGCACTGTTGTTTGTGGCCATCTGGTATGGCCTGAGTTTTTTCCCGCACCTCGGCTCAATCCCTACTCCAGCTGGTGGACGGCTTGACCTTGGCATGCTGGGTACAATCCCTGTGTCATTTGCTGCTATTGGTGGAGCGTTGTTAGGTGTTTTTGTAGTGTGCGCACCCACTCCCGTATCCGACCCAACCAATTAACGGAAAACGCAAACAGCTACACCCAACAACCAAGCAAGCCAACTTAGCTTGGCTCGCTGCCAAGATGAATCGGGGATTTTTTGATGACAGATGTACACGGTCTGGTGGCTGGGAGCGTACCCGCCGAGCAGTTCGACCTTTTGCTTGAAGGCACTGACATTCGGGGGGTTAAGGTCTCCGCAGCTCTAAAGCTGCACCTTGTAAACGGCTTAACTCCAAAGGAGGCGTGTGAGCAGACTGGGGCCGACAGGAGCCAGTTTTCGCTACGGCTGAAATCCATTCGGATCGTGAACGACCGGGTTGCCAGGCTTGTTAAATTTTACGCTATAGCGTAAATATCTCTTGATAATGTTGCGCTTTACCGTAAAATACCTCAATGAAACGACTCACTGAGGATGAAGTCCATGATTCACCGTAACGCTCAATTTCTTGCCGTTATCGACAACGATACGAAGGTCGCGATCCTTGATTCCATTGCCGTTCGCAATGGAATCACGGCCGAAGAAGCTTACGCCGAGGTTACAGGGCTGGAAGCCGAAAACCTGCTGGATTACTTGGTTGGATCGGTGCGTGGTGCTACGTCGATTTTGATGCAGCGGCGGGGGATGTAACACATGGGCACACTTCGCGACCGTTACGAAATCTACCTTGAGCAGGCCACTCAGCTGGGATGGAAGGTCAAAACCTTCGACCAGTGGCTGAATTCTTGAGATGTTGATGAAGCCCACCGCGCGTGGGCTAAGTCAGTAGAAGGGATTGTTAATTGGTTGTTAAGGAGTACGGCATGGCTTGGGATCTACTTTGGAATCAAATTCCAGTTGTTGTAATTATGATCGCTGTGATGATTGGAACCTTGTATTGGGCAATAAAGACTGGGCCAAGCGTTCTTTCATTTGCTGGTGTACTGGCAATGGAAGTTGTTTTTGGGGTGGTTATTGCCGCTATTTATAATCTTATTACGACCGGGCGCCTATAAGGCTTGTGTTTCTGAATTTCGACATTCAAAAATAATTTTGGGGAAGACGATGAATAAGTTAGTTGTTTCAACATTGGTTGTCGCGTTGCTATCCGGTTGCGCTGTTGTGCAAAACGACGATGGGTCCATTAAGAAGTCTGCTATGTACGGAGGTGGTGCAGCCATCCTTGGCGCTGCCGCAGGCGCTTTTATGGGGGAGGGGAAGGGCGCACTGATTGGTGCCGCAGTAGCCGGTACTGCTGCCGCTGCCTACGGACATTACGTAGATAACCAAGAGGCCGAACTGCGCAATAGCATGGCCGGCTCCGGGGTCCAGGTTGAAAGGGAAGGGGACCAGCTAAAATTGGTTATGCCCGGTGCAATCACGTTTGCCACTGGTAAGGCTGATATTACCCCAACCTTTTATCAGACCCTCAGCCAGCTCTCAGGCAACTTCAAGCAATTCAAGGATAATGACCTGGTGGTAACTGGCTACACCGATTCGGTGGGTGCAGCACAAGCCAACCAGGTACTCAGTTCTCGGCGGGCTGACAGTGTTGC
Organism: Pseudomonas sp. R9.37; assembly: GCF_963878885.1. Lineage (NCBI taxonomy): Bacteria > Pseudomonadati > Pseudomonadota > Gammaproteobacteria > Pseudomonadales > Pseudomonadaceae > Pseudomonas > Pseudomonas sp. R9.37. The sequence continues at coordinate 20,645 of NZ_CAWNZA010000012.1, read as the reverse complement.
TCAATACCTCCGATCCAATGGTGTCGATAGCTCGCGCATTCGCGCTGTAGGGGCTGGTTCAGCTAACCCTGTGGCGTCCAATGCAACCGCTGAGGGGCGTTCGCAGAATCGTCGTGTTGAAATCAAATTGATTCCCCATCCAGGAACAGCGCAGTGATCAAATTAAAATCGTTGTGGATGGGGCACACCACGGAGTTGGAACATGAGTGATAAACCTAAATCTGGTCAAAAAAGTGACTTGCCGGTAACGGTTAACTCGGAACTCAAAGGGCGTGCGCTATTTGATGATGAAGGAGGTTCGTTGTCTTCGCATACGCGCGAAGTGCTTAAAGACCGTGTTAACCCATTCCCCCTAAAGCTGGACGGCAAGCTATTTGGCCACGCAATAATTGTCGGCGGTGGATCAGCCGGACCAATGCCTGATTCACACTATCAACGAGTGAGTACGTGGGCCTTAGCCCTCAATGGCCGTGACTTCGCATCCCTTACTCCGCTTGAGTTGAACCAGTTTCGCGCATTGCGTGCTGTTGGCCGCAAATTCGGCCTGGTAGTTGACGTTGAGGTAATCCATGACGACGAAGTTATCCAGGCCGAGCTAGCAGCCGCTTCTCCTGAGCAGCAAGAAGACATTTACAGACGGCTCAAGACCGAAATTGCTGTGCGTTGGGCCATGCTGGATAAGGAATTCAAGGCGCCGGATTTTAGCGGCTAAAATCTCGAAAATGCCAAAGGATAAGCACTCATGATGCCAAGTGATCCTACGTTGTTGATCAATTCTATTTCTTCATTGATGAATAAGTACCCGCTGCCATTTTTAATGGCCTGCATATTCGTTATGGCGTTGTTATTTTCGGGTTGTTTTTACGCAGTCGCAATGGGTCTTTTAAATAGACGCATACGAAAGATGCGGATTATGGAAAGTACCATGGCGCCTGTAGTTGCGGAGCATGAATCAATCGAGAACATTCCTGTTAAGCAGGATGTTGTCAATATTGATTTAATTGCGCCGGCTATTTTCCAGTACATGAATTGCCGTATGTTTGAGTTGATTCTGAAAGCAATCTTCGATGCTGCGCACTCAGTAGGTTGGCGGTTTGAGTACACCAAAGAAGAACATGAAATTGGAACATTCGAGCGTTTTCACATAGCGTCGGTCATTTATCCTGCCTATAAACTATATATAACTCCTGGCTTACGTATTACAGACCCGGATACATTAGAGCGCTGGAATAGGGAGTCGATGGAGGACGGTTGGTCAGCGTCTTGGTTGGATCATACGCTTGAAGCGTTGCGAGCTTTAGGCATTCGGCCTGTACCTCGCCATCCGGTTGAACTCAATTCTGTTCAAGCGAGTAACAAAGATGGCGAAAACTGATAAATATTCAGTCCAGTGGAGGTGCTACAACCCCACCCAGGACGGATGCTGCACCCATGCGGTGGAACCACACACAGACACTGCGTTGTGTGGTGTTGTCACTGTTGATACTGCGGGGCAGACGCTTACTGACACTGGAGGGCATGTTAGTTGTAAGCGCTGCCACAAGGCGCTCCAGAAACTAGGGGTAATTCCTTAAAACCCTTCAGCTACACCAGTAAGTTGCTGTTCAGTGCGTTACCGTCCATGCTTCCCACAGTCCACGGCCAAGCCGTGCTTAACCCACCTTCCTGTTTTTAGGAGTACGGATCATGTCAGTCCTGCAATCGAGCGTAGTGCTCATCTTGGAAAAACCCGTTCAAGCACGTTTCCTCGCGCCGCTGGTGGCGACTTATTGGCCAAGACAACGAGTGCTAGCTGTTTACACTCTGTACCTCGGGTTGTATGAGTTTCGCTATCCACGAGGACTCACGTTTTCGGACCTGCCCTATACCGGCAATCCAGCATGGAAAGAGCGCACGTTTAATTATGCCCATCCCGCACTTGTAGTTGAGTTGAGCAGTGGCGAGGTCTGTAAAACAGCGCTAGAACCCGCACAAGTCATCGCTTCGGCAACAACTATTTGGTATGGCTGTGATCCTGATGCTTCGGGGGCCAACGCTTACCAGGTGTTGTTGACGCAGTGCTTGGGTGCCGAGGCTGCGGCCGTGGAGCGTCCTGCAATGTTTTTGACGGGGCTGGACAAGACAAGCATCCAAAAGGCCCTGGACGCATCAACAACAACAGAAGATCCATTGTTCCAAACCTGGCTAAAGAAGGGTGAGGCTAAGCGTTTTTTTGATTTCAATTACAACGTCAATGCGCTTGCCCTGTTTGGAGCATCTTTGCGCAATGTCGGTGTGGACACAGCAAACTACGGACTGAGCAAGTACAGTCTCCAGCTTTTATATTTTCTAAATTCTTGTTCGCAACATCATGAATGGCGTCTATTTAACCTAATGGATCGGTGGCCTGGTACGGGCCGCTACGGTCCCTCCAGCCTCGGCTCGGTAGCATCGAGGGCATTCATTGTCGAAGGGCTTATTAGCGCTCGGTTGGTAGAGCGTGCAGAGGGATTGGTTTGCATATCCAATCGCGGCCGTGAATTCTTGGGTCAGCTACATCCTGATTGTCAGGACCAGGATCTGCCGGCGCGGCTAGCAGAATGGCAAATTGAATGGCCTGCGTCTCGGAAAAAAATCGAGCGCTACCTTCGGACTTTTTTCGGTAAACAACTCAGATTTAAATCCAGCCTGTAATGGGGGCATAGAGGGGATCAGCCTACGTCTCCGGCATTTTAGTTTACGGTATAGCGCATAATTATGTTGTCAGTATTTGCGCTATACCGTAAAATTGCCTCATCAGATGATTAGGCAAGCCGCTATGACCATGCTCCCCCCCGTCGAAGAATTCCAGTTGGCACAAGTCGCAGCCGAGTTACGGGCAGCCCATGACCGAGGCGAGCAAGAACATCATTTGTTCGACGCGCCTTTAGTATCCGAGGTTGTGCGCTTGGCTGAAAAGACAAAGCGGCATACAAGGCTGGCAGGCTGGATGGATCAAGCTGAGGCGCGCGGCCTCATTGAGCAATGGAAAGAAGAAGTCCGTGCGCAAGCCACTTTAAGTACCAACCCCAACGCCGGAAAGGTTGTGTTGTCGTTGTTCGACCACACGGGTAACTGGTCGCGTCCTTGGGAGGAAGCTGGTTACAACGTGCTGCGCTTCGACATTCAGGACAACCCTGAAACCGGCGATGTAAACACCTTTGACGTGGAGTTTTTCACCGATTACTTCGGTGACTTTTACGGCTTGGAGGTCTACGCGATTCTTGCCGCTTGCCCTTGCACAGAGTTCGCAAACAGTGGCGCACGCCATTTTTCTGCGAAGGATGCTGATGGGCGTACCGTTGCGGCCATCGAGCTTGTACGCCAAACATTGCGTACCATCGAATACTACCGACCGCCCGTATGGGCCATCGAAAACCCAGTCGGCCGAATTGAAAAACTGGGCGATCTTCCTCCGTGGCGCCTGGCGTTCAACCCCAACGACCTTGGCGACCCCTATACCAAGAAAACGCACCTGTGGGGGCGGTTCAATGCCGATTTACCTATAGCGCCTGTCGAGCCGGTTGAAGGCTCGAAAATGCACACCAAGTTCGGCGGTAAGAGCCTGGCCACGAAGAATGGCCGAAGTGAGACCCCTGAGGGTTTTGCGTATGGGTTCTTCATGGCCAACAACGCGCACGACAATCCCGGGCTTGCCCTTTGCTGGAAATACGACCGCCTTGATGCCCGCATGCTTCGGCTAGTCCTTGATGCCGGGATCACCACCCAGGAGCTGGGGCACCTGATTGATGATGATTATTACGACATGAATGACGCGGCCGTAGAGCGGACCTTGCGTGACCTGCTGGCTACACACGCTAGGGGTACTGCCACGAACCTGTTTGATGCCTCCGGCATTCTCGACGACTACCAGTCAGGCGCTCTGCGGGTAGCCCTTTCCTGCCGTCTTTTGGCGCTTTGCTTCGGCTCCGGCGTCGATTCCACTGCAATGATTGTCGCTCTGCGTGCCGCTAACCTACGGCCGGATGTCATCACATTTGCCGACACGGGTGCGGAGAAACCCGAGACGCTTCGCCATGTTGACGCCATGAACCGGGTGCTGGGTGCTTGGGGTTGGCCACTGATCGACGTATGCCAGAAAGTGCCCCTGGCAACGACTGGTTATAGCGACCTCTACGGTAATTGCATGAAGAACGAAACACTGCCGAGCCTCGCTTTCGGGCTTAAATCCTGCTCGATCAAATGGAAACATAATCCGCAAGATCAGTTTTTGAAGGGGGTCAAACGTGGCCCCAATGCGCGAGCAGCACACCCGATTTGGCTGCGCGCCCAAAAGAATCGGCAACGCATTGTGAAGCTGATTGGCTACGATTGCGGCAAGGCCGACATGCGTCGATCCAAAGCTCCAAAACCTGCGGACGGTGATTTCGACTACGTGTATCCGTTGCAGATCGTAGGCTGGGCACGCCCTGATTGTGTTCGGGCGATTTCCCAAGTCTTGGGCGATGACCTGGTGCCGATTAAGTCGGCTTGTTTTTTCTGCCCCGCCTCTAAGCAATGGGAGCTGTATTGGCTGGCCGCGAATCACCCTGAGCTGCTTGAGCGGGCCTTGCTGTTGGAGCGCAACGCCCTGACGGGAAAGCACAGCCGGTTTGATGCCGTGGCATTTGGGGCTACCTGGGAGGAACTGGTACGTGATGCTGCCAGTTTCCCCAGCACGTCCACCACAGTAGGACTAGGCCGATCGTTCGCTTGGAACCAATGGGCGCGGGTCAATGGTGTAGTAGACGAGGTGTTCAACGTCAAACGTGATCCGGCTAGCCGGGAACGCTTTGTGATTCTGTCAAACAGCCTGCGCGATCCTGATAATGCGTTGGACTCTCGCACTCCCAGGATCGAATTCGAAGTGATGGACAGTGGAAGGTAAGACATGTGTAAGCAAGATGTTGGGTTCGAGTTGCAAGCCGCTTTCAGGGATGCCAGTTTCTGGCGTAAACCAGATACGCGGTTCGCGAAAATGGCGCACATCCTGCGCACAGATGGCACCCCCTCATGCGGCTTGCACGCGATGATGGGCGATCCTGAGCCTGCGGCGAGGGTCCAAGTCGTGTTGCGCTGCAAACGTCGGGGGTGCCGCGAGCGGTGGCCTAAGAATGATCCTGACGACCAAGCGTATTCCTGCCGTGACAAAGACCGCGACACTACATCTGGTGTCGCTGAACACAAGGATGAATATCAATGAAAATCAGATATATGACGTGCCGCACTTGTAACGCGGCCTTGCCCGAAAAAAGTAGTCAGGGCGATCAATGGCATCGCGATTGTGCTGAGTGCTATCCGAAAAACGCGTTGCCGACGAGTGTTAATGACGCAAGGGAGATAGCAGTGCATTTTGAGGATAGATCGTTACGGGTATTTCCTCATATTTCAAATGATGGGCTTTTGGCGATGCGCCTTCTGCCGAACATGCAGTCATATGTTCTGATGGCTAACGGTGATATTAGGATGCGGCCAAATGATTTTGTCATGCCAGAAGGTCTGCCAATCCAGCTTATGGCGGATATTGAGCGTAGTTTCATCTTGACCGACAGGCGGGTAGCAGAAGCCAAAAGAGCATTCGAGGCGTATGCAGCTAATGACTTTGAAGTGATCGACTGAAAACGATAAAAACTGATTCGCAGGAGCGCGTATGTTCAATGACCCTATTTCCCCCATTATGTTTTTTGCAGGTGTAGTCGGCCTAATCTGGTGCTACCACAGTTGGCGAGCATTCGAACGAAAGTGCGCCGAAGAACGACGCCAATGGATACGGGATGTGAACAATCTGGGCGAGCGATATGGTCACCCAGAGCTGGCCGGAACGCCGGACAATCCCGATGATGCTTACATCAAATGCTACGAAGCAGGTCAAACCCCGACCCATGTCATCGCCTCCGTGTTCCGCGCGCAGCAACCAACCAGCTAACGGAAAACGCGGCGGATCTGCCGACCAGGTACACACCAAGCCCCGCCGTCAAACGTCGATTGCCCGCATTCACGTTTCGCTGGCAGAAAAAACAAGGCGAAAAAAAACCGCCACATGGGCGGTTTCTTTCGCAAGAGCGGGTAGGAGCCACACTTGCACCTCGCAGGGAGTCTTCAACAGACTTGAGGCTATCAACTGTCAGTAGAGTTGTCACGGAAAATTACCCATGCTGACCAGCCTAATTTCCGATGAACTTAAACGCGGGGCCAAGTGCCTTGAAGGATTGCCCTAAATATCTTTTGCGTCTTTTAGGAAATCAGCCATAACCCTTGCAAGGTCTGCACTTTCCCCCTGGTAATAGCTCGGCCAGGGTACGAATGGTGTTGATGAATACGGGTTGAGCATGATGGTTGTAGGGCACCTATAAACAACCGGGCTACTTTCATCCTTGTCCCATTGCGTTAAAACCACGTCAGCGTTGCACCGCATATCGTGTACCTGGTCACGCACAAAGCCTAACGATACGAACCCAGCTCCTTTATGGCGTACAAACTCCAGTTGTAGGCCCGTTATCAGAACCAGGAGTACGGCGCAGATAACGGGGGCGACAAGCTTTCCCATTCTTGCAAACCCTACAGCGCCTGACCTGCACGCCAAGACCAAAGGAGCGCCGTAGAGCGCCGTAGCAGCCAGTGCACCTGCGAAGGCTATCCAGACGCTGATAGTGCCGCTGGACATCTTCACGCCGGCACTGGACGCGGATGCAGCACCATCCATCACCGTGGCGATAAGTGGCGCACCTACCGCCATGGCAACAGCCCATGGCAGTAGCGCACTCGTTAAAGGCGAATGCCAGCGGATCGACGCACCATCTACCACCATTGTTCTGTGCAGCGTGGCGAGCATACGTTTCACGGCAATTGCCATGAACAATAAGCAGCAAAGTAAATACATCATTCTCCGAAGTTCTCCGTCAGTGCTAACAACTTGCGCTTGGCATGTGAGTCCTGCCTTTTTCCCATAGCTTGGCCGATTGGCCCGAAGGCGGAAGCTTGGCCATCACCAAGGTCAGGGGCAGGGTAGGTCTGCACCGATCCTGTCTGCACCGATCCTTTCTCGGTAACAATGCTCTGGATGAGCCTGTTCACATCTTGATTGGTCAAATAGCCTTTCTCAAGCTGGGCAGCTACGTCGTGCTGCAACTGCGTGGAGAGCGTCGGAAAGTCTGTTGCGAGAATGGCGTACCCGGACGGCGCTGTTTCCCAGCTGCTGACCCAGGACGAGACGTAAGGACCTGACAACCAGTAAGTGAGTACCGGAATCCCAAACAAGATGAATCCCCAAAAAGGGAAACGGTTTCGTTTTGTCGCTGTTGAAGTCACCTGGTGTTGCCTCCTGGCTCATTTAGGTGCGGGGTAGTGAGCTAGCTCATATAGATGGCAGTTGCCACAATGAGCTGGTGTGTTAAGCTGTGGATCATATGAGTATACCTAAATGACCCATTCCGAATGGAGAAAATCTACCATGAGTTCTACCGAACTGCCTCGCTACATTGTTGGCATTCCAGCGGGGCGAATCTGTTACCAAGGCGAATCAGGCGTTTATCGTGATGATCGAGGTCAAAAATGACACTTTTGATTGTAGGTATTTGTACTCTGCTAGGCGGCATTTTCACCAGCAGTACGTTCAGCGTAGTCAATGGCGTAATCGTGCTCATCGCTTCCTATTTTCTTAGAAAACCAAGACTCCGTTCAGAAAACTACTCCATGGCGAAAAACACAAACGGCGACGAGAAAGTATTGCATTCAAAAACGGTTGAAACGTTAGGTGGGGATGAACCGCTTTGGAGCAGGACAATCAAGGCCGTTCTGGTAGTCGCATCCCTCATTATGCTGGTGGTTGCGTACCAGGCACGCAACTAAAGGAAAAGCAGCCATAACTACTAAAGCCAAAGTTCTAAATTCCAACAAAGAGGTTGACACCAAATGAAGCGACGAGTTAGTAAATGGCCAATCGTCTTGGCTTTAGTTACATTTGTGATACTGTTTTCGTTTATTGTGTCGATTTTCATTAAACGAATAGAGTTAAGCAGCTACAACAAGGTTGACTTCGGGTTTATTGATGCTGCGTCGGATGGTTGCAAGCTGATCGGTCCAAACGGGCGATCAATCCAAGCAGAACTCTTGAACGCTGCACCAGGAGCGTCCGTAACTATCCCCCAAGGTACTATCATCGTCGGGGATTGTTTTGTGATTAAAAGTGAAGCGCAGGCTCAGCGCCTTGAAATGAGCCGGGGAAAATATCCAAAAAGCAATGATGCTCTAAACGAACGTGAAGATTAATGATGAAAGTCGCACGCATCTATATGAGGGTCAGTACGAAGGAGCAGGATCTGCGACGTCAGGACGCGATTACCCAGTCTGCGCGTCAATCTGGCTACTACATTGCAGGCGTTTATCGTGACACCGAGTCTGGTGTTCGATATGACCGGCCTGAACTGTTGCGGATGATCGAGGATCTTCAACCAGGTGATGTCGTGATTGCGGAGCAGATGGACAGGCTCAGTCGTGGCCCGCTGGTTGAGGCAGAAAAACTGGTAGAGACCATCCGTAACAAGGGCGCGCGTATATCGGTGCCTGGTGTTGTGGATCTATCAGACCTAAGCAGTAGTATGGAGGGTGTTGCGCGGATCATCATGGACGAATCACAGAAGATGATTCTAAAAGTCATACTCCAACTCGCCCATGACGAATGGGCCAATCGCCGGGACCGACAACGCCAGGGAATTCGACAGGCTCAAGAAGATGGGAAGTACAAGGGGCGCCGTCCAAATAAGGCATTGCACGGCCGCATCGTGGCGTTGAGAACGTCGGGCCACACCATTGCAGAAACTGCACGACTGGCGAGTTGTAGCGAGGTCACGGTAAAGCGGGTTTGGGCTACGCATCGTGCCGAAGCGGTATAAATATTGCGGTTTAGCGTAAAACGCTGTTGCGGGTATTTGCGCTATACCGTAAAATTCAATCTTCAAGGAAGGGATTGAGCGCCAAGGTCTTAGACCACCTTGGCGCTCGTAACACACCGAAACCCCGCTAAAGGTATCCGCTATGTCAGATGCAGACTATACCCGCATTCGCAACATGCCGTTTTCCAATCTTTGCCAGTTGGGCGCTTGGGAGCTGGTGCGTTACATGGAAGCGTGCAGTCCATTCCAGCGCCAAATGATGCTTAAAGCGTTAAAGCGCTAATTTGCGTACATTCCACTTCGAAACAGTGGGCTTGCAGAACCCCAGCCAGCCGTAGGAAAAGACGACATGATGAACGCCCGTGGAGTTGACGAGCCAAAAGTCATACATCGATTAACAGCAGGACTTCTCCTGGGCTTGATCGCAGGCGTACCAGGAGGCGCTGCCATCCATGCGCTATACGTCCGCCAAGATGGTCCTGTGATCGAACTGCCTATGGACAGCTTCAATTTTGATCGTTCGGGATCGCCGGATGCAGCGATTGGGTTAGCCGGTGAATATGCGAAGCAATCTTTCATTGTTGTTGGAAATCCAAGGATTTGGGCTGATACGGCACTGGTGCCCATTTTGATTGCAGGTCGAAAATGTGAACTCACCATGCAGCGAGCGAAGGTGGAGTCCGATAATCGTACCGGGTGGCGGGTTAACTATCAGTCTTGCCAATAACTGAAGTATTTACGGATAAAACGATGAAAGTTACCAGTTCAACCGGCGAGGAAACCCAAGTGGTTTTGGCCGAAAACGCCGATACCGGCAAAGGCAAAAGCTTCCTGCCATACGTCACGCCGAGGTACGGCACACGGTTTGTCACGGTTACACAGACGCTGCCCGATATGGAGCGCTTCGAAGCATATCGTCGCAAGACTGCCGCTTTCGAAGAGTGGAGGCAAAAGCTGAACCGTGGTGATCGCCTCCCCCGTGGCCGTTTTTTTAAAGGCAAGAAATCAGGGCGAAAGCTCGTTGTATTGGACGAGTTCTGGCAAGCGATCAGTTAAGGGAAAAGCATCGATGAATCCACTCCTATGCAACGGGATCTACATAGCCCATATCAGTTTGGGTGGCCTACTAATGGCCTATCTGCTGTTCGACACAAGACCTAGCGGTCTCGGAATGTTCGGTTGTTTGATCGTTCCGCTGATCATCGTGATGGTTACGACTTGGCGAAGCAATCGCACCAAAAGTTAAGGGAACTCGCGATGACCACTGAAACAGAAGACCTTGATTTTTTGCCGTTCGATTTCGTCTACGCCGGTCGTTGCTCTCTGAAAGGCAACAAGCCAGGCGCAGAGATTTATCGCATTGTCGATGGCCGACTTGCCGACAGCTTTGTATTCGAAGCCAAGTCGCTGAAAGGCAAAGTCCTCGGCGGTATTTATCGCGGCGCGTTGTTCACTGATACCAAGGCTCGCGGTTTGGGTTCTGTGCATTTTGTTGATCGTTGGCACGACAAGGGCGCATGCATCGACTGGCGAGCGCGGGACGAGGCTTTTGAGACGCAGCAGCGACTTGCTAAACTGGAGTCGGACGCCAAGAAAATGAATGAGCTTGAGGCTCTTTTGTTGCCTCTACGCAAGCAGTATGCGGTGTATTCGCGGCAGTACGACAACGCCGGTAAAGAGGCGCTGGAGCAGGCAGTTCTAAGGGCCCTGCGCTCACCTCCGCGCAAAGTTGAATCAGTCTAGGAAAAGCAGCCATGACTACTCAAGCCAAAGCTCTAAAGATGTTTGCGTATGCTCTTTGGACGGCACTGTGGAGCTGGATCTACGCGGCCGGTCACGGTAAGCCTATACAATATTTACCAGGTGTTGAACTCGACTTGTGGCTGTTTTGTTTGGGTGGCTGGTCGCTCCTTTTTCTACCACAAGGGTTATGGATGGTAGATAAAGGTCGGATAGAGCCAATCCAGAAGAGTACGATGATCGACACCAAGGACAGCTGTACACAGAAACGACTCATTGAACTGACACTTCCAAGAAACAAAAAATGACGATCAAAGGACAAAAAAAGGCCGCTCAGTGAGCGGCCTTTTCAGTTAGCAAGTAGCGATGTTCATTGGAGTATAACGTTTGCGCTTGCGCTTCCTGCAACTGCGTTCGCTGTCACTGTCGCTGTGCCAGAGACTGTACCAGTCAACCGGGTAGTTACTTGCCCGTTGGCATCCGTCCAGCCCGAGGTGCTGGAAAGCTGACCAAGGTTGGTGGTCCAAGGAACTTGGACACTGGAAGCTAAGTTACCGCGAACATCTCGCACAGTGGCCGTCAGCACGGTGAAAGCCACCCCATTCGCTGTGATCGTTGCAGGTGAAGCAGTCACGCTGGTCACTCTCGCTGTACTGTTGTCTGCTGTCAGCGTGACTTTTGTGGCCTTGGTACTTACCCCACTGCCCGTTGCCGTCACCGACGCGGTGACATTGGCAACCCCGACCGCGTTGCCTGTCAACGTGATTATGGCCTGACTACTGTTGCTTGACACACTGGTGCTGCCACTCAACGTCCCGAAGTCTGTTGTCCAGCTCACCACCAACGGAGTAATGCTTGAGCTAAACCCGTTGCCATTGGCGTCCGTCAAATTGGCGTAGAACGTGGTCTTGTCCACCCCATCGGCAACGATGTACGGCGGCGACACGTCGATACTCAAGATGCGAGCGGTTGTCACGTCCGAAATGAACACCACATCCTTTGACTTACCGCCCTTCACAGCTTCGGCAGTAATAGTCGTAGACCCGTACTTTAGAGGCGACGTAAGGCGCATGGTGGCTTGGCTATTGGCGTCAGTCACCGATGTTGGGGCACTCATTGTTCCCCGCGAATCGCTGTTACGCCAAGTTACCGTTACACCCGGCCCGACCAAATGCCCCAGAGCATCCTTGACCGTGGCTGTGAACAACTCACTGTCGATCCCTCCTGTCACCACCTCACTGCGAGGACTGGTCAGTGAAACAACTTGAGCAGTGGCCGCGTCAGGCACGAACGTCACATTAACGCTTTGACCGCCTTTTACGGCGTTGGCTGTGACAGTGGCGCGCCCTAAGTCCAGGCTAGACAGCACTACGGTGGCCTGGCTGTTGGCATCGGTCATGCTGCTGGCCCCTGACAATGTGCCTAAATCCGTAGTCCAGTTAATCGCTACACCAGGACCTACCAGGTTGTCACTGCCATCTTTGACCGTTGCCACCAACACGCTCACCGATGTGCCGTTGGCGGCTACTGAGGTTGGTGTAGCAATCAGCGTAGTTACCCTTGCTTGTTTCAAGTTGGCTGTTACGGTGACTGTGGTGCTGGCACCGCCGTTTGGAGTAGATGCGGTAATACCGTATGGCCCCGCTACGTTGCCTCCAAAACTGTTAATAGCCTTCCCGGACGCGTCCGTTTGCGTTTTCGTGCGCGCAATATCACCCTGCGGCGTACTGGACCAATTAACAGATACACCAGCTCCCAGTGGGTTGCCATTGGCATCCTCGACCATCGCAACGAGTTGGACGCCGTACTCGACGTTAGCCGCAATGGTGGAAGGTGTAGCTGTCACCGATACAACCCTGGCGGTGTTCTCGTCCGCTATTAACTGCACGGTAGCCGTAGCACCGCCTGCGGTGGCGGAAGCCGTCACTGTGGCAGTACCTGCCTTAGTTCCGGTCAATGTAATTGTGGCTTTACCGCTGGCATCGGTGACGCTAGAAGCGTTGGAGACCTTGCCGGTACTGGTTGACCAGTTGACCGCCACACCAGGACCGACCTGATTGCCATGGGCATCTTGGACAGTTGCCACCAACGTGCTGCTGTCGCTGCCATTGGCCGTGATTGATGTCGGTGTAGCCACTAGGTTAATCACTTTGGCTGTGCCAGTGTCGGCCACCATTGCAACCGTCACCGTCGATGCACTGAGAGCCGCTTTAGCCGTTACAGTCGCCGTGCCGGAAACGGTCGAGCTGGTCAGCACGACGGTGGCCACGCCACTGGCGTTGGTAGTGGTCGACGCGTTGGCCAGCGTACCGGCCGAGGTCTTCCAGGCTACCGGCGTGCCGGCAACCAGGTTGCCATGAGCGTCCTTGACGGTGGCCGACAAGGTGCTGGTCGAGCTGCCATCGGCAGTGATCGAGGCCGGCGCCGCTGTGATGGTAAGGGCTGTTGGGCTTCCTGCAGTGAATGTCACCACTGTGGAACTGCTGCCCGGGCCTGCTACGGCGTCAACCGTGGCAGATCCTGCCGTGGTCGAGCTAGTCAGCACGACTGTGGCCACGCCACTGGCGTTGGTGGTGGTCGATGCGCTGGCCAGCGTACCGGCCGAGGTCTTCCAGGCTACCGGCGTGCCGGCAACCAGGTTGCCATGAGCGTCCTTGACGGTGGCCGACAAGGTGCTGGTCGAGCTGCCATCGGCAGTGATCGAGGCCGGCGTCGCTGTCACGGTAACGGCCGCTGCGTTGCCGACAGCAAACGTCACCACAGCTGAACTGCTGCCCGCGCCTGCTACGGCGTCAACCGTGGCAGATCCTGCCGTGGTCGAGCTGGTCAGCACGACGGTGGCCACGCCACTGGCGTTGGTGGTGGTCGATACGCTGGCCAGCGTGCCGGCCGAGGTCTTCCAGGCTACCGGCGTGCCGGCAACCAGGTTGCCATGAGCGTCCTTGACGATGGCCGACAAGGTGCTGGTCGAGCTGCCATCGGCAGTGATCGAGGCCGGCGCCGCTGTCACGGTAACGGCCGCTGCACTGCCGATGGTGAACGTCACCACAGCGGAACCGCTGCCCGCGCCTGCTACGGCGTCAACCGTGGCAGATCCTGCCGTGGTCGAGCTGGTCAGCACGACTGTGGCCACGCCACTGGCGTTGGTGGTGGTCGATGCGCTGGCCAGCGTACCGGCCGAGGTCTTCCAGGCTACCGGCGTGCCGGCAACCAGGTTGCCATGAGCGTCCTTGACGGTGGCCGACAAGGTGCTGGTCGAGCTGCCATCGGCAGTGATCGAGGCCGGCGTCGCTGTCACGGTAACGGCCGCTGCGTTGCCGACAGCAAACGTCACCACAGCGGAACTGCTGCCCGCGCCTGCTACGGCGTCAACCGTGGCAGATCCTGCCGTGGTCGAGCTGGTCAGCACGACGGTGGCCACGCCACTGGCGTTGGTGGTGGTCGATACGCTGGCCAGCGTGCCGGCCGAGGTCTGCCAGGCTACCGGCGTGCCGGCAACCAGGTTGCCATGAGCGTCCTTGACGGTGGCCGACAAGGTGCTGGTCGAGCTGCCATCGGCAGTGATCGAGGCCGGCGCCGCTGTCACGGTAACGGCCGCTGCGTTGCCGATGGTGAACGTCACCACGGCGGAACCGCTGCCCGCGCCTGCTACGGCGTCAACCGTGGCAGATCCTGCCGTGGTCGAGCTGGTCAGCACGACGGTGGCCACGCCACTGGCGTTGGTGGTGGTCGATGCGCTGGCCAGCGTACCGGCCGAGGTCTTCCAGGCTACCGGCGTGCCGGCAACCAGGTTGCCATGAGCGTCCTTGACGATGGCCGACAAGGTGCTGGTCGAGCTGCCATCGGCAGTGATCGAGGCCGGCGCCGCTGTCACGGTAACGGCCGCTGCGTTGCCGACAGCAAACGTCACCACAGCGGAACTGCTGCCCGCGCCTGCTACGGCGTCAACCGTGGCAGATCCTGCCGTGGTCGAGCTGGTCAGCACGACGGTGGCCACGCCACTGGCGTTGGTGGTGGTCGATACGCTGGCCAGCGTACCGGCCGAGGTCTTCCAGGCTACCGGCGTGCCGACAACCAGGTTGCCATGAGCGTCCTTGACGGTGGCCGACAAGGTGCTGGTCGAGCTGCCATCGGCAGTGATCGAGGCCGGCGCCGCTGTCACGGTAACGGCCGCTGCGTTGCCGATGGTGAACGTCACCACGGCGGAACCGCTGCCCGCGCCTGCTACGGCGTCAACCGTGGCAGATCCTGCCGTGGTCGAGCTGGTCAGCACGACGGTGGCCATGCCACTGGCGTTGGTGGTAGTCGATACGCTGGCCAGCGTACCGGCCGAGGTCTTCCAGGCTACCGGCGTGCCGGCAACCAGGTTGCCTTGAGCGTCCTTGACGGTGGCCGACAAGGTGCTGGTCGAGCTGCCATCGGCAGTGATCGAAGCGGGCGCCGCTATGACGGTCAGGGCTGCTGGGCTGTTTACGGTGAACGTCACCACGGCCGAGCCGTTACCCGTGCCTGCCTTGGCATCAACCGTGGCCGACTCAGCCTTGGTCGAGCTGGTCAGCACGACGGTGGCCACGCCACTGGCGTTGGTGGTGGTCGATACGCTGGCCAGCGTACCGGCCGAGGTCTTCCAGGCTACCGGCGTGCCGACAACCAGGTTGCCATGAGCGTCCTTGACGGTGGCCGACAAGGTGCTGGTCGAGCTGCCATCGGCAGTGATCGAGGACGGCGCCGCAGTGATGGTCAGAGCTGCTGCACTATCAGCTGTGAAGCTAACATTTGCCGTAGCTGCGGTGCCTGTAACAGCTTTGGCGGTAATCGTCGCGCTGCCAACCTGAGAAGGTGCTGTCAAAACTACCGTAGCTTTGCTGTCGGAATCGGTAAGTGTGGACCCACTGGCTAGCGTGCCGCTATTGGTACTCCAAGTAATAGGTGCGCCGGCCCCAACGGGGTTGCCATTGGCATCCGACACGGTTGCGGTCAAGGTGCTAGTGCTTGTGCCATTAGCTGTCAGTGTTTCCGGCGCCGCAACCAAGGCAACAACCCTTGCGGAGCGTTGATCGCCGTCAAAGACAGCATTGTTCTCCGCCTTTGCACCTTGTGGCTCTTGAACGGTCACATGCACAGCACTGGCGAATCGACTGGTCAGGATAAGGCGGGCTTGGCCTTTCTTGTCTGTTTGAGTGTCTTTATCAGTAACCGTGGCGTTGCCCAACAGATCCCAAGTAACCGGCGTGTCCGGCTTTGCGGCACCGGATGGTTCCAGCAGTGTTGCTGTGAACATAACGGTGTCAGTGCCGTCGGCCATCACTGAGGTCTTGGAGCGGTCAAGCGTTATTGAGAAGGCACTGACCCTGACTTGCATTACGTTGGACTGGATAACCCGCCCAAATCGATCAGTACCAATCGCTTGAAGACTGTAGCTGTTGACCCCACCGCCTTTGTAAGCTGGCAATATCAAAGCAGCGCTTGAGCCGCCACCGTAAGGCAGTGCAAATGGAGCGGCAGTGCCGATCCACGTAAAACTACCAATCGTGTGATCCGTTACTGTGACTGGAAACGAAACGGTTAAGGCTGGTGTGCCGCTGACCTGCGCTGGCAACAATATCTGACCGGCATCTTTCTCGCGGTAATCCAGAACAATGTCATTGCGACGGTTAACGAGGTCGTAGCGAGTATTTACTAGGTTGTAATTTTTGCTGTAATTCGGATCCAGTTGTTTGGACAAAGGAACGCCAAACTGATAATTGAGGGTCAATTTGGCGGACGTTTCGGACAGGCCACCTTGGCCCTGGCGATAATCGACACCGACGCCAATCAGCGCTACCGGGCTGTATGTGACCCCTATAGTTACCGCAGACGGATCTTTCTGGCGATTGCCCGAACCGAACAAACCGACTTGATCACCAAAATACTTTTCGTATACCAGCTTGCCACCAAGCTGCGGGTACGACGGCAAGTTTGCTTCAACCCGCATGTCGTAACCGTTTGCTGGCCTTTCTAGATAATCCTCAAGGTCTGGTGACTTTTTCCATTCAGACAGTCTGAAATACCCATTCGCAGACAGTTTTAAAAAGTCCGTCCAAGCTTCTGCGCCTAACCCGATTCGATCATTTTTACCGGTCATGTCACGGTCGTAGAATACGTTTCCACCGACCAACCACTTATCCAGCGTGTGACGCCAACCGGCACCGATGTTAATGGTGTTCCGGTAGCTTTCGGTCAGCGTATTAGAACGACGAAGGCCGAACTGGGTAAACACCAGGTCGGCCTCGGTATCAAAAACTGGCATGAGTAAGTCAAAACTTCCAGACTTCCCTCCCCTCTGTCCCATGCTCAATGACAATTCGGCAGTCGCGTTTTTTGCAGAAAACCAGTCTTTAACTCTGGTGGCTGCTGCTGAATTTAGCGCACCAAACACCATCGTCTGGAGGTCATCGGCTCCTTTTGAACCGCTGTTAAGCGGATTGGCTATTAATTGTTGGTCAGACGGTGCCCATGCCCCTTCTGCAAGTGGGTCTGCCGGTGGCGTTTTTTCGACCTGTTGTATGTCCCCGCCGCCTAATTGCGGTAAGTTTTGATCGTTTTCTTTTGTCGTAGCGCTTGCTGTGTATGAATCAGCTGTATTGGTATTACTTGCGGAAGAATGTTGAAAAGTTTCAACAGTGCTTGTGCATCCGACAAGTAATGACAAGGAACTTATCATCAACTTCTTGGCAAATGGGCGCGACTTAACGACCCATTGCATTAATGGATTGCCTTTCATGCTGTACCTATAATTTGTGTTACGCGTACACCGAGAGTGTTTTTTATTTAGTCAATAGCGACGATTTATGATGTGAAAACCAAGTCTTTGCAGATTGATAAATCTGCACTGTAGTGTCTTTTCTATTGGCGGCGGTTACGCATACATTTTTGATTTCAACGTCAACCGAAAAGATGGCTAACGTGGCGGCAGTTCTTGCAACCTCGTAGTTTGCGAAGCGTGCTACACGTTCCTTTCCATCACTTTCGTACAACAAATCGCAATGCCCTTCATGGCAGGGCTTAACGGTTGCGAATGCTTTTTTGCCGCCGTAACGCGGCGGTGAATCTCCAATAATCCTTCGTTCTTGCATCACGCTTCGCTCCCCATGTGCGTTCTGAAACGTGCCCGTTCCGAACGTGGCCATAAGCCTTAAAAATATAGTCAATAGGCTATAAATATTTCGAGCGAATAATAGCCCATGGGCTATAAAGCCAACAAGAAAAATATAGTGGCATTTTGGTTTATCGAACATTTTTTAGGTTTTTTTGCGTGCAGCCGGCTGGGGTTGCGCTGACGAATTTTTCGATATTTCAGAGGTTGGCGGGTTTTCAAGCCCGCCGTGTTAGGAAACCTTGAGAACTCAGGGTTTTAAGAGAAGATAGAGCGGTTTTCCGACAGCAGCAGCTAGGGCAGCGAGCATATCTAGGCTGGGATTAGAAACGCAGCGTTCGACTTCGGAAATATAATTTTGGGCTATACCTGTACGGTCGTGAACATCCTTTTGGCTTAAATTGGCGGCGATCCGTGCCTTCCTAAAACGGGACGCAAATATTTCGCGCTCCACCGGAACAGCACTGGAGCATTTACGGGTATCTCCAGGAGTGTTTTTATTCGTCACGAGGTCATCGCAATGCTGATACTGAAAGTGGGTTGTACGCCATAGCAAAGTGCCTGGCCCTAATTAAGTCAAGAGTTACGCGGGGTTAGACTAATTGATGTTTCTGACAAACGGTAGTAGCCGTTTTTGAATCCGCACATTCAGTGCGGAAGGCGTGAAATTTTAGCGGCTAAAATTTAAGTGAAAAACAAGTAACCAGCTTGGCGTAGTGGAATTCTAGCGAGCCAAATCAAGGTCAAATGGGCAGGATAAAAGGCATAAAAAAACCACCGTGCCCGAGGGAAGCGTAGGTCAATCAATGGTGCCGCAACGATGATCAATAGCGAAGCAAGCGCCCATTGACATTCATTGATATATGTGAGTGCTGCGCATGAAGAAATTGCGAGCAATATTGCAGCTATAGATGGCTGCTTTTTGTAGCTCCAAACCGCCACACCGAATGCCACGGCAGGCCACCAGAATTCAACCAGGCTACCGCCCAAAGAAAATATCAAGCCGGCCGCCAAGTACCCTCTAAGGTTGCCGATTTCGATTAGTCGAAGCGTGGCCGTCAGCACGAACAAGGTAAAAAGAATGTTTAGAGGCCACCACCCGTTTACAAGACCGCCGAGCGCCAAAAAAGCCGGCGAAGCTACGGCGCCGAAGATAGCGAGTCGGATCAAAGTGCGCTGATATACCCCGCGCTCAAGCGCACCAGGGCGAGCAAGGTTGTACGCCAAAACAAACATGAACAACGGCATGGCTGAGCGCCCGGCGTCATACAGCCACGCAACGGTGTCATTTAGTAGGTATTTGTTGATGTGGTCGCCAATCATCAGAATTAGAGCGATCCATTTCAGTGCCTCGATGGTCCCGTTCGCTATTTCCAAACGGGGCCAAGTAGTGGTGCGTGCTGCAAGTTGGTTCATGGCCCCTGCCCTATTTCATCAAGCCAGGTGCGAACATATCCGCCAAGGCGCGGTCGGCGGCTTGGTTGTAAGCACGATGGCGAGTTTGAACATTCTTTTGAGCTGCTTCGACCGGTGCGGCCATCGCTGTAATTGCCGATTGCGGAATAGCTACTGCGCTTTCCTTTGGCATCCCTTGCGCGGTTTCCGTGCCAGCGACTGTAACGGAGGCTGCTGCCGTGTTTGGGTCGTATGTGACAAATCTTTCAGATAGCCAGGCTTCCCATTTTGCCGCCTTTCTCATCAGGTCAGCCCTGTACGGGGCGTTGTACTGTGGAGTGCGAGAGTGGTAATTCGCTGCACGTGTCCACAGATCGCCCGAGTCATTACGGATGTGACCTCGCAGCCGCCAAGCTGCAAGGTCGTAGGAGTAGCACCCAGCTTGAGCCACATCATCAGCGGTAATGCCGTATTGACGCTCCAAGTCGCGAAGATAAGCCGTATTGAACTGCATCGCTCCAACGTCATCGGTTCCATTGGAATTGCGCACCCGCTGACCAGGCTTGCCCGCTTCTTTTTCTGCCACAGCTAATACCAGGTTTGCGGGAACCTCATATTTGATCGCTGCTGTAACGGAACAAACAACGCGCTCTTGCATTTGCGGTGGCAGATCGAGAAATGGCATATGTTTTACCTCAACCCCGTAACTGGCCGTACTTATCGGCAATCTTGTCACCCCAGCCACCAGGAGTTGGGCACTGATTGACAAATTGTCGGCGTGCGTCTTGGGTGGCCGAGGGTTTGAATTTGCCCTTCTTCTTTTTAACGATGTCAAAGAAATCGGATACTGGTCCACTACAGCCGGAGACAATGCCCTTCCCTTGCAGCATTCCCGCCATACACAAAACAGTCTCACAAGGGTCTTTAGCGAACGCTGTTGTAGTTTGGGTTGCCAAAGCAATAGCCACTAACGATGCACTGATAATCTTCTTCATGAATAAGTCCTTATGCTTTGCCGTTAACAAATTCGTTGATTTCATCACTGCGATCATTCCCGCTGCCTACACTGTCGCCATCGAACTGGGGTTCGGCGGACTGTGCTGAGCCGGTGTGTCCAGCAACAACTTCGCGCGCTTCCTGGATCGCTTGTTGTTGCTTGATTTCCGAGGCTTGTTCCAGCGTTTTTTGGTCTTCGCGGGCTTGGCCGGCAGAGCCATTAATTTCTGCTGCCAGCCTGCCACCTGGGGTATTGCTTATCCGGTCACTGGCTGCTTGAGCCATAGAGGATGCTTTTGCAGACAAACCGGCCTTAGCACCACTCGCCAAACTGCCTGCCATATCGGCAGCAAAACGGCCTGCGGTGCCCATTTTCTCACCGAAAGTGGAGCCGCCGCCGCCGCCGCTACTGCCACCACCACCACCACTGCCACCACCACCACCTTCGGAGCCACCGATACTGCCGGTAT
>NZ_CAWNZA010000011.1:0-780182 GCF_963878885.1 Pseudomonas sp. R9.37 | reverse complement strand
CACTGCTCTACCAACTCCTTCTGGGCTTCGATGAACTGAAGCAACTCGCTGTCGAATTCTGCGTAACTCTTTGTTTACCAAGGAGTTTTCCGTTTCGACTGCGCCGGAAGTGGGGCGAATTATAGACTTCCAGAATCTGCCGTCAACCCTTAATTTTGCTTTTCTATCAATTAGTTAGGATTGATTAAAAAACGACCGATATGGAGCGCTTCACACACTCTATATAGAGGGAACCGCTCATATAACCCCCGCTTCCTTTAAAGCAGCCACACTCGCCGGCCCCAGCCCAAGCACTCCTTGCAGCACCTGAACCGTGTGCTCCCCCAATAGGGGAGGCGCGCTACGATACTCAACCGGCGTCTTGGACAGCCTGATCGGGCTCGCTACCTGAGGCACCATCCCCGCCAACGCGTGCGGCAATGCCATCGCCAGCCCCCGCGCCTTGACCTGTGGGTCGGCGAACACCTGTGCCAAGTCATTGATAGGCCCGCAAGGCACACCCACTCGCTCCAGCTGCGATACCCACTCAGCCGTGGTCTTGAAGACCGTAGCCTGGCGAATCAACGGAATCAGCTCTGCGCGATTAGCCACCCGCAGCTTATTAGTAGCAAAGCGCGGATCCTCTGCCCATTGAGGCTGACCCGCCACTTCAGCGAACTTGCGAAACTGCCCGTCGTTACCCACCGTGAGGATGAAGTCACCATCAGCCGTGGGGAAATCCTGATAAGGCACGATATTGGGATGAGCATTGCCCAAACGCTTTGGCGAAATACCTGTCGTCAGGTAATTCATCGCCTGGTTAGCCAGGCATGCCACCTGCACATCCAGCAACGCCATATCAATGTGCTGCCCGCCACCATCATGATCGCGATGGGCCAGCGCTGCGAGAATGGCCACCGTCGAGTAGAGCCCGGTCAGGATGTCGGTCAACGCCACGCCCACCTTCACAGGCCCGGCCCCTTCGTCACCCTCTGGCCGACCGGTCAGGCTCATCAGGCCACCCAGCCCCTGGATCATGAAGTCATAACCCGCGCGCGTCGCATAAGGCCCCGTCTGACCAAAGCCTGTGATCGAGCAATAGATCAACTCGGGATTGATCTCCTTCAGCGATTCATAGTCCAGCCCATATGCCGCCAGACCACCCACCTTGAAGTTCTCGATCAGGATGTCGGACTTGGCCGCCAGGTCACGCACCAGCTTCTGCCCCTCCGGTCGCGTGAAGTCGATAGTCACCGACTCCTTGTTACGGTTGGCCGACAAGTAATACGCCGCTTCACTGGTGTTCTCGCCAAATGCATCCTTGAGAAAGGGCGGCCCCCATGCACGCGTGTCGTCGCCATTACCAGGCCGCTCGACCTTGATCACTTCAGCCCCAAGGTCCGCAAGGATCTGCCCGGACCAGGGGCCCGCCAGCACTCGCGATAAGTCCAGCACCCGCAGATGTGAAAGCGCGCCCATACCGTGCTCCTATTAATAGAACGCCTGAAGACCGGTTTGCGCACGCCCAAGAATCAAGGCGTGCACGTCATGCGTTCCTTCATAGGTGTTGACCACCTCCAGGTTGACCAAATGGCGCGCCACCCCGAACTCATCGGAAATACCGTTGCCACCCAACATGTCACGCGCCATACGGGCGATATCCAGGGACTTGCCGCACGAGTTGCGCTTCATGATCGACGTGATCTCAACCGCCGCCGTTCCCTCATCCTTCATGCGCCCCAGACGCAGGCACCCTTGCAGCGCCAACGTGATCTCGGTCTGCATATCGGCCAGCTTCTTCTGGATCAGTTGGGTTGCCGCCAATGGACGCCCGAACTGATGACGATCCAGGGTGTACTGGCGAGCGGTATGCCAGCAGAACTCGGCAGCACCCAGCGCGCCCCAGGAGATGCCGTAACGCGCCGAGTTAAGGCAGGTGAAAGGCCCTTTCAAACCACGCACATCCGGGAAAATGTTTTCTTCCGGCACAAATACGTTATCCATGACGATTTCACCGGTAATGGAGGCCCGCAAGCCGACCTTGCCGTGAATCGCTGGAGCGCTCAGACCCTTCCAGCCCTTCTCAAGGACAAAACCACGGATATCCCCGGCATCGTCCTTGCCCCATACCACAAACACATCGGCGATCGGGCTATTGGTGATCCACATCTTGGCGCCAGTCAGGCTATAGCCGCCGTCTACCTTGCGCGCCCGCGTAATCATCGCGCCCGGATCAGAACCATGGTTAGGCTCCGTCAGGCCAAAGCAGCCGATCCATTCCCCGGATGCCAACTTCGGCAGGTACTTCTGCTTCTGCGCCTCGGTACCAAATTCGTTGATCGGCACCATGACCAGTGACGACTGCACACTCATCATCGAGCGATAGCCGGAGTCGACACGCTCGACCTCACGGGCGATCAGTCCATAACTGACGTAATTCAAGCCACTGCCACCGTACTGCTCAGGGATCATCGCGCCGAGCAGGCCGGTTTCGCCCATCTCGCGAAAGATCGCCGGGTCAGTCTTTTCATGGCGGAAGGCTTCGAGCACACGCGGCGCCAACTTGTCCTGGGCGAATTGCTCAGCACTGTCACGCACCATGCGCTCTTCTTCGGTGAGCTGTTGATCCAGCAGCAGCGGATCGATCCAGTTGAAGCTTGCCTTACCAGCCATGAATAAGCCCTCGCGGAAAAAATCAGAAGTCGTGGATGCAGCCTAGGCTGGGCAGACGCAGAGGGCAAACGAGGTTTCTGCATAGGGTTGTGCTAATTTCTCACTCCGAAACGACTGAGAAGGGCGCAGACGCGCTTTATAAGTGAGTACTCCGTACATGCGCAGAAAAATTCCCAGTACGACGGCCTTGGTCAGCTTTGAGGCTGCGGCCCGCCACGAGAGCTTTACCAAGGCGGCGCACGAGCTTTCCATCACTCAAGGCGCCATCTGTCGACAGATCGCCAGCCTTGAAGAGTTTTTGAGTGTCGAGCTATTTCGGCGCTCAAGGCGCGGGGTAAAACTGACGGAAGCGGGCCTGTCCTATAGCCGGCGTGTCGCCATGCAACTGGACGCCGTAGAGCGCGACACCTTGTCTGTAATGGGACAGCAGGGCGCCAACGTCATTGAACTGGCCGTGGTGCCGACCTTCGGCACGCAATGGCTGATCCCTCGACTAAAAGATTTTCAACGACAGCACCCAGAGGTGACCGTCAATCTCACCAACCGGACGCGCCCGTTTCTATTTGCCGATACCGAATTCGATGCTGCGATCTACTTCGGCGATGCGGACTGGTCCGGCACCGAGTCCCACCGCTTGATGGGGGAAAATCCGCTGCCGGTGTGCAGCCCGCGCTTGCTGGGTGACCGTGACCACTTCAGCCCTCAGCAGATCGCGCAATTGCCGCTACTGCAGCAAACCACTCGGCCATACGCCTGGCGCCAGTGGTTCAGCGCGCAACAACTGAACATACCCCGTGACATGACAGGCCCACGTTACGAGCTATTCTCGATGTTGTCTCAGGCCGCCATGCATGACATGGGCATTGCGCTGATTCCGCCATTCCTTATCCAGCGCGAGCTTGAGGAGAAGCAATTAGTGATCGCAAGCACCGAGGCTCTCAGCAGCTCGAAGGCGTACTACCTGATGATTCCCGATAGAAAAGTCGAATCCGCCTCACTGCACGCCTTCAGAGACTGGTTAATTGATCAATCACAGCGCTATAACCCCAATGTTTAAAGGCCCGACGCCACTTACTGACCCTGTAGTCAGGAAATTCTAAATCCTACAGATGTACGGATATGTCGCATTTACACAGACTGTACCTGCCAGCCAGAAATCCGGCGCGAAGCTATGATCCACATGGCTTGCAGCGCCGATGAGCAGCCAATGCCCGCCCATTCACCGCGACAATTGTAAAAAGTCTAAAAACAGCCTGAACCCCTCTAAACACCTGTATTTGAAGCGGTTATTAAAGGGCATTGCGACAATCAGTCACAGGGTGACTTGTAGTTAATTTTTCGTCACCCGTCATAATCCCTTGATGGCCGTAAAGTTCGCCTGCAAAATGCCGCGCCCCGCTGTCATTTCGGCGGGATCGTGCTGATCGGCCGCCCCAGTTGCGCCACTCGCGGTGCACTGGCCTTTTTACAAAAAGATCAAAAGCAAAAAGATCATGCAGGAGATTTGACGTGCACATTGGTGTTCCTCTCGAAACCCAGACCGGTGAAACGCGGGTGGCTGCCACCCCGGAAACCATCAAGAAGCTGATCGGCCAGGGCCATAAGGTCACGGTTCAAAGCGGTGCAGGCACTAAAGCCAGTGTCGTGGACAGTGCCTATGAAACGGCAGGCGCAACCATTGGCAGTGCCGAGGATGCGTTGGGTGCCGAGCTGATTCTCAAGGTGGTTGCCCCCAGCGACAGCGAACTGGCGCTGATCAAAAGCGGCACCGTGTTGGTGGGCATGCTCAACCCGTTCAGCAACGAAACCATCGCCAAACTCGCCGAGCGCGGCGTTACGGCCTTCGCCCTTGAAGCTGCACCGCGCACCTCGCGGGCCCAGAGTCTTGACGTGCTGTCATCGCAAGCGAACATCGCCGGCTATAAAGCGGTATTGCTGGCAGCCCATCACTACCCACGCTTCATGCCGATGCTGATGACTGCCGCCGGCACCGTCAAAGCCGCGCGCGTGCTGATCCTCGGCGCTGGCGTTGCAGGCTTGCAGGCGATTGCCACGGCCAAACGCCTGGGCGCAGTGATCGAAGCATCCGACGTGCGTCCGGCAGTAAAAGAGCAGATCGAATCCCTGGGTGCCAAGTTTGTCGACGTGCCCTACGAAACCGATGAAGAACGCGAATGCGCCGTCGGCGTCGGCGGTTATGCGCGCCCCATGCCTTCCAGCTGGATGCAGCGCCAGGCCCTGGCCGTGCACGAACGCGCCAAGCAAGCCGACATTGTTATCACCACCGCGCTGATCCCGGGCCGCAAGGCACCGACCCTGTTGAGTGCTGAAACCGTCGCACAAATGAAACCCGGCTCCGTGGTCATCGACCTCGCCGCAGCCCAGGGCGGTAACTGCCCGCTGACAGTCGCCGATCAGGTGATCGTGGAAAACGGCGTGACCATCTGCGGCCCGACCAACTTGGCCGGCGCAGTCGCTGCTGATGCGTCTGCTCTGTATGCACGCAACCTGCTGGACTTCCTGAAGCTGGTCTTCACCAAGGAAGGGCAGTTTGAAATCAACCTCGAAGACGACATCGTCGCCGCGTGCCTGATGTGCCGCGACGGCCAAGTCATCCGTAAAAACGCCTAAGCAGGGATTCAGACGATGGAAGAGCTTATCTCCCCCGGTATCTACAACCTGATCATCTTTGTGCTGGCGATTTACGTCGGTTACCACGTGGTTTGGAACGTCACCCCCGCGTTGCACACGCCATTGATGGCCGTGACCAACGCGATCTCGGCGATTGTGATCGTCGGCGCCATGCTGGCGGCGGCCCTTACCGTGACACCCCTGGGCAAGACCATGGGCACTCTGGCCGTGGCTCTGGCGGCGGTCAACGTGTTCGGCGGCTTTCTGGTAACGCGCAGGATGCTCGAGATGTTCAAGAAAAAAGCCCCGAAAGTAAAAGAAGAGGCGCCGAAGTAATGAGCATGAATCTTGTAACGACGCTCTACCTGATCGCGTCGATCTGCTTTATCCAGGCCCTTAAAGGCTTGTCACACCCCACTACGTCGCGACGCGGCAACCTGTTTGGCATGCTCGGCATGGCGCTGGCGGTGCTGACCACCGTGGGCCTCATCTATAAGCTGGGCGCAGAGTTGGCTACAGCAGGCATTGGTTACGTCATTGTCGGCCTATTGATCGGCGGCACCGCCGGTTCAATCATGGCCAAGCGCGTAGAAATGACCAAGATGCCCGAGCTGGTGGCCTTCATGCACAGCATGATCGGCCTGGCCGCAGTGTTTATCGCCGTCGCCGCCGTGGTCGAGCCGCAATCCCTGGGCATCGTCAAACACTTGGGCGACTCGATCCCTGCCGGTAACCGCCTGGAACTGTTCCTCGGCGCGGCCATCGGTGCCATCACCTTCTCCGGCTCGGTGATCGCTTTCGGCAAGCTCTCGGGCAAATACAAGTTCCGCCTGTTCCAGGGCGCACCGGTACAGTTCGGCGGCCAGCACAAGCTGAACCTGGTGCTGGGCCTTGCAACCCTGGGTCTGGGCCTGGCGTTCATGTTCACTGGCAACCTCAGCGCCTTCGCATTGATGCTGGCCCTGGCGTTTGTGCTTGGGGTGCTGATCATCATCCCGATTGGCGGCGCCGACATGCCGGTCGTCGTGTCGATGCTCAACAGCTACTCCGGCTGGGCGGCGGCGGGTATCGGCTTCTCGCTGAACAACTCGATGCTGATCATCGCCGGCTCGCTGGTAGGCTCCAGCGGCGCGATCCTGTCGTACATCATGTGCAAGGCGATGAACCGCTCGTTCTTCAATGTACTGCTCGGCGGCTTCGGCAACACAGCCGATGCGGCGGGTCCTGCGGGTTCGAAAGAAGCGCGCCCGGTCAAATCCGGCTCTGCCGACGACGCGACTTTCCTGCTGACCAACGCCGACACCGTGATCATCGTGCCGGGCTATGGCTTGGCGGTGGCACGTGCGCAACATGCGCTTAAAGAGCTGACCGAGAAGCTGACCCACCGCGGCGTGACCGTGAAGTATGCGATCCACCCGGTGGCGGGCCGTATGCCTGGCCATATGAACGTGCTACTGGCTGAGGCCGAAGTGCCTTATGACCAGGTGTTCGAGATGGAAGACATCAACTCCGAGTTCGGCCAGGCCGACGTGGTACTGGTGCTGGGCGCGAACGACGTGGTCAACCCGGCCGCCAAGAACGACCCTAACTCGCCGATTGCCGGCATGCCGATCCTTGAGGCGTTCAAGGCCAAGACCATCATCGTCAACAAGCGCTCGATGGCCAGCGGCTACGCGGGCCTGGACAACGAGTTGTTCTACCTGGACAAAACCATGATGGTCTTCGGTGATGCCAAGAAGGTCATCGAAGACATGGTCAAAGCCGTCGAATAACACTGCGCCAGCGCAATACCCGAAACCCTGGCCTGCAGTAGGCTGGGGTTTTTTATTGCTGGATTAAACCCGACCAAAGGCTCTAAATCGCCGCCTGGCATTCGACCATGGTAGCGGGCCGAATTTTTTTGAAATCACTACACTGCCCACCTTGCTTCCGTAGCCTGAGATAACAATTCATGTACCGTGATCGTATCCGCTTGCCTTCGTTGTTGAACAAGGTCATGAGCGCGGCAGACGCCGCCGCACTGATCGAGGACGGCATGACCGTCGGCATGAGCGGCTTCACCCGAGCCGGTGAAGCCAAGGCCGTCCCTCACGCCCTGGCCGAACGCGCCAAGACTTCGCCGCTGAAAATCACCCTGATGACCGGCGCCAGCCTGGGCAATGACCTGGACAAGCAACTGACCGAAGCCGGTGTGCTGTCCCGACGCATGCCATTTCAGGTCGACAGCACCCTGCGCAAGGCGATCAACGCCGGCGAGGTGATGTTTATCGATCAGCATTTGTCGGAAACCGTCGAGCAACTGCGCAACAACCAGCTCAAGCTGCCGGATATTGCCGTGATCGAAGCCGTCGCGATCACCGAGCAAGGCCATATCGTGCCGACCACCTCCGTGGGCAACTCGGCCAGCTTTGCGATTTTCGCCAAGCACGTGATCGTTGAGATCAACCTGGCGCACAACCCGAACCTGGAAGGGTTGCACGACATTTATATTCCAACCTACCGGCCGACGCGCACGCCGATCCCGCTGGTCAAGGTCGACGACCGCATCGGCAGCACCGCGATTCCGATCCCGCCGGAAAAGATTGTCGCTATCGTAATCACCAACCAGCCTGATTCCGCGTCCACCGTGACGCCGCCGGACGCCGATACCCAAGGCATCGCCAATCACCTGATCAATTTCCTCAAACAGGAAGTGGACGCCGGTCGCATGACCAACAAGCTCGGCCCGCTGCAGGCCGGGATTGGCAACATTGCCAACGCAGTGATGTGCGGTTTGATCGAATCGCCGTTTGAAGACCTGACGATGTATTCGGAAGTCCTGCAGGATTCGACTTTCGACCTGATCGATGCGGGCAAGCTGAGCTTCGCTTCCGGCAGCTCGATTACCTTGTCGCAACGGCGCAACGCCGACGTGTTCGGCAACCTGGAGCACTACAAGGACAAGCTGGTGCTGCGGCCACAGGAAATCTCCAACCACCCTGAGGTGGTGCGTCGCCTGGGCATTATCGGCATCAATACCGCGCTGGAATTCGACATCTACGGCAACGTCAATTCCACCCATGTATGTGGCACGCGGATGATGAACGGTATTGGCGGCTCCGGGGACTTCGCGCGCAATGCGCACCTGGCAATCTTCGTTACCAAGTCGATCGCCAAGGGCGGCGCCATCTCCAGCGTCGTGCCGATGGTCAGCCATGTGGACCACACTGAGCATGATGTCGACATCCTGGTCACCGAAATTGGCCTTGCCGACTTGCGCGGCCTAGCGCCACGGGAACGGGCCCGGGTGATCATCGACAACTGTGTGCATCCGGCGTACCGCGATGCGCTGAACAGCTACTTCAATGCCGCCTGTGCTATCGGCGGGCATACCCCGCATATCCTGCGCGAGGCACTGAGCTGGCACATTAACCTGGAAGAAACCGGGCATATGCTCAAGGCGTGATTGATACAGCTTCGAGCTGATGCACACACAGTGGCTTCAGCTCGAACGCACCCGAATCAATTCAGAGAAAAACTGTACTGCTGTACCGGTCATTTCCCACCGAATATTCCTGCATACCTCACCTAAATCGCCTATTTCGCACTGTTTCAGTGCGGACAGGTACAGTTGCCCCATTTCCGTACAGTACAGCGGGTATAAACAGTTAACTGGCCCTTCACAATACAGGTGAACTGTATCTACAGAGTCTTGCGCCGGAGGAGGATCATTGGCATCAGTTAAACCACTATCTAATCCCGCCACAAGCGGAAGGATGTCATCATGGAACGTACACTCAGTTCCGATCTGTTCTTCGAAGAAAAAGCTGTAAACACCCAGGCTTCCCTGCCTTTGCGCGTTCTCGCCAACCTGATGTTGTGGCAGCGCCGCATCTCCAGCCGCCATCAACTCGCTCGTCTGGATTCGCGTCTGCTGGCTGACGCCGGTATCAGCGAAGCTCAACGCTACGAAGAGCTGAGCAAGCCGTTCTGGCGCTAATTGGCGCCCGCTGGCCCTGACCCACCGGGTCCACTGCCAGCACCCTGATTTGTCAAAGCAAAGCCCGCCCCGGGTAGCCGGAGGCGGGCTTTGCTGTTTCTGGATTTCGGTTCTTGCATCGCCAAACAGATAAACTGTCTAGCGACCAGTACAGTTTAAAAAATACTACAGTTAAGCAGTACAATTTAGACTTGGTGTATCTGTATTGGTATCAAAGACGCGCCCAACATGGAGTTTCACTCCCTCATGAAAGGCCATCCCCATGCGCGCCTCGTCCAGTAAACGACTGCTTATTCGTACCGCCAGTGCCCTGGCTCGATGGGCTAAACGGGCCTATGAGCGCCAACAACTGGCCCAACTCAGCGTTCGGGAGCTGTCGGACGCAGGCATCAGCCAGGGCGACCGGATCGCCGAGCTGTCCAAACCGTTCTGGCGCGACTAAACCGCTGCGAGGCTTTCCGAATAGATAAACGGCAGCTTAAGATCGCGTCATCACGTGGCGAACCTTGTAGAACCGACGTCTGATGCTCAATTGCAACAACGTCGGTTTCACGGTGGCCGCTTTGCGCCGCTTTATTTGTTCATCTACAGGAGTCATTCCATGTCCCGTCTTCGCCTGCTGAGTGCCGCAGCCCTGTTGGCCGTGGCTGCCAATGCCAACGCAAGCAGCCTTATCGTGACCACCGATTCGATCGTCGGCGCGCTGAAAGCCACCTCCGATGCCAGCTCGGATGCCACCTCCTCCCTGCGTGACAACAAGGTCGTCCAGGCCGCTCGCGATGACGCCGCCAGCTTCGTTGCCAGCGAAGGCGCCATCCGTGGCGTGAAGCTGGAAAGCGCCCTGGCCCAGATCCGCCAACAAGCCCCGCAACTGAATGCCGCGAGTGACACGCAGCTCGCCCAAGCGATCCTGGCTATCTGACGCAGATCGGCATAAAAGCGCGCCAGCTGCTACCTCATGTGTCAGCGCTGGCTCTCGCCCGGGCGTTGCGCTAGCCTTGGCGCTCGCTTTCAGTTGTCGAGTCTCATGGTTTTTTCATACCGCCTGTTGATCGTTCCCGTATTATTTTCCGTCTGCTGGTCACCCTTGGCTTCGGCCTTTGATGTGTCCACCCAGAGCACCGTCATCAGTGCCTACGCCACCAGCAAGGTGACGTCAGCGCCCTTTGACAGAAAGTTGGTAATGGCCGCCCAGGATGACGCTGCCGCTTTTATCGCCACTGACGGCCAATGGCGGGGCGCTCGTCTGGAATCCGCGCTGGATTATCTGCGCCGCACCCAGCCAAAACTTCATGCAAGCGACCTTGAACTGGCGCAAGCAATTCTCGTCCAATAATCATCTTTGTATTTTGGAGTTATTCCATGCGTAGCCCGCTGATCGCCGCCGCTCTCGGCCTGCTGTTGTTGGCCGATGTCGCCCACGCGCAAACCTTGAAGGCCACCAGTAACATCGTCGTGCGTGCCTCGGCCCGCACCATTGACTTCACCTCGGACACCACCACGTCCATACGCGACTCCAAAGTCGTACGCGAAGCCCACGACGACGCCGCCAGTTTCGTCGCCACCAATGGCGAGATCCGTGGTGCGCAATTGGAAGCCGCCTTTGACACCCTGCGAACCCGCGTGCCGCAAGCTCGCGATGCCAGTGACCAGACGCTCGCCGAAGCCATCCTCGCTCTGTGAGGCGCCTGGTCGCCTGGCTATTGGCCGGGACTGTGCTGCTCTGTGCAGGCGCAGCCCAGGCCAGCCTGCAACTGCGGCTCAAGACCGATGGCTTGAGCCCGGCCGAACAGCAGGCCAGCCAGGCATTGCTTGATGAAGCGATGCGCGCCTTGCCGCCGCGCTTTGTCGAGCAACTGGACCGACGCATCGATGTCGGCTGGACCGACAAAATGCCTGAAAACGCCTATGGTCAGGCCTCACTGGTGTCCGAGCTTGATCTGAATCAGAACCTGCTCGCCAGCCTGACCGACGGCAGCGCCGCCACCCAAAAAACCAATCGCCCACACGGCACTGTGCGCCGCGAAATGCTCGCCACCGTGCTGCATGAGCTGACCCACATCTATGACCGTGCGCGCCTGTGGTCCAAAGACGACCGCGCGCTCATCCAGCGGTGTAGCCGCCAAAACAACATCACCGGCCTGATCGGTCTGCCCGATCAATGCCGTGGCCAGAATGATCGCCGCTTTACCTTGAGTGACGACCCGCGCCTGCTGGACCTCGCCGGCTGGCCGCAATACGTGGGCCGTCGCGGCGAGCGTGAACAACACAACCACCAGGTTGCCCGTAGCCCGGACATCTACGAAACCACCAGCCCGCTGGAGTTCGTGGCAGTCAACATGGAGTACTTCCTGCTCGACCCGAGCTACGCCTGCCGTCGCCCCGCGCTGTTTCGCTACTACAAGGAACACTTCGGCTGGGCGCCGCCCGAGCAAGACACCTGCGCCAAAACCTACGCCTTCCTGAATGCAGGCAACGATTTCGCCAAGACGCCACTGGGCCAGATCGATCCGGAGCGCGTGTACGAAATCGACTACCTGCTGGCCGAAGCCAACCAGAACCTGGTCAGCCGCTGGGGCCATAGCATGTTGCGCCTGGTGATCTGCGCGCCCGGTCGCCCGCGCGGCCCGGATTGCCGCCTGGACCTGGACCAACACCTGGTCCTGTCCTACCGCGCCTTTGTCGGTGACGTACAGCTGTCGAGCTGGGATGGCCTGGTGGGCAAATACCCGTCACGCCTGTTCGTGCTGCCCCTGGCCCAAGTCATCGACGAATACACCAAGACCGAACTGCGCGGGCTGGCATCCGTACCGCTGAAACTCACCCGCCAAGAGATCAACGACACCGTCGAGCATGCCGCCGAAATGCATTGGAGCTACGACGGCAACTACTTCTTCATCTCCAACAACTGTGCGGTCGAAAGCCTCAAACTCCTGCGCAGTGGCAGCGCCAACCCACAGCTGACCGGGCTGGACAACATCACCCCCAACGGTCTGCTGGAAGTGCTCAGCGCACGCGGCCTGGCCGACACCAGCGTCCTCAAGGACAAACGCGAGGCACTGCGCCTGGGTTATCACTTCGACTCGTTCCGCGAGCGTTACCAGGCGATGTTCGATGTCCTGCGCAAACACTTGCCGATCAAGCAGACCGAGGTCGAAGACTGGCTGTCCCTCAGCGCAGAAGAACGCCGCCAATGGTTCAGCCAGGCCGACCTGCGCACCAGCGCCGCGCTGTTGCTGCTGGAACAGGCGAGCTATCGCAAACAGCTGATGTTGGCCCAGGACGAAGTCAAACAACGCTACCTCGGTGCTCGCGAGCTGAAAAACGGCGGCATGGAAAAAGCCAACAACACCCTGCAACAGATCCTCGCCAACAGCGGCTTCCTCAGCCGCCCGGCGGAGCTACTGGGCAGCAGTGGCTACGGCCTGCCACAACCGTCGGAATCCAAACGCCTGGAATCGGAAAGCGCCGAGCGCCAGAAGCAGCTGCAATCTTTGACCGGCGATCTGGATAAAGAGGTGAGGGTGCTGCTCGAACCTTCCCGCGCCGCCGAAATTGCCGCGTGTGAAGCCAATCTCAAACAGGTGGGCGAGCACCTGAGGGCGCTGCACAAAGCGGCGGGGGGCCTGGAGCTTCCATAATTCGCCCCACACAAGCTGACTCGCCCTACAGAAGAACCAGAAAAACCTCTCATCATCTGATTACACAGCGAAAGCTGGCTGAAAGCTTCCACGTCTAGGATCGCCACCACTGTCGGCAACAGACCGGCTGTTAACAACAACAATGGTGATTCCCGATGTCCGCTCGTCCTTGCCTTTTCGCTCCAACTCCACCCGTACGCCACGTGCCTTTCGTACTGCGCTGACCCCAAACCGGTTCGCCATTCCCTAGCCGCGCTACGCCTGGAGTATTCCTATGCTGACTTTCCTTGGCTTTGCCATGGTCATCACGTTCATGTTCCTGATCATGACCAAGCGCCTTTCCGCGCTGATTGCCTTGATCATCGTGCCCATCCTGTTCGCCCTGTTTGGTGGCTTTGCACCCGAGATCGGGCCGATGATGCTTGCGGGCATCACCAAGCTTGCGCCGACCGGCGTGATGCTGATGTTCGCCATTCTGTACTTTGCCCTGATGATCGACTCCGGGCTGTTCGACCCGGCCGTGCGCAAGATCCTCAAGATGGTCAAGGGCGACCCGCTGAAAGTGTCGGTCGGTACCGCCGTGCTGGCACTGGTGGTGTCTCTCGACGGTGACGGCGCTACCACCTACATGATCTGCGTCGCCGCCATGCTGCCGTTGTACCAGCGCATCGGCATGAGCCCGCGGATCATGGCCGGCCTGATCATCCTCGCCGGTGGCGTAATGAACATGACGCCATGGGGCGGCCCGACCGCCCGCGCCGCCAGTGCGCTGCACGTAGACCCCTCGGATATTTTCGTACCGATGATCCCCGCCATGGCCGCCGGCGTCGTGGCCATCCTGGCGATTGCTTATATGTACGGTAAACGCGAACGAGCTCGCCTGGGCGAACTGCACCTGCAGGGTGACGAGATCGACCACAGCGAGATCAGCGTGTCGCAGTTCCCGGATGCTCGTCGTCCGAAGCTGATCTGGTTCAACGGCGCCCTGACCTTTGCCTTGATGTGCACCCTGATCGCCGGCTTGTTGCCGCTGCCAGTGCTGTTCATGGTGGCGTTCAGCATCGCGATGATCGTCAACTACCCGTGCCTGCAACAGCAGAAAGACCGCGTCGCTGCCCACGCAGGCAGCGTACTGGCGGTGGTGGGGCTGATCTTCGCTGCCGGTATTTTCACCGGCATCCTGTCGGGCACCGGCATGGTCGACGCCATGTCCAAAAGCTTGCTGGCGGTCATCCCCGAAGCGATGGGCCCTTACCTGGCGGTGATCACCGCGCTGGTGAGCATGCCGTTTACTTTCTTCATGTCCAACGATGCGTTTTACTACGGCGTACTGCCGGTACTCGCCGAAGCCGCCAGCCACTATGGCATCACCGCCGTGGAAATGGCCCGCGCGTCTATCGTCGGCCAGCCCGTGCATCTGCTCAGCCCGCTGGTCCCTTCGACCTACCTGCTGGTAGCCCTGGCCGGTATCGAATTTGGCGATCACCAACGCTTTACCCTCAAGTGGGCAGTGCTGGTATGCCTGTGCATAATGTTCGCCGCTTTGCTGATGGGGATTTTTCCGCTGTTCAGCACTCTATAATCGTACCCACTCACCCGCGCGGCGCTGCAGCTTGCGCGGTTTAACATTTGCTCAAAGGAATACACATGGAATGGCTGACCAATCCGGAAATCTGGATTGCCTTCTTCACCCTGACGGCCCTCGAGATCGTCCTGGGCATCGATAACATCATCATGATTTCGATCCTGGTCAGCCGCATGCCCAAGCATATGCAGGCGCGCACCCGGATCTTCGGCCTGGCCCTGGCCATGGTCACGCGAATCCTGCTGCTGCTGTCGATCACCTGGGTCATGCAACTGACCGCCGACCTGTTCGTGGTCTTCGGCCAAGGCATTTCCGGCCGCGACCTGATCCTGTTCTTCGGTGGCCTGTTCCTGCTGTGGAAAAGCTCCCAGGAGATGTACCACGCACTGGAAGGCGAAGACGAAACCCACGACGAGCCGAAAGGCGCCGGCGGCAAGT
Organism: Pseudomonas sp. R9.37; assembly: GCF_963878885.1. Lineage (NCBI taxonomy): Bacteria > Pseudomonadati > Pseudomonadota > Gammaproteobacteria > Pseudomonadales > Pseudomonadaceae > Pseudomonas > Pseudomonas sp. R9.37. Next base: position 765,256 of record NZ_CAWNZA010000011.1, on the reverse strand, counting down.
TCATCTACACCATCATTCAGATCGCCATCATCGACATCGTGTTCTCGCTGGACTCGGTGATTACTGCGGTTGGCATGGTTTCTCACGTGCCGGTGATGGTGGCAGCGATCGTGGTGGCCGTTCTGGTGATGATGCTGGCTGCTGGCACCATCAGCGAATTCATCGACAAGCACCCGTCGCTGAAGATGCTCGCGCTGTCGTTCCTGCTGGTAGTGGGTACGGTGCTGATTGCCGAATCCTTCGACGTGCACGTGCCAAAAGGCTACGTCTACTTCGCCATGGCGTTCTCGCTGGCGGTGGAAGCGATCAATATCAAGATGCGCACCGCCATCGCGAAAAAGAAGAAACAGCAGGATCCAGTGAAACTGCGCAAGGACATTCCGGGTCAATAACACCGACCCGCTGCTGAAAAGGGGCTTTCGAGCCCCTTTTTTCATCTGCAAAAAACTGATTTCATGACAGTTTTATTTCAAACACGACTTTAGCTATGCGATGCTGGCGCGCAGCCCATTCGCCAACTACAGCTTAAGTACAAGACGTAGAGCGGCACGCGGCAATTCTTATTTGCTCTTTTTGAGCTAACCCACACGGGGGGCCGAGCATGCTGACCTTGCTCAATCTGCTTTCCGCCGTGACCCTGCTTATCTGGGGCACGCATATCGTCCGTACCGGCATCTTGCGGGTCTACGGCTCCAACTTGCGCCAAGTCATCGGGCAGAACATGTCCAAGCGCTGGCTGGCGTTTGTCGCCGGTATCCTGGTGACGGCCATGGTGCAAAGCAGTAACGCCACGGCAATGCTGGTGACATCCTTTGTCGGCCAGGGCCTGATGGGGCTCACGCCTGCCTTGGCGACCATGCTCGGTGCCGACGTCGGTACAGCGTTGATGGCGCGCGTGCTGACCTTTGACCTGTCCTGGCTGTCGCCGCTGCTGATTTTTCTCGGGGTGATTTTCTTCCTGTCGCGCAAACAGACGCGAGCAGGGCAGATGGGCCGCGTCGGCATCGGCCTGGGCCTGATCATTCTGGCACTGCAACTGATTGTCGAAGCCGCCGGGCCCATCACTCACGCCCAAGGCGTCAAAGTGCTGTTTGCCTCGCTGACCGGCGACATCCTGCTGGATGCCCTGGTCGGTGCATTGTTCGCGATGATTTCCTACTCCAGCCTGGCTGCCGTACTGCTCACGGCAACCCTGGCCGGGGCGGGCGTGATCGGCCTGCACGTGGCCATCGGCCTGGTGATCGGCGCCAACATCGGCAGTGGCGTGCTGGCGTTTCTCAGTACCAGCATGCAGAACGCGGCCGGTCGGCAAGTGGCACTGGGCAGCCTGCTGTACAAACTGATCGGCTTGCTGCTGATCATCCCGGTGCTCGACCCGCTCGTGGGCTGGATGGACGGCCTGGACTACAGCGCCCAAGGCATGGTCATTACCTTCCACCTGCTCTACAACGTCAGCCGCTGCCTCATTCTGCTGCCGACGATCGGCCCAATGGCGCGCCTGTGCGCCTGGTTGCTACCGGAACAAGCCGAGACCAACGGCAAAGCCAAACCGCGCCACCTCGACCTTGCCGCACTCGACACCCCAAGCCTGGCATTGGCCAACGCCGCGCGCGAAACCCTGCGCCTGGGCGACCTGATCGACAACATGCTCACCGCAATGCTCGAAGTGTTGCGCGGCAAGCAAACCGCCATCACTCAGGAAATGCGCAGCCTCAGTGACGACGTTGAAGCCCTGTACAGCGCGATCAAGCTTTACCTGGCGCAAATGCCGCGTGAAGACCTCAGCGAACAGGACAGCCGTCGTTGGGCCGAGATCATCGAACTGTCGATCAACCTGAAACTGGCTGGCGACCTGATCGAGCGCATGCTGCGCAAAGTCCAGCAGCAGAAAACCTCGCAACGTCGGCAGTTCTCCGAAGTAGGCCTGGAGGAGCTGGCCGGCCTGCATACCCAGCTGATTGCCAACCTGCGTCTGGGCCTGTCGGTGTTCCTCAGTGCCGACCCGGAAAGCGCCCGCCAACTGCTGCGCGAGAAGCGCCGCTTCCGCGCTCAGGAACGCCGCTTGGCTCACGCCCACGTCAGCCGTCTGCAACGCAAGATCGTACAGAGCCTGGAAACCAGTTCCCTGCACTTGGAGCTGATTGCCGACATGAAACGCCTCAACTCGCTGTTCTGCAGCAGCGCCTACGTCGTGCTCGAAACGTCCGACACCGGCGCACTCTCGGCCGAAGATATCGCCGACATCACCCATTCACCCTGAACGTACGACGGTGAGTGAAGTCAGTTAACAGTGGACCTCACTCGCCAGGAAGCTGTTATGCGTCGCCTGTTATTCGCCTGCCTGCTCATGGGCTCGGCACATACCTTTGCCTTTGACCGCCTGCAAGTCGAGGGCTACACCTTGCCCAACGGCCTGCAATTGCTGCTCAAACCGGGCACCGAGCGCGGGCACGTGGCTATCCGCCTGGTGGTAGGCGTAGGCCTGGATGACTTCCCTTGTGAAGAAAAGGAGCTGCCGCACCTGCTCGAACACGTGTTGTTCAGTGGCATCGATGGCGGCGGCGAGGGCGACCTCGAAGAACGCATGCAGGCCTTGGGCGGCGACTGGAATGCCTACACCAGCAACGCCGACACCACTTTCGTGATTGAAGCGCCCGCACAAAACCAGCGCAAAGTGCTGGATTTGCTGTTGGCCATCATTACTCGCACAGAACTGACCGACGCCAACATCACTGCGGCCAAGCGCGTGGTCGAACGCGAAGACGGCGGGCATTACTCGCACCTGCAACGCCTGCTCGACCGCCAGGACCTTGGCCACACCGCCAGCAACCAATTAGCCGTCGAGCTAGGGCTCAAGTGCGCTGAACGCGCCGAGGTCGACCACTTGACCCGCGATCAATTGCAAGCGCTGCGCAAAAACTGGTACGCGCCCAACAACATGACCCTGATCATCGTCGGCGACCTCGACAAACTGCTGCCGGCCTACCTGGAACGCACCTACGGCCAACTTGATCCGATCGAGCCGAGCGAGCATTTGCCGCTTCCGGAAATCCAGCACGCCGCCGCCAGCCATCGCGACCTGATCCACGGCTGGATCGGTGACAGCGCCAAACTGCACTGGCTGTTCCCGGAACCGGTACTGGACGACCAGCATGATGAAACCTACGACCTGCTCAAGGACTACCTCGACTGGGCGCTGTACCGCCAACTGCGCCTCAAGCACGGTTTGTCCTACGGCCCCTGGAGCGAGCGTGAAGTGCTCGGCGGCGTCGGTTTCCTGAGCCTGAATGCCGACCTTGAGCGCGAAAACCTGCCGCAAGCCGAACAGGTGCTGCAAGCGCTCAAGGCGCAACTGCTCAAGGACGGCCTCGACGCGGCCACCTTCGCCCGCCTGCAGCAAGCTGCCATCGCGCGCCAGGCGTGGGCCGTGCAGGGCAACAGTGCGCTGGCCGATTACTACTGGAGTGCATCCGGCGACTACGCCGACGGCCACTTCAGCGACCCGGTCAAACGCATCAAGGCGGTCAACCTGAAGCAGGCCAACCAAGCCATGCGCCAACTGTTTGACCAGGCGGGTTACTGGCGTATCGAAAAACCGCTGCTGAGCTACGACAGCCTGACCTGGATCGGCGCGGGCGTGCTCGGGTTGATCGCTATTGTGTTGGGCGGCCTGCGGCTTTATCGCAAACGGATCGCGTAATGAGGCACCGAACACAGGGCTAAGACGCTATTCTGTCTGGGTTTTTTCCTACACACATTGTGGATCGCTCATGCCAAAGCTGCCGCCCCTTATCCAGCGCATTCTCGTCCTGATCAAGCGCTACCCTGGGGTCATCGCACTCGGTGGGTTTATCTCGGGTGTGTGCAGTTTCATGCTGGTGGATCGCCAGCAGGGCATGGCCAGCTGGATCGCCGTGATCATGCTGGTGAGCTGGCTGTGGCTGATGCTGGAAAACAGCTTCACCCAGCTGTTCGCCAAGGTCTTCAAACGCGAAATCCCCGAACCCTTGCTGCGCTACGCTACCCAGATGATCCACCAGGAAAGTCTGTTTTTTGTGCTGCCCTTCTTTTTCGTCACCACCACCTGGAACAGCGGCCAGTCGGTTTTCACCGGCCTGCTCGGCGCGGCGGCACTGGTGTCGATCACCGACCCGCTGTACTACAAATGGCTGGCGCCGAAACGCTCGCTGTTCCTGGCGCTGCACACACTGACCTTGTTCGCCGCGCTGCTCACCGCGTTGCCGATCATCCTGCACCTGACCACCGCTGAAAGTTACAAATTGGCACTGGGTGTGGCCATGGCGCTGTCGATCCCGAGCCTGGCGGTCAGCTTGCCGCTGCGCAGCTTCAAAGGTTGGGCGATGCTGCTGGGGGTGACGGCCGCCATCGGCTGCGCCGGCTGGTTCCTGCGCACGTGGGTACCGCCGGCCACGCTGTGGATGACCGAAGTGGCGATCAGCACCCAACTGCAGGACCGGACGCCCGGAGATGACCTCAAGGAAGTCACCGCCGCCCAACTGCGCAGTGGCGGGCTGTACGCCTACACCGCAATCAACGCGCCGCGCGGGCTGGATGAGCGGATTTACCATGTGTGGAAATTCAACGGCAAAGAGGTCGACCGCATTGCCCTGGATATCCACGGCGGGCGCGACGAAGGCTACCGCGCCTGGACGCACAAGCAGAACTTCCCCGCCGATGCGGTAGGCCGCTGGCAAGTGCGGGTGCTGACGGAGGACGGCCAGGTCATTGGCGTGCTGCGCTTCAAAGTCACTGACACAGCACAAACGGACACGCCAAAGTAGGCCGTATCGTGCTATTACGTAGGAATTCTGGATAGCCAAACAAGCTCGGAGCTTATGACCACCAGTACTACGGCGGGCGCCGCCCATCTCGACACGACCACCGCTCCTCCGTTACTCAGGATTACGGGGGACTGGACGCTTGCCCACTATGCAAACCTGAAGCAGCTGTCGGACACACTCGACGGCCAATACGACGCCGGCGCACGCATCGACCTCAATGGCCTGGGCGCCCTGGATACCGCGGGCGCGTCGCTGCTGGTAGAGCTGCTGGGCCCCGACCGTATCGAGCAATCGGCCGAACAGACCGATTGCAGCTTGTCCGCCGCCGACCGCGCACTGCTCAAGACCGTCTACCGCTCGCTGAATGATTTTTGTGTGCCGGACAAAGCCCCGGAAGAAGCCGCCGGCATCCAGGTGCTGGCGCGCATCGGCCGCGCGGTGGACACCGTGTGGCAAGACAGCAAGAAGCTGCTCGGCTTTATCGGCTTGATCCTGGAAACCTTTGCCCGCGGCATCTTGCGCCCCAAGCGCTGGCGCATTACGCCAATGGTCGCGCATATCGAACAGACCGGCCTCGACGCCGCCCCCATCGTGGCCTTGCTGACCTTCTTGGTCGGCGCAGTGGTGGCATTTCTCGGCGCTACGGTGCTCAAGAGTTTCGGCGCAACCATTTTTACCGTGGACTTGGTGGCGTTCTCTTTCCTGCGTGAATTTGGCGTGCTGCTCACTGCAATCCTGATCGCCGGCCGCACTGCCAGTGCCTTCACCGCGCAAATCGGCTCGATGAAGGCCAACGAAGAAATCGACGCCATCCGCACCCTGGGCCTGGACCCGATGGAGCTGCTGGTGTTGCCGCGCGTGATGGCGCTGCTGGTGTCGCTGCCGATGCTGACCTTTCTGGCGATGCTCTCGGGGATTGTCGGCGGCGGCGTGGTGTGCGCGGTGGCACTGGATATTTCACCGGCGATGTTTTTCTCGCTGCTGCAATCGGACATCGGTGTACAGCATTTTCTGGTGGGCATGGTGAAAGCGCCGATCTTTGCCTTCCTGATCGCCGCGATTGGCTGCCTCGAAGGCTTCAAGGTCAGCGGCAGCGCCGAATCGGTCGGCGCCCACACCACCTCTAGCGTGGTGCAATCGATTTTTGTGGTGATCGTGCTGGACGCGATTGCCGCGCTGTTCTTTATGGAGATGGGCTGGTGAGTCGTCTACACCGAGCGCCCACCGAGGCGGTGATCGAAGTGCGCGGCCTGTGCAACCGCTTTGGCAGCCAGAGCGTGCACGAGAACCTCGATCTGGATTTATACAAAGGCGAGATCCTCGCGGTGGTGGGCGGTTCCGGCAGCGGCAAGTCGGTGTTGCTGCGCAGCATCGTCGGCCTGCGCCGGCCCAGCGAAGGCGAGGTGCGGGTGTTCGGCAAGAACCTGCCGAGCCTGCCGGAACAGCAACGCTCACAGGTGGAGCGACGCTTTGGCGTGCTGTTTCAGAAGGGCGCGCTGTTTTCGTCGCTGACCGTCACCGAAAACGTCGCCCTGCCGCTGATCGAGCACGCGGGCCTCAGCCGCGCCGACGCCGAGCACCTGGCTGCAGTCAAGCTTGCCCTTGCGGGGTTGCCGCTGTCGGCGGCCGACAAATACCCGGCGTCGCTCTCCGGCGGCATGATCAAGCGTGCGGCCCTGGCCCGAGCCCTGGCGCTGGACCCGGACATCCTGTTTCTCGACGAACCCACCGCCGGCCTCGACCCGATTGGCGCGGCGCAATTCGACCAACTGATCCTGACCTTGCGCGATGCGCTGGGGCTGAGCGTGTTCCTGGTCACCCACGACCTCGACACGCTGTACACCATCACCGACCGTGTGGCGGTGCTGGCGCAGAAGAAAGTGCTGGTGGCCGATGCCATTGATGTCGTCTCGGAAACGAACGACCCCTGGATTCACGAATATTTCCACGGCCCCCGCGGCCGCGCGGCATTGGATGCCGCTCAATCGCTCAACGAGGTATGACATGGAAACCCGAGCCCATCATGTGATGATCGGTCTGTTCAGCGTAATCGTGGTGGTCGGCGCGATGCTGTTTGGCCTGTGGCTGGCCAAGTCCAGCGTCGACAGTGCCTTCCAGGATTATGAAGTGGTGTTCAACGAGGCGGTCAGCGGCCTGTCGCAAGGCAGCTCGGTGCAGTACAGCGGGATCAAGGTGGGCGACGTCACCAGCCTGCGCCTGGACCCCAACGACCCGCGCCGCGTACTGGCACGTATCCGCCTGGCCGGGCAGACGCCGATCAAGGAAGACACGCAGGCCAAACTGGCCCTGACCGGCATCACCGGCACCTCGATCATCCAGCTCAGCGGCGGTACACCGCAAAGCCCGGAGCTCAAGGGCAAGGACGGCAACCTGCCGGAAATCATCGCCTCACCATCGCCGATCGCGCGCCTGCTCAATAACAGCAACGACCTGATGACCAGCATCAACCTGCTGCTGCACAACGCCAACCACATGTTCTCCCGGGAGAACGTCGAGCGCCTGAGCAACACGCTGGACAACCTGCAACAAACCACTGGCGCCATCGCCGAGCAACGCGGTGACATCAAGGTGGTGATGCAGCAATTGATGCAGGTGAGCAAGCAGGCGACGGCCGCCCTGGAGCAAACCACCGTGCTGATGCGCAACGCCAACGGACTGTTGAACGATCAAGGCAAGCAAGCCTTCGGCAGCGCCGAGCAGGCAATGAAATCGCTCGAACAAAGCACCGCAACCATCAACACCTTGCTGACCAATAACAAGGACTCGGTGAACAGCGGCATGCAGGGCCTCAACGAACTGGCGCCGGCCGTGCGCGAACTGCGCGAAACCCTGGGTTCGCTGCGCGCCATCTCCCGCCGCCTGGAAGCCAGCCCCAGCGGCTACCTGCTGGGCAGCGACAAGAATAAGGAGTTCACGCCATGAAGCGCGCTTATCAACTGATCGCCCCTGTGGCCTTGGTGCTGATCAGCGCCTGCTCGATTTTGCCCAAGCCCGACCCTTCGGACGTGTACCGCCTGGCTTCGGCCCAGACGACCACCCAAGGCGCGCCGGTGAGCTGGTCGCTGCGCGTGAGCAAGCCGCAGAGCAGCGAGTTTCTCGACAGCCCGCGCATTGCCGTGGTGCCCAACGGTGACCTGATCAGCAGCTATGCGAACTCACGCTGGAGCGACCCGACGCCGGTGTTGCTGCGCAACCGGTTCATGGACGGTTTCCAGCGCGATGGGCGGGTGACGCTGTTGAGTACCGACGAGACCAACTTGCAGGCCGATTATGAGCTGGGCGGGCAATTGCAGGCGTTTCAGAGTGAGTACCATGGCAGCGCGGTAGAAGTGCTGATCCGCCTGGATGCGCGGTTGGTGCGCGGGAGTGATCAACGGATTATTGCCAGCCGCCGGTTTGAGGTCAGACAGCCGGTGGGTGACACCAAAGTGCCGGCGGTGGTTGCCGCGTTTGGGCAGGCGGGGGATCAGTTGAATAGGCAGGTGGTGGATTGGGTGGTGCAGCAGGGTCAAAGTGCTGCGAAACGCTGAGGGCCTCTTCGCGAGCAAGCCCGCTCCCACATTTGACCGCGTTTATTCTGACGAAATGCGTTCGAATGTGGGAGCGGGCTGGCTCGCGAAAGCGGTGTGAGCCTTAACCAAAGAACCAGTAGCACACCGCAATCGCCGCCACGACACCGGCAAACTCTGCCAGCAACGCACACCCCACCGCATGCCGCGCCCGCTGGATCCCCACCGAGCCGAAGTACACCGCCAACACGTAGAAGGTGGTTTCCGTACTGCCCTGAATCGTCGCCGCCACCAACGCCGGGAAGCTGTCCACGCCCTTGGTTTGCATGGTCTCGATCAGCAGCGCCCGCGCGGCACTGCCGGAGAAGGGCTTGACCATGGCGGTCGGCAACGCGTCGACAAAACGCGTGTCCATGCCCGTCCAGGCCACCAGGTGGCGAATGCCTTCAAGGCCGAAGTCCAACGCACCCGAGGCGCGTAACACGCCCACCGCGCACAGCATCGCCACCAGATACGGCAGCAGGTTCTTGGCAACGTCGAAGCCCTCTTTGGCGCCTTCGACGAACGCCTCGTACACCTTGACCTTGCGCAGCGCACCGATCAGCAAAAACAGCATGATCAACCCGAACAGCGTCAGGTTGCCAAGGATCGATGACAAACCGGCCAGCGCCGTGGCGGACAAGGTCGCCAGCAACGCCATAAAGCCACCGAGGATCAATGCGCCGGGCACCAGGTAGGCCAGCACCACCGGATCCCACAGCCGCAGGCGCTGCATCACCGCCACCGACAATAGGCCGACCAGGGTCGAGGCGCTGGTTGCCAGCAGGATCGGCAGAAACACCAGCGTCGGGTCCGCTGCGCCTTGCTGGGCGCGGTACATGAAGATGGTCACCGGCAACAGCGTCAGCGAAGACGCATTCAGCACAAGGAACAGAATCTGCGCGTTACTGGCGGTGTTGGGGATCGGGTTGAGTTCCTGCAGCGCCTTCATGGCTTTCAGGCCAATCGGCGTGGCGGCGTTGTCCAGCCCAAGGCCATTGGCGGCGAAGTTGAGGGTGATCAAGCCGATGGCGGGGTGGCCGGCCGGCACTTCCGGCATCAGGCGGCGAAACAGCGGGCCGAGGGCCTTGGCCAACCAGTCGACGATCCCGGCTTTTTCGGCGATGCGCAAAAAGCCCAGCCATAAGGTCAGGGTGCCGAACAGCAGCACCATGACTTCCACCGACAATTTGGCCATGGCGAAAATGCTTTCCACCATCGCCGCAAAAATCCCGGCATTACCGCCAATCAGCCATTGCGCCAGTGCTGACACCATTGCCACGACAAAGAAGCCAAGCCACAGGCCATTAAGCATCTGTTGAATCCCCCGAAAGATGGGGCGAATGATAGCGGGGCTGGCAGAAACGACAAACCCCGGAATTTTCCGGGGTTTGTGTTCACGCCGCGGGCTATCAGCCGCGGGTGGCTTGGGTGGCTGGCGAGGCCTCTTTGCTGCGCCAGTGCGGCAGGGAGTTCCAGTAGCGCTCGCCTTTGGCGTCGTCGTACATGCCTTCCCAACGGGAGATGACCAATACGGCCAAAGCGTTGCCGATCACGTTGAGTGCGGTACGCGCCATGTCCATCACACGGTCGACACCGGCGATGAACGCCAGGCCTTCCAGCGGAATGCCCACGCTGCCCAGGGTAGCCAGCAAGACGACGAAGGACACACCCGGCACACCGGCGATACCTTTGGAGGTCACCATCAGGGTCAGCACCAGCATCAGTTGCTGGCCGATCGACAGGTCAATGCCGTACAGCTGGGCGATAAAGATCGCCGCGATGCTCTGATACAGGGTCGAACCGTCGAGGTTGAACGAGTAGCCGGTCGGTACCACAAAGCTGCAGATGGCCTTCGGCGCGCCGTAAGCTTCCATCTTCTCGATGACGCGCGGCAGCACGGTTTCGGAACTGGCGGTGGAGTAGGCCAGCACCAGCTCATCCTTGAAGATGCGCATCAGCTTGATCACCGAGAAGCCGAACAGGCGAGCGATCAGGCCCAGCACCACGAAGGCGAAGAACAGAATGGCGACGTAAACCAGAATCACCAGCTTGGCCAGCGGCAGCAACGAGGCGAAGCCGAAGTTGGCGACGGTCACCGCGATCAAGGCAAATACGCCGATCGGGGCGTACTTCATGATCATGTGGGTGACTTTGAACATGCTCTCGGAAACGCCCTGGAACATTGTAACCAGAGGCTCGCGCAGTTCCGGCTTGAGGCTCGACAAGCCGAGGCCGAACAGCACCGAGAAGAAGATGATCGGCAGCATGTCGCCACGGGCGACGGCGGCGAAGATATTCGAAGGAATCAGGTTGAGGATGGTCTCGATGAACGCATGCTCATGCTGCACTTCGGCAGCGGTGGCGGTGTACTTGGAGATATCGACAGTACCCAGGGTACTCATGTCGATGCCAGCGCCTGGGTGGAACAGGTTGGCCAGCAACAGACCGACCACGATGGCGATGGTGGTGACCACTTCGAAGTAAAGGATGGTTTTGACGCCGATGCGACCGAGCTTCTTCGCGTCACCCACGCCGGCGATGCCAACGATCAGTGAGGAAATCACAATCGGGATCACGATCATCTTGATCAGGCGGATAAAGATATCGCCCGCCGGCTGCAACACATTGCTGATCCACCAGGCTTTTTCAGCACTGAAATGGTTGAGCACTGCACCGATTGCGATCCCCAGCACCAAACCGATGAGGATCTGCCAGGCGAGGCTTAGCTTTGCCTTCTTCATGTCATTACCCTTACTTCAAGTGGACTTAAGGCAAATGCGCCATCTGGAACGCTCGGAAGCGAAAAAGTGTGTGCATCTGCCTCCGTAGAAGGTCACCGCAGCGTGGCCGAAATGGCTTACTGGCAGGCGAAAAAAGGCGCAACTATTCCCATGCAAGGGGGCGACGTCTAATGCCGTAAACGCCTACCCTATGCCGAATCGGCATGGCTTTTTTTGAAAATAGTTGTCTGAACGGTCAGTTCGATTCCGCCATTCAACCCGGTGAATATGCCGTGAACCGGCCACTAGCGGCTCGCTCAGAGATGTTGGACGTCTGTGAGCTACTGGCAAAAATGCCTGGAATTAGATGGGGTTGGCGTCCGAAGAGTCCTATAGCGCGAGCATAATTTTCTAGATAGAAGGTCGCACCGACACACCAAGTAACGGTTAGGAGAAGGCGAGATAGAAAATAGCGACTATGGGCGACATACAAGAGGGTTAATGCGCACGATAAGCCCGCCGCAAGTTCATCAAGCTTGAGGACTTGTGAACTTGCGTCGCAGCTTTTCGCCTGACCCGGCCCTTGCGCAGGCACTCCCTGTACCCGTAGGTCACGCCGATCCGAATCGATCAGAGCAACCCGGCCCCCTGGTCATGCATCACTCTTGGCGAGTGGTGCAGACAGAAAGAAGCAAAGAGGCTTCTTTCTATGGACGCCGGCTCCGTTGACGACAGATGCGTCAGACGGAACCTAGTACCAATTCGGATCTTTCTTAAGCTGTTCCATCAGCAGTTTTTTCATGCCTTCGTTCGGTTTACCGATAAAACGGTAATCGGCGTGCCGCGTTGGGGATTTGTCTGCCGGCAAACCGGCCGGGACTTCAACCAACATGGCGTAGGCGTCTTCCTTGTCGTAGCTGAAGGCGACGATCAGGCGCTTGTTCAGGCACGTGTCTGCGGTCTCGCAGAGTGGCCCGACCAGGTATTTGTCGCCATCTTCTTCCACGGCATTCATTTGTTCGGCCGTACCGGACAGGTTCATCACCCATTCCGGCAGGCGCTGTTCTTTCTTCACCACGCTTTGCCAGGTTTCGCGGTACTGCTTGTCCGCACTGAGCAATTCGTTAGCCCGGGATTGGCCGTCATTGGCGGCCATCGCCAGGCCGCTACCGCCCAGAATCAGGGCGGCAGCACAGGCTTTGATAAACAAAGTGGTCATATTCAGCCTCGGCCGCGACGACCAAAGAAGAACGAAGCGATGAACATCACCAGGAAGACCACAAACAGAATTTTTGCGATACCCGTGGCGGTGCCCGCGATACCACCGAAGCCCAGGACTGCAGCCACAATGGCGATGATCAGAAATGTGATTGCCCAACTCAACATGGTGATTCTCCTTACGCTTTTATAGGGGTAACAGCGGTAGTGCCGTGCAGCCGCTCAACACAAGCGACCTTTTGTTGCCTAGAACACCCAACGTTCTTGAGCAGGCAACTCGCCAAGAGTCGAATCCTGGTCTGCCACTCTCAATTGCGGGGCGGTAACGTCGGCAGCCACGCTGCTGACGGAACTGAAATGGTGCTGGGTCATTACCGGACGTTCGAATTGCAGGGTTTGCTGCTGACTCTGCTGCCAATGCTGGAACTGCTGGCCCGCAATCAACGTGACCATCAAGGCCAAGCTGGCAAACAGGCCTTGCTGCAAGCGCAGTGGCGATACACGCAATTGGCTGAGGCTTTGGCGAGTCATGCTGCATTTCTCCCGCATTCTGATTATTCGGTCATGACACTGTTGAGGGGGATATTGCAGGGCGCGTGCCAGTTTTTTTACAAAATAAAACTCAATAAAATCAATAGGTTAACAATACATCTCGGATCGACGGCCCAGCATCCTGCACGATGCCCCTATCCAGGCCGTGCGAAATGCACGATGGTCAGTGGTCGGGTCAACGGATCGAAAAGAGAAATAGCGTTGCCGAAGTGGCTACTGGACATGAAAAAGCCATCAAATCGCGTGTTTGTAGGAGGTTGTGCAGATACCTGCGCGAAGATGGCTTTTATCGATCAGAATAAACCATGCAACTTGCCCGATTATTCCGGGACTAAACACCATCATTCATAGTTAAGGGGAGCGCGGGACAGATGGAATCAGCCAAGGAACTTCAAGGCCGCATTCTTTTAGTGGATGACGAATCCGCGATCCTTCGCACCTTCCGTTACTGCCTGGAAGATGAAGGCTACACCGTAGCCACCGCCAACAGCGCTGCGCAGGCGGATGCGCTGATGCAGCGCCAGGTGTTCGACCTATGCTTCCTGGACCTGCGCCTAGGCGAGGACAATGGCCTGGACGTGTTGGCGCAGATGCGCATCCAGGCGCCGTGGATGCGCGTGGTGATTGTGACCGCACACTCGGCCGTGGATACCGCGGTAGACGCGATCCAGGCTGGCGCCGCCGATTACCTGGTCAAGCCCTGCAGCCCAGACCAACTGCGCCTCGCTACCGCCAAGCAATTGGAAGTGCGCCAACTCTCCGCTCGCCTCGAAGCACTGGAAGGCGAAGTTCGCCAGCCAAAGGATGGCCTCGACTCCCACAGCCCGGCCATGATGGTAGTGCTGGAAACCGCGCGCCAAGTCGCGGGCACCGACGCCAACATCTTGATCCTTGGTGAATCAGGCACAGGTAAGGGTGAATTGGCCCGCGCCATTCACGGCTGGAGCAAGCGCTCGAAGAAGTCCTGCGTGACCATCAACTGCCCATCACTGACGGCAGAGCTGATGGAAAGCGAACTGTTCGGTCACAGCCGCGGCGCCTTTACCGGTGCCAGCGAAAGCACCTTGGGCCGCGTCAACCAGGCGGATGGCGGCACGCTATTTCTCGACGAAATCGGCGATTTTCCCCTCACCTTGCAACCAAAGTTGCTGCGCTTCATTCAAGACAAGGAATATGAACGCGTGGGCGACCCGGTCACCCGACGCGCCGATGTACGCATTCTTGCGGCGACCAACCTCAACCTGGAAGACATGGTGCGCGACGGCCGCTTCCGTGAAGATTTGCTCTACCGCCTGAATGTCATCACCTTGCACTTGCCACCGCTGCGTGAGCGCAGTGAAGACATTTTGACGTTGGCCGACCGCTTCCTGGCGCGCTTCGTCAAGGAATACGCCCGACCGGCACGCGGCTTCAGCGATGAAGCGCGCGAAGCACTGCTCAACTACCGCTGGCCGGGGAATATCCGAGAACTGCGTAACGTTGTGGAGCGAGCCAGCATCATCTGCCCTCAGGAAAAGGTTGAAATCAGCCACCTCGGGATGGCCGAGCAGCCGACCAACAATGCACCGCGCATTGGTGCGGCACTGAGCCTGGATGAGCTTGAGAAAGCCCACATTGGCGCGGTACTCGCCACCAGTGACACGCTGGACCAGGCGGCCCGCACTCTCGGTATCGACGCGTCGACCCTGTACCGCAAACGTAAACAGTACAACTTGTGAGCTGTACCCTATGAAGCTAGCGATGAAACTGCGCACTCGTTTGTTCCTGAGTATCTCAGCGCTGATCACCGTCGCCCTGCTGGGACTGGTCCTGGGACTGGTCAGTGTCATGCAAATGGCCAAGAGCCAGGAGTCACTGATCCGCAGCAACTTCATCACCCTAGACCTTGGCCTCAAGCTGCGTCAGACCCTGGGTGACCAGTTGATCCTGATGCTGCAGGAGCAACCGGACCCCGAGGTACTGAAAACTTCAAAAGAGCAATATTTCGCCTTGCTGGATGAGGGCATCGCGCATGAACAGCAAGACGGCAAGCTCAGCGGGTTCAGTCAGGCACGCATTGACTACCTGAACTTCCTCAAGGCATTTGACGAAGCCCAGCAAAGCCCACTGGCAAATAGCAAAGACCCGAAGCTGACCGAAACCTTCAACGCCTTGCGCAATGGCCTGATCGCCGAGCACAAGCACGCGCTGGAGAA
Source organism: Pseudomonas sp. R9.37 (assembly GCF_963878885.1). NCBI lineage: Bacteria > Pseudomonadati > Pseudomonadota > Gammaproteobacteria > Pseudomonadales > Pseudomonadaceae > Pseudomonas > Pseudomonas sp. R9.37. The sequence continues at coordinate 750,197 of NZ_CAWNZA010000011.1, read as the reverse complement.
TATCAACGAGAGTGAACACAAATCCCGCGACCGGGCGCTGCTGATTGCCGGTCTTCTCGGCCTGGTCGGGCTGGCAGTGTTGATCATCGGCTTCATCACTGCACACGGTATCGCCCGACGCTTTGGTGGCCCCATCGAAGCCTTGGCCAAAGCCGCCGACAAGATCGGGCAGGGTGATTTCGAAGTGACGCTGCCCATCTCGTCTGCCGCGGAGATGAACCAGTTGACCCGCCGCTTCGGCATCATGGCCGAAGCGTTGCGCCAGCATCAGGCAACCAATGTCGACGAACTGCTGGCCGGCCAGCAGCGTCTGCAAGCGGTGCTCGACAGCATCGACGATGGCCTGCTGATGATCGACCGCCAAGGCCGCCTCGAACACCTCAACCCCGTAGCACAGCGCCAGCTGGGCTGGGACGAGGCACGGCTGGGGCAGGGTTTGGGCGAAGCATTGGGTCGCCCGGAAATGGATGAGCAGCTGCAACTGGTGCTGCGCGGCGGCAACCTGGAGCGGGCACCTGAGGACTTGGAAGTGGAGGTCGAGGGCGAATTGCGCCTGCTGACCTACAGCCTGACGCCAGTCAGTCATACCCAGGGGCATATTCTTGGGGCGGTGATGGTGCTGCACGATGTGACCGAGCAGCGCGCTTTCGAGCGCGTGCGTAGCGAATTCGTCTTGCGGGCCTCCCACGAACTGCGTACGCCCGTCACCGGTATGCACATGGCCTTCGGGCTGTTTCGCGAGCGCGCGAAGTTTCCCGCAGAGTCCCGTGAAGCGGACCTGCTGGATACGGTTAATGAAGAAATGCAGCGCTTGATGCAATTGATCAACGACTTGCTCAACTTCTCGCGCTACCAGAATGGCCTGCAAAAACTCACGCTAGGGCCGTGCGATGTCACCGATCTGCTGGAGCATGCACGAGCCCGCTTTACCGAGCTGGCAAATGCTCAGCACATCGAACTGCTGGTGGAAGCCCAATCTGACTTGCCCAGGCTGTACGCAGACCAGGCCCAGCTTGAGCGCGTACTCGACAACCTTTTAGGCAATGCATTGCGACATACCGCCGATGGCGGGCAAATTCGCCTGCAGGCGCGCCGTCATGGTGAACGGGTGATTATCAGCGTCGAGGATAACGGCGAAGGTATCGCCTATGGCCAGCAAGGACGTATCTTCGAACCTTTCGTGCAGGTTGGACGCAAGAAAGGCGGCGCCGGCCTGGGGCTGGCGCTGTGCAAGGAAATTGTGCAACTGCACGGCGGGCGCATGGGCGTCTACTCGCGGCCGGGGCAGGGCACGCAGTTCTACATGGCGCTGCCGCTTTAGCGCCTAACTCCGATTCAGTGCGCGCAGGATCGCAGCGCTTTCTGCATCCGGCGTGCCATCAAACAGCGATGGCCGGAAATGCATCTGGAACGCCGCGATCACATGCCGCGTGGCAACATCCAGCTCGCCGGTCTGTGGTGTCTGATAGCCCAACCGCGCCAACTCTTCCTGGAACCAGGTGATGCTCGGCAGGTTAGCGGCGTACTGCGTCTGGAATCGAGCGACGGCCTGCGCATTCGGCCAAGCTCCCAGACCCTCAGCTGCCAAGCGCTTCCACGGGAACAACGGGCCCGGATCGAGCTTGCGCAGCGGCGCGATATCGCTATGACCAATGATGTTCTTGGGGTCGATGCCATTGCGCTTGCTGATGTCCTTGAGCAACACCACCAACGACTGCACCTGCGCCTCGGAATACGGGTACCAGACGCGGCCAGTCGGCGTGTCGCGATAACCCGGGTTGACGATCTCGATACCAATGGAGCTGGAGTTGAGCCACGTACGGCCCATCCACTGGCTTTCTCCGGCGTGCCAGGCACGTTGGCTCTCATCCACCAGCTTATAGATGGTGCCTGAAGCATCGTCGCCGATCAGGTAATGACTGCTGACCTGGCCATGCGTCAATAGCGCCAGGGAGCGTTCAAGGTTGGTGGAGGTGTAATGGACGACAACGAACTGCACACGATTGTCGTGATTGAGCGAAGGATGGTTGGTGTCCAGGCGAGGGCCGCTCGCGCAGCCGGCGAGCAGGAGCAATACGAAGGCGAGGTAAAAGGATTTCATGGCAGAAGACATTACGCTGAAGACGATAATGCAACAGTGTAACGTACGGATTGTGCCTGAGCGGTCAAATTACAAAATGGAACATCTTTTACGCCGCCTGCACCTGATTACGTCCCGCCGCCTTCGCTCGATAAAGCGCTTCGTCGGCACGCTTTAGCGCCAAGTCACTGCGCTCACCCGGCTGGAACTGCGCCACACCCATGGACACCGTTATCGTCACCGGTTCGCCCTTGAAATGGAAAGGGCAAGCCTCGATTGCCGCGCGCAACACCTCACCCACGCCCAAGGCGTCCGACAAAGCGGAGTCAGGCATCAGCAATACAAACTCTTCACCGCCAAACCGCGCGATAAAGTCAGTCGGGCGCAGGTACTTGCGCAACACATTGGCGATGATCTTCAACACTTTGTCGCCCGCCAAGTGTCCGTAGCCGTCATTGACGCGCTTGAAGTGATCAAGGTCCAGCATGGCCAGCGACAGGCTGTTGCCGCGCTGGTGCCAGGCGTTGACTTCGTGGTCCAGACGCTCGCTCCAGGCTGCCCGGTTGGGCAGGCCGGTGAGCGGATCGATCAACGCCTTCTGGCGCTGGACTTCCAGATGCTCGCGATACCCTTGGGCTTCCTGCTCCATATTCGCCACCCGCTCAGCCAGCCCCTTGAGGCGCGCCGCCACTTCCTGCTCTCGCTGATCACGCTGCTGCTGATGTTGATCCATGGTGCCGAGCAGGCCTTCAAGGTGGCTCTCTAGCACGTGCTTGAGGCTGTCCAGGTCGGCCGCCTCCTGCACGCTGCTTTGCAGGCCGTCGACTTGTTCACGAATCTGCGTGTCCAGCTCACGCGCGGCCGAGCGGCTGTCAGCGTGACCATCACTGGCTACTTGCAGATGGCCCTGGAACGCTTCGAGGCGCTCATTGAGCTGTTTGAGGTAAGCCTCGAACTCGTGCTGGCCACTGTCGGTGATCGCCAGCATCAACACCGCCAAGTCATCGAGAATCGGCAGCAGTTCGTACCAGTTCAAGCCATGAGCCAGGCGTTCGCGCATGGCCTCAGCCTGGGGACGGTGACGCTCGGGCAGTGACAGGTCTTCCAGCAGGCCAAGCAAGGTGTCTTCGATGTGCTTGGCAACCGAGCTGTACGAAGGTTCGGGCGAGTCGGGCAGTGCGTAGACGCCATCCGATTCCAACGCATCGGGGTCAGGCTCCAGACCTTCCAGCACAGGCGGGAGCGACAAGCTGCCAATGGCGGTTTCGTTTGGAGTGTCGACCTCGACCTGCGCCTCTTCGATAAAGGCGGCAAGTGCGCTTTCTGGAGCGGTTTCTTCTACCAGCACCTCCACCGCTTCAGGTTCAGGCACCTCGACAGGCCCCTCTGCAGCCGGTGCCTCGAAGACAAAGGTTTCGCCGGCAACCTCCGCCACTTTGACAGGCACAACGTGTTCGGGTTGTGACGTTGCCGGGGTGTTCGGCAGTGGCGCAAAGGCGCGCAAGGCTTGGGTCAGTTCTTCCGATTGCTCCGGTTCCTGAGGCTCAGGGGCGAGCTTGGGCGCCGTGGATTTTGGCGCAGCCGGCGCTGGTGTAGCTTCAACCACCGGCGCTTCATTCGAACCCTCTTTCGCGCCAAACAGGCGTTGCAGCAAACCCGGCCCAGGGCGCGGGGTTTCGCCATCCGAATCCAGGTTATTCAGCGCCTGCCCTTGCAAGCTGCTCAGCTCGCTGAGCAACAATGGAATCTCGCGTGCCTGGCCGACACGCCCCTCCAGTTGCTTGGCAAAGGTTTTCAGCGGGCGTGCGACTTCACGCGGCAGCGGCAGCTTTTGCAACTGCGCGACCAGGGCCGTGAGCGCATTGCTGATCTGGTCGACCCGGGTTTCGCGGCGCTGTTCTGAATCCAGCACGGCCTTTTCCAGGCGCGGCAGCAAGGCTGCGAGGGCCGCGTCCATGTCGTCGGTACGCACGACGTCGCGCATCTCTTTCATGCATTGGTCAACCGCGCGATCGGTGCCCTCAGCCGCCAGCGTGCTGCGCACCAGGCCTCGACGTAACAAGTCGAGGCGGGCAGCCCAGCGACGTTCGAGCTTGTCTTGCTGCTCGACGCTTTTCAGGTATTTCTCTTTCCAGCGCTGGGCGTCGTCGCTCATGCAAGGGGTCCGCGAGGGCCTGGGCTCAACGCGGGTAATGCATCAGCCGTAAGCGAACCCGGCAGACGAATCTCTACCGCGACGGGCAGGTGATCGGAGATGGGCTGCGCCAGTACTTGCACACTTTCGAGTGTGAGTGTCGGACTGAGCAGGATGTGGTCGAGACAGCGTTGCGGGCGCCAACTGGGGAACGTGGCTTCGACTTGCGGCGCCAGCAACCCGAGGTCCCTCAACGGGGAATTCTGCAACAGGTCGTTGGCATGGGTGTTCATGTCACCCATCAGTACCTGGTGCTTGTAGTTGCCAATTAATTCACGAATGTAGGCGAGCTGCAGGTTGCGCGTACGCCCCCCGAGTGCCAGGTGCATCATCACCACCACAAAGGCTTCGGGGCCTTCGCCGAAACGCACGAGGATCGCCCCGCGCCCTTTGGGGCCTGGCAAGGGGTGATCTTCGATGGCAGTCGGCTTCAAGCGGCTGAGCACGCCATTGCTGTGCTGCGCCAGACGCCCGAGGTTGCGGTTGAGTTGCTGATACCAGTACGGGAACGCACCGAGCTGCGCCAGGTGTTCCACCTGGTTGATGTAGCCGGAGCGTATGCTGCCGCCGTCAGCTTCCTGCAGGGCGACCAAATCGAAGTCGTTCAGCAGGTTGCCGATTTTTTGCAGGTTAACGGCACGCCCATTGTGGGGCAGCAAATGCTGCCAGCCACGGGTGAGGTAGTGCCGATACTTTTCAGTGCTGATGCCCACCTGAATATTGAAGCTGAGCAAGCGCAAGCGGCTATCTGCCGGAAGGCCTGTGGATTCCAGGTGATGCTCGTTGACCTTCGCATCATGCAGGCCAACGACACGTTCAGTACCCCAGCGGCGCATGGTAGGCCCCTTACTTGGCTGCGCGCTCTTTGGCGATCAGTTGGTCGGCAACGTTCAGCGCTTGCTCTTCGCCACCAGCACTGCCGATGTCGAAACGGTATTTACCGTTGACGATCAGCGTAGGTACGCCTTGTACGCCGTACTTCTGGGCGAGCTCTTTGTATTGGGCCATCTTGCCCTTCACAGCGAACGAGTTGAACGTTTCAAGGAATTTGGTTTTATCGACGCCCTGAGTGGCGACGAAATCAGCCATGTCTTCAGGTTTGACCAGGCGCTTGCCTTCTTTCTGAATGGCATTGAACACCGCTGCGTGCACTTTGTGCTCTACACCCATGGTGTCCAGCGTGATGAAGAGTTGACCATGAGCATCCCATGGGCCGCCGAACAACGCTGGGACGCGTTTGAAATTCACATCCTCAGGCAGCTTATCGACCCATGGATTGATGACCGGCTCAAAAGCATAGCAATGCGGGCAGCCATACCAGAACAGCTCCACGACTTCGATCTTGCCCGGCACCGAAACCGGCACCGGGTTGGCCAATTCAACGTAGGTTTTACCGGCTTCAAGCGGCACATTGTCGGCAGCTTGTGCGGTCATGCCGAAGAGGCTGGCAGTGATGAGAGCGGCGCTGAGGATCAGATTACGCATGCTTTACTCCTGGACAAATAAAGTCGCCTCACGCGACCTTTAGGTGTGACAGGTCTACGCGGGCATGAGTTCGTTAGTGTAACGGCACCGGCCACAAAAAAGGGCGGCCTAAGCCACCCTTTTTATGCTTGCATCGACGGATTAATCGAGCGTTAACGTCCTGCCCGGATCAGTGCAGGCCTTGAATGTAGCTGGACAGCGCTTCGATGTCTTTATCCGAAAGCTTGGCCGCAATATCAGTCATCATTTTGTTACCCGCGTCGCCATCGATATAGCGAACCTTCTCGCGAAAATCCTTCAATTGCTTGGCCGTGTACTGAGCATGTTGACCACTCAGGTGAGGGAAGCCCGCCGCTGCGACACCGCCGCCGTCCGGAATGTGGCAAGCCTTGCACGCCGGCATGCCGCCGATAGGCTGGTCTTCGGCGAGCTTGCCACCGCGGAACAACGCTTGGCCTTTTTCCACCAGTTTCGGATCGGCAGCTCCCACACTGCCTTTCTGGCTGGCAAAATACGCCGCGATGTCCGCCAGGTCTTGATCGCTGAGGTTGGTCAGCAGGCCGGTCATTTCCAGCACCGTGCGCTTGCCGTCCTTGATGTCGTGCATCTGCTTGGTCAGGTAACGTTCACCCTGGCCGGCGAGTTTGGGGAAGTTTGGTGCCGGGCTATTGCCATCCGGTCCATGGCAAGCACCACACACGGCGGCTTTCGCCTGACCCGCTGTAGCGTCGCCTGCAGCATGGGCAACACCGGTGATGCCCAAGGTCAACAGCAGACTCACGATCAGTTTGTTCATCAGCTAATCCAACTACGGCTAAGGGTTTAAGAGTTATCTACCGGGTTTACTCACCATCAATTCAATGATGGCCTGGTAATCCTCAGTACTGCAGTCCATCCACAAACCACGCGGCGGCATCGCCTTGAAACCCTGGTCACGTGTTGCACCAACGTGTCCATGCCCTTGGCCAGTCTTGGCTGCCAGGCTGCCTGGTCACCCCGTTTAGGGGCGTTAGGCAGCTGGCCGGCATGGCAAGCTACGCAAACTCGGTTGTACACCGCCTCCGGATCCTGTGTAGCCTGAGCGCCGTAAAGCGGAATCAGGACACCAAAAGCGAGCAACTATCGGGTCATACATCGACCTTTTCAGGGTTTGAGAGCGTTTTGCGTTCTAATGCGCAATGAAGGTCTTTCGCTCCCGTGAACCTCATCCTTCGCTGGGACAAAGCACACACAAAATCTGCGGCATTATATACTGGCGCTACTGAAACGGAAACGACACCGCTTGCCGCACCCTTTTTCGGCACCGCCCACATCGGAAATCTCATGCAACTCAAGAATCCCATCCTCGGCCTGTGCCAACAGTCCACGTTCATGCTCAGCGCCGCCAAAGTAGACCAATGCCCCGATGACGAAGGCTTTGAAGTCGCCTTTGCCGGTCGTTCCAACGCCGGCAAGTCCAGCGCGCTGAACACCCTGACCCATGCCAGCCTGGCACGCACCTCGAAAACCCCGGGCCGCACGCAACTTCTCAATTTCTTCAAGCTAGACGATGATCGGCGTCTGGTCGACCTGCCGGGCTACGGTTACGCAAAAGTACCTATCCCGTTGAAGCTGCACTGGCAGCGTCACCTGGAGGCTTACCTGGGTGGCCGGGAGAGTTTGAAGGGTTTGATTTTGATGATGGACATCCGTCATCCAATGACCGACTTCGACCTGCTGATGCTCGATTGGGCCGTCGCCAGCGGCATGCCGATGCATATCCTGCTGACCAAGGCAGACAAGCTGACCTACGGCGCAGCCAAGAACACCCTGCTCAAAGTGCAGTCCGACATCCGTAAGGGTTGGGGTGATGCAATCACCATCCAGCTGTTCTCCGCGCCCAAGCGCATGGGCCTGGAAGACGCCTACACGGTGTTGGCCGGTTGGATGGAATTGGCGGACAAGGGCGCTGAAGTCGCGGAATAACTTTTCTGCGGGCAAAAAAAACCCCGGACTTCGTATGGGGAGGGGAAGTTCGGGGTCCAAGTTCCGGACCGCTAGGGCGGGGTCCAGATATCTGCCAACACTTAACACAACATAGGAGCATTGAAGGGCTTCACCACCCATTCAGTAACTCTGAGTAGCAGTTCACAGGTTAAGTTCCGGCAGCTTAAAAAAACTATTGGAAATAACTGACACCGGTTTCCGATCTAAAGCGCTCTGCCACCACCCCCGGCAGTGACAGAGCCGCGAAATCAGTGCGCCTCGTCCCAGTTATCGCCCACGCCTACGTCCACGACCAACGGTACATCCAGCTTGGCCGCTGCGCTCATGTGCTCGCGGATCTTCTCGCTGACTTGCGCAACCAAGTCCTCGCGCACCTCAAGCACCAGTTCATCGTGCACTTGCAGGATGACCTTGGCATCCAGGCCCGACTCCGTCAGCCAGTTATCCACCAACACCATGGCCTTCTTGATGATGTCAGCCGCGGTGCCCTGCATCGGCGCGTTGATCGCCGTGCGCTCGGCCGCCGCGCGCTCCTGAGGCTTGTTGGAATTGATGTCCGGCAAGTACAGCCGACGCCCGAAGAAGGTTTCTACATAGCCTTGGTCTGCCGCTTGGGCCCGCGTGCGCTCCATGTACTCGCGAACGCCAGGGTAGCGCGCGAAATACACGTCGATATACGCCTTGGCGGTCTTGGTATCGACGCCGATATCCTTGCCCAGCTTCTGCGCGCCCATGCCGTAGATCAGGCCAAAGTTGATCGCCTTGGCACTGCGACGCTGGTTGGAACTGACCTCAGCCAACTCAACCTTGAACACCTCAGCCGCTGTAGCGGTGTGCACGTCCAAATCGTTGCGGAACGCGTTCATCAAGCCCTCGTCCTTGGACAAGTGCGCCATGATCCGCAGCTCGATCTGCGAATAGTCCGCCGCCAGCAGCTTGTAGCCCTTGGGCGCGACAAACGCCTGGCGAATTCGCCGCCCTTCAGCGGTTCGCACCGGAATGTTCTGCAGGTTCGGATCGCTCGAAGACAAGCGTCCAGTCGCCGCCACAGCCTGATGATAAGAGGTGTGAATACGCCCGGTACGCGGGTTGATCTGCTCGGGCAGCCGATCGGTGTAGGTGCTTTTCAGCTTACTCATGCTGCGGTACTGCATCAGCACTTTGGGCAGCAGGAAATCATCTTCGGCCAACTTGGCCAGCACTTCCTCGGCCGTGGACGCCTGCCCCTTGCCCGTCTTTTTCAGCACCGGCAAGCCGAGCTTTTCGTAGAGAATCGCCCCGAGCTGCTTGGGCGAACCCAGGTTGAATTCTTCACCGGCGATCTCGAACGCCTGGCGCTCCAGCTCAACCATCTTGTTACCCAGCTCGATGCTCTGGATGCCCAGCAGGTCCTTATCCACAAACGCGCCCTGGCGCTCGATACGAGCCAGCACCGGCACCAACGGGATTTCGATATCGGTCAGCACACTGGCCAGGCTCGGTATGGCTGCCAGCTGTGCATGCAACGCCTGGTGCAGGCGCAGCGTTATATCCGCATCTTCAGCCGCGTACGGGCCAGCCTGCTCAAGCGCGATCTGGTCGAATGTCAGTTGCTTGGCGCCTCTGCCGGCGATGTCCTGGAAGCTGACAGTGTCGTAGTCCAGGTACTTCTTGGCCAGGCTGTCCATGTCGTGCCGGGTTGCGGTGGAATTCAACACGTAGGATTCAAGCATGGTGTCGAAGGCGATGCCGCGCACGGTGATGCCGTGCGCAGGGTCACCACCGATGGCGCAATTGGCCAGGATGTTCATGTCGAACTTGGCGTGCTGGCCGACCTTGAGTTTGGTCGGGTCTTCGAGCAGAGGCTTCAACGCCAACAGAACCGTGTCGCGATCCAACTGCTCGGGCGCACCGACGTAGGAATGGGTCAACGGGATGTAGGCGGCTTCATGGGGCTGCACGGCGAAGGAAACACCGACCAACTGCGCTTTTTGCGCGTCGATCCCGGTGGTTTCGGTATCGAATGCGAACAGCTTGGCGTCGTTGAGTTTCTTCAGCCAGCTATCGAATGTCGCCTGGTCCAGGATGGTCGTGTAGGACGCCTCCACCGGCGCGGCCGCTACCACCTCAACGACGGTTTCGGCAGACGGCGCCGCCTCGGTCGAGGCCTTGAGCTCGACACGCTTGGCGTCGCGCTGAATCTCATCAATCCAGCTCTTGAACTCCAGCAGCGTGTACAGCTCAAGCAGCTTTTCGCGGTCAGGCTCGATCAGGTGCAGATCTTCCAGGCCTACATCCAGCGGTACGTCGATTTTGATCGTCGCCAGTTGATAGGACAGAAACGCCATCTCCTTGTGCTCTTCCAGCTTGGCCGGCAGATTCTTGGCCCCGCGAATCGGCAGGGTCGGCACGATATCCAGCTGTTCATAAAGCTCTTTGAGGCCGCCATTCACGCCTACGAGCAAGCCGGAGGCGGTCTTCGGGCCAATGCCCGGAACGCCCGGGATGTTGTCGGACGAATCGCCCATCAGCGCCAGGTAATCGATGATCTGCTCGGGAGCGACACCGAATTTCTCCTTCACGCCCTCAATGTCCATCGCGCTACCGGTCATGGTGTTGACCAAGGTAATGTGCCCGTCGACCAACTGCGCCATGTCCTTGTCGCCAGTAGAAATCACTACCGGGCGGTCTGCCGCCGCACTGCTGCGGGCCAAAGTGCCGATGACGTCATCAGCCTCGACGCCTTCGACGCACAGCAGCGGGAAGCCCAGCGCGATGACGCTTTGGTGCAGCGGCTCGATTTGCAGGCGCATGTCATCGGGCATGCTCGGGCGGTTGGCCTTGTATTCGGCGAACATCTCATCGCGGAAGGTCCCACCCTTGGCGTCGAACACGACGGCGAACGGGCTGTCCGGGTACTGCCTGCGCAGGCTTTTGAGCATGTTCAACACGCCCTTGACCGCACCGGTTGGCAGGCCTTTGGAGGTGGTCAGCGGTGGCAGCGCGTGAAAGGCGCGGTACAGATAAGAAGAACCGTCCACCAGGACGAGGGGGGCTTGGCTCATGAGCAGGATCAACCTTTTCGGCGGGTCAGGCGCTAGAATAGCCGGACCAATGACGACAAAGGGACAAGGTTATCATGCGTACAGTAAATCGCCTGTTGTTGACCGGCTTGATTGCGCTCTTGCCGCTGGCCGCCACGGCAGCTGACAGCGCACCCTCGGGAGACCCGGAAGTCACGATCCGCACCGAAGGTGACAGAACCATCCAGGAGTACCGCCAAAACGGTTTCCTGTACGCGATCAAGGTCACCGTGAAGGGCGCGCCGCCGTATTTCCTGGTGCGCGCGGACGGATCCGATGCAAACTTCATCCGTTCTGACCAGCCGGATATGCTAATCCCGTCATGGAAGATCTTCGAATGGAAATGATTTCTTAACTTAAATTGGCGCCGCCCCTCGCGGCGCCCGTACTGGCAGTTTAACCATGTCTGTGTTCACCCCGCTGGCTCGGCCCGAGCTGGAAACCTTTCTCGCCCCTTACGGGCTCGGCCGCCTGCTTGATTTCCAGGGGATTGCCGCCGGTAGCGAAAACACCAACTTCTTCATCAGCCTGGAACAGGGCGAATTCGTCCTGACCCTGGTTGAGCGCGGCCCAGTCGCAGAAATGCCGTTTTTCATCGAACTGCTCGACGTGCTCCATGACGCTGACTTGCCCGTACCCTATGCGCTGCGCACCACCGACGGCGTGGCCTTGCGCGAATTGAAGGGCAAACCGGCGCTGCTGCAACCCCGTCTGGCCGGCAAACACATCAAGGAAGCCAACGCACAGCATTGCGCCCAGGTTGGCGACCTGCTCGGCCATTTGCACCTGGCGACTCAAGGCGAGAAAGTGCTGGAGCGCAAGACCGATCGAGGGCTGGACTGGATGCTCACCGAAGGTGCGCAGCTGATTTCGCACCTTAACGACGCGCAGCAGCGCCTGCTGAAAGAGGCGCTGAGCGAGATCGAAGCCCACAAGGCTCAAATCCTCGCACTGCCACGCGCCAACGTTCACGCCGATCTGTTCCGCGATAATGCGATGTTCGAAGGCACGCACCTGACCGGGCTGATCGACTTTTACAACGCTTGCTCAGGCCCGATGCTGTACGACGTGGCGATCGCCTTGAATGACTGGTGTTCGGACGCCGACGGCGTGATTGATGGGCAACGCGCCCGTGCGCTGCTAGGTGCCTACGCGGGCCTGCGGCCGTTCACGGCCAAGGAAGCGGAGTTGTGGCCAACGATGCTGCGGGTAGCGTGTGTGCGCTTCTGGCTGTCACGCCTGATCGCGGCGGAGTCGTTTGCCGGGCAGGACGTGTTGATTCATGACCCTGCAGAGTTCGAGCATCGGCTGGCGCAGCGCCAGCAAGTCAGCGTCCACCTGCCGTTCGCGCTCTAAAGCTGCACCCGGTCAGAAATTGTGGGAGCGGGCTTGCTCGCGAATGCGGTGGATCAGTAACAGAGGTATTGACTGACACTCCCATTCGCGAGCAAGCCCGCTCCCACACATGCCCGCTCACACAGTGGTTCTGTGTCGGCTATTACAACGACTCCAGGCACCCAGCCAGGTCATTCCCCAATTTCTCCAATACCTGCTCGTAACCCTGCGCCGTGGCCGGGGTGTAACCACCCAACGCATCCAATTCCGCCAACTTCACCGGCAACCCGGCCACCAACGTCTCAGCCAATCGCGGACGCAACGGCGGTTCGCTGAATACACAGGTCTTGCCGACTTCCTGCAGCCGTGTACGCATTGCTGCCACGTGCTGGGCGCCTGGCTGCACTTCGGCGGCCACGCTGAACACGCCAGTGTGCTTGAGCCCGTAAGCGTCTTCGAAGTAATCAAAGGCCTCGTGGAACACGAAGTAAGGTTTGTCGCCCACGCTCGCCAAGCGCGTTTTCAAACGGGCATCCAACGCATCCAGACGCTCATCGAATGCCTGCACGTTGCTCTGGTAACGCGCAGCATTGGCCGGGTCGGCAGCGCTCAAATCAGCCGCCATGCGCGCCGCAATCACCCGAGCATTGACAGTCGACAACCACAAGTGCGCATCCAGGCTGCCTGGGCGGTGATCATGGTCATGTTCATCAGCATCATCGGCGTGCGAGTGGCTATCTTCGGCGAAACGCCGCAATTTCATCCCCGCAAGATCCTGCACCGCCACGGTAGGCAGGCTTCGGCCTTTAAGCACGCGTGGCAGAAAGCTTTCCATGTCCGGGCCGATCCAATAAAGCAGGTCCACCGACTGCACGCGCCGTACGTCGGATGGACGCAAGGCGTAGTTGTGCGGTGATGCGCCGGGCGGCAGCAACACCTCGGGAATGGCCACACCGTCCTGCACAGCCGCGGCAATCAACTGCAACGGCTTGATGCTCGTCAGCACCTTGACCTCGGCCTGAGCGGCCCCAGCAATGAACAAACTGGTGACAAATACGACAAAAACGGGAAAAAGTCGGGACACGATGACCACTCAATGACGTAGGAACGGGTAACATAATAACGTCTCTATCAAATGTCTGTCGCCGCTCATGCCTAAAACACCCATTGCCAGCCGCCCCCACGACCACTCTCACTGCGTGCACACCGCGCTGTCGGAGGCCGATACCCTGTGCGCACAGAAGGGCCTGCGCCTGACCGCGCTGCGTCGCCGGGTGTTGGAACTGGTGTGGCAAAGCCACAAGCCGCTGGGCGCCTACGACATTCTTGGCGTGCTCAGCGAGCAGGACGGCCGCCGCGCCGCGCCGCCGACGGTGTACCGCGCGCTGGATTTCCTGCTGGAAAACGGCCTGGTGCACCGCATCGCCTCGCTCAATGCCTTTGTTGGCTGCAACCACCCGGAACACGCGCATCAGGGCCAGTTCCTGATTTGCCGCGAGTGCCATGCCGCCATCGAGCTTGAACAAAAAAGCATCAGCGACGCCATTATCAAAAGCTCGGCCGATGTCGGCTTCAGGGTCGAAGGGCAAACGGTCGAAGTGGTCGGGCTCTGCTCGGGTTGCCAGGGGGCTTGATGAGCACTGCGTTAATCCGCCTCGAAGGGGTCGGTGTCACGTTCGCCGGGCAAGACGTGCTGGATAACATCGCGCTGAGCGTCGAGCCGGGCCAGATCGTCACGCTGATCGGCCCCAATGGCGCCGGCAAGACTACGCTGGTGCGCGCAGTACTCGGCTTATTGAAGCCGGACAGTGGCAGCGTATGGCGCAAGCCCAAGCTGCGCGTCGGTTACATGCCGCAAAAATTGCACGTCGACCCGACACTGCCGCTGTCCGTGCTGCGTTTTTTGCGCCTGGTGCCCGGTGTAGACCGCACCCGCGCGCAGGATGCGCTCAAGGAAGTCGGTGCCGAACAGGTGATCGACAGCCCGGTGCAAAGCATCTCCGGCGGCGAAATGCAGCGCGTGCTGCTGGCCCGCGCCTTGCTGCGCGAGCCTGAACTGCTGGTGCTCGATGAACCCGTGCAAGGCGTTGACGTTGCCGGCCAGGCCGAGCTGTACAGCCTGATTACCCGCCTGCGTGACCGCCACGGCTGCGGCGTATTGATGGTCTCCCACGACCTGCACTTGGTCATGAGCACCACCGATCAGGTGGTGTGCCTCAACCGCCACGTTTGCTGCTCCGGCCACCCGGAACAAGTCAGTAGCGACCCGGCGTTTGTCGAGTTGTTCGGCAAAAATGCCCCGAGCCTGGCGATCTACCACCACCATCACGACCACGCCCATGATTTGCACGGCGCCGTGGTTGGCGATCCCGCCACCCCTCATACACACGTTCATGGAGATAGCTGCAAGCATGGCTGATTTTCTGCTCTACGCCCTGCTGGCAGGCTTGGCTCTGGCGCTGGTGGCGGGCCCGTTGGGCTCGTTTGTGGTGTGGCGGCGCATGGCCTATTTTGGCGACACGTTGTCGCATGCCGCGCTGTTGGGCGTGGCCATGGGCTTTTTGCTGGACGTGAGCCCGACCATCGCCGTCACCGTGGGCTGCCTGCTGCTGGCCGTGCTGCTGGTGACCCTGCAACAGCGCCAACCGCTAGCCTCCGACACACTGCTGGGAATCCTGGCGCCGAGCACGCTGTCCCTGGGCCTGGTGGTGCTGAGCTTTATGCATGAAGTGCGCATCGACTTGATGGCCTACCTGTTCGGTGACCTGCTGGCGATCAGCCCTACAGACCTTGCGTGGATACTCGGTGGCAGCGCTGCGGTGCTGCTCTTGCTGGTGGCCCTGTGGCGCCCACTGCTGGCAATCACCGTGCATGAAGAACTGGCCACGGTGGAAGGTTTGCCCGTGCCGGCACTGCGCATGACCCTGATGCTGTTGATCGCGGTGGTGATTGCTGTCGCGATGAAGATTGTCGGCGTATTGTTGATCACCTCGCTGCTGATCATTCCCGCAGCCGCCGCCCAACGCCATGCGCGCTCACCCGAGCAAATGGCCGTCGGCGCCAGCCTGTTGGGCATGCTTGCAGTGTGCGGGGGCCTGGCGCTGTCGTGGTTCAAGGACACGCCAGCCGGCCCGTCGATTGTCGTCACGGCGGCCGCCCTCTTTCTGCTGAGTTTTGTCCTGCCCCGTCGAGGGGTGTAGACTTGCTCGCTTTTTGCGCAAATAGAGAGTCGCAGGAATGAAGCTGTTCAACGCCCGTTATCTGCTCCTTGCCGCATTTTCCCTGCTGCTGGGCGCCTGTCAAAGTACGCCGCCCGCCGCCCCCGAGGTACCGGACGCACGCGCTGCGGCCATCGCGCAGCTGGAGCAAAACCTGGCCAGCAGTGAGCTTGCCACCGCCGAAGACGAACTGGCTGCGTTACAGGCCCAGTCGCCCAACGACCCGGCCCTTGAGCCTTACCAGCGTCAATTGGCCGAAGCCTACCTGCAGCGCAGCCAGATTGTGCTGCAAAAAGGCGATGTCAACGCCGCCGCTACGGCCCTGAGCCGTGCCCGTGCACTGATGCCCAAGGCCCCGGCGCTCACCGGTGGCGTCAACAGCGCCATCAGCCATGCGCGCAAAGCCGAGCTGGATAAAGCCGAAGCCGCCTTGAAAGCCGCTGAAGCCAAGCCGCCCGCCAAGGTCATCGACCCGGCCGCTGAAAGCACCACAGTGGCGCTGAACCTCGTCGATATCGAAGAACTTCGCCATCAACTGGATGCGATCGCCACCGACGTGGTGAATTACCAGTGTGACGTGACCATTCAGGCGCCGCGCACGCAGGACTACCCATGGCTGGCCACATTGCTGACCAAACGGGTGAAGCGAATTGATTCGGGGTATGACCTGAAGATACACCGGCAGATTGTGAAACACATTCCGGCGCAGGTAGTGCTGACTCCGCGCAAGGCGCAATAAAAGTATCGCAGGCAAGCCCGCTCCCCTAGTTGAGTGTATTCACACTTCAACTGTGGGAGCGGGCTCGCCCGCGATAGCTGTCTAACACACAACCAATGAATTAAGCCGGAATCGCCTTGGCCTTCGGCTCACGATCCCAAACCCGGTGCTGTGCAATCGCGGCGAAGAACGCCTTGAACGCTTTCGCATCCGACCCCACGATCAGCCCCGCATCCACCTCAAGCTTCAGCAGATCCAGCAACGGCTTGGCATCATTGGCAACCGTAATCGCCTTCAGGTGCTTGTACGCCTCCAGCAGGAAGTGCAACGCCACACCGTCCCCGCTCAATGCCTGCACCGATTTGGCGCCGCCCGGCACGAACACCGCGTCAAAGGCAATCGACGGCATGCCTTCCATCGACGCATCCACCTTCAGGCTCTTGCCATCGGCGGTGGTCACCGGCGCCGAAGTCGGCCCCAGCAACTTGGCGTGCGCGCCCTCAGCCTCCAGCGCTTTCTTCAACGCAGCAATTGCCGCGCCGTCCACACCGTTAGCCGCGAGGATCGCGACTTTGCGCGTTTTGATATCGCCCGACAGCAGGTTCACCTGGCTCAACGCCGGCGACTCTTTGAGCGACGATTCACGCGGTGGCACGGTGCCTTTGGTTGGCGCTGGCAAACCGAGGTTCTGTGCTACGCGCTTGGCCAGCTCCAGGTCGATATTGGCCAGAATCTCGTTGACCTGACGGGCGCGGATAAACTCACGCTCCACCTTGCCCAACTCGAAGCTGTACGCCGCGATGATGTGCTCTTTCTCGTGGTGGCTCATGCTGTGGAAAAACAGCGTCGCTTGTGAGAAGTGATCGCCAAACGACTCGCTGCGCTCACGCACTTTATTGGCGTCGACACGTTCGTAATAGGTCTCGAAACCGCCATCCTGCGCAGCCGGTGGCGTTTCTTTCGGCCAGCCGCCATCAATCGAGTTCGGCTCGTAGGCAGCGCGGCCTTTGTCGATCACAGTGCGATGCTGAGCGTCGCGCTGGCCGTTATGGAACGGCGTGACCGGCCGATTGATCGGCAGCTCATGAAAGTTCGGGCCACCGAGACGGCTGATCTGCGTATCCGTGTAGGAAAACAGACGGCCTTGCAGCAGTGGGTCGTTGGTGAAGTCGATACCCGGCACAATATGGCCTGGGCAAAAAGCGACCTGTTCAACCTCAGCGAAGAAGTTATCCGGGTTACGGTTAAGCACCATCTTGCCCAGCGGCGTAATCGGCACCAGCTCTTCAGGGATGATCTTGGTCGGGTCGAGCAGGTCGAAGTCGAACTTGTGCTCGTCTTCTTCCGCAACGATTTGCACGCCCAGTTCCCACTCAGGGTAGTCGCCGCTCTCGATCGCTTCCCACAGGTCGCGACGGTGGTAATCGGTATCTTTACCGGCAAGCTTTTGCGCTTCGTCCCACACCAGCGAGCAGGTGCCCACTTTTGGATGCCAGTGGAACTTCACAAAGCTCGACTTACCCTCAGTATTGATCAAGCGGAAGGTGTGAATGCCAAAGCCCTGCATGGCGCGCAGGCTTTTGGGGATGGCACGGTCGGACATGGCCCACAGCACCATGTGCGCAGATTCTGGCTGCAGCGAGACGAAATCCCAGAACGTGTCGTGGGCAGAACCGCCGGTAGGAATCTCGTTATGCGGCTCAGGTTTGACCGCGTGCACGAAGTCGGGAAACTTGATCGCGTCCTGAATAAAGAACACCGGCATGTTGTTGCCCACCAGGTCGAAGTTACCTTCGTCGGTGAAGAACTTCACGGCAAAACCGCGCACGTCACGCACCGTGTCGCCCGAGCCGCGCGGGCCCTGCACGGTGGAGAAACGCACAAACACAGGCGTTTTATGCTCGGGGTTGCGCAGGAAACCGGCCTTGCTCAGCGCCGAATGGTTCTCATACGTCTGGAAGTAGCCGTGGGCGCCAGTACCGCGAGCATGCACGATGCGCTCCGGGATACGCTCATGGTCAAAGTGCGTGATTTTTTCACGCATGATGAAGTCTTCCAGCAGCGATGGGCCACGGGCGCCGACTTTCAGGGTGTTCTGGTTGTCAGAAATCTTTACACCTTGATTGGTGCGCAGCGCCTGGCCGGTTGCGTCGGAACGGAACTCTTCCAGGGCCTGCAGCTTGGCGTTGGTGTTGCCACGGTCCAGGGTGTCGGTGCCCGCGAGTTCACTCTTCGGCGGGGTAGCTGGCTTCTTGGTACTCATCAGTCAAAACTCCTTATCAAATTGGCCAGAGCGGTCCCCGGCTCGTTTGAGCAAACCCCCAGGCACGGCACCCGGGAAATTGAGTTGCTTAAGTAGTGACTGACACGGTTTTGCACCGTTCCTTTTTTATGACCTTTGATCGCGTTATTGCCAAATCGCTGGTTGAATGCGAAATAAATGCTAAGAAACACTATACGGACAGGCTAAAATGCGCGCCCGGCTAACCGCTGATCCCTTTTCCATGCGCCCCACAAGGTTCGCTACGTGATCGAGTTTCATAACGTCCATAAAACCTACCGCGTTGCCGGTAAGGAAATCCCCGCGCTGCACCCCACCAGCCTGCGTGTCGAAAACGGCCAGGTGTTCGGCCTGATTGGCCACTCCGGTGCGGGAAAAAGTACCCTGTTGCGTCTGATCAACCGCCTGGAGCAACCCAGCGGTGGCCAGATCAATGTCGACGGCGAAGAAGTCACCGCCCTGGACGCCAACGGCCTGCGCCGTTTCCGCCAGCAAGTCGGGATAATCTTCCAGCACTTCAACCTGCTTGCCTCCAAGACCGTCGCCGACAACGTGGCGCTGCCGCTGACGCTGGCTGGCGAACTGTCGCGCAAGGAAATCGACCAGCGCGTGGCTGAGTTGCTCGCCCGTGTTGGCCTGTCGGATCACGCCAAGAAATACCCGGCGCAGTTGTCCGGCGGCCAGAAGCAGCGCGTCGGCATCGCCCGCGCCCTGGCAACCAAGCCAAAGATCCTGCTGTGCGACGAAGCCACCAGCGCCCTCGACCCGCAAACCACCGCCTCGGTGCTGCAACTGCTGGCTGAGATCAACCGCGAGTTGAAGCTGACCATCGTGCTGATCACCCATGAAATGGACGTGATCCGCCGCGTGTGCGACCAAGTGGCGGTGATGGATGCCGGCGTGATCGTCGAGCAAGGCTCCGTGGCCGATGTGTTCCTGCACCCCAAGCACCCGACCACCAAGCGCTTCGTGCAAGAAGCCGAGCAGGTCGACGAAGGCGAGCAGCGCGATGACTTCGCTAACGTACCAGGCCGTATCGTGCGCCTGACGTTCCAGGGCGAAGCAACCTACGCGCCGCTGCTGGGTACCGTCGCCCGCGAAACAGGCGTGGACTACAGCATCCTCGCCGGTCGTATTGACCGCATCAAAGACATTCCCTACGGCCAACTGACCCTCGCCGTGACCGGTGGGGACATGGACGCCGCCTTCGCCCGCTTTACCGCGGCAGACGTCCACATGGAGGTTCTGCGCTAATGGAAATCCTGTTGAGTTTCTTCGCCAATATCGACTGGTCCGAGATCTGGCTCGCCACCGGCGACACCATGACCATGCTGCTCGGTTCGCTGTTCTTCACCATCCTGCTCGGCCTGCCACTGGGTGTGCTGCTGTTTCTTACCAGCCCGCGCCAACTGTTCGAACAAAAAGGCCTGTACGCGCTGCTGTCGCTGATCGTGAACATCCTGCGTTCGCTGCCGTTCATCATTCTGCTGATCGTGATGATCCCGTTCACCATATTGATCACCGGCACCTCGCTGGGCGTGGCCGGTGCGATTCCGCCACTGGTCGTAGGCGCGACGCCGTTCTTCGCGCGCCTGGTGGAAACCGCCCTGCGTGAAGTGGACCGCGGCATCATCGAAGCCACGCAGTCCATGGGTGCCAGCACGCGTCAGATCATCATCAATGCACTGCTGCCCGAAGCCCGCCCCGGTATTTTCGCTGCGATTACGGTGACGGCCATTACACTGGTTTCCTACACGGCCATGGCCGGTGTAGTCGGTGCCGGCGGCTTGGGCGACCTGGCGATCCGCTTTGGTTACCAGCGCTTCCAGACCGACGTGATGGTTGTCACCGTGGTGATGCTGTTGATCCTGGTGCAAATTCTGCAAACCGTCGGCGATAAGCTGGTGGTGCACTTTTCTCGAAAATAACGGCCATGGCCGGCCCCCGCCGGCGCATGCCCGAACAAGGAGCTTGCTGGATGAAAAAACTACTGGTTGCTTTCGCCGCCGTTGCCGCGTTTTCCGCCCACGCTGCCGAGACCCTCACGGTCGCCGCGTCGCCAGTGCCGCACGCGGAAATCCTGGAGTTTGTGAAGCCCGCACTCGCCAAAGAAGGCGTCGACCTGCAGGTCAAGGTTTTCACCGACTACGTGCAGCCGAACGTACAGGTGGCTGAAAAGCGCCTGGACGCCAACTTCTTCCAGCACCAGCCGTACCTGGATGAGTTCAACAAGGCCAAGGGCACTCACCTGGTGAGCGTCGGCGCCGTGCACCTGGAGCCTCTGGGCGCCTACTCCAGCAAGTACAAAAAACTCGAAGACCTGCCGGATGGCGCCAATGTCGTGATCCCGAACGACGCCACCAACGGTGGCCGCGCGTTGCTGCTGCTGGCCAAGCACAACCTGATCACCCTGAAGGACCCGACCAACATCCTGTCGACCATCAAGGACATCTCCGGTAACCCGAAAAACCTGAAATTCCGCGAACTGGAAGCCGCCACACTGCCGCGCGTGCTGACCCAGGTCGACCTGGCGCTGATCAACACCAACTACGCCCTGGAAGCCAAACTGGACCCATCCAAGGACGCCCTGGTGATCGAAGGCAACGACTCGCCTTACGTGAACATCCTGGTGACCCGCGAAGACAACAAAGACTCGGACGCCGTGAAGAAGCTGGTTGCAGCCCTGCACACGCCGGAAGTGAAAGCGTTCATTCTTGAAAAGTACAAAGGCGCGATTCTGCCGGCGTTCTGATCTGACCCGATCTGCAACACACTGAAGATCAAAAAATGTGGGAGCGGGCTTGCTCGCGAAAGCGCTGTGTCAGTCACCGAATTTATCGACTGAACCACCGTCTTCGGGGGCAAGCCCCCTCCCATATTTGTTGTGTGCTGCTTGAAAAACCAGGCCCGCACTCTTAACTGCTTACGCATCGCTCAAACCTTGCACAAACCCCCTGTGGGAGCGGGCTTGCTCGCGAAAGCGCTGTGTCAGTCACCGAATTTATTGACTGAACCACCGTCTTCGGGGGCAAGCCCCCTCCCACATTTGTTGTGTGCTGCTTGAAAGATCAGGCTCGCACTCTTAACTGCTTACGCATCGCTCAAACCTTGCACTAACCCCCTGTGGGAGCGGGCTTGCTCGCGAAAGCGCTGTGTCAGTCACCGAATTTATTGACTGAACCACCGCCTTCGGGGGCAAGCCCCCTCCCACATTTGTTTTTGCGTTGCTTGGAAGATCAGGCTCGTACTCTTAACTGCTTACGCATCGCTCAAACCTTGCACTAACCCCCTGTGGGAGCGGGCTTGCTCGCGAAAGCGCTGTGTTAGTCACCGAATTTATCGACTGAACCACCGCCTTCGGGGGCAAGCCCCCTCCCACATTTGTTTTTGCATGGCTTGGAAGATCAGGCCAGCACACTTGCCTGCTTACGCATTGTTCAACCCTTGCACAAAGCACTGTGGGAGCTGGCTTGCGGGCGATGACGGTAGGTCAGTCAGCCTATTAGCCCCTGAACCACCGCCATCGCCGGCACGCCAGCTCCCACATGTATGGTGCGGTGCCTGTTATTTCCGCTGCAGCAACCCCGGCAACTGCGCCACCAGCTTTTGATTGTTCAGCGGCGCACGAATAAACCCGCGCTGCGTGCCGTCCGGTCCGATCAGCGCCAGGTTGCCGCTGTGGTCGACGGTGTAGTTGGGCTTGCTGGTATCCGCTGGAATAAACGGGATGCTCACCGCATTCGAGACCTTCTGCACATCGTCCACATTCGCGCCGGTCAGGCCTTCGAACTGCGGATCGAAGTAGCCCAGGTATTGCTTGAGCTGAGCCGGGGTGTCGCGGTTCGGGTCGACGCTGACCAGAATCACCTGCAACTTATCCACCGCCTCTTTGGGCAGCTCGCTCTTGATCTGGCGCAGCTGGGCGAGGGTGGTGGGGCAGATGTCGGGGCAGAAGGTATAGCCGAAAAACAGCAGGCTCCATTTGCCTTTCAACTCGTTGACCACCACCGGCTGGCCGTTCTGGTCTGTCATGGTCACCGGCGGCAGCTGGCGGCTTTGCGGCAGCAGGATGATGCCCGCGTCGATCAGCGCAGTAGGGTCGCCCTGGCCCTTGCTGTTCAGCACTTTGTTGACGGTCAGGCCCATGATCAACGCGACGATGGCCACCAGGATAAAGACGGTTTTTTGAGTTCGAGTCATAGGTTCAACAGTAAGTAGTGGTCTACGAGCAGGGCGATAAACAGCACAAACAGGTACCAGATAGAGTACTTGAAGGTGTTGATCGCCGCGTGCGGCTGGCTGCCACGGTACAGCACCCAGGCCCATTGCAGAAAGCGCGCGCCCAACACCAGCGCACACGCCAGGTACAGCAGGCCGCTCATGTGAATCACATACGGCATCAGGCTTACTGCCAGCAGGGCGAAGGTGTAGAGCAGGATGTGCACCTTGGTGTAATGCTCGCCGTGGGTGACCGGCAGCATCGGGATGTCGGCCTTGGCGTATTCCTCCTTGCGGTGAATGGCCAGGGCCCAGAAGTGCGGCGGGGTCCAGGCGAAGATGATCAGCACCAGCAGCAGCGGCTCGGCGCTGACATGCCCGGTAACGGCAACCCAGCCCAGCAGCGGCGGCGCCGCGCCAGCGAGGCCACCGATGACGATATTTTGTGGCGTGGCGCGCTTGAGAAAGCCGGTGTAGATCACCGCATAACCGAGCAGCGAGGCCAGCGTCAGCCACGCCGCCAAAGGGTTGGTAAACGCCAGCAACAGGGCCAAACCTGCAACAGCCAGAAACAAAGCAAAGGCCAGGGCGGCCACCGGCGACACCCGCCCTTCGGCCATCGGCCGCTTATGTGTGCGCGCCATCACCGCATCGATGCGCCGATCCACCACATGGTTGACCGCCGCCGCACCGCCGGCACACAGTGCAATGCCCAGGTTGCCAAAAATCAGCACCGCCCATGGCACCCCGGCGCGGGTGGCGAGGAACATGCCCACCAAGGAGGTGATGAGCATCAGCACCACCACTTTTGGCTTGGTCAGTTCCAAATAGTCTCGCCAGATCGCCTGATCGCGGCGCGCGTCGATCAAGGTCGCCATGGCGTCTCTCCTTTAAGGGTGATGAGGCCCGAAACGTGTTTGCGTGGAATAAAGCGCCAGCCGAACGGCAACTGATGGCGCACCCGGACCAGGCTGGTACGCGCGTGGTAATTGACCAGCACCAATGTCAGCAGCAACGCTGCGCCGCCTGCGTTGTGGCCGACCGCCACCGGCAGCGGCAAGCCGAACGCCACATTGCTCACCCCCAGGCTGATTTGCACCGCCAGGGCGATCAGCAACAAGCCCGCCAGTCGCGTCATGCCCACTGCGCGCAATTGCCAGGCCAGCCCCAACAGCACCAGTGTCACCAGCATCGCGCCCAGGCGGTGGGTCAGGTGGATAGCGGTACGCGCTTCACTGTCGAGCTGGCCGCCGAGGTAATTGGGGCCGATATGCTGGGTGAGGTGAAAGCCGTTCGCAAAGTCCGCCGCCGGCCACCACTCACCATGGCAGGTGGGCAGGTCGACACAGGCCACCGCCGCATAGTTGGAACTCACCCAGCCGCCCAGCGCAATCTGGCCGATCACCAACACCAGCCCGGCCGTGGCCCAATATTGCAGGCGCTTGGGCACGATCAACGCGGGCAACACGCCAGACAGTCGCAGGGTCAGCAGAAACAATAAGCTCAAGGTGGCAAAACCGCCGAGCAGATGGCCCGTTACAACTTGCGGCCACAACTTCAATGTCACCGTCCACATGCCAAACGCGGCCTGGGCGAACACCACCGCCAACACAAACAGCGGCAATTTCACCGGCTGGCCCGGATCACGCCGATGGCTCCACGAACGCGCCGCCAACAGCACGATGAGCAAACCCAAGGTGCCGGCAAAGTAGCGATGGGTCATCTCTGCCCAGCCCTTGTCAGCCTGCACCGGTGTGTCGGGAAAATGCAGCTCGGCATGCGCCAGCTGGGCTTCGCTCTGCGGCACGCTGATAAAACCGTAGCAGCCGGGCCAGTCCGGGCAACCGAGGCCGGCGTGGGTCAGGCGCGTATAGGCGCCGAGCAGCACAACGATCAGCGCCAGCAAGGTGGCAAACAACGCGAGGCGAAATCCAGGTTTGGCCATGACGATGCCCTTATCCGATGTTCGACAGTTTCAGCAGCAAGCGCAGGTCGTTGAGCAGGTCCTTGCCCTTGACCTTGGCGTCGTAGCGCAGCACCAGATTGCCGTGTGGGTCGACGATCCACAGTTGCGCATCGCCGGGTGCGGCGGCGTCCCTGGTGAAGGTCGACAGGTCCAGCGGGTAGCGTTGCAGTTGCGGGTATTCGGCCTTGAGCTTGGTCTCGTAGGCGGTGCTCACTGGCTGCGCGCTGGCCAAGGCATGGCTGGCGCGCGAGGCATCACGGCCCAGGCTGATTTGCAGCTGGCGCGCCAGGTACACCAACTGCTGGCACTCAGCGGCGCAGGCAGTGGGCGCGGTGACCAGCAGTTGCCAGCGATCTTCATCGGCCTGCACGCCAATGTCGGCGCGGGTCTGGCCGTTACCGATCAGTTCGCCGTGGTAGCTGCGGCTGTCCGGCACCCAGAACTGCAACTTGTACATGAACGTGGCCAGCGCCATCGGGCCGACCACCATCATCAGGATCAAGATCAGCTGCCAGCGGCCTTTGCGCCGGTCGGGCGCCTCAGACATGCTGGGTGGATTCATGGCCGCTCCCATGGGACTTCTCCTTTTTGTTGTGCCATCCGAGGTAGAGGTAAAGCGCCAGCAGCGCCAAGGCCATGGCGAACCACTGCACGGCGTACCCCAAATGTTTTTCCGGGCCCATGGCGACCACCGGCCACGTGGTGTCGTACGTGCCCGGGCCGGGTTCGGCGCGCAGTTCGTAGGCAAAGCCGCCACGCCCTAACTCAGCCCACAGTGCGGCGGGATGCAGCGCGGTGAGCAGGCGCGGCCATTGCGTGGTGGCCGGGTCAGCGTGCAGTTGGAAGGTTTCACCGGGGGCGACGTAGACCCACGCGTCGAGGTTCAACGGCTGATCGGGTGTAGTGAAGGCTGGTGGCGTACGCCGGTCTGGCCACGGCAGCCAGCCTCGATTGAGCAACAGCCACTGGCCGCTGGCCTGCTCGTGAAAGGGTTGCAGCAACTCGACGCCGGCCTTGCCGTCGCGCATGCGGTTGTCGAGCAACACGCTGTGCTCGGCGTCGAACTGGCCGCGCAGGCGCACGCGGCGAAAGGCGGGGTCGGGCATCTCATTGAGCTGGACACTGCTGATGGGGTCGGCCACGCGGCGTTCGGCGTAACTGTCCACCAGCAACTGTTTTTCATGGCCGCGCGCCAGTTGCCAGAACCCCAGGCCTACCATCAACGGCAGCAGCACCAGCACCACCAGCGTGGGTGCGAGTCCTGGGCGAAAGTCTTTTATGGCGCTGGCTATACTTGTTTTCATTGCCCGCCCATCCGAAGGGAACCTGACCATGCTCAAAGCAGCCATTGCCCTGATGCTGATCGCGACTGTCGTGAGCCTGTTCAGTGGCTTGTTCTTTCTGGTCAAGGACGAGGGCAACTCCAACCGCCTCGTCACCGCCTTGACCGTGCGTGTCGTACTGGCCGCGATCACCGTGGGCTTGATCGCCTGGGGCTTTTTCAGCGGCCAGCTGGTGTCTCACGCGCCGTGGTAAGGCGCCTTACAGCACATAAACGAAGAAGAACAGGCCGATCCACACCACATCCACAAAGTGCCAATACCAGCTGGCTGCCTCGAAACCAAACTGGTGCTCGGCATTGAAATGCCCGCGCAGGATGCGCATCAGCATCACGAACAGAATGATGGTGCCGATGGTCACGTGGGCGCCGTGAAAGCCCGTGAGCATGAAGAAGGTTGCGCCGTACACGCCCGAGCCGAGGGTCAGGCCCAGTTCTTTGTAGGCATGCATGTACTCCTCGGCCTGGAAGGCCAGGAACGCCCAGCCCAGCAGCACGGTCAGCGCCAGCCAGATTTTCAGTGCGCCGCGATGGCCCTTGCGCAAGGCATGGTGGGCGAGGGTGATGGTGACGCTGGAGCTGACCAGCAAGACCGTGTTGATCAGCGGCAAGCCCCAGGGGCTGATGGTGCCCTCCGGTGGCGGGTACATTTTTGGGTCAGGGTTGTTGAGCAGCGGCCAGGTGAACTGAAAGTTCGGCCACAGCATGTGCGCGATGCCCTTGTGCCCTTCACCGCCCAGCCATGGCCCCGACATGTGCCGCACATAAAACAGTGCGCCAAAGAACGCGACGAAGAACATCACCTCGGAAAAGATGAACCAGGTCATGCCCCAGCGAAACGAGCGGTCCATCTGCGGGCTGTACAAACCGGCGCGGCTTTCCTTGATCACCGCGCCAAACCAGCCGAACAGCATGTAGGCCAGCAGCAGCCCACCAACGAAAAAGATCCACGGCCCGTGGGATTCCGGGCGCGCCGCCTTCAGATCGTTGAACCACACAGCCAAACCGTACACGGTGGTGAGCATGCCCAAGGTGGCAATTATTGGCCATTTGCTTTGCGCTGGTACGTAGTACGTATCATGAGACGACATGTATTCGCTCTCCTGATTGAGGGGGCAAACAGTAGCTAGCCGCCGGTATGGACGGCCACCGGCGGTTGGCGCGCAGTGATGTCAAACAGCGTGTACGCCAGGGTCAAATGCTTCACATCCTTGGGCATGTCGCGGTCGACGATAAAACGCACCGGCATTTCAATCCGCTGACCGGGCTGCAGCACTTGCTGGGTGAAGCAAAAGCACTCGGTCTTGTGGAAGTACATCGCCGCTTCGGCCGGGGAAATGCTCGGTACTGCCTGGGCTTTCATGACCTTGTCGGTGGGGTTGTAGGCGACGAACAGCATCTCGGTGACCGCGCCGGGGTTGACCACCACTTCGTCAGCCTTGGAATGAAACTCCCACACCATGTCGATGGCATTGGTCGACAGAAACTGCACTCGCACCTGGCGCGTGGGGTCGACGATTTGCTCACCTTCGTACTGCCCGGCGGTCTTGCCGTTGATGCCGAACGCCTTGCACATCACGTCGTAAATCGGCACCAGGGCGAAGCCGAAGGCGAACATTGCCACCACCAGAATCAGCAGGCGGGTGACGAGGCGCTTGATGGGGATGGACTCAAGCATGGCGATCACCTGAACCGAACGCGGACAATGTGGGAGCGGGCTTGCTCGCGAATGCGGTAGGCCAGGCCCCATTTGCGGCGACTGAAACACCGCTCTCGCGAGCAAGCCCGCTCCCACAGGGGATTTGTACAGGCATGGCGAACCGGGTATTCACTTGACCTCCGGCGGCGTGGTGAACGTGTGATACGGCGCGGGCGAGGGGATGCTCCACTCCAAACCTTCGGCACCATCCCACGGCTTGGCGGGCGCCGGCGGGCCGCCGCGGATGCACTTGATGACGATGAACAAGAAGAAGATCTGCGTGGCGCCAAACATGAATGCACCAATCGAGGAGACCATGTTGAAGTCGGCAAACTGCAGGTTGTAGTCCGGTACCCGGCGCGGCATGCCGGCCAGCCCCACGAAGTGCATCGGGAAGAACGCCATGTTCATGCCGATGAAGGACAGCCAGAAGTGCAGCTTGCCCAGGGTTTCGTCGTACATGTGCCCAGTCCATTTAGGCAGCCAGTAGTAGGCCGAAGCGAAGATGCCGAAGATCGCGCCAGGCACCAGTACGTAATGGAAATGCGCCACCACAAAGTAGGTGTCGTGGTACTGAAAGTCCGCTGGAGCAATCGCCAGCATCAGCCCCGAAAAGCCGCCAATGGTGAACAGGATCACGAAGGCCACGGCGAACAGCATCGGCGTCTCGAAGGTCAGCGAGCCTTGCCACATGGTGCTGACCCAGTTGAACACCTTCACGCCCGTCGGTACGGCGATCAGCAGCGTGGCGTACATGAAGAACAGCTCGCCCACCAGCGGGATGCCGACCACGAACATGTGGTGCGCCCACACAATGAACGACAGGAACGCGATGCTCGCCGTGGCGTAGACCATCGAGGTGTAGCCGAACAGCGGCTTGCGCGAGAAGGTCGGGATGATCGAGCTGACGGCGCCGAAGGCCGGCAGGATCATGATGTACACCTCGGGGTGGCCGAAGAACCAGAACACATGCTGGAACAGCACCGGGTCACCGCCACCGGCGGCGCTGAAGAAGCTGGTGCCGAAGTGGATGTCCATCAGCATCATGGTCACGCAGCCGGCCAGCACCGGCATCACCGCGATCAACAGGAACGCGGTGATCAACCAGGTCCACACGAACAGTGGCATTTTCATCAGAGTCATGCCCGGCGCGCGCAGGTTGAGAATGGTCGCGACCACGTTGATCGCGCCCATGATCGAGCTGATGCCCATCAGGTGGATGGCAAAGATAAAGAACGTCACACTTTCGGGCGCGTAGGTGGTGGACAGCGGGGCGTAGAAGGTCCAGCCGAAATTCGGCCCGCCGCCGGGTGTGAACAACGTGGAAACCAGCAGCAGGAACGCCGCTGGCAGCAGCCAGAAACTGAAGTTGTTCATGCGCGGCAGGGCCATGTCCGGCGCGCCGATCATCAGCGGGATCATCCAGTTGGCCAGGCCCACGAAAGCAGGCATCACCGCGCCAAACACCATGATCAGGCCGTGCATGGTGGTCATCTGATTGAAGAACGCCGGCTGCACGATCTGCAGGCCGGGCTGGAACAGCTCGGCGCGGATCACCATGGCGAACGAGCCGCCAAGCAGGAACATGGTGAAGGCGAACCACAGGTACATCGTGCCGATGTCTTTGTGGTTGGTGGTCAGCACCCAGCGCATCAGGCCTTTAGCGGGGCCATGGGCATGGTCGGCGTGACCATGGTCATCGATCACAGTGCTCATGGCCGTTCTCCTGCAAAGGAATGGGCTGTGCGGTTCAGGGCATACGCAGTTGAGGCCGTCATTTGCTTTCCGCCTGTTTCAAAGCCAGCACGTCTTTGGGCGTGACCATGTCGCCTTTGTTGTTGCCCCAGGCGTTGCGTTCGTAGGTCACCACGGCGGCGATGTCCACTTCCGACAGCTGTTTGCCGAAGGCGGCCATGGCGGTGCCGGGCTTGCCGAAATACACGCGGTGCAGGTGATCTTCCTTAGGCCCGGTGGCGATCGGCGAACCTTTGAGCGCCGGGAACATCGGCGGCAGGCCTTGGCCCTCAGCCTGGTGACAGGCCACGCAGGTGGTGTGGTAGACCTTGTCGCCACGCGCCACCAGCTCTTCGAGCGTCCATTCTTTGGAGGTCAGCTCTTTAAGCTTGGCCGCTTCTGCCTTGCGCTCGCCGAGCCAAGTGTCGTAGTCGGCCTGGGATTTGACCTCGACCACAATCGGCATGAAGCCGTGGTCCTTACCGCACAATTCTGCGCACTGGCCACGGTAGATGCCGGGCTTCTCGATGCGCGTCCAGGCCTCGTTGACGAAGCCGGGAATGGCGTCGCGCTTGACCGCAAAGGCCGGCACCCACCACGAATGGATCACGTCGGCGGCAGTCACCAGAAAGCGCACTTTGGCGCCCACCGGCAGCACCAAAGGCTGATCGACTTCGAGCAGATAGTGCTCGCCCTTGGTGGCCTGGTTATGGATTTGCTCGGCGGGCGTGGCCAGGTTGCTGAAGAATTCCACGTCCTGGCCCAGGTATTTGTAATGCCACTTCCACTGGTAACCGGTGACCTGGATATCGATATCCGACTCGGTGCTGTCGTAGATGTTGATCAGGGTCTTGGTCGCCGGAATGGCCATCGCTACCAGGATCAGCAGGGGCACCACGGTCCAGAGGATTTCCACGGTCGTGCTCTCGTGAAATTTGGCAGCCACCTGGCCCGTGGACCGGCGGTGCAGGATCATCGACCAGAACATCGCGCCAAACACGACAATGCCGATCACCACACAAATCCAGAAGATGGTCATGTGCAGGTCAAACACGGCGTGACTGACTTCAGTAGCCCCTGGCGCCATATTCGTTGTCCAGGCGGCGTGCGCCTGGCCGAATACCGAACACAACAGTAGGCCCATCCAAACGTGTGGATGTCGCGTCATTGCGGGTTCCCCTTTATGTTTCTTGTTATCCCGCCGGTTTGCACCTGCGGCGAAGGGAGCGGCTTCCATACTGCTTACAACCGCCAAGCCTTGCCTGCTTCATGCAGTTGGGCGTCATCAGCTAATTGCGTACAAAATCGAGTATAGACAGCCGGGGCAACCCCGCAATGTGTAGGGGCAAATGAGCACAAACAGACGGGCGGGCCCAATAAATACGGGGGCGCAAACGTTTATCCGACGAACGATGGCGATTCGATATAACGCATGCGCATAACCATGAAATAATTATGACAAACGCGTCTTAGGCCCTCGTATAAACGAGCTACCTTGTCCTTTCCCTTTTCCCACGCCTGTTTCACTGGAGCTTTCATGAACACCGCCGCATTGCGCGAGCAGATTTCCCGTGCCCATCAACACGAAGCCAGCACTGGCCAGCTTGCCCAGCAACTGGAAAAACAATTGCCGCACCTGCATTCGGCCATTTCCCTGGCTGACGGTGATCGCAACATTGTCATGACCCGTTTTGTTACCGCCTATATCGAGCTTGTCCCTGACTTGCTGGAAGCCGCCAATGACGTGGCCCGCGAAGCTGGCATCGAAAGCCAGATCAAGCCGGTACTGAAAATCGCCGAGCATTTCTTCCTGCAACCGCCCGCGATTCTTGCTGGCCACGAAGGCCTCGACGGCCTGTTGGACGAGGCCTACCTGGCCCATCGCCTGGTAGAAGAAGTCAACGATCTGTACATCAAGCACTTTGGTCAGCCGTTGATTCCGGCGGACACCACCGTGGCCAACTTGATCGCTCATCAGCTGATCGGCGAAGCATTTGCCAACCAGTTGGACGAAGCCGTGCATTTGGCGGTGGATGAAATGCTCAACGAAGACAGCTTTGCGCTGGAGTCGGTCGAGGCTTACCGCGAGACGCTCAAGAGCCCGAACACGGAAGCGGCGTGGAAGCGCTGGCCGTGCCTGTCGCGTCAGTTGGGCGTTGAGCTGGCGTTGGATCAGCCGGCGTAAACGTGCGGACTGCACAGCAATCACTGTGGGAGCCGGGCTTGCCCGCGATGGCGGTGGATCAGTCAGTTAATGGGTTGACTGACACGCCTTTAATCGCGGGCAAGCCCGGCTCCCACATTGGTTTGTGGTGTTCAGACGGGCGCCGAACCTATCCCCACGGTCGTGCGCACCCGGCCTTCAAGCCTGCGCTTCAAGCCGCGCGCCTCGATTACCAGTTGTGAGCCCTTGGCCGCATTGGCCCGGCCCCATTCCTCGAGTAATTCCAGGCAGGAATGGTCGATGTAACTCAAGTTGCTCAGCGGCACGTGCAACGCGGTCCCCGCAGGCACCGTCGACAGCACTTGGGTCAGTGCCGGCACTTTCAGGAAGGTCGCCGCACCGGTCAGGCGCAACTCCATCTCACCGTCCTGGGGCAGGTCGATCAGGCTGATTTTCAGTCGCGACGCCTTGAAGGCCAACTTGACCAACGTCAGCCCGAAGCCCACCAGTACACCGGTCAGCAAATCGGTAAAGATGATCGCCAGCGCCGTCGCGGCATAGGTGAACATCGGCATCCGCCCGTATCGGCCCAAGGCGCGAAACGCTTTCACGTCCACCAGCTTGATCCCGGTGTACACCAGCACGCCCGCCAAGCTCGCCACCGGGATGCTTTGCAGCACGCTCGACAGCAGCAGCACGAACCCCAGCAGCCATACACCGTGGAACATCGCCGACAAGCGCGTGGTCGCACCGGCCTGCACGTTGGCCGAGCTGCGCACGATCACGCCGGTCATCGGCAGCGCGCCGACCAGGCCACAAAGCATGTTGCCTACACCTTGTGCGGACAATTCCTTGTCGAAATCGGAGCGCTGACCGCTGTGCATGCGGTCAACCGCAGCAGCCGACAGCAGGGTTTCGGCACTGGCGATAAAGGCCACGGCGAACGCGGCGATCAACAGTTGCGGATCGGCCAGGTTCAGCAAGTCGCTGGGGCGTAGCCAGTCAATGGCATCGGCAAGGTTTTCCGGGACTTCCACACGCTTGACCTGCAACGCCAGCACCAGGCTGGTGACCGTCGCCAAGCCCACGCCCAACAACGCGCCTGGCACAAATCGCAGTTTTTGCGGGCGTAATTTATCCCACAGGTACATCACCAGCATCGTCGACAGCCCCAGCAAACCCGCTTGCCAGCCAAGGCCACCGCCCAGGGTCGGCATCGCCTCAACCACGGCGGCCGGGAAGCCCGCCAGGTTATCCAGCCCGGAAGGCTTGGGCGCGCCGTCGAGCATCACATGGACCTGCGACAGCACAATCAGCACGCCGATCCCCGCCAGCATGCCGTACACCACCGCCGGCGCCGTGACACGGAACCAGCAGCCCAGACGCAATCGCCCGGCGACCAATTGCAGGAACCCCGCCAGCAACAGAATAGGGCCGAGCATCATCATGCCGTGCTGGCGCACCAGTTCGAACACCAACACTGCCAAACCTGCGGCGGGCCCGCTGACTTGCAGCGGCGACCCAGCCAGCCAACCCACCACCAGGCCACCGATGATCCCGGTGATCAGCCCTTTGGCCGGCGGCATGCCAGACGCAATCGCGATGCCCATGCACAAGGGCAGGGCGACCAGAAACACAACCACGGACGCGAGCAGCTCCCGAGGCAATACAGCTTTCAATTGAGCAGCACGCATAATGACTCTCCCAAGGCATTCGCCGGGCGCGGCAATGCCTGGCTGCATCCATGGCAGCCACCGCATTACCCGGCAGGGAAGTGTTTTAGAAGCGCGCTTTAGGCGTCGCGCAAGGGATGGGGCCGTCGCCGCTCAGCGGTCGAAATGCCGCCTGATCTGCATCGTAGGCTCGAATTTCGCTGGTCTCGATGTTGTAGATCCAGCCATGGATAAACAAATGACCATTGGCCATGCGTGAGGCCACGGAAGGGTGGGTGCGCAAATGCTGCAACTGGGCGATGACGTTTTCTTCGGTCAGCACCTTCATGCTTTCGCCTTCATTGGCGCAGTCGCAGTTGTCCTCAACCATCGACTTGGCGACCTCGGCATGACGCAGCCAAGCCCGGACTGTCGGCATTTTTTCCAGGCTCTGGGGGTTGAGTACCGCGCGCATGGCGCCGCAGTCGGAATGCCCGCACACGATAATGTGCTGCACGCCCAGGGCGAGAACCGCGTACTCGATGGCCGTGGAAACGCCGCCGTTCATCTGTCCGTAGGGCGGCACCACGTTGCCGACGTTACGCGTGACGAACAGGTCGCCAGGGGAGCTTTGGGTGATCAGCTCAGGCACGATCCGCGAATCGGCACAGGTGATAAACATCGCCCGTGGGCTCTGGGCCGTGGCGAGTTTTTTGAAGAGTTCTTCCTGCTGGGGGAAGACGTCGTGATGGAAATGCAAAAAGCCGTCAACGATGTGCTTTAGCGCTGCATCGGCGGATTCGGCCACCTGAGGGGCTGAAGCCGACGCAGCCAACGGCTGTTTATCCTTGTCACTCATGATTCATCCTCTTGATTAATGCAGGGAGAGTGTTCAGGTCATTTCGACGCTGGGCCAGTGGATTAGTTGTAAAACGCTGAAGACCACGGTTTCGACCCACCCGTCACTCGCTGAACAAGGTAACCGTCGAAACTTAACTCAAACTGAATGAACCGCTCTAGATCGCGGGTTTCAGTGATATCAAAACGCGACTATTCCTACAGACCTATCGCGCTCTTCGTCGTCAGTTTACAACAATGCCATCTGCCTGCCCGGTGGGCAGAACGCCGTGCAATCCAGATTAAACCCTTCCCGGCGATTAAGCCCCAGGCGCTTGATCGCCTTGCTGAAGCGCTGCGCCAGCAGATCGGCGAACGGCCCCTCACCCCGCATGCGCACACCGAAGCGGCTGTCATACACCTCACCCCCGCGCACCTGGCGTACCAGGCTCATCACATGGGCCGCCCGCTGCGGGTAATGCGCCGCCAGCCACTCCTCGAACAGCGGCGCCACCTCCAGCGGCAGGCGCAGCATCATGTAGGCCGCACTTTGGGCACCCGCCGCGTGGGCTTCGGTCAGCAGACTTTCGAGCTCGCTGTCGTTGATCATCGGAATCATCGGTGAACACAACACGCCCACCGGAATGCCGGCCTTACGCATTACCCGAATCGCCCGCAACCGCGCCTTGGGCGCCGCCGTGCGCGGTTCCAGAATGCGCTTGAGCTCATCGTCCAGGCTGGTGAGGCTGATCATCACTGCCACCAGCCGCTGCCGGGCCAGCTCGGTCAGCAGGTCGAGGTCACGCAAAATCAGCGAGCCCTTGGTGATGATGGTCACCGGGTGGCGGTAGCGCAGCAGCACTTCGAGGGTCTGCCGGGTGATCGTGTACTCGCGCTCGATGGGCTGGTAAGGGTCGGTATTGGAGCCCAGATTGATCGGCGCGCACACATACCCCGGCTTCGACAGCTGTTGCTCCAGCACCTGGGCGGCATTGGTCTTGGCGATCAGCTTGGTTTCGAAATCCAGCCCCGGCGACATGTCCCAGTAGGCGTGACTGGGCCGCGCGTAGCAGTAGATGCAACCGTGCTCGCAGCCGCGATAGGGGTTGATCGAGCGATCGAACGGCAGGTCCGGCGAGTTATTGCGGGTGATGATGCTTTTGGCCGTTTCGATGCGCACTTCGGTGCCTTGGGTAGGCGGCACTTCCTGAAACCAGCCGTCATCCTCGGCCACACTGACGGTAGGCGCAAAGCGATTATGCAGGTTGGTGGCCGTGCCCCGGCCACGGGGCGGTAAAGGTGTAGACATGAAAACGCCCCAATACTGTTTTTATATACAGTAAAGGGGCGTGATGGTTATGACCAGTGCCGTCTGGCGGTCAATGCTTTTGCGTCACTTGCCCCAGGTCATCGCCCGAGGTGGTGCGCATATCGCTCTTGCGCAGGTCCGCCACGTCGCTGGCTTTTACTGGCGCGCCTTTGTTACCCCAGCTGCCGCGGACGAAACTGACTACATCCGCCACTTCCTGGTCCGACAACCGCCAGGCAAACGCCGGCATGGTGAACGTCGAAGGCGCCGTGTGCGTAGCCGGCAAGGTGCCGCCGTTCAACACAATGTTGATCAGCGACGTGGCATCCGCTGTCTGCAACACCGGGTTACCCGCCAGCGCCGGGAACACCCGCGTATAGCCATGGCCATCGGTGCGGTGGCACGCCGCGCAATTGTCGATGTACACCGACGCGCCCGGCTTGCTGTCGTCACCTTTCCACAACGCCTCGGCGACCTGTTTGTCGTACTGATGCGGCTGATCCTTGGGATCCACCGCCGGCAGGCTTTTGAGGTAGCGGGCGATAGCGGTCAGGTCGTCCTGCGACATGTACTGCATGCTGTGCACCACCACATCGCTCATACCGCCAAACACGGCGCTGCGATCACTGCGGCCGGTCTTGAGGAATTGCACCAGTTGCTCTTCGCTCCAGCTGCCGAGGCCGTCCTTGTGATCGCCACGCAGGCTTTTCGCGATCCAGCCTTCCAACGGCGCGCTGCCGGACAGGAAGGCGTTGCCGTCAGTGGCGCTGAGGGCTTTTTCCTGCATGGTCAGGGCGCGCGGCGTATGGCAGGCACCGCAGTGTCCCAAGCCTTCAACCAGATACGCGCCCCGGCTGACCACCGGATCGGCGGCCGGCTGTGCCGGATGCTCCTCAACGGCCGGCGCAAACATCCAGCGCCAGGCCGCCAACGGCCAGCGCATGCTCAAGGGCCAGGGAATATCGCTGTCCTTGTTCTCTTGGGCGACCGGCTCCACACCCTTCATGAAGTAGGCATACAACGCCTGCATGTCGCTGTCGCTGACACGCGCGTAAGACGGATAGGGCATCGCCGGGTAAAGCGTACTACCGTTCTTGGCGACGCCATGGCGCACGGCCTTGTCGAAATCTTCGAAGCTGTAGTCGCCCAGGCCGGTCTTGTCCGGGGTGATGTTGGTGGAGTAGATCACGCCGATCGGAGTTTCCATCGGCAGCCCGCCGGCAAAGGGTTTGCCACCCTTGGCGGTGTGGCAGGCCACGCAGTCACCGGCGCGGGCCAGGTATTCACCCTGCTTGACCAGGTCGGTTTCAGCGGCGCTTACCGAACAGCTGCTCAAGAGGGCCAGGGAGGCGATAACAAGTGCTTTCATGGTCATCGCTCCTTATGCCTGAACCAGTGGGCCGGGGTTTTTCAGGTACTGCTCGCGGATCGCCCGCGCCGACCAATAGGTCAGTGCCGCCACCAGGCCGGTAGGGTTGTAGCCCAAGCCTTGTGGGAAAGCTGACGCGCCTGGGACAAACACGTTGTGTACGTCCCAGCTCTGCAGGTAGCGGTTCAACGCACTGGTTTTCGGGTCGGTGCCCATGATCGCGCCACCGTTGAGGTGAGTGGTCTGGTAGGCCGCTGTGTTGAAGTGCTCACCGACCTTTTTGCCGAGCACAGCAATGGCCTTGGGGTTCATCGCTTCGGCGACCTTGCCCATTTTCTCCATCATGAAGCGGTTCATCTTGATGTCGTTTTCCTGCCAGTCAAACGTCATCCGCAGCAATGGGAGGCCGTAGGCATCGCGGTACACCGGGTCCAGATCCAGGTAGTTGCCCCGGTAGGACTGGTGCGCGCCGTGGGCGTCCATCGACACCTGGTGGGTGTAGTAATCGGCGGTGGCGCGTTTCCACGCACTGCCCCAGGCCGGCGTACCGGGTGGGTTGGACGTACCGGCAATCGGGCGGCTGCCTGCCTGGTTGACCCACATCGGCGAACCGCCGACGAAACCGTGTGGCCCGTGGTCGAAGTTGTCCGCGTTGAAGTCATCAAGGGCCACGCCGTTGCCGCCTGCACCGATGAAGTTATTGGTGTGGGTGTCCTTGTCGAAGAAGGCTTTGATGGTGCCCATGTTCTGGTAGGCGAAGTTGCGGCCCACCACGCCCTCATTGGTAATCGGGTCGTAGGGTTTGCCGATACCCGAGAGCAACATGAGGCGCACATTGTTGAACTGGAAAGAGCCGATGATCACCAGGTCAGCCGGCTGCTCGCATTCGCGACCCTGGGCGTCGATATAGGTCACGCCGGTGGCCTTGCTCTTGGTGCTGTCGAGGTTGACCTTGAGCACGTGGGAATTGGCCCGCAGCTCAAAGTTCGGTACCTGACGCAGCGCCGGCAGGATGTTCACATTCGGCGAAGCCTTGGAGTACATGTAGCACACATAACCGCTGCAGAAACCGCAGAAGTTGCACGGGCCCATCTGTGCGCCGTAGGGGTTGGTGTACGGCCCCGACGTATTGGCAGACGGCAGGTTGTAGGGCTTGTAACCAACCTCGGCGGCCGCTTTCTGAAACAGCTGTGCGGAGACGGTGTTTTTCTGCGACTCCAACGGGAACGGGTTGGAGCGATCCGGCGCATACGGGTTGCCACCACGGCCTTCGCCCACCACCTGACCTTTTACGGTCCAGGCCTGGCCGGAGGTGCCGAAGACTTTTTCCGCGTAGTCGAAAAACGGTTCCAGCTCTTCGTAGCTGACGCCGAAGTCCTGGATGGTCATGTCCTTGGGAATGAAGTTTTTGCCGTAGCGCTCTTCGTAGTGGCTGCGCATGCGCAACTCGATAGGGTCGACACGAAAGTGCACACCCGACCAGTGCAGGCCCGCGCCGCCCACGCCATTGCCCGGCAGAAACGCACCCAGCTGGCGGTTGGGCAGGGCGACGTCATTCACGCTATGGCGAATGGTCACCGTTTCTTTGGAGATGTCCTGGAAGAGTTTTTTACGCACGCTGTAGGTCAATTCGTCGATGACCTGCGGATAGTTGCCGTCCGGGTAGGTGTCCTGCATCGGGCCGCGCTCCAGCGCTACCACGTTGAGGCCAGCTTCCGTGAGTTCCTTGGCCATGATCGCGCCGGTCCAGCCGAAGCCCACGATTACCGCGTCCACTTTCTTCATGATGGTCGCCACGTTTATGCCCTCTCGCCGCGAATGGAAACAGCCGGGAAGGGGTATTGCTCGTTGCGTTCAACCCAGTCCATAAAGTCGGCGCGGGCGCCGGGGAAGCCGATCATGGTCCAGCCAACCATGCCTTTGTTGCCGCCGTGGATCGGGTCGCAGAAGAACCCTTCCTTGGTGTTTTGCAGCAGCAGGTTGAAGAACATCTTTGCCGGCACCGTCTCAAAGTGCGCAGCCACTTCGCTGCCCCCTGCTTCAAGGCGACGCAGCATATCGTCTTGGGTAGCGCTGTCTTGCGCAGCAAAGGCCTTGCCGTTGAACGCCTTCGACCACGCATCCGTCGCGGCAATGCCCAGGCGATAAATATCCTTGGGCACCAGCTTGCTCTGCCAGCCCATCTCCGGGGCCGCATCGGCGTTGAACGGGCCCTGCATGAACCACAGCGCGCCCGCGGCGTAAGGCGTGTTCATCTGGCGGTCGATGTACTCCGGCGCACCGGCCTCCAGGGCGCCAGGGCCTTGGGCATCAGCGGGAATCAAACGCGCGACCGCGGCGTTGAGAAACGCCCACTCTTCGGCGGTGAAGTAGCTCGGTTCGTAGGCTTTGTCGCTGACCGGCGGTTTAGCCTCGGCAGCCTGCACCGGTTCCGGCGTGGCCATCAGCATCGAACCACCAAAGCCGGTGCTGGCAACCGTGACCACCGGGATCAAGGTCAAGGATTTGCGCAAAAAATCACGCCGGGGGTTGTCTTGATCTTGATCAGACATGGGTGCACCTCATCATGTGGTCACGGGTTTATCAGCCGCTTCTGGGAGCAGCGTGAAGGCTTGCCAGGAAATGGGATCCAAAGGGATAGAACACAGTGGCAAACAATAGTTACAAATGATAGCAGGCTAAGAATTGAGAAGAATCGGTTCAGCGAGAAAAACAGCAGATCAGATCGGTCTTCACGATTCTTTGACGAGTACCTCACGCCGCATTGACCCCGCGTAGGCGAATCTTTGGCCCATCAGCCATTTCCCTATTCGGTTACAACGCGCATGTTCGAGATTCGATTGCTGCCTGCCCTCGGCATGGCGTTCCTGGCCTTGTTCGCCACCGCGCACGCCCGGGCTGACGGCGCCTCTTCCCTACGCTCACCGGAGTGGGCTCAGCCTGTGGGCGACCAGTTCAATCTGCACCAAATGACGCCCACGCTGTATCGCAGCGCGCTGCCCAACAGCAATGCGCTTCCCGTATTGGAAAATCTGAAGATCGCCACGGTGATCAACTTTCTGCCGGAATCTGATGCGACGTGGCTAAAGACATCTGATATCAAACAGGTGCAGCTGACGTATCGCACCAATCACGTCGACGATTCGGACGTGCTCGCGGCATTAAGGGCCATCCAGGATGCAGAAATCAAAGGCCCGGTGCTGATGCACTGCAAACACGGCTCGGACCGCACAGGTCTGATGGCGGCGATGTACCGCGTGGTGATCCAGGGCTGGAGCAAGGAAGATGCGCTGAACGAAATGACCCTGGGCGGTTTTGGTACCAGCAACGGTTTCAGGGACAGTGTTCGCTACATGATGAAAGCCGATGTCGACAAATTGCGTACGGCCTTGGCGAATGGCGATTGCAGCACCAGTGCGTTTGCCCTGTGCTCGATGAACAGTTGGCTCAACACGGCCAATAGCAGCCGTGTCGACACCAAAAAAGACGCTGAACTGGTGCTGACACCCTGATGGGCGTCAGTCTTTTTTCAGCTTAGGATTGGGAAAAAACTGCACGGCCTGCACCTTCGGGTCCGGCGCTTTCAATGCCGATGTATTCACCCGCGTGCCCAACTCCTTGGGCACCGACAGACCTTGGTCATTCAACGTATCGGTATAACCGCAGGCCACACATTCGCGGTGCGGCACGTTGTCTTCGGTCCACATCTTCAACTTGTCTGGCTCACTGCACGCCGGGCAGACCGCCCCGGCGATAAATTGCTTTTTGGTAATCACAGGCCCTTCGCTCATGCTGCCGCGTCCTCACTCAGGCCGCTGTGGCGCAAGAGTGCGTCAATCGACGGCGCACGTCCGCGGAAGTCGACGAACAGCACCATCGGGGCCTGCGAACCGCCGCGCGCCAGAATGGCTTCGCGGAAGGCGCGGCCGGTCTCGGCGTTCAGCACGCCGTCTTCTTCAAACTTGGAGAAGGCATCCGCCGACAGTACTTCCGCCCACTTGTAGCTGTAGTAACCCGCCGCGTACCCGCCGGCAAAGATGTGCGCGAAGCTGTTAGGGAAGCGGTTGTACGCCGGTGGACGCATGACCGAGACCTCATCGCGCACGCCTTCAAGCACTTGCGCAACGCTGCGGCCATCGCCGTGGGTGGCATGCAGCTCGAAGTCGAACAGCGAGAATTCGAGCTGGCGCACCATCATCAGGCCGGACTGGAAGTTCTTCGCCGCAAGCATTTTTTCCAGCAGGTCCTGGGGCAGCGGCTCGCCGGTTTCATAATGACCGGAGATCAGCGCCAGGCCTTCCGGCTCCCAGCACCAGTTCTCCATGAACTGGCTCGGCAATTCCACTGCATCCCAGGCCACGCCGTTGATGCCGGAAACGCCGGCGTGTTCGACACGGGTCAGCAGGTGATGCAGGCCGTGGCCGAATTCGTGGAACAGCGTGGTCACTTCATCGTGGGTCAGCAGGGCAGGCTTGCCGCTGTCGGCCGGGGTGAAGTTGCACACCAGGTTAGCCACCGGGCTTTGCAGCACGCCGTCAACCGTGCGGCGACGGTCACGCGCGCCGTCCATCCAGGCGCCGCCACGCTTGTTGGCGCGGGCGTACAGGTCGAAGAAAAAGCGGCCGACGTGCTGGCCATTTTCCTTGATTTCGAACAGGCGAACGTCCGGGTGCCAGGTGTCGAAACCTTTTTGCTCGGCAATCTCGATGCCGTACAGGCGCTGAACGATGGCAAACAGGCCGCCCAACACTTTGTCGATCGGGAAGTAGGCGCGCAGGGCTTCCTGGGACACGCTGTAGCGCTGCTCGCGGAGCTTTTCGCCGTAGAAACCACTGTCCCAGCTTTGCAGATCGGCACAGCCTTGTTCGGCGGCATACGCCTTGAGCTGTTGCAGGTCCTGGGCGGCAAACGGCTTGCTGCGCTTGGCCAGGTCGCGCAGGAAGCTCAGCACCTGGTCGCTGGACTCGGCCATTTTGGTCGCCAGGCTCAACTCGGAGAACGACGCATAGCCCAGCAGTTGGGCCAGCTCCTGACGCAGGTCGAGGATCTGTTCCATCACCGGGCCGTTATCATTCTTACCGGCATTCGGGCCTTGGTCCGACGCGCGGGTGCAGTAGGCCGCGTAAACCTCTTCGCGCAGGGCGCGGTCGTGGGCGTAGGTCATTACCGCGTAGTAGCTGGGGAACTCCAGGGTGATCAGCCAGCCATCGAGGCCTTTGGCCTGGGCGGCGGCGGCCATTTGCGCCTTGGCCGAGTCGGTCAGGCCGGCGAGGGTGGCTTCATCGGTGACGTGCTTGGTCCAGGCCTGGGTGGCATCCAACAGTTGGTTGGAAAATTTGCTGCCCAGCTCGGACAGCTTGCTTTGCACTTCGGCGTAGCGCTTTTGCTGCTCAGGCGGCAAATCGATACCCGACAGGCGGAAGTCGCGCAGCGAGTGCTCAAGGATAGTTTTTTGCGCCACGTCGAAATTGGCAGCCTCGGGGCTGTTGGCCAAGGCTTCGAAGGCCTGGAACAGTGCGCGGTTCTGGCCCATCTCGGTGGAGTAGGCGCTCAACGCCGGCAGGCAAGCCTCGTAGGCTTCGCGCAATTCAGCGCTGTTGCACACGGCATTGAGGTGGCTGACCGGGCTCCAGGCGGCGCCCAGGCGGTCATTCAATTCGTCCATGGCCAGCACCAGGCCAGCCCATGTCGGATGTTTACCCTGGCTTTGCAGGATGCCTTCGATGGCAACACGGTTGTCGGCGAGGATCTGTTCGATGGCCGGTTGCACGTGCTCGGCACGGATCGCCGAG
This sequence comes from Pseudomonas sp. R9.37, assembly GCF_963878885.1. Lineage (NCBI taxonomy): Bacteria > Pseudomonadati > Pseudomonadota > Gammaproteobacteria > Pseudomonadales > Pseudomonadaceae > Pseudomonas > Pseudomonas sp. R9.37. The sequence goes on along the minus strand of NZ_CAWNZA010000011.1, from coordinate 707,759 downwards.
AACGGCGGCAGGTCGTAGGACTGCAGAAGAGGGTTGTTCGCGCTCACGGTGGGCACCTTGGCTGAAGAAACATGTAAGAACAAAGATGGGGCCATCTTAATTACAATCAACACCCACCGCAGCTATCAGCAGAAGAGAGAGAGGCTATCGTGACCCTTCGCACCTATCAGAACCACACGCCAACCCTGGGCGCCGGGGCTTTTGTCGATATTTCGGCGGTGGTGATCGGCGATGTCGAAATCGGCGCCGACAGCTCGGTCTGGCCGCTGACGGTGATTCGCGGCGACATGCACCGCATCCGTATCGGTGCACGCACCAGCGTGCAGGACGGCTGCGTGTTGCACATCACTCATGCCGGGCCATTCAACCCGGACGGCTTCCCCCTGCTGATCGGCGATGACGTAACCATCGCCCACAAGGTCATGCTGCATGGCTGCACGGTGGGCAACCGCATCCTGATCGGCATGGGCAGCATCGTGATGGACGGCGCCGTGGTGGAGGACGACGTGATCATCGGCGCCGGCAGCCTGGTGCCGCCGGGCAAGAAGCTCGACAGCGGTTTTTTGTACGTGGGCAGTCCGGTAAAACAAGTCCGCGCGCTGACTGACAAGGAACGCGCCTTTTTCACCTACAGCGCGGCGAACTACGTGAAGCTCAAAGACCTGCACCTGGCTGAAGGATTCGATCAATGACCCAGCGTTACCAAACCGTCCTGTTCGACCTGGATGGCACCCTGACCGACCCGCGTGAGGGCATCACCCGTTCGATCCAGTACGCCCTCGCCAAACTCGGCATCGACGAACCGGACCTGACCCAGCTGGAACACTTCATCGGCCCGCCATTGCTGCAAGCCTTCATGCAGTTCTACGGTTTTGACGAGGCCAAGGCGTGGGAGGCGGTGAATTTCTATCGCGAGCGCTTCAAGGTTACCGGGCTGTATGAAAACCGCGTGTTCGACGGCGTGATGCCGCTGCTCGAAGCGCTCAATGGCCAGGGCCGCCAGCTGTATGTGGCCACGTCCAAGCCTTGGGTATTCGCCCGCGAGATTGCCCGGCACTTCGATTTTGCCAAGCACTTCAAGGTGATCTACGGCAGCGAGCTGGACGGCACGCGCACCAACAAAGTTGAGTTGATTGCACACTTGATGAATGAAGAGCGCCTGGACCCGGCGACCACGTTGATGATTGGGGATCGCAAGCATGACCTGATCGGCGCGCGCAGCAATGGGCTTGACTCGGCGGCGGTGGGGTATGGGTTTGGCAGTTTTGAAGAGTTGAGCGCTGAGGCGCCGACTTGGCATTTTGAGACGCTGGATGAGATGCATCAGGCGTTTTTGCAGCGCGCTTGATACCGCTTTCGCGAGCAAGCCCGCTCCCACACTGACCGAGTTTCAACATGAGCATGCGGTCGAATGTGGGCGCGGGCTTGCTCGCGAAGAGGCCCTAGTGGCCACCACCCACCAACTGCCGCAACGCCGCCTTACGCTGCTCCACCGGCAACCCACCCAGCTTCTCCACCGCTGCATAGAACTTCACCCAGTCCCCGCCTTCCTGCGCAAACAACGCCGCAAACGCCGGCACCCATTGGTCATACAGCCCAAACGGCAGCAACCGCGCGTTGTTCATCGGTTGGTTGATCCACACGTCGTAACGTTTATCACCTCCCCACTGGCTATCGCGCATTTGCCGGTAATCGCTGCGCAAACGCTCGAACTCCGCCGCTTTGGCCTGTCGCATCACATCAACTGCCAAGGGCTGTGCGTAGAGCTTTTCGAGGCGTTTACGGGTATCCAGCACCAATCGGATAAATTGATCACGCTGCTGCAACGCTGCATCGCTCAGAGGCGCCAAGCCCAGCGCCGCACGCCATTGACGCGTGCCTTCCTGCTCGACGAAGTTGGCATACGACTCGTTGAACTCGGTGTCGTCCTTCACATAAAAACGCTGGTGCGCCAGCTCATGAAAAATCAGTGTGGCCAGACGCTCATCGCCCCAGTTCATCATCGAATTCATGATCGGGTCGTTGAACCAGCCCAAGGTGGAATAGGCCTCGACGCCACCAATCGACACGTCCATGCCTCGTTGCTGCAGCAACGCCGCCTCACCGCGCGCCGCGCCCTGGTTGTAATAACCGCGATAGGCGACGCATCCGGCAATCGGGAAGCAATGGGTTTCGGGAGAGAGGGAAAATTCCGTCGTAGCGAATACATTCCAGACTACGTAAGGCCGGCCAATGTCCGCGTACAACCTGTAACTCTGGTTGTCGGGCAAGTGCAGGAGCTCACTGGCGAACGTGCGGGCTTTTTGCGACTGCACCAAGTGCTCACGCAATACCTGTGGGCGAGAAGGGTCGGCAATCACCTCGGCAACCGGCTCACGGGCCCGCAGCAATTGCCATTGGCCGCTGGCGAGCTGGCTGTAATAACTGACACTCGAGCAGCCGCTGAGCAGCACCACCATCAACCCTGGAAGAAAACGCCTCAACATGCTCCGACTGCTCCTGGGTAATTTGCTCGCCAGCCTATCCTGCCTGCACGGAATTTTTCCATGGCGTAGCGTGTTTATACTCAAGAGGAGTCTGCTGCCATCGGCGCCGGGCTCAATTCCTTCCTATCGTTGAGTGCCTGCCATGCGCCAGCTCCTGTTACCTGTCACCGTCCTGTTTCTCAGCGCCTGTGCTTCTACGCCGATTCCCCCGGTGGATCCGCACCAAGCCTGGGTCGACTTCGCCACCCCGACACCCGGCGCCAAACTGGTGATGGCCCAGCGCCTGGACGGCAAGAATCTGAATGACGGGCGTTTTTTCCAAGTGCCACCCGGCAGCCACGAGCTGATGGTGCGCTTTGATTTCGAAGTGAACACGGGTACAGGCTTTGGCGGGCTGGACCAGACGCACGACCGCACCTGTTTCATGACCCTGCAGTACGACAATTTCCAGGCAGGCCAGCGCTATGTGCTGGAAGGGCGCTCGCTGGCCTTCACGCCCAACATTCGGCTGTATAACTCAGCGCGTCAGTTGCTGGCGCAGGAACGCAGCGTGAATTGCATCTGATCAGTCGTTGTTCTTCTGATACACGATGGCTTTGGTGCCGTTTTCACAGCTGCCGACGACCATGGCGCTGTCATGCTTGTCAGCTTCTTCCTTGCTGACGATTTCCAAGGTGTAGGACGGCACGGCGTTAGCCTGGATCTTGACCTCGATCTCTTTTCTAAGCTCTTCACAATCTTTTGGAGCGGCCACGGCCGAAGTGGCCAAAACACCGCAGATGATCGCCAAGGCAAAACGTTTCATGTGTGAAGCTCCCTGAATGCATGCGCACGAGTGTGCACCTAGCTGCATAGGCTATAGGACCACATAGGGGAAACACGAGTTCTGATTTAAAGCAGAACTAAATGTGGGAGTGGGCGTGTGTGAGAAACTGGCTTGCCTGCGATGGCAGCGCCTCGGTGCAACTGCAAAACCGAGGTGTACCTATCGCGGGCAAGCCCGGCTCCCACACACACCCACTCCCACACTGGATCTACGCGGTTACGCAGACCGCATTAGCTGACGAGCGTCGCATCCAGGCTGATCTTGGCATTCAGCACCTTGGACACCGGGCAGCCTTCCTTCGCCTTCTTGCTCAGTTCGTCGAACTGCGCCTGGCTTGCGCCCGGGATCTTGGCTTTCAACACCAAATGCACGGCAGTAATTGCAAAGCCACCGTCGACCTGGTCCAGCGTCACTTCAGCCTGGGTGTCGATGCTGTCAGCCTTGAGGCCGGCGTCGCCCAGAATCATCGAAAACGCCATGGAGAAGCAGCCGGCGTGCGCCGCACCAATCAGTTCCTCAGGGTTTGTGCCCTTGCCGCCTTCGAAACGGGCCTTGAAGCCGTAGGGCGCTTCACGCAGTACGCCGGTTTCAGTGGAAATGGAACCCAGGCCTGTCTTCAGATCACCTTCCCAATGCGCGGATGCTTTTTTAACGATACTCATAGCGGTCTCCTCGAACGGTGGTTTTGCTTCAGTAAGGTTCTGAGGATAGAAGCTCTGGCAAAGTTCATCTTGTCGGAGAAACCTAGCATTCCAGTAGGAAATTTCCCCACCTGCTATTGAATCTCGGGTATATGCCCTCATTGCATAGAACATGCACATGAAGCGGCAGGTTTTGGTTCGTCTATAAGCCTGCGCACCTATTGGAGAAGCAGGCTTATGAAATCGCTGTCCGACGTGAAATTCTCGACCCTGGACCTGGTGCCCGTGCGCGCCAACGGCAGCCCGGCGCAGTCGTTGCGCAATTCCCTGGACCTGGCCCAGCACGTGGAAAAGTTTGGCTACAACCGTTTCTGGGTCGCCGAACACCACAACATGGATGGCATCGCCAGCTCTGCCACCTCGGTATTGCTCGGCTACCTGGCCGGTGGCACCTCGACCATCCGTGTCGGCTCCGGCGGCGTAATGCTGCCCAACCATGCACCGTTGGTGATCGCTGAGCAGTTCGGCACCCTGGAAAGCCTGTATCCGGGCCGGATCGACCTGGGCCTGGGCCGCGCGCCGGGTTCTGATCAGATGACCGCCCGCGCCCTGCGCCGCGAACGCTCGGGCAGCGCCGACGACTTCCCTGATGATGTGGCCGAGCTGATGGCTTATCTGGGCCCTCGCACGCCGGATCAACGGGTTATTGCCGTGCCGGGCACCGGAACCAACGTGCCCGTGTGGTTGCTTGGCTCCAGTTTGTTCAGCGCGCAATTGGCCGGTGAGCGCGGTTTGCCCTACGCGTTCGCCTCGCATTTCGCACCACGCCTGATGCATGAAGCTATTCGCGTGTACCGCAATCACTTCAAGCCTTCAGCCGTATTGGACAAGCCCTACGTGATGCTGGGCATCCCGCTGGTGGCCGCCGATACCGACGAGCAGGCCGATTACCTGGCCACCTCGGTGTACCAGCGCATCCTCGCGCTGATGCGCGGGCAAAGCCTGGTGCAACGTCCGCCGGTCAAGACCATGGACGGCCTGTGGCTGCCCCATGAAAAAGACGCGGTCGGCAGCTTCCTCGGCCTGGCGATGGTCGGCAGCCCGGCGAAGATCCGCGCGAAACTGGACGTGCTGGTTGAGCAGACCGGTGCCGATGAGCTGATCTTTACCTGCGACCTGTACGAGCATGCCGACCGGATTCATTCCTACGAGCTGCTGGCGCAGTTGATGAAGGGCTAACATCGGCAGGCAAAAAAAAACGACGCACCTGTGCGTCGTTTTTTATGTCTGGAGCAAGGGGTTAACCGCGCTTGTAGACGATTTCCTTGGTGCCGGCTTCGCAGCTACCGACGACTTTGTGGTCGCTGGGTGCCGCGCCTTTGTCTACCACCTCCAGCGAGTAACCCGAGGCGCCCTTGGCGTCGATTTTCGCTGCGATTTCGCCTTTCAGCTCTTCACAAGGCTTGCCCGCCGCCAGGGCTGTGCCCGCAATGCTCAACAAACCTACCGCTAACAGGAACTTCTTCATCCGTTACTTTCCTTGCGCTGATCGAAAAGAGCGTGCCGACGCTTTCGCATCGGCACCCATTGGTTGTAGCGCAGGTTATGGCAATCGGCCAGTCGGCAAAGTTCAACCGACGTGATCAACTACTGGCGATTCGGAATCCCACCTTGAGCGTGACCTGGAAGTGCGCGGCCTTGCCGTCCTTGATGTGCCCACGGGTTTCAGTCACTTCGAACCATTCCAGGTGCTTGATGCTTTTGTTCGCTTCGGCGAGGGCATTGTTGATGGCGTCTTCGATGCTGGTCGCCGACGAACCCACCAATTCGACTTTCTTGTACGTGTGATGATCAGACATGGCGTTTCTCCTGAGGTCTTTAGTGAGCGTAGCAGTCAATGTTCGTACTGCTTCTGGCGACTATTCCCACTCAAAAGTTCAGATTTACTGCACTTTCTGAAAACGCTGGAGTCGGTATCTACACATGCCACTCAATCACTTCAGGAGAGTCCACATGGCCAACACTTCTTTACGCAAAGCGTCGCTGGAAAGCATGGAAGCCGAGATTTCGAGCCTTCTCAAGTCCCTTGAGAGCCTTAAGGACGATGCGTCCGACGAGTCGCGCAAAACGCTGAAGGCCCTGAAAAGCAATGCCGAGAATGCCCTCAAGCACTCCCGTCATCTGATCAGCGATGCCTACGAAGAAAGCAAAGTCAAAATCCGCGAAACCGGTGTTGCAACCCGGGACTACGCACAAGAGCACCCATGGACTACCGCCGGCGTCGCCGTTGGCGCGCTGGGTCTGCTGGCGGCTTACCTGCTGTGCAAACGCGGCGACTGAAATACCGGCTACACCGGCTGGCGCAACAGCTCTGCCTTGAGCCACTGCGCCAGTTGACCCGCGCGCCCGTCTGCGGCGCGCTTGGGTAGCCACAGCGCCAGGTGCGCCGGCGTTTCGCTGAAACCCCACGGCGCCACCAGGCGACCCGCACGCAGGTCCTCTGCCACCAGCGGTTCTGGCGCAATTGCCACCCCAAGCCCTGCCACCGCCGCCTCCAGTAAATAATACAAATGCTCAAACCCCTGGCCGTGTTTCAACGCGCCGGGTGCGATGCCGTATTGCTGCGCCCAACTGGGCCAGGCTTGCGGGCGCGAGGTGGTGTGCAACAAGGCTTCGCCGCACAGGGCTTGCGCCGGGGCTTGGCGCAAACGCTCGTAACCGGCGAAGCGCGGGCTCATCACCGGGCCGATGCGCTCACTGGCCAACTCGTACACCTGCATGTCCGCCGGCCACGGCGGCTCAGCGAACACCAGCAGGGCGTCGAGGCCGGGACGCCTGGGGTCGAGATCGCCGTCACCTGCTGACAGGTGCAAGCGCAAGTCCGGCAGGTCGGCGTTCAAGCGGCCCAGGCGCGGGATCAACCAACGCGCCAACAAACTGCCCGAACAGCCCAGCACGAACGGCGCGTCGACGCTGGCCTGGGTCAGCTCGGCGCAGACATCCCTCAAACGTTCGAACGCCTCTGCGCTGGCATCGCGTAGCCGAACACCGGCATCTGTGAGTTTAAGGCCGCGTCCATCCTTGGCGAACAGGCTGACACCCAAATGCTCCTCCAGCACCTTCAACTGGCGGCTGACGGCGCCGTGGGTCACATGGAGTTGCTCGGCAGCCTGGCTTACGCTGTTGAGCCGGGCTGTGGCTTCAAATGCACGCAAGGCATTGAGGGGTGGAAGGTCTCGGCTCATCTGTGAGTTTTCCTGACAGGTTGCGGCGATCTTATCGGTTTTCAGCGTAGCGCGTCAGGGGTAGAGTGGCGCTCATTGCCTCTCCTCACATTCTTTACTGGAGCGCCCCATGACTCAGTCCCAGACCGATCTACGCAACGGCCCAGACGCCAACGGCTTGTTTGGCGCGTTCGGCGGCCGCTACGTCGCTGAAACCCTGATGCCGTTGATCCTCGACCTGGCCCGCGAATACGAAGCGGCCAAGATCGATCCGGCATTCAACGAAGAGTTGGCCTACTTCCAGCGCGACTACGTCGGACGTCCAAGCCCGCTGTATTTCGCTGAGCGTCTGACTGAATTCTGCGGCGGCGCCAAGATTTACCTCAAGCGCGAAGAGCTCAACCACACCGGCGCGCACAAGATCAACAATTGCATCGGCCAGATCCTGCTGGCGCGGCGCATGGGCAAGAAACGCATCATCGCCGAGACCGGCGCCGGCATGCACGGCGTGGCCACCGCCACCGTGGCCGCGCGCTTTGGCCTCGACTGCGTGATCTACATGGGCACCACCGACATCGAGCGCCAGCAGGCCAACGTGTTCCGCATGAAGCTGCTGGGCGCCGAAGTGATCCCGGTGGTCGCCGGCACCGGCACCCTCAAAGACGCGATGAACGAAGCCCTGCGTGACTGGGTAACCAACGTCGACGATACCTTCTACCTGATCGGCACCGTAGCCGGCCCACACCCCTACCCGGCGATGGTGCGCGACTTCCAGGCCGTGATCGGCAAAGAAACCCGCGACCAACTGCAAGCCCAGGAAGGCCGCCTGCCGGACAGCCTGGTGGCGTGCATCGGCGGCGGTTCCAATGCCATGGGCCTGTTCCACCCGTTCCTGGATGACACCAGCGTCGAGATCATCGGCGTTGAAGCGGCCGGCCACGGCATCGAAACCGGCAAGCACGCCGCCAGCCTAAACGGTGGCGTACCTGGCGTGCTGCACGGCAACCGCACCTTCCTGCTGCAGGATGACGACGGCCAGATCATTGACGCCCACTCGATTTCCGCCGGCCTCGACTACCCGGGCATCGGCCCTGAACACGCCTGGTTGCATGATATCGGCCGCGTCCAGTACACCTCGGTGACCGACGACGAAGCCCTCGAGGCGTTCCACAAATGCTGCCGCCTGGAAGGGATTATTCCTGCACTGGAAAGCGCACACGCCCTGGCCGAAGTGTTCAAACGCGCACCGAACCTGCCGAAAGATCACCTGATGGTGCTCAACCTTTCTGGCCGTGGCGACAAAGACATGCAAACCGTGATGCACCATATGGAACAGTCGAAGCAGGAGAAACACTGATGAGCCGCCTGCAAACACGTTTTGCGCAACTCAAAGAACAAAATCGCGCCGCCCTGGTGACTTTCGTCACTGCCGGCGACCCGGGTTATGACACCTCGCTGGCGATCCTCAAAGGCCTGCCGGCAGCTGGTGCCGACGTGATCGAGCTGGGCATGCCCTTCACCGACCCGATGGCCGACGGCCCGGCGATTCAGCTGGCCAACATCCGCGCGCTGGAAGCCAAGCAGAACCTGGCGAAAACCCTGCAGATGGTTCGCGAGTTCCGCAAAGACAACAACGACACGCCGCTGGTGCTGATGGGCTACTTCAACCCGATCCACAAATATGGCGTGCCGCAGTTCATCAGCGACGCCAAGGAAGCCGGCGTAGACGGCCTGATCGTGGTCGACATGCCGCCTGAGCATAACGGCGAGCTGTGCGACCCGGCCCAGGCAGCAGGCATCGACTTTATCCGCCTGACCACGCCGACCACCGATGACGTGCGTCTGCCGACCGTGCTCAATGGCAGCTCCGGCTTTGTGTACTACGTGTCGGTGGCCGGTGTGACCGGTGCCGGTGCGGCCACCCTGCAGCACGTTGAAGAAGCCGTGACTCGCCTGCGTCGGCATACCGATCTGCCGATCAGCATTGGCTTTGGTATCCGCACGCCGGAACAGGCCGCCGCTATCGCGCGCCTGGCAGACGGTGTGGTGGTGGGTTCGGCGTTGATCGATCACATCGCCACTGCCAAAAATGATCAGCAGGCAATTGATGGCGTGCTGACCTTGTGCGCGGCGCTGTCGGAAGGCGTTCGCAACGCCCGTAAGTAAACGCCATGTAGCAGTAGGTAAAGTTCCTGATACAGAGGAATCATACTGTCGAATCAGTACCTAAACTGACAAGACCAAGGGATTTCGAACCCGGTTCGAAATCCCTTTTTTGTTCGTGCAGTATTGAGGAAACACCCCATGAAAATGCCTAAACGCTTGATCGCTGGTCTCGGCGTGCTGATGCTCGGCGCGAGTGCCTTGGTGCAGGCCGCGCCGCCCGACCAACGGGGCGATGACAATGGCCCTGGCCGTGGCGGTCCGCAAGGCCAGCACGAGCAACGTGGCGATGACCACCGTGGCCCGCAGGACAACCGTCGCGGCCCGCCTCAGGACTTCGGCCCGGTACGGCAGATCATCCACGACAACCACGGCCAGTTCGCCCGTGGCGCACCGCCGCCACCGAATGTACGCCTGGTCCGCGGCCAGCCACTGCCACGCGGCTACTACGGCGAACGTCTGGACAACCGCGCCCTGGCACGCCTGCCGGTTTACCAGGGTTATGAATGGCGCCGTTCCGGCCCGGACGTGGTCTTAATCGCTGTCGGCACGGGCATCGTCTACGAGATTCTGGACGGCGTACTCAACTAATCCCTCGCACTACCTGTGGTGAGCGGGCTTGTCGTGGCGAAGGAGCTTGGCGTGGTGAGCGGGCTTGCCCCGCGTTGGAGTGCGAAGCGCCCCCGGAACCGGATAACGCGGTGTCCCTGAAAAACCGCAGCAGCCTTGATGGGGCTGCTGCGCAGCCCAACGCGGGGCAAGCCCGCTCGCCACAGCAAGCCCCGCTCGCCACAGGAGGCCCGCTCGCGACAGGCTATTCCTTCAGTTCTATACGTTCGACTTTGCCTACAAGCAACACATAGGACAGCGCGCCCAACAACGCCAGCACCGCGATGTAGGTAATCGCCGGCGCAAACGAATCACCACTGGCCAAAAAGCCAATCACAATCGGCGTAGTAATCGCCGACAAGTTACCGATGAAGTTAAACACTCCACCGGTCAACCCCAGCAGCCGCGCCGGCGCCAAGGTCGACACCAGCGACCAGGTAATCGACGCCAAGCCATTCCCAAAGAACGCCACCGCCAGAAACGCAATCACCCACGTCGTCGAATCCACATAGTTGGCGCCAATGATCGCGGTGGAAATCAACAGCCCACCAATAATCGGCAACTTGCGCGCAAAGCCTACCGACGTGCCTCGGCGAATCAGCCAGTCAGAAAACAGCCCCGAACACAGCACACCCACAAACGCCGCCAGAAAGGGCAGCGACGCCAGCAAGCCCGACTTGATGAAGTCCATGCCGCGATATTTCACCAGGTAGGTCGGGAACCACGTCAGAAAAAACCACAACGTGGAGTTCAGGCAGAACTGCCCCAGGTAGATGCCCCACAGTTTGCGCTTGCTCAGCACGATCCCAAGATCGACCCAACTGAATGGCGCCTTGACCGCCTTGGCCTGCATATCCACCAGCCCGCCGCCTTCGCGGATCAGCTCGATTTCAGCCGCATTGGCGCCTTTGAAGTCCTTCGGCTCGCGGTACACCGCGTACCAGATCAGCGCCCACACAATGCCCACGCCACCGGTGGCGACAAACACCATGTGCCAGCCGAACGCGTGTTGCAGCCAGGCCAGTACCGGCGTGAGAAACGCCAGCCCGACAAACTGGCCAGAGGTGTAAACGCCAATGGCCGTGGCACGCTCGCGTTCGGGAAACCAGGTGGTGACCACGCGACTGTTGATCGGATAGGCCGGCGCTTCCAGCGCGCCGACCGCCATGCGCAGCACAAACAGCGCGATAAAGCTGGCGGCAAAACCGAGCATCACGGTGGCAATCGACCACAGCAGCAAGGCCACGGTGTAGAGAATGCGGGGCGGCACACGGTCCACCAGCCAGCCGCCGGGGATCTGCATGGCGGCGTAGGTCCAGCCGAACGCCGAGAAGATCAGCCCGACATGCACCGGGTCGATGCCCAGCTCGCTGGTCAACGCCGGGGCGGCAATCGACAGGTTGCTGCGGTCGAGGTAGTTGATCACCACGGTGATAAACAGCAGCACCATGATGAAGAAACGCTTTCTGCTGGGCGTGACAAGAGAAGCCTGCCCGGTGAAGGATTCAGGGTGCATGGGGGGGTTGCCTCTTCTTATGTTTATTGAGGACAGGTCTTACTGAGTAAACCGGGATGTGGGAGGGGGCTTGCCCCCGATGAGGAGTGCCAGTCACCGAATGCATCAACTGATACACCGCCATCGGGGGCAAGCCCCCTCGCACATTTTGTGTCCGATTTCGTCAGGGGTTGATTACCACTCGGCAAAGCTGCCGTCGGCATGCCGCCAGATCGGGTTGCGCCAGCGGTGGCCGATAGCCGCGCGCTCGATCACGTATTCCTCGTTGATCTCGATGCCCAGGCCTGGCCCGTTGGGGATTTTCACAAAGCCTTTGTCATAGTCGAACACGCCCGGGTCACGCACATAGTCGAGCAGGTCGTTGCTCTCGTTGTAGTGGATGCCCAGGCTTTGTTCCTGGATAAACGCGTTGTAGCAAACCGCGTCCAATTGCAGGCAGGCCGCCAGGGCGATCGGGCCGAGCGGGCAGTGCAGGGCCAGGGCCACGTCGTAGGCTTCGGCCATGTTGGCGATCTTGCGGGTTTCGGTGATGCCGCCGGCGTGGGAGGCGTCCGGCTGGATGATGTCGACGTAACCTTCGCTGAGCACGCGCTTGAAGTCCCAGCGCGAGAACAGGCGCTCGCCCAAGGCAATCGGCGTGCTGGTCAGCGGCGCCAGTTCTTTGAGCGCTTCGTAGTTTTCGCTGAGCACCGGCTCTTCGATAAACATCAGTTTGTAAGGGTCGAGTTCTTTCATCAGCACCTTGGCCATGGGCTTGTGCACGCGACCATGGAAGTCGACGCCAATGCCGACGTTCGGGCCCACCGCATCGCGCACGGCGGCAACGTTAGCCAGGGCCAGGTCGACTTTTTCGAAACTGTCGACAAACTGCAGCTCCTCGGTGCCGTTCATTTTCACGGCAGTGAAGCCACGGGCCACGGCCTCTTTGGCGGCACGCGCGGTATCGGCGGGGCGGTCGCCGCCGATCCATGAATACACGCGAATCTTGTCGCGCACCTGGCCGCCCAACAGATCGCTGACCGACACGCCCAACGCCTTGCCCTTAATGTCCCACAGCGCCTGGTCGATACCCGCGAGAGCGCTCATGTGCACGGCGCCGCCCCGGTAGAAGCCGCCGCGATAGAGCACCGTCCAGATGTCTTCGATATTGCGTGGGTCTTTGCCGATCAGGTAGTCGGAAAGTTCTTCGACAGCCGCCGCCACAGTGTGCGCGCGGCCCTCGACCACAGGTTCACCCCAGCCGGTCACGCCCTGGTCGGTTTCGACCTTTAGGAAGCACCAGCGCGGCGGGACGATGAAGGTGGTCAGTTTGGTGATTTTCATCTTTTTATCTCTCTTGTCGATGCAGCGCCGAGGGCGCAAAACTTGTGTTCTTTTCAGGGCATCAATTCAGCGCATTCCAGGCGGCGACATACGCCTGGGCACTGCTCGCCACTTGACCCACAGACATGCCCGGCTTGAACAACCCGGACCCCAGGCCGAAGCCCTTGGCGCCTGCGTCGAAATACACCTGCATGTTGTCCGGGGTCACGCCGCCGACCGGCAGCAGCAATGTGCCGGCTGGCAATACCGCCAGCCACGCCTTGATCACTGCCGGGCCCATTTGCTCGGCCGGGAACAGCTTCAGCACGTCGGCGCCCTCGGCCAACGCGGCGAAGGCTTCGGTGGGCGTGGCCACACCCGGCGACAGGTACAAGCCCGCCGCTTTCGCGGCGCGTAGCACCTTGGCATCGCTGTGGGGCATGACGATCACTTGGCCACCGGCGGCTTTGACGTGCTCGACCTGCTCGGGCGTCAACACGGTGCCCGCGCCGATCAGGCAATCGGCGGGCAGGCTGTCGCGCAGCGTGCGGATGCTGGTGTAAGGGTCCGGCGAATTGAGCGGAACTTCGATCACGCGAAAGCCGGCCTGGTAGAGCACTTGGCCGATTGCTTCAGCTTCGTCCGGCCGTACACCGCGCAGGATTGCGATCAAACCGTTGTGTGCGAGTGCTTGCTTGAGCATGTCAGGCCTCCAGGGCCGGTTGAGTGAGCCCGGCCGCCACGGCCAATTGCCACAGGCCGCGTTCGGTGGCGGCTTGCGCCAGGCTGACGTGGGCGAAACCGCAGAGGGCGAGGGCGCGCTGGTAACGGGCGCAGAGCGCTGCGGTGCCGACCAGGACGATGGGCTTGTGTTTTGCAGGGGCCGGCAAGCCGGCGAGTTCATGCCCGATCAGCAGGCCGGACAGGTAATCCGGTTGCTGGTCGGGAGCCAGTTCGGCGGTCAGCCCGAGTGTGCGGGCGCTGAACAATGTCGAGAGCACGCCACGCTGGCCGTCGTTGGAGAGTGCCACCTGCACGCCGCGATCAAAGGCCTCGGCCTGGAAGTGGTCGGCGGTTTTTTGCGTACGGCCGAGAATGCTGTGCTGGCTCAGCACGGCAAACAGTTCGCCGGTCATGAAGGTGTCAAAGTGCGTGATGCAGCCATCCACCACCTCGACCCATTTGGAATGGCTGCCCGGCAGGCCGATCAATACCTCAGCCGCGAGGCCTTGCAGCACGCCCAGCACCTGGGTTTCTTCGCCGCGCATCACATTGGGCAAGCCCACCTGTTCGATCACGCCGGGCACGATATGCACCGTCACCCCGCGCAGGCTGCGCACGCTGTGCAGCGCCTGGCCGAGGCTCGCGACATCGACCGGCGTGTTGCGATACGCCGCTTCACTCCAGCCCTGGGCACTGCCGACCATGCCGCAGGCGATCACCGGCAAGTCGGGCTGGGCGTCGAGCCAGTCGCCGCAGGCCGCGTCAAACGCCAACTCGAAGCCATCGCTGCAACGCACACCGGCAATGTCCCGGGGTTCGCTGGGCAGGTGCATGATGCCGAACGCCAGTGCGCGCTGGTCGAGCACCTTGCCGGCCGGGCCGAGTTTATAAGCACGAAGGGAGCTGGTCCCCCAGTCGAGCGCGATCAATTGCGCCTGCATCGCTTCACCTGAAATGAGTGGGTGCTGAAAAAAGCAGATGGGCGAATATAAACCTATGACTGGCGATATCTCAATATATAAATAACAGTCCCATATAGTGGGTTAAATCATAAAAAATCCCATCGCCTCTGCCCAAGGGGATGGGATTTTTATACGCGCTGGTTAAAAAATAGACAGGTCCAGCTCGCGCATCGCGCCCATCCAGATCGCGTAGTCGGTGTGATCCTTCAGGTCATCGCCGGTATCAGGGTGCAGGAACACCACCAGCCCCTCGCGATGCAAAGCCAGCCATGGCAACACCACACCGATGTATTCCGGCTCGAACGCCAGCTGGCAACTCCAGTCTGGGTGCGGGCCCACCGGGCGTTCATGCACGCGGCCCATGCGCAACGGAAACAGCTTGGCCGCGTCCTCGCAGAGCTGGCGCGCCTGGTCGATGGTACTGGCGTCGAAGTAGATATGAGCGTGGTAGCCCTTGATACGTTGCATGGCGAAATCCGGATCCAATATGCGCCGATCCTAGACCGCAATCGACGGCAGGGCCAGCCCGGTCAGCGACTGTGCGCTGCGGGCTTGCTCGGCCACCAGCCAGTCGACAAAGCGTTCGACCAACTGCCCCCGGCGTTTGCGCTGGGGCTGGACCACGTAATAACCGAAGCGTGAGATCACCGTGTCGCTGATCGGCCGACACAGCCAGTTCTGCTCCAGCAGGTTATCCACCAAGTGGCGCCAACCAATGGCCACGCCCTGGCCGGCAATCGCGGCCTGGATCAACAGGGTGTAGTTGTCGAAGCGCAGTTGGCCGGGTGTGGGCGCGGTGGTAATGCCCAGCTCGCGAAACACGCCGCTCCAGTCGAACCACTGGCTATTGTTTTCCTGGCGCAGGTGCAGCAGCGGACAGTCCTGCAGCGTCTGCACGGTCAGCGGCGTGGTCTGGTCCTTGAGCCATTGCGGGCTGCACACCGGAAACACTTCCTCGTTGAACAGCCAGAGGCTGTCGCCCTGTTTGAAACGGCCATCGCCAAACAACACCGCCACGTCGATATCGCTGCGCAAAGTCGCATGGTTGCGTTCGCTGGTGACCAGGCTCACGTCTACCTGCGGGTTGGCCTGGTGAAAGCGGTGCAGGCGCGGCATCAGCCAATAGGCGGCGAAGGCGAAGTCGGTGGCCACTTGCAGCACTTCATGCTGGTCTTGCTGGGTGATCGCGCTCAGGCCTTGGTTGATGGCCTGCAAACCGCCCTGCGCATGCTCAAACAGCAGCGCACCCGCGTCGGTCAGCTCGATGCCACGGTAGATGCGATCGAACAAACGCAGCCCAAGCTGTTCTTCGAGGCGTTTGATCTGCTGGCTGATGGCCGGCTGGGTGGTGCCCAGCTCCACGGCGGCAGCGGTAAAGCTGCGGTGGCGTGCCGCCGCCTCGAATGCGCGCAGCAGGTCGAGGGAAAGGTCGCCAAGAGCTTCATACATAAGCTGTGCTTATCCTAGACATTGCTTTTCATGGGCTTTACCCCATTTTCCCTGGGCCGCATGCTCATTCGCATAAACACCGCCTATGGAATGCCGAAGACTCATGAAGTGCAAGAACATTCTTTTCATCATGGCCGATCAAATGGCCGCGCCGCTGCTTCCGTTCTACGGACCTTCCCCGATCAAACTGCCAAACCTGAGCCGCCTCGCCGAACAGGGTGTGGTGTTCGACGCCGCCTATTGCAACAGCCCGCTGTGCGCGCCATCGCGGTTCACGCTGGTCAGCGGCCAGTTGCCGAGCAAGATCGGCGCCTACGACAACGCGGCAGACTTCCCTGGCGATGTGCCGACCTATGCCCACTACCTGCGCCGCCTCGGCTACCGCACCGCGCTGTCGGGCAAGATGCACTTCTGCGGCCCTGACCAGTTGCACGGCTATGAAGAACGCCTGACCAGCGACATTTACCCCGCCGACTATGGCTGGGCGGTGAACTGGGATGAGCCGGACGTGCGCCCCACTTGGTATCACAACATGGCATCGGTGCTGCAAGCCGGCCCGTGCGTGCGCACCAACCAGCTGGATTTCGACGAAGAGGTGGTGTTCAAGGCCCAGCAGTACCTGTTCGACCATATCCGCAATGAGGGTGACCAGCCGTTCTGCCTGACCGTGTCGATGACTCACCCACACGACCCGTACACCATTCCCAAGCCGTTTTGGGACCTGTACGACGATGCCGACATCCCATTGCCTACGACGCCGGCCCAGGCCGACCTCGACCCGCATTCGCAGCGCCTGCTCAAGGTCTACGACCTGTGGGACAAGCCGCTGCCGCTGAACAAGATCCGTGATGCGCGCCGCGCCTATTTTGGCGCGTGCAGCTACATCGACAGCAACGTCGGCAAACTCCTGCAAACCCTGGAAGACACCGGCCTTGCCGATGACACGATCATCATCTTCTCCGGCGACCACGGCGACATGCTCGGCGAGCGCGGCCTCTGGTACAAAATGCACTGGTTTGAAATGGCCGCCCGCGTGCCGCTGCTGGTCAGTGCGCCGGGGCAATTCGCGGCGGGCCGCGTAACCAAAGCGGTTTCCACGGCCGACCTGTTGCCGACGTTGGTGGAGCTGGCCGGCGGCGAGCCGGACCCACGCTTGCCGCTGGACGGACGCTCGCTGGTTCCGCACTTGCAGGGGCAGGGCGGGCACGACGAAGTGTTTGGCGAATACATGGCCGAAGGCACCATCAGCCCGCTGATGATGATTCGCCGTGGCGCGTACAAGTTCATCTACAGCGAGGACGATCCTTGTCTACTGTTCGATGTGCACAACGACCCGCACGAGCGGGAAAACCTCAGCCAGTCACCGGAACACCGGCCACTGTTCGAGGCGTTTTTGAGTGAGGCGCGGGCCAAATGGGACATCCCGGCGATCCACCAGCAGGTGCTCGCCAGCCAACGCCGTCGCCGCCTGGTGTTTGAGGCGCTGACCCAAGGCAAGCTGAAGAGCTGGGATCACCAGCCACTGGTGGACGCCAGTCAGCAATACATGCGCAACCATATCGACCTCGACGACCTGGAGCGTAAGGCACGTTACCCACAACCCTGCCAACACCAATAAATAGACAGAGGGAAGGCCATGCAAAAGTTGACTGTAGTGCTGGGCATGTTGGTGTTCAGTAGCGCCAATGCGTACGCGGACACTGGCTGCGACACGGTGAAGATGGCCGATCCAGGCTGGAGCGATATCGCCGCCACCAATGCCATCACCGGTTTTCTGTTGAACGGCATGGGCTACAAGGCCAAGGTCGACACCCTGGCGGTGCCGATCACCTTTGGCGGGCTCAAGGACGGCCAGGTGGATGTGTTCCTGGGCAATTGGATGCCGGCGCAGCAGGGCTTCTATGACAAGTTCGTGGCCAATGGCGATGTGGTGCAACTGGCAAAAAACCTCGACGGCACAGAGTTCACCCTCGCGGTGCCGGACTACGTGTGGGACGCCGGGGTGCATGACTTTGCCGACCTGAACAAGTTTGCCGACAAGTTCGACAAGAAGATCTACGGCATCGGCTCCGGCGCGCCGGCCAATATCTCGCTGCAGGACATCATCAAGAAGAACGACTTCGACCTCGGCCAGTGGAAGCTGATCGAGTCGAGTGAGCAGGCGATGCTGGCCGAAGTGTCGCGGGCGGTTAAAAAACAGAAATTCGTGACCTTCCTCGGCTGGACGCCGCACCCGATGAACGTGCAGTTGAAAATGCATTACCTCAAGGGTGGCGAGAAGTACTTCGGTGACACCGGCAGTGTTTATACCTTGACCCGCAAGGGCTATGCACAAGCCTGCCCGAATGTCGGAAAACTGCTGACCAACCTGAGTTTCACCCAGGAAATGGAGAACAGCATCATGGCGGAGGTGGTAAATAAAAAAGTCAGCAACGCTGATGCGGCGAAGGCGTGGATCAAGGCCAATCCAGCGGTGCTGGATAAGTGGCTCGATGGCGTAAAAACCGTGGACGGCCAGGATGCGTTGGCGGCAGTCAAAGCCAAGCTCTAACCCCCCGACATCGATCCTTTTGGGAACTGGCTTTTGTGGGAGCTGGCTTGCCCGCGATGCAGACAACTCGGTCTGTCAGTTAGACACGGGTGATGCTATCGCAGGCAAGCCAGCTCCCACGGGGGGCTGTGTGTGCTGATACCCTGATGCAAACCTTTCGAACCGAGCCTTTCATGCCCCGGCCCAACCGACACACTCTCTTGCCCTTCCTCGCCTGGCTCCCGCGCCAAACCCGCGCCAGCGTCGGCCGGGACGCGATGGTTGGCTTAAGCGGTGCCGTGCTCGCGCTGCCGCAGTCGATTGCCTACGCGCTGATCGCCGGTCTCCCACCCGAATACGGCTTGTACGCCGCCATCGTCCCGGTACTGATCGCCTGCCTGTGGGGTTCCTCCTGGCACCTGATCTGCGGGCCTACCGCCGCCATCTCCATCGTGCTCTACGCCAGCGTCAGCCCCTTGGCCGTGCCAGGGTCGAAGGACTACATCACGCTGATCCTGCTGCTGACCGTCCTCGCCGGCGTTTTCCAGTGGCTGCTGGGTCTGCTGCGCTTCGGCGCGCTGGTCAATTTCGTCTCTCATTCGGTGGTGCTGGGCTTCACCCTCGGCGCTGCCGTAGTGATCGCCTTGGGGCAATTGCCCAACCTGCTGGGGTTGGACCTGCCCAGCCAAGCCACAGCGATCAAGAGTTTGCTGGCGCTCATCGATCACGCCGGCGAATGGGACCACGCCTCCCTCGCCTTGGGCCTGGGCACTTTGCTGGTGGGCGCGCTGCTCAAATACCGGGTACCACGCTGGCCAACACTGTTGATCGCCCTGGCCTTGGGCAGCCTGGCGGCGTGGTTGTGGCCGTCGATGTTCGGGCATGTGGCGCGGGTCAGTTCGTTTGTGGGCACACTGCCGCCGTTCAGCCCATTGCCGATGGACCTGGACATGCTCCTGCGCCTGCTGCCGAGCGCGGTGGCGGTGGGCATGCTCGGGCTGGTGACCAGTTTGTCGATTGCGCGCTCGCTGTCGGCACGTTCGCAGCAATTGCTCGACGCCAATCAGGAAGTCCGCGCGCAGGGCTTATCCAATATCGTCGGCGGATTTTTCTCTGGCTACTTGTCGGCCGGTTCCTTTACACGCTCCGGCCTCAGTTACGAGGCGGGCGCTTGCTCACCCTTGGCAGGCGTGTTTTCCGCCGGCTGGGTGGCGTTGTTTGCCGTATTTGGGGCGGCATTGATCGCGCACATACCAATCCCCAGCATGGCCGCGAGCATCCTGCTGATTTGCTGGGGCCTGGTGGATCACCGCGGCATCCGCGCGCTGTTTCGCGTGAGCCGCGCAGAATTTGTGGTGATGAGCCTGACGTGCGTTGCCATCTTGCTGCTGGAGCTGCAAACGGCGATTTACGCCGGGGTGCTGGCGTCGCTGTTCTTCTATCTCAAACGCACCTCGCAACCGCGTGTTCAGCAGTGGCGCGACGGTGACGAAGACGTGTTGCGGGTCGGCGGTTCGATCTTTTTTGGCGCCAGCCATTACCTGCAAGTGCGCCTGCAAAGCCTGCAGGGCGAGCGGGTGGTGATCGAAGCGCAGCAGATCAACTTTATCGACTATTCCGGGGTGGAGATGCTGCACCAGGAGGCGCGTCGATTGAAGGGGTTGGGGCGTAGCCTGACGTTGCGCAGGGCCAGGCCGCAGGTGGTGGAAGAGCTGAAAAAACTCGAAGGGGCCGATAAATGCCCCATCCATTTCGAAGAATAAACACGGTTAAAACTGTGGGAGCGGGCTTGCTCGCGAAAGCGGTATGTCAGTCAACAATTACTTAACTGAGCTACCGCTTTCGCGAGCAAGCCCGCTCCCACACTGACTGTGACTACATTCGCGTTGTGTCAGGCCAACTGGCGGCGCAACTCAGCCAACACCGGCGCCGACTCCGGGCGCACACCGCGCCACAGGAAGAACGCTTCCGCCGCCTGCTCCACGAGCATGCCCAGGCCATCCATCGCCACTGCTGCGCCATGCTCTGTCGCCCAACGGCAGAACGCGGTGGGTTCCTTGGCGTACATCATGTCGTAGCAAAAGGTCTTGCCCGGCTCGATCAGGCTGCTGGCAATCGGCGGTACATCGCCTGACAGGCTCGCGGACGTGGCATTGATGATCAGGTCCACCGGCTCACGCAGCCAGTCGAAACCGCTGGCCGACACAGAGCCCAGATCGTCAAACAGCTCGGCGAGCAACTCGGCCTTTTCCACCGTGCGGTTGGCGATGATCAGCGCGGCAGGCTGCTCGGCCAGCAGGGGCTCCAACGTCCCACGCACCGCGCCGCCAGCACCGAGCAACAGGATGCGTTTGCCTTGCAGGTTCAACCCGGCATTCACCTTCAGGTCGCGCACCAGGCCGGCGCCGTCGGTGTTGTCACCCAGCAGGGTGCCGTCGGCCAGCTTGCTCAGGGTGTTCACCGCGCCGGCGCGCTGGGCACGCTCAGTCAGGCTGTTGGCCAAGCGGTAGGCGTCTTCCTTGAATGGCACCGTGACATTGGCGCCACGGCCTTGCTGAAAAAACTCACGGGCACAGCCGGTGAAATCCTCCAAAGGCGCGAGCAAGGTGCTGTAGTCCAGTTGCTCGCCGGTCTGCTCGGCGAACATGCGATGAATCAACGGCGACTTGCTGTGGCCGATAGGGTTGCCGAACACCACATAACGGTCCATCAGACAGCCGCCTTGGGCGCGGCGAGGCCGAGCCAGTCGCGGTCTTGCAGGAAGTAATCGGTGAGACGCGCTTCTTCGCTACCGGCCTCGGCCTTCCAGTCATAGCTCCAGCGCACTTGCGGTGGCAGCGACATCAGGATCGACTCGGTGCGCCCGCCCGACTGCAGGCCGAACAGGGTGCCACGGTCGTAGACCAGGTTGAATTCGACGTAGCGTCCTCGGCGGAACTCCTGGAACTGGCGCTGCTGTTCGGTGTAAGCCATGGCCTTGCGGCGCTGCACGATCGGCAGGTAGGCGTCGATGTATGCATCGCCGATGGCGCGGATGAAGGCGAAGCAGGTGTCGAAGTCCCACTCGTTCAGATCGTCGAAGAACAGGCCGCCGATGCCGCGCGGTTCGTTGCGGTGCTTGATATGGAAATACGTATCGCACCAGGCTTTGTAGCGCGCGTACACGTCCGGCCCGAACCGCGCACAGGCCTGCTCGGCAACGCGGTGCCAGTGGATGCAGTCTTCCTCGTTGCCGTAGTAGGGCGTGAGGTCGAAGCCGCCCCCGAACCACCACACCGGTTCTTCGCCTTCTTTTTCGGCGATGAAAAAGCGCACATTGGCGTGGGACGTCGGCACATGCGGGTTGTGCGGGTGGATCACCAACGACACGCCCAAGGCTTCAAACCCGCGACCGGCCAGCTCGGGGCGATGCGCGCTGGCGGACGGTGGGAGACCGCTGCCGAACACGTGGGAAAAGTTAACGCCGCCTTTTTCGATGACCGTACCATTTTCGATCACACGGGTGCGACCGCCGCCACCGGCAGGCCGGGTCCAGGCGTCTTCGATAAAGCGAGTGTCCGTCTCGAAGGTTTCCAGGGCGCTGCAAATGCGGTCTTGCAGGTCGAGCAGGTAGGCTTTAACAGCCTCGGTGCGGGTAGTCATGGCATCACCTTGAATCGGGCAAAGCTACGCGAGGCCATGCGGCGTCGGCGGCAAATGGGCGCACAGGATACCACTGCGATTACGTGGCACTGCACTTAGGTGCGCCGCAGTTGACGAAGATCAAGCATAGGAGTGGGATAGAGGGCTACGCGAATTCGACCTCAGGAGAAGTGCAGATGGCCAAACGTATCCAGTTCAGCGCCCATGGCGGCCCCGAAGTGCTTGAATATGTGGACTACACGCCGGCAGAGCCCGGCCCGCAGCAGGTTCGTGTGCGCAACGAGGCCATCGGCCTGAACTTCATCGACACCTACTTCCGCAGCGGCCTTTACGCGCCGCCGGCCCTGCCCTCGGGCCTGGGCGCAGAGGGCGCCGGTGTGGTCGATGCCGTGGGCAGCGAGGTTACGCAATTCAAAGTCGGCGACCGCGTGGCTTACGGCAGCGGCCCGCTGGGCGCCTACAGCGAATTGCACGTACTGCCCGCCGCCAACCTGGTGCACCTGCCGGACGGCATCAGCTTCGAACAGGCTGCCGGTGCGATGCTCAAAGGCCTGACCGTGCAGTACCTGCTGCGTCAAACCTACGAATTGAAGGGCGGCGAAACCATTCTGTTCCACGCCGCCGCCGGTGGTGTGGGCTCGCTGGCCTGCCAATGGGCCAAAGCCCTGGGCGTGAAGCTCATCGGTACGGTGAGCTCGCCGGAAAAAGCCGCCTTGGCCAAATCCCTCGGCGCCTGGGAAACGATCGACTACAGCAAGGAAAACGTCGCACAACGCGTACTGGAATTGACCGACGGCAAAAAAGTCCCGGTGGTGTACGACGGCGTCGGCAAGGACACCTGGCTGACCTCGCTGGACAGCGTGGCGCCACGTGGGCTGGTGGTGAGTTTTGGTAATGCGTCGGGCGCGGTGGACGGGGTGAACCTGGGCATTCTGGCGGCCAAGGGCTCGCTGTATGTCACCCGGCCGACCTTGGCGACTTACGCCAGCAACCCGAAAGACTTGCAGGCGATGGCAGATGATTTGTTCTCGATGATCAAGAGCGGCAAGGTGCGCATTGATATCAACCAGCGGTTTTCGCTGGCGGACGCGGCGAAAGCGCAGACTGAGCTGTCGGGGCGGCGGACTACCGGGTCGACCATTTTGTTGCCGTAAGGCGATAGATCGCTGGGGTCAGTAATGGCCTCATCGCGGGCAAGCCCGGCTCCCACACTTTGATCGCATTTCAACTGAAGGAACGCGACCGAATGTGGGAGCGGGCTTGCCCGCGATGGCCGCACCGGGCTCTCAGGAAGGCCGCACCACCTCACCCGTCGCCAAATCGCGAATCAGGCTCGGGTTCTTGCGCCCACCCAGAGCGCCGCCCAATACCCGATCTACCTGGCCACGGAAGTATTGCTCCACGCGAAGCCGCGTGCGCGCAGCCGGGCGCCCTTGCGGGTTCGCCGAGGTGGAAATCAGCGGCCCGACCAGCGAGCACAAATCCCGCACCAGCGGATGATCAGTCACCCGCAACGCCACCGTGTCATGCACACCCGTTACCCACTCAGGCAGCAAGTCCTGATGGGGCACCAGCCAGGTATTGGGCCCAGGCCAGGTGCTGGCCATGCGCTCGATCCAGGTGTCCGGGAAGTCTTCAAAGAGAAAATCGAACTGGCGAATATTGTCCGCCACCAGGATCAGGCCCTTGTCCACCGACCGATTCTTGATCGCCAGCAGCCGGTCCACCGCTTCTTCGTTCCACGGATCGCAGCCAAGGCCCCAGACCGCTTCGGTCGGGTAGGCAATCACCGCGCCTGCGCGAATTTCCCGTGCGGTTTCCAGCACACGCCACCTGTTGACCATTACTCACTCTCCGGACTAAAGCTCTGCGCAGTTTACCGATCTTCTTTACAAAACCTAGCAGCGCGCAAGCCAGCGCCCGCTTTCGCAGATCACCTGGCCTTCGAGCTCAAGCTCGGTGAGGGTAGCCAGCACCTGGGACAACGGCCGCCCGCTGGCAAGGGCCAAGCCCTCGCTGGTGTGAGGCGCGGCATGCAGCAGCGCCACCAGCGGATGCGTGACCGGCAGGGGCGCCGGCCGGGACAGCGCCTGCCAGCCACGTAACCCTTCCAGAATGTGCTCGATGGATTCCACCAGCGTCGCGCCATCGCGGATCAATTGGTGGCAGCCTTTGGCACCGGGGTGATGGATCGAACCCGGGATCGCATACACCTCGCGCCCTTGCTCGGCCGCCAGCCGCGCGGTGATCAGCGAGCCACTGGCCATGCTGGCTTCCACCACCAGCACGCCCAGCGACAGGCCACTGATGATCCGGTTGCGCCGGGGGAAGTTGCCAGCCTGTGGCGAGGCGTCCAACGGAAACTCGGAAACCACCGCGCTGCCCTGGGCAATCATCGTGGCTGCGAGCTGCCGGTGGCGCTGTGGATAAAAGTTTTCAAGCCCGGTGCCGAGCACGCCGATTGTCTGGCCGCCGGCATCCAGCGCTGCCTGGTGAGCCGCGCCGTCTATGCCCAACGCAAGACCACTGGTGATGACAAAACCGGCGCTCGCCAAGCTGCGGGAAAAGGCCGCTGCGGTGTCCATGCCGGGTCGCGAAGCACGGCGACTGCCGACCATGGCCAACTGCGGTTTTTCCAGGATTTTGGGGTCACCGGCGACGAACAATAGCGGCGGGGCATCGTCGATCTGGGCGAGGAGTGCCGGGTACTCAGGTTGGTCCCACATCAGCAAATGCTGGGCCGGCTGCTCCAACCACGCCAATGCTTCACTGGCACCGTCGCGTATTTCAGGGCTGCGGCGGGCATCGGCGCTGACGGCCGGCAACCCGAGGGAACGCCATGCACTGGCAGGGGCGCTGATGGCTTTTGAGGCAGAGCCGAAGGCTTCGAGCAACACACGAAAACGCTTGGAACCCAGTTCTGGCAGCCTGTGCAAGCGTAGTCGAGCTTCCAGTTCTGACGGGGAAATTTCGCTGCTGTTTATCGGATACATTTGATCATCCTTGACCGGAACAAGCTGTGGATAACTCTGTTGGTAACTTATTTAGCAGGCTATTTATTGTGTTTGTTGGGCAGTCTCGAATCGGTCCATGACTGCCAGCGAGCGTGAGGCGCTGAGAACCAGGCCATAGCTGAGCTTTTCATAGGTGCGAAACACCAGCAGCGTGCCGGCGCGTTCATCGGGGAGTTGGGTTGCCGCGCCGGTGAGGGTATCGCGGATCGTCTCGCCGGCTTTGATCACGGTCAGCAATTGGCCTTCAACCAGCCCGTCGCGTCGGCCTTTGTTCAGGGTAACGGCGTCCAGTACGCCAATCTGGGTGACGCCTTTGGGAATGTCGATGATGTGCCCCTTAACAAAGGACGCACGCTTCACCGGGGCCGGCTCAACCGGAGGTTCGGCGCGCAGCAGCCGATCGCCGGGACGTACTTCCTGGGTGACTCGCTGCACCGCCAGCGTGGTGAGATCCCCGGCCATTACGAAGCGCGCGGTGCCGATGTTGTCGGCGTTGATGCCCAGCAATTCCTGAGTGTCGGGGTCCGTGTAGGCCTTGGCGCGGCGAAAAATCCCGTAATTGGGCTGTGTGGGGTCCAGGGCGCCCCTTGCATACACACGGTCGCCGTTGGCACCCAGCACCCGGCCCGCGTCGGCCGCGACAATGTAAGGCGCGTTGTCCAGGTCGTGGGCCGTGTCGAGTATGCGGTTGTGCAGCAAAAAGTACTGGATGGCCTGCTGCGTCGCCGGCTCCAGGCGCTGGCCAGGCGGTGAGATCAAGGCCATCGTGAGCGGCGTCCACAGCAGCAAGACGAGTAGCGATTTCCTCATGGGGTCAATCTCCTTTATTATGTGCGTTCGCGTGAAATGCCATAGCCTTCGCGGCTTTCGAACCTTTCACACCGGCTGCCTGGGTCCATCCCACCGCCGATTTGCCTCTACCTCACATGTGCAGCAATTACGCTTATGGCTATTTTGAACATCCTCGAATTTCCCGACTCGCGCCTGCGCACGATCGCCAAACCGGTGGCCGTAGTGGACGACAAGGTTCGTCAGTTGGTCGATGACATGTTTGAAACAATGTATGAAGCCCCGGGCATCGGCCTCGCCGCCACCCAGGTCAACGTGCATCAGCGCGTCGTGGTCATGGACCTGTCGGAAGATCGCAGCGAACCGCGGGTGTTTATCAACCCCGAGTTCGAACCGCTGACCGAAGAGATGGGCGAATACCAGGAAGGCTGCCTCTCGGTGCCGGAGTTCTACGAGAACGTCGAACGCCCGCTGCGCGTGAAGATCAAGGCGCTGGACCGTGACGGCAAGCCCTACGAGCTGATCGCCGATGGCCTGCTGGCCGTGTGTATCCAGCACGAGTGCGACCACCTCAACGGCAAGCTGTTTGTCGATTACCTGTCCACGCTTAAACGCGACCGGATCAAGAAGAAGCTGGAAAAAAAGCATCGCCAGCAAGCTTGATGCCCTTCTTCCAAAGGCTTGCTGCGGCAAGCCTTTTTCTTTTGTGACTGTTTTTAACCGAGACCTCTCATGACCGAGCCACTGCGCATTGTTTTTGCCGGCACTCCCGAATTCGCTGCCGAACACCTCAAGGCGCTGCTTGCCAGCCCTTATGACATTGTCGCGGTGTACACCCAGCCGGACCGCCCGGCCGGTCGCGGGCAAAAACTGATGCCGAGCCCGGTCAAGCAGCTGGCGCTGGAACACAACATCCCTGTGCTGCAACCGCCAACCCTGCGCAACGCCGAGGCCCAGACGGAGCTGGCGGCGTTGAAGCCAGACCTGCTGGTGGTCGTGGCCTATGGCTTGATCCTGCCTCAGGCGGTGCTGGATATCCCGCGCCTGGGCTGCATCAACAGCCACGCTTCGCTGTTGCCACGCTGGCGCGGTGCGGCGCCGATCCAGCGCGCCGTGGAAGCCGGCGACCGTGAAAGCGGTGTGACCGTGATGCGCATGGAGGCGGGCCTGGACACCGGCCCGATGCTGCTGAAAGTCACTACCCCGATCACCGCCCAAGACACCGGCGGCAGCCTGCATGACCGTCTAGCCGAGCTGGGCCCGCCCGCTGTGGTCCAGGCCATCGCCGGCCTGGCTGCCGGCACCCTCGAAGGCGAAGTGCAGGACGACAGCCTGGCCACCTACGCCCACAAACTGAATAAAGACGAAGCGCGCATCGACTGGAGCCGCCCGGCCGTAGAGCTGGAGCGCCTGGTGCGCGCCTTCAACCCATGGCCGATCTGCCACAGCACACTCAGTGGCGAAGCCTTGAAAGTACTGGCCGCCACCCTGGCTGAAGGCAAAGGCGCCCCCGGCGAAATCATCGGCGCCAGCAAAGAAGGCCTGTTGGTCGCCTGCGGTGAACAGGCGCTGTGCCTGACCCGTCTGCAATTGCCCGGCGGTAAAGCGCTTAATTTCAGCGATTTGTTCAACAGCCGTCGTGAGAAATTTGCCCTGGGCACGGTTCTCGGGGCGGTCGCTCAATGAACCCGCGTCTGGCCGCCGCCAAGGCCCTCGCCGCCGTACTGAATGGCAAGGCTTCACTGAACAGTTCGCTGCCTACGCAGCTGGATAAGGTTGAAGACCGTGATCGCGGTTTCACCCAGGACCTGGCCTTTGGCACCGCACGCTGGCAGCCACGCTTGTCGGCGCTGGCGGCCAAGCTGCTGCAAAAGCCGTTCAAAGCGGCGGATGCGGATGTGGAAGCGCTGCTGCTGGTCGGCCTCTACCAATTGCTCTACACCCGCGTGCCGGCCCACGCCGCCATCGGTGAAACCGTTGGGTGCGCCGACAAGCTGAAAAAACCTTGGGCCAAGGCGCTGCTCAACGCCGTGCTGCGCCGCGCCCAGCGTGAGAGCGAGGCGCTGCTGGCCGAGCTGGAACACGACCCGGTGGTGCGCACCGCACACCCACGCTGGCTGCAAAAGTCCCTGAAAGCCTTCTGGCCTGAGCAATGGGAAGCCATCTGCGCGGCCAACAATGCGCACCCGCCAATGATTCTTCGGGTCAACCGTCGCCATCACAGCCGCGACGCCTACCTGCAACTGCTCACCGACGCCGGCATCAACGCCACGCCGTGCGTGTACAGCGTCGACGGCATCGTGCTGGAAGCGGCCACCGACGTACGCAGCCTGCCTGGTTTTGCCGAAGGCTGGATCAGCGTGCAGGACGAAGCCGCGCAACTGGCCGCCGACCTGCTCGACTTGGCGCCCGGCCAACGCGTGCTCGACGCCTGCTGCGCACCCGGCGGCAAGACCTGTCACATTCTGGAAGTCGAAAAAGACCTCGCCGCTGTCGTCGCCGTCGACCTGGAAGCCAAGCGCCTGGTGCGCGTGCGTGAAAACCTCGCCCGCCTGGGCTTGAGCGCCGAGCTGATCGCCGCTGACGGCCGCGACACCGCCACTTGGTGGGACGGCAAACCCTTCCAGCGCATCCTGCTGGACGCGCCGTGCTCCGCCACCGGCGTGATTCGCCGCCACCCGGACATCAAGCTGACCCGCCAACCCGACGACATTGCCGCCCTGGCCGGGCTGCAAGGCGAACTGCTCGACGCCCTGTGGCCAACCCTGGAAGTCGGCGGCATTCTGCTCTACGCCACCTGCTCGACCTTGCCCACCGAGAACACCGAAGTGATCGAAGCCTTCCTCGCCCGCACCAGCGGCGCGCGCGAGCTGGACCTCGCCACGGCAGCCGGCATCAAGCAGCCTCACGGCCGTCAGCTGCTCGCGCAAGAAGGCGGACACGATGGCTTCTACTACGCCAAACTGATCAAGATTGCCGCCGCGCGCGGCTAATGGGTTTAAGGGAGTGACCGGATGAAAATCATCATCCTTGGGGCAGGGCAGGTCGGCGGCACGCTGGCCGAGCATTTGGCCAGCGAAGCCAACGACATCACGGTGGTCGACACCGATGCCGAGCGCCTGCGCAACCTCGGCGACCGTCTCGACATCCGCACCGTGCAAGGCCGCGCGTCATTCCCGACGGTGCTGCGCCAAGCCGGTGCCGACGATGCCGACATGCTGGTGGCCGTCACCAACAGTGACGAGACCAATATGGTCGCCTGCCAGGTCGCCCACACCCTGTTTCACACGCCCACCAAAATCGCCCGCGTCCGTGAGGCGGCTTACCTGACCCGTGCAGGGCTTTTCGACAACGACGCGATTCCAGTGGACGTGCTGATCAGCCCCGAACAAGTGGTGACTCACTACATCAAGCGCCTGATCGAAATTCCGGGCGCCTTGCAGGTGATCGACTTTGCCGAGGGCAAGGCGCAATTGGTCGCCGTTAAAGCCTATTACGGCGGTCCGCTGGTGGGCCAGCAACTGCGCCAGTTGCGCGAGCACATGCCGAATGTAGAAACCCGCGTGGCGGCGATTTTCCGGCGCGACCGGCCGATCCTGCCCCAGGGCGATACCGTGATCGAGGCCGACGACGAGGTATTTTTCATCGCCGCCAAAGCGAATATTCGCGCGGTCATGAGCGAAATGCGCCGGCTGGACGAGACCTACAAACGCATCGTCATCGCCGGCGGTGGGCAGATCGGCGAGCGCTTGGCCGAAGCCATCGAAAGCCGCTACCAGGTGAAGATCATCGAGATGAACCCGGCACGCTGCCGGCATTTGTCCGACACCCTCGACAGCACCGTCGTACTGCAAGGCAGCGCCTCGGACCGCGACCTGCTGATGGAAGAGAACATCGCCGACGCCGATATTTTCCTGGCACTGACCAACGATGACGAGGCCAATATCATGTCCTCGCTGTTGGCCAAGCGGCTGGGGGCGAAGAAGGTGATGACCATCATCAACAACCCGGCCTACGTCGACTTGATCCAGGGTGGCGATATCGACATCGCCATCAGCCCGCAGCTGGCCACCATCGGCACCTTGCTGGCTCATGTGCGCCGTGGCGATATCGTCAGCGTGCACTCACTGCGCCGGGGCGCGGCGGAAGCCATTGAGGCGATTGCCCATGGCGACTCAAAGTCGAGCAAGGTGATCGGCAAGGCCATCCGCGATATCGGCTTGCCGCCGGGCACCACCATTGGCGCGATCATTCGTGACGAAGAGGTGCTCATCGCCCACGACGATACGGTGATCGTCACGGGCGACCATGTGATTCTGTTTCTGGTGGACAAGAAACATATCCGCGATGTGGAGAAGTTGTTCCACGTGGGCTTGAGCTTTTTCTGATCAAAACATTCAGGTGAGCCTGCCGTCGTCATCGCGGGCAAGCCCGCTCCCACAGGTGATCGCGTTTTTAGCGCGCAAGCGGGCTTGCCCGCGATGACGCGATTGAAAACCCTACCCAGCTGAAAGGACACGCCACCATGCTCGAATCCCTGGAAAAAATGCTCGCCAAGGGTGTGGATAATTCATTGCTGCGCTTTGGCTTGGGCAAGGGTTATCTGGACGCGAAGGACAACGCCAAGGCGGCCGAGCATTTGCACAAGTGTGTCGAGTTTGATCCGAAGTATTCGGCGGCGTGGAAGTTGTTGGGCAAGGCGCAGGCGGCGTTGGGCGACCGTGCGGCGGCGCGGCTGGCGTGGGAGAAGGGCATTGAAGCGGCTCAGGCCCATGGCGACAAGCAGGCCGAAAAAGAGATGACAGTGTTCCTGAAAAAGCTCGACCGCCAGGCCTGAATGGCGATCAAACATGTGGAGCGGGCTTGCTTGGGAAGGCTGAGCGTCAGTCACTGAATGTGTAGCTGATACACCGCCTTCGCGAGCAAGCCCGCTCCCACATTGGTTTTGCATCGACCTTGAGTCAGTCGAGTATCAATACCACCGCGCCTCACCCGGCGGGCGTTTCTTGAAGCGTTTCATGCTCCACATGTATTGGCTCGGGTAGGCGCCGACATAGCGCTCCACCACCTTGCTCATCGCCGCGCAGGATGTGGCGGTGTCGGTGCTGTACATGTCTTCCGGCGCCGCTTCCAGAATCACTTTGTAACCTGAACCGTCCGGCAGCCGCAGCGCATGCAGGAACACGCCCACCGCCTTGTGGCCCGCAAGCATGTTCGGCACAAACTTGCTGGTCAGCGCCTGG
This sequence comes from Pseudomonas sp. R9.37, assembly GCF_963878885.1. Classification (NCBI taxonomy): domain Bacteria; kingdom Pseudomonadati; phylum Pseudomonadota; class Gammaproteobacteria; order Pseudomonadales; family Pseudomonadaceae; genus Pseudomonas; species Pseudomonas sp. R9.37. Next base: position 676,640 of record NZ_CAWNZA010000011.1, on the reverse strand, counting down.
GTGGCGAAGAACGGCACGAAGATCCCGGCCGATTCCGCCGGTTCCGGGTCGGCGGGAATGCCCACCTGGCCGCCTTTGCGCACTTCCTTGATCACGCTGAGAATGCCTTCCTTGGTGGACGCCGCCACGCGGTTGCCCAATTGCACGCGCTGTTTTTGCAGCAGTTCATCCACCGCCTTGAGCTTGGGCGGGCGGTAGAAAATGATCGGTTTGCACTGGTTGCAATAAAAGTGATTGAGCACTTCCCAGTTGCCCAGGTGGCTGGTGATGCCCACCACGCCTTTGCCCGAGGCCAGGGCTTCGTGCAGCACTTCGAGGCCCTCGACTTCGCGCACCAGGTCGATGGAACGCTGGGCCGGCCAGATCCAGGCGCAGGCGCTTTCCGTCAGGGACTTGCCGATGTCCATCAAGCTCTGGCCGACCAGGCGCTCGCGGGCGGCGGGGTCCATGTCCGGGAAGCATTTGGAGAGATTGATCCGCACTGTTTCGCGGGAGCGGTTGGGGGTTTTCCACATGATCCAGCCAATTGCCGTGCCCACGGCCTGAACAGCGCGCCAAGGCAACAAGGCAAACAACCGAAGAGCGCCTACCAGCAAGGCGCCTTTAAACTTTTCCACAGGTCACTCCTGATCGTGTGTGGTGCGCAAAGCCGGCATTCTAACCGGCGTTGGCCAAGTCCGCGTAACGGTCGCAGTCTTGAGTGTGGTCCATGACCATCCCGCTGGCCTGCATGAAGGCGTAGCAAATGGTCGGGCCGACGAAGGTGAAGCCGGCTTTTTTCAAGGCGCGGCTCATGGCTTCAGCCTCGGGCGTAATCGCCGGGACCTCGCTGCGGTCCTTGAAGTGATTGACCTTGGGCACGCCGCCCACGAACGACCAAAGCAAACCCACTGGGTCTTCCAGCGCCAGCCAGGCCGCGGCATTGCGGCGGGTGGCGTTGAGCTTCAGGCGATTGCGCACGATGCCAGGGTCGAGCATCAGCGCCTCGATCTCGGCATCGCTGAGGCGCGCCAGACGCTGTGCATCAAAGCCGAACAGGACCTTTCGATAATGCTCGCGTTTGCGTAAAACGGTGATCCAGGACAGGCCCGCCTGGAACCCTTCGAGCAAAAGCAACTCGAACAGACCCTGCGCATCGCGCAGCGGCGTTCCCCACTCCTGATCGTGATAAGCCATGTACAGCGGATCTTCAGAACACCAAAAGCAGCGTGGCATAAGGCTCCAGGGGATGGTGGCGCGGCCGAATCGGGTATACTCCCGCTCTTTAAATCGCAGCCCAAGTAACAGGTGAATTTCGTGAGCCAGCCTACGCCAGCCGTGCGTACCTTCCAAGACTTGATCCTCGCCCTCCAGCAATACTGGGCCGAGCAAGGTTGTGTGGTACTTCAGCCCTACGATATGGAAGTAGGCGCCGGCACTTTCCACACCGCTACATTCCTGCGGGCCATTGGCCCGGAAACCTGGAACGCCGCTTATGTGCAGCCCAGTCGTCGCCCGACTGACGGCCGCTACGGCGAAAACCCGAACCGCCTGCAGCACTACTACCAGTTCCAGGTGGTACTCAAGCCCAACCCGGACAACTTCCAGGAGCTGTACCTGGGCTCGCTGAAACATGTCGGCCTGGACCCACTGGTGCACGACATCCGTTTCGTCGAAGACAACTGGGAATCGCCAACCCTGGGTGCCTGGGGCCTGGGCTGGGAAGTCTGGCTCAACGGCATGGAAGTGACGCAGTTCACGTACTTCCAGCAAGCGGGCGGCATTGAGTGCTACCCGGTGACCGGCGAGATCACCTACGGCCTGGAGCGCCTGGCCATGTACCTGCAAGGCGTGGACTCGGTCTATGACCTGGTGTGGGCTGACGGCCCGTTCGGCAAGGTCACCTATGGCGATGTGTTCCATCAGAACGAAGTGGAGCAGTCCACTTACAACTTCGAACACGCCAACGTCGACAAGCTGTTCGAGCTGTTCGACTTCTATGAAAGCGAAGCCAAGCGCCTGATCGAACTCGACCAGCCGCTGCCGTTGCCAAGTTATGAAATGGTGTTGAAGGCCTCCCATACCTTCAACCTGCTGGATGCCCGCCGTGCCATCTCGGTCACCGCGCGCCAGCAATACATCCTGCGTGTGCGCACCCTGGCGCGTTCCGTCGCCCAAGCCTACCTGCTGGCGCGCGCCAAGCTGGGCTTCCCGATGGCAACCCCGGACCTGCGTGATGAAGTGTTGGCTAAGCTGGAGGCTGCACAATGAGTGCTCAAGATTTTTTGGTTGAACTGGGCACCGAAGAGCTGCCACCCAAGGCACTCAACACCCTGGCCGACGCGTTCCTGGCCGGTATTGAAAAAGGCCTGCACAGCGCTGGCCTGAAATTCGCGGCGAAAAAAGTCTACGCCGCGCCACGTCGTCTGGCTGTGTTGCTGACCGCGCTGGAAACCCAGCAGCCGGACCGCAGCATCAACCTCGACGGCCCGCCGCGCCAGGCCGCCTTCGATGCAGAAGGCAACCCGACTCAAGCAGCCCTGGGCTTTGCCAAGAAGTGCGGCGTCGAGCTGAGCGAGATCGACCAGAGCGGCCCGAAACTGCGTTTCAGCCAGGTCATCACCGGCAAGCCGACGGCGAGCCTGTTGCCGACCATCGTTGAAGATTCCCTCAACGACCTGCCGATCCCCAAGCGCATGCGCTGGGGTGCTCGCAAAGAAGAATTCGTACGCCCAACCCAGTGGCTGGTGATGCTGCTCGGTGATCAGGTCATCGACTGCACGATCCTCGCTCAGCAGGCGGGCCGTGACTCGCGTGGTCATCGCTTCCACCACCCAGAAGCCGTGCGCATCACTTCGCCCGCCAACTATGCCGCCGACCTGCGCGCCGCTTACGTGCTGGCTGATGCCAATGAGCGTCGCGAGCTGATCAGCAAGCGCACCGAAGAGCTGGCCCGCCTGCAGGAAGGCACCGCCATCGTGCCGCCAAGCCTGCTCGATGAAGTGACCGCTTTGGTTGAGTGGCCAGTGCCGCTGGTGTGCTCGTTCGAAGAGCGTTTCCTCGACGTGCCGCAAGAAGCGCTGATCACCACCATGCAGGACAACCAGAAGTATTTCTGCCTGCTGGACGTGGACGGCAAGTTGCTGCCGCGCTTCATCACCGTGGCCAACATCGAAAGCAAGGACCCGCAGCAGATCATCGCCGGTAACGAGAAAGTCGTTCGCCCGCGCCTGACCGACGCCGAGTTCTTCTTCAAGCAAGACAAAAAGCAGAAGCTCGAAGACTTCAACCTGCGCCTGCAAAACGTGGTGTTCCAGGAAAAACTCGGCAGCGTCTACGACAAAGCCGTGCGCGTTTCCAAGCTGGCGGCCTACATTGCGCCGCGCATTGGCGGTGACGCTGCCTGGGCTGCCCGCGCTGGCCTGCTGTCCAAGTGTGACCTGGCCACCGAAATGGTCGGCGAGTTCCCGGAGATGCAAGGCGTTGCCGGTTACTACTACGCCCTCAACGACGGCGAGCCGGACGATGTAGCCCTGGCGCTGAACGAGCAGTACATGCCGCGCGGTGCCGGTGCTGAGCTGCCAACCACCTTGACCGGTGCGGCCGTAGCCATCGCCGACAAGCTGGACACTCTCGTCGGTATCTTCGGTATCGGCATGTTGCCCACCGGCAGCAAAGACCCGTACGCCCTGCGCCGTGCTGCCTTGGGCGTGCTGCGTATCCTGATCGACAAAAAGCTCGACCTCGACCTGACCCAGGCCGTGGTGTTTGCGGTCGGCCAGTTCGGTGGCAAGGTCAAGCAAGCCGGTTTGGCCGAGCAAGTGCTGGAGTTCGTGTTCGACCGCCTGCGTGCGCGTTACGAAGACGAAGGCGTGGATGTTTCGGTGTACCTGTCGGTCCGTGCCCTGCAACCCGGCTCGGCGCTGGACTTCGATCAGCGAGTGCAGGCCGTACAGGCCTTCCGCAAGCTGCCGGAAGCCGATGCACTGGCTGCCGTGAACAAGCGCGTGTCGAACCTGCTGAGCAAGGCCGACAACCTCGGCAATACCGAAGTCGACCCGGGCCTGTTTGCCGATGCCAAGGAGTTCTCGTTGAACTCGGCCATCGCCAAGGCCGAAAACGCAGTGAAGCCGCTGCTCGCTGAACGTAACTACGCCGAAGCACTGGCGCGCCTGGCCACCTTGCGTGAGCCGGTGGATGCGTTTTTCGAAGCCGTGATGATCAATGCCGACGATGCCGGCGTGCGGAAAAACCGCTACGCCATGCTGGCGCGTCTGCGTGGTTTGTTCATCAACATCGCTGACATTTCCGTACTGGGCTGATCATGTTGAAACTGCTGATTCTCGATCGAGACGGAGTGATCAATTACGACTCCGACGCTTACATCAAGTCGGTGGCGGAGTGGATTCCACTGCCCGGCTCGATCGAGGCCATCGCGCAGTTGAGCAAAGCCGGCTGGACAGTGGCCATCGCCACCAACCAGTCCGGCATCGCCCGTGGTTATTACGACATCGCTACCCTGGACGCCATGCACGCGCGCTTGCGCACGTTGGTGGCCGAGCAGGGCGGTGAAGTGGGGCTGGTGGTGTACTGCCCCCACGGGCCGGATGAGGGGTGCGATTGCCGCAAACCCAAGCCTGGCATGTTGAAAACCATTGCAGAACATTACAAGGTGCCCTTGGCTGGGCTATGGTTCGTCGGGGACAGCCTCGGTGACCTGGAGGCGGCCAAAGCCGTCGACTCTCAGCCAGTTTTGGTTAAGACCGGGAAAGGCGAAAAGACCCAGGCGAAAGACCTGCCGGTAGGCACTTTGATTTTTGACGATCTGGCGGCAGTTGCCGCAGAACTTATCAACAACTAGCCGCCCTCGACTTCCTGACCAAGGACTGTTCGGGAGTGCGCTTTTAACAGGCGGGCCGTGTCCCGCAACGGTAAATGCCGCCATGTCGATCTTGCAGGCCATCAGAACCTTTTTCTTTTACCTGCTGCTGGGCACCAGTTCGTTTCTCTGGTGCACCCTGAGCTTTTTTATTGCGCCGTTCCTGCCGTTCAAGGCGCGCTATCGCTTTATCAACGTTTATTGGTGCCGCTGTGCGCTGTGGCTGACCAAGGTGTTCCTGAACATCCGTTTCGAAGTGAAGGGCGCTGAAAATGTCCCGGAGCAGCCCTGCGTGATTCTGTCGAACCACCAGAGCACCTGGGAAACGTTCTTCCTCTCCGCGTACTTTTCGCCGTTGAGCCAGGTGCTCAAGCGCGAGCTGCTGTATGTGCCGTTTTTCGGCTGGGCCATGGCCATGTTGCGCCCGATCGCCATTGATCGTGACAACCCCAAGGCCGCGCTCAAGCACGTCGCCAAAAAAGGCGATGAGTTGCTCAAAGATGGCGTTTGGGTACTGATCTTTCCGGAAGGCACGCGTGTGCCTTACGGCACCGTAGGTAAATTCTCGCGGGGCGGCACCGCCCTGGCGGTCAACGCCAACCTGCCGGTATTGCCGATTGCGCATAACGCCGGCAAGTTCTGGCCGAAGACCGGTTGGGCCAAACGCGCAGGCACCATCACGGTGGTGATTGGCGAGCCGATGTACGCAGAAGGCGAAGGACCACGTGCCATTGCAGCGTTGAATGACCGCGCCGCAGCGTGGAATGAAGCGCAGCAACGGGCCATGGGCTCATTGCCTCCCGAGCCTGTGGTGGTAGAGACGCCGGCGATTTGAGCGTCTGTGGATAACCTGTGTACGGTTTGTTGGCGAATCGACGTTTTTGGTTCATAAGAAGCTGATTTACATACATATTTCTCAAGCTAATAAAATCGCGAAAAACGTGCATAAGTTTTTTTGCGCATTAAAAAACCGGTCCTTTTGACCGGTTTTTTATGCACAGCAGAAAACCAGGTTTTTACGTATCAAGCAGGGGCAGTTTCAGGCTGAAGGTCGAGCCTTTGCCTAACTCGCTCTCGCACAGGACACGACCACCATGGCGCTCAATCACGGCTTTGACCATGGTCAGCCCCAGTCCCAAACCCTCACTGCCCTGGGCTGAATCGAAGCGTCGGTACTGGCTGAACAACTCCGGCAAATCCCCAGGCGCGATGCCTGGCCCCTGATCGCTGATGCGGCATTCCAACCAACCTTGCGTGCTGCCATGGCTCAGCGTCACGGTGGTGCCTGACGGGGAGTACTTGATGGCGTTTTCCAGCACGTTGAACAGCGCCCGTGTCAGCAATGATTGATCGGCTGACACCATGCCCTCGTCCGCCTCATCCAGATCGTGTACCAGATGAATGCCTTTGAGCTGCGCGATCACTGCCACCTGGTCAAAGGCATCCATGACCAGCATGGCAAATAGCGTCGGCTGGAAGTGGTAGCCGTCAGCTTCGGCCTTGGCCAACTGCACGAAGGATTCGGTGAGGCTCAATGCGCGTTTCACCTGTTGTTCGATCTGGGCAAATATCGGCGAATCGCCGTTGTGCACATCCAGCAATGCCAGGATCGCCGAGTGCGGTGCACGCAGGTCATGGGACAGGAAGCGCAACATGGTCTCGCGGTGCTGTTGGGCTTCACGCTCCTTGCTCAAGTCGGTAAGGCTCAGCAGCCAGCCAAGGGCGACATCACCTTCGGCCGGTAGCAAGGGTGCCAGCTCCATGCGCAGACTGCGCTGGTGGATATCGCGAAACTCGATAAGCTGCAGCGCCGATAGGGCAGGGCGAACACCATTGTGCAGCGGCGGGTAGCCGAGGTCGGCGAGTTGCTCCAATAGATTTGTGGCCACCAGATCGTTGCCGAACACCTCACGGGCGACGCGGTTGGCCAGCAGGATACTGCCGTTGGGATCGGTAATCAGGGTCGCCACCGGCAGGCACTCCAACCCGTCCGCCATAAAGCGCCGCGTGTCGCGCGTGCGGCTTACCGCCTGCTCAAGCGCAAAGATCCGCCCCTGCAATACGTCACCTTTGCTGGCGGGCGCACGGCGACGCTCGGGCAGCACTTTGGGTTCGTTGTCCAGGCGTGCCAGTTCCCAGCCGAAGTAAGCAAGGATCACGCTCAGGCGGCGCCAATTCCAGATCAAATAGCTGAGCAGCAGCCCGATCAGACACGCTGCGGGTGACCACCAATGCCCCAGGCGCAGCAAGGCCCATGAGCCGAGCAGTGCGGTGACCATGCAAGCCAGGGTCATCCACAGCGCATAGCGCGGCCGATACAACAGCAGCCCCAGCAGCAACGCCACCAGCGAAGCGGCCATCAATGCGGCAAACCAGCCTGGAAGATCGACGATGCTGCGCCCCAGCAGCAATCCATTAAGGATGTTGGCCTGGATCTCTACTCCGGCCGTGGAGCCCACCGTGGAGGAGAGGGGCGTGACAAAGCGGTCACCCATTCCATAGGCTGTGGCGCCGACCAATATCAACCGGCCACGCAACACGTCGGGCGGTACCTCGCCCTGTAATACGCTGACGTAGGACACGCTGGGAAAGTGGCCCTGCGCGGTATAAGGAACACGAACCGCGTGTTCACGATGCCAATGCTGACCGTCAGGTGCCTTGGCGAGCCCCGGCATGGGTGATGTTTGCCCAGTCAACGTATAGGCGAGCCATGCCAGCTGTGCAAGCGTGTTACCGGGCGGACCCTCGCGCATATACAGGCTGCGTACGACACCGTCGTTATCGGCTTCGACATTGATCTGGCCCATGCCTTTGGCGCATTTGAGCAGTGGCAACAGTTGCTCATCCGGCGCGTCTGAACTCGCCGTGGGCAACAACACATTGCCGGCCTTGCACACCGCGTCGGCCAGTCGTTGGTCATCCGCCGCTTCGCCGGGCTCGCTGAAGATCACATCAAACAATATGCCTGCCGGTCGAGCAGCACTGAGCCGGTCAATCAGGTCAGCATGCACGCTGCGCGGCCAGGGCCACTGGCCTAGCTTTTTCAGGCTTTGGTCATCAATAGTCACCAGCAGGATCCGCGGGTCGACCGGCAATGGCGTCAGGCGGCGAAGGCTGTCGTACAGCGGGTTATTGAGGGCCAGACCTGGGCTCAACGACAGGTAAACCGTGAAGGGCAGCAGGACCAGGCCAATCAACAGCCACTCACGTATCAAACCGTGGAACAGCAGTTGCGCTCGGGTGGGTTGGCGTTTTTCGGATTTTCGCCACAGCATCACCGGGCTACCGTCGCAGGCGTGTAGAGGTGTCGAGAGTGGATAGTTGAACGCGCCATATGCCCCTGCTTCTCCCTGTTCGATATGAGCGGTGTACTGAACCCAGTGAAGCTCATATCGGTCTCACTGTTAGAGTTTCCTGAGCGCTTCATGCTGAACCTTTTCCTTACGGGCAGGAGTGGGTATCTTTCCTCCAAGGTATCGAGGTCTTCCAACGGATTAAAGGCTCTTTGATATCAGCGTATCGATAGATTCATGGTCCGCTGAATCTGACCACAATTATTCAGATTCGATGGCCGGCATTTGCGCCGTTTTTTTAGTAGAAGGGACCCACCCATGCGTGTCGCAATACTGGATGACGAGCCCGCTGAGTTGCGCCGGGTTGAGCAGACACTGCGACAGATTCCCAGCACCGCGGAACAGCCGTGGTCCGTGCATTGCTTCGAGCGTGGTGAAGACCTGCTGCGCCAGCTGCGCCGGGAGACCTTTGACTTGCTGATACTCGACTGGCAACTGCCCGACATCACGGGTATCGCGTTGCTGCGCTGGACCCGCGAGCACATGGAATCACCGCCCGCCGTGATCATGCTCACCAGTCGGGACGCCGAGAGCGATATCGTCACGGCGTTGAACAGTGGGGCGGATGATTACGTCAGTAAACCTTTCCGGCCCAATGAACTGAAAGCCCGGATCACGGCCGTTCTGCGTCGCCATGGTTTGCAAAAAGCGACTGCCCATGAAGTGCAGAGCTTCAACGATCTGACCTTCGACGATGCCGAACTGACCGTCACTCGTGCGGGCAAACCTATCAACCTGACTGAGCGTGAATACCGCTTGGCCAGTTGCTTGTTCGCCAATCTGGCGCGTCCGCTGTCTCGTGAATATCTGTATGAACGGTTCTGGTCTCATGAGGAGATGGTCTCTTCGCGGCCGCTGGACACTCATATCTATCGCCTGCGCAACAAGCTGGGACTGACCGCCGACCGTGGCTGGCAACTGTTGACCATCTACGGATACGGTTATCGGTTGGAAAGTGTGGCGGCAGTAAACTCGAACCAATAAGCTTGATGTTCCACGTGGAGCATTGCAAAAACGGCTTATTCCGACCCAATAAAAAAGGCCAACGCTGAGCGTTGGCCTTTTTGTTTTAGCAGGCTGATCTGATCAGAAGTCCAGGTTGGACACTGCCAGGGCGTTGCTTTCGATGAAGTCACGGCGAGGTTCGACCGCATCACCCATCAGGGTGTTGAAGATCTGGTCTGCGCCAATGGCGTCTTCGATGGTCACGCGCAACATGCGACGCTGAGCTGGGTCCATGGTGGTTTCCCACAGCTGATCAGGGTTCATTTCGCCCAGACCTTTGTATCGCTGAATAGTGTGACGCTTGGTGCTTTCTGCCATCAGCCAATCAAGGGCTTCTTTGAATTCCTTGACCTGCTTCTTGCGTTCGCCACGCTGAATGTAAGCACCATCGTCCAGCAAGGTGCTCAATTGCGCGCCCAGCGTAACGACGGTTTTGTAGTCGTTACTGCCGAAGAAGTCGCGGTTGAAGGTGACGTAGTTCGACAGGCCGTGGGAGATCAGTTCGACCTCTGGCAGCCACACGTTACGCTCACGGTCTTCACGCAGGCTGGCTTTGTACACCAGGCCAGACTTCTCGACAGTACGCAGGCGCACTTCGTACTGGGCCAGCCAATCCTGCATCGCCGCGTGATCGCCCAACTGCTCCAGGCTGACGGCCGGCAGGTAGATGAAGTGCTCGGTCAGCTCCTGAGGGTACAGACGCGACAGACGCTTGAGGGTCTTCATGACCATGCGGAAATCGTTAACCAGACGCTCCAGCGCCTCACCAGAGATACCCGGGGCTTCGTCGTTCAAGTGCAGGCTGGCATCTTCCAGGGCCGACTGCGTCATGTACTCTTCCATGGCGTCGTCGTCTTTGATGTATTGCTCTTGCTTGCCTTTTTTCACTTTGTACAACGGCGGCTGTGCGATGTAGATATAGCCACGCTCGATCAGCTCAGGCAGCTGACGGAAGAAGAAGGTCAGCAGCAGGGTACGGATGTGCGAACCGTCGACGTCAGCATCGGTCATGATGATGATGTTGTGGTAGCGCAACTTGTCGATGTTGTACTCGTCGCGGCCGATACCGCAGCCCAGGGCTGTGATCAACGTGCCGACTTCCTGAGAGGAAATCATCTTGTCGAAGCGGGCTTTCTCAACGTTGAGGATCTTACCCTTCAACGGCAGGATCGCCTGGGTGCGACGGTTACGACCCTGCTTGGCGGAACCGCCAGCAGAGTCACCTTCCACCAGGTACAGTTCGGAGAGGGCAGGGTCCTTCTCCTGGCAGTCAGCCAGTTTGCCCGGCAGGCCGGCGATATCCAGCGCGCCTTTACGACGGGTCATCTCACGGGCTTTACGCGCGGCTTCACGGGCACGTGCAGCGTCGATCATTTTGCCGACAACCAGCTTGGCTTCGTTCGGGTTCTCCAGCAGGAAGTCGGAGAAGTATTTGCCCATCTCCTGTTCCACAGCGGTCTTCACTTCGGAAGACACCAGCTTGTCTTTGGTCTGGGAGCTGAACTTGGGATCTGGCACTTTTACCGAGATAATCGCGGTCAGGCCTTCACGTGCGTCGTCACCGGTGGTAGCCACCTTGTGTTTCTTGGCCAAGCCTTCGGCTTCGATGTAAGTGTTCAGGTTACGCGTCAACGCTGAACGGAAACCCACCAAGTGAGTACCGCCATCGCGCTGAGGAATGTTGTTGGTGAAGCACAACAGGTTCTCGTTGAAGCTGTCGTTCCACTGCAGGGCGATTTCTACACCGATGCCATCTTCACGCTGGATATTGAAGTGGAACACCTGGTTGACCGCAGTCTTGTTGGTGTTCAGGTATTCAACAAATGCGCGCAGGCCGCCTTCGTACTTGAACAGCTCTTCCTTGCCGCTGCGTTCGTCCTTGAGAACGATGCCTACACCGGAGTTGAGGAAGGACAGTTCACGAATACGCTTGGCCAGGATGTCCCAGCTGAAGTGGATATTCTTGAAGGTTTCAGCCGATGGTTTGAAGTGGATCTGCGTACCGGTGGATTCGCTGTCACCGACGATTTTCATCGGCTCTTGTGGCACGCCGTGCACGTAAGTCTGTTCCCAGATCTTGCCGCTGCGGCGAACGGTCAGAATCAGCTCTTCAGACAAAGCGTTCACTACCGACACACCTACACCGTGCAAACCGCCGGAGACTTTATAGGAGTTGTCGTCGAACTTACCGCCGGCGTGGAGCACGGTCATGATGACCTCTGCCGCCGAAACGCCTTCTTCTTTGTGCACGTCTACCGGAATGCCGCGACCATTGTCGCGCACGGTGATGGACTCATCCGGATGGATGATGATGCTGATGTCGTCGCAGTGACCGGCCAACGCTTCGTCGATGGAGTTGTCGACCACCTCGAAGACCATGTGGTGCAGACCGCTACCATCATCGGTGTCGCCAATGTACATACCGGGACGTTTGCGTACGGCATCCAAACCTTTCAGCACTTTAATGCTGGTCGAGTCGTACGTGTTTTCTTCGCTCATGCCTTCACTCCCGATGGTCGTGGGTCTGGGTGATACGGCCTTGTTCCACGTGGAACAAAGCGACTGGCGTTTCCGTCTGCCAGCCTTCCCTCAATAATTCGTGGTCTACACAGGTAATAAATACCTGGCAGCGTAAGTCTTCCAACAAGCGGCATAACGCGCGGCGGTGTTGCTCGTCGAGTTCGGACGGCAAGTCATCCACCAGATAAATACACTGACCGCGTCGGGCTTGGCTGACCAAATGCCCCTGGGCGATACGCAGTGCGCACACCACCAACTTCTGCTGACCGCGGGACAAGATATCCGCGGCATTATGTGCGCCTAATCTAAGGCGCAGATCAGCCCGTTGAGGGCCTGCCTGGGTATGGCCAATTTGCTGATCCCGTTGCAAGGACGTGGCGAGCACTGCGCTCAGCTCACGTTCTTTATCCCAACCACGGTAGTAGCTCAGCGTCAGTCCTTCGAGATCCAACAACTCACTCAAGGTCTGCTCAAAGACTGGTTTCAAGGCTTTGATATAGGCGCGGCGGTATTCATCTATTTCGTCGCTGGCCAGGCACAGTTCCCGGTCCCAGGCTGCTTGCGAAGCGGCGTCAAGTGTACCATGCCGCAGCCATGAGTTCCGCTGCCGCAGGGCCTTCTGCAGGCGCTGCCAAGTGGCCATGAAACGCGGTTCCACGTGGAACACTCCCCAATCGAGGAACTGCCTGCGGATCTTCGGTGCACCTTCCAGCAGGCGGAAGCTGTCGGGGTTGATCAGCTGCAAAGGCAGGATTTCCGCCAACTGCGCCGCGCTGCGCGCATTTTGCCCATCAATGCGAATTTGAAATTCCCCGCCGCGATCACGGGATATGCCCAGGCTACTGTGTCCGCCTTCAGCCAATTCAACTTGGCCGAATACCGTGCATGCCAACTGCTCGTACTGAATCACCGGCAAAAGACGTGCACTGCGAAAAGAACGGGCGAGCCCCAGCAAATGAATGGCTTCCAGCACGCTGGTTTTGCCACTGCCGTTGGCGCCGTGGAGGATATTGATGCGGGGGGAGGGGGAGAAGGTCACCGGGTGCAGATTGCGCACCGCGGTGACCGAGACGCGACTAAGGGACATCTAGCTTCTGCTGAGCATGATTACAGGCGCATCGGCATAACTACGTAAGCCGAGTCGTCGTTATCAGATTCTTGCACCAGGGCGCTGCTGTTGGAGTCGGACAGAATCAGGCGAACCTGTTCGGTGGTCATCACGCCCAGCACGTCCAACAAATAGCTCACGTTGAAGCCGATCTCCAGCGAGCCGCCGTTGTAATCAACGCCTACTTCTTCTTCCGCTTCTTCCTGCTCGGGGTTATTCGCCTGGATTTTCAGCTGACCATTGGCCAGTTGCAGACGGATACCGCGGTACTTTTCGTTCGACAGAATCGCGGTACGGCTGAACGCTTCCCGCAAGGCCTGACGATCGCCGATCACCAGCTTGTCGCCACCTTTAGGCAGCACGCGCTCGTAATCCGGGAACTTGCCGTCGACCAACTTGGAGGTGAAGGTGAATTCGCTGGTAGTGGCGCGAATATGGTGCTGGCCCAGAACGATGCTGACGTTGCCGTCCGGCTCGGTGAGCAGACGCGCCAACTCGAGGATACCTTTACGCGGGACAATAACTTGGTGGCGATCTGGCTGACCAATATCAGCGCGCATCGAGCACATCGCCAGACGGTGACCGTCTGTGGCCACGGCGCGGATGATGCCTTCAGAGACTTCCAGCAACATACCGTTGAGGTAGTAGCGCACGTCCTGCTGGGCCATGGCGAAGCTGGTGCGCTCGATCAAACGGCGCAGTTTGCTTTGTTCCAGGCTGCAAGTCAGCGAGCCCGGACCTTCTTCGACGGTCGGGAAGTCATTGGCTGGCAAGGTGGACAGCGTAAAGCGACTGCGGCCGGCCTTGACCACCAACTTCTGCTCATCGACCTTGATGTCGATCAGCGCTTCGTTTGGCAAGCTTTTGCAGATGTCCATCAGCTTGCGCGCAGGTACGGTGATCTCGCCCGGCTCTGCAGGCTCTTCCAGCTGTACGCGACCAACCAGCTCGACCTCAAGGTCGGTACCGGTCAAAGACAATTGCTGGCCTTCGACAACCAGCAATACGTTGGAAAGCACCGGCAAGGTCTGTCGGCGCTCGACGACGCCTGCGACCAGTTGCAGGGGTTTCAACAGGGCTTCGCGTTGAATGGTGAAATGCATGGTCTAGTCCCTTGCCTTAATAAGCTGCGCTGGTGTCATCACGTAGTCAGTGTTCGCAGCAGGTTCTTGTAGTCCTCGCGAATATCCGCGTCGGATTCCTTAAGTTCGTTGATCTTGCGGCACGCGTGCAAGACCGTGGTGTGGTCGCGACCGCCAAACACATCACCGATTTCCGGCAGGCTGTGGTTGGTCAGCTCTTTGGAGAGCGCCATCGCCACCTGACGTGGACGTGCCACCGAGCGCGAACGGCGCTTGGACAACAGGTCGGAAATCTTGATTTTGTAGTACTCAGCCACCGTGCGCTGGATGTTATCCACACTCACCAGCTTATCTTGCAGGGCCAGCAAGTCTTTGAGGGATTCGCGGATCAACTCGATGGTGATATCGCGGCCCATGAAGTGCGAGTGAGCAATGACCCGCTTGAGCGCGCCTTCGAGCTCACGCACGTTGGAACGAATGCGTTGAGCAATGAAGAAAGCCGCATCGTGTGGCAGATCAACTTTCGCCTGGTCTGCCTTTTTCATCAGGATCGCGACGCGGGTTTCCAGCTCCGGCGGTTCTACCGCAACGGTCAAGCCCCAGCCGAAGCGCGACTTCAAACGTTCTTCCAGGCCTTCGATTTCCTTCGGGTAACGGTCGCTGGTCAAGATGACCTGCTGACCGCCCTCGAGCAAGGCGTTGAAGGTGTGGAAAAACTCTTCCTGAGAACGTTCCTTACGGGCGAAAAATTGAATGTCATCGATCAGCAACGCATCAACCGAGCGGTAGAACCGCTTGAACTCGTTGATTGCGTTGAGCTGCAAGGCCTTGACCATATCAGCGACGAAGCGCTCCGAGTGCAGGTACACAACCTTGGCATTCGGGTTCTTCTTTAATAGGTGATTACCCACAGCGTGCATCAAGTGGGTTTTACCCAAGCCGACGCCACCATAAAGGAAGAGCGGGTTGTAACCATGCTTGGGGTTGTCGGCGACCTGCCAGGCGGCCGCGCGGGCCAACTGGTTGGATTTACCTTCGACGAAGTTTTCAAAGGTGAACGTACGGTTCAGGTAGCTGGTGTGCTTGAGCGCACCCTCTACCTGCACGGTGCGCTGTTCGGAGCGTACCGGTGCTTGCTGCGAGCTGGCACCGGCCATTGGGTCGAAGCTGTCGCGGGACGGTTCTTCATTTATAGGCGCGTTTTTCTGCGCCGATGATTTGGAAGGCGTCTGGGCGACGGGTGCTGGCGAGTTATTAACAGGCGCGGCTGCGGCCTGAGCCTGCGAGGCGCTCGCTGCCAACGGTGCATTCGGCGCGGCACGCGGGGCAGAGCTACGTTTGCTACCTATTAATAGGGAGAGTACGGGCGCGAGGCCATTGCCGTGTTCATCGAGCAATTCGAGAACGCGGCTCAGGTACTTCTCATTAACCCAATCGAGAACAAAACGATTCGGCGCGTAGACGCGCAACTCGTCGCCTTCGGCTTCGACCTGTAGCGGACGGATCCAGGTGTTGAATTGCTGGGCAGGCAGCTCTTCGCGCAAAAGCTCCACGCACTGCTGCCAAAGTTCCACTGACACGGATATCCCCTAAGTTGAAAGCCGGTGAGGCAAAAACAGCCGCCATTGTAGCGGCCAGCCGCCCACTTATCCACATGTAGGTTGCTCACAGAGCACCCAAAATCAATGCGTTAAGCGCAAAAAAGCCGACCAATGGTCTGTGCATAAGCTCTGTGGATAAGCGCACCTAAGCTCGTTGTACAAGTGGGGTCGAAAGTCTGTGGGTAACTGGCCTGTGGATAACAACCCATTCCACGCACAGGTTATCCGACAGCGCAGCACAGGCAGAGCACCGTTTCTCCCCCTAGTTGTCATTCTCTGTACATCAGGTGGAATATGGGCTCAGAGCAGTTATCCACAGAGGATCGCTTCCCTAGCTTTTATAAGCTTTACAGAAAAGCTTTAAATAACTTCCTTCTTTATTTTTATATCTATGGCATTGCTCGTGGAAGCCGGGCGAGCCGAAAAAGCCCAATTGCCTGCAGAGATCTAATTAAAGGAAAAGCTGGTTGGAAATTGACCTAGAGGCTTGCTTTCTCTAGAATCGCCGGTCTCTTAAAACGGGGGCCATTCCGGCCCGTTGTGGACGAACCAGGTAACAACGCCATGAAACGTACTTTCCAACCAAGCACCATCAAACGCGCCCGTACTCACGGCTTCCGTGCTCGCATGGCCACCAAGAACGGCCGTGCTGTCCTGTCGCGTCGCCGCGCCAAAGGTCGTGCGCGTCTGGCAGTTTGATAATCCGGTACTGGTGGTGAGTCAGGACTTCAGTCGGGAAAAGCGTCTGCTAACCCCCCGGCATTTCAAGGCAGTCTTTGACTCCCCCACCGGCAAGGTTCCGGGGAAAAATCTCCTGCTCCTTGCGCGTAACAACGATCTGGATCACCCCCGCCTCGGGTTGGTGATCGGCAAGAAGAGCGTAAAGCTCTCCGTTGAGCGCAATCGCCTCAAGCGTCTGATGCGCGAATCGTTTCGCCTCCACCAGGAAACTCTGGTTGGTTGGGATATTGTTATCGTCGCGCGCAAAGGCTTGGGGGACGTAGAAAACCCCGAATTGATTCAGCATTTCGGCAAGCTCTGGAAACGTTTGGCGCGTACCAACAAGCCAGCACCAGCAGTCAGCACCGAAACTGTAGGGGTAGACAGCACCAATGCGTAAACTGGCCCTCGTTCCGATCCAGTTTTACCGTTATGCCATTAGTCCTCTGATGGCCGACCACTGTCGTTTCTACCCCAGTTGTTCCTGCTACGCGTTAGAGGCCATAGAAAATCATGGTCTTCTGCGCGGTGGCTGGCTGGCCTTTCGTCGTTTAGGCCGCTGTCATCCGTGGAATCCCGGTGGTTTTGACCCGGTTCCACCTATCCCTACCTCCCGTTCTTCTTCGATGGCCGAGTAATCATGGATATTAAACGCACGATCCTGATC
Organism: Pseudomonas sp. R9.37; assembly: GCF_963878885.1. Lineage (NCBI taxonomy): Bacteria > Pseudomonadati > Pseudomonadota > Gammaproteobacteria > Pseudomonadales > Pseudomonadaceae > Pseudomonas > Pseudomonas sp. R9.37. The sequence continues at coordinate 659,726 of NZ_CAWNZA010000011.1, read as the reverse complement.
GTCGCCCTGGCAATCGTGTCCTACGTCATGGTTCTTAAGTGGAACCAGGACTACGGCCAGGCTGCCCTGCCGACTCAGAATGTTGCTGCCAATCAGGCTGCGCCGGCTATTCCGGACACCCCGTTGGGTAACAATGCGTCCGCGAGTGCCGATGTTCCCAGCGCGAATGGCGAGACAAGCGCCCCTCTAGAAACGCCAGTGGTCACCAACAAAGACCTCATCCACGTGAAAACGGATGTGCTCGACCTGGCTATCGACCCACAAGGTGGTGATATCGCGCAGTTGAAACTGCCGCTGTATCCACGTCGTCAAGACCATCCAGATGTGCCGTTCCAACTGTTCGACAACGGTGGTGAACGCACTTATCTGGCACAAAGCGGCCTGACCGGCACTGACGGTCCGGATGCTCGTGCTACCGGTCGTCCGGTTTATTCGACCGAACAGAAGACTTATCAACTGGCTGACGGCCAGAACCAGTTGAACGTTGACCTGAAATTCAGTCAAGACGGCGTCAACTACATCAAGCGTTTCAGCTTTACCCGCGGTTTGTACGATCTGAAAGTCACTTATCTGATCGACAACGAAAGCGCCAAGCCATGGAGCGGCAACCTGTTTGCCCAGCTCAAGCGTGACAACAGCGCCGATCCATCTTCCAGCACTGCCACCGGCACCGCGACTTACCTGGGCGCTGCCCTGTGGACAAGTAGCGAGCCGTACAAAAAAGTGTCGATGAAAGATATCGACAAGGGCGCGTTGAAAGAAACTGTACAAGGCGGCTGGGTTGCCTGGTTGCAACACTACTTCGTGACCGCATGGATCCCGAACAAGGGTGAAGCCAACCTGGTTCAAACCCGCAAAGACAGCCAAGGTAACTACATCATTGGTTTTACTGGCCCGGCGTTGACCGTCGCACCAGGTGCCAAGGCTGAAACCAGCGCCACGCTGTACGCCGGCCCGAAAAGCCAGGCTGTGCTGAAAGAGTTGTCCCCAGGTCTGGAACTGACTGTGGATTACGGGATTCTGTGGTTCATTGCCCAGCCAATTTTCTGGCTGCTGCAACATATCCACAGCATCGTCGGTAACTGGGGTTTCTCGATCATCTTGCTGACCATGCTGATCAAGGGGATCTTCTTCCCTCTGTCGGCCGCCAGCTACAAGTCGATGGCACGTATGCGTGCCGTGGCCCCGAAACTGGCCGCGCTGAAAGAGCAACATGGCGATGACCGGCAGAAAATGTCGCAAGCCATGATGGAGCTGTACAAGAAAGAGAAGATCAACCCGCTGGGTGGATGCTTGCCGATTCTGGTGCAGATGCCGGTATTCCTGTCGCTTTACTGGGTACTCCTGGAAAGCGTGGAAATGCGCCAGGCTCCGTTCATGCTGTGGATAACTGACCTGTCGATCAAAGACCCGTTCTTTATCCTGCCGATCATCATGGGCGCGACCATGTTCATCCAACAGCGCTTGAACCCGACTCCGCCGGATCCGATGCAGGCCAAAGTGATGAAAATGATGCCAATCATCTTCACCTTCTTCTTCCTGTGGTTCCCTGCTGGTCTGGTGCTGTACTGGGTCGTCAACAACTGCCTGTCGATCTCTCAACAGTGGTACATCACACGTAAAATCGAAGCGGCTACCAAAAAAGCTGCGGCGTAATTTACTCTGTGGATAACCACTCAAGACGCCCCCTAGTGGGGCGTTTTGCTTTCCGTCACTTTTGTTCTGGAACCTGCTGATGAGCGCTCCTCGTGAAACCATCGCTGCTGTCGCTACCGCTCAAGGTCGCGGCGGCGTCGGTATCGTTCGAATTTCCGGGCCGCTCGCCGGTTATGCGGCCCAGGCCATCAGCGGCCGCGAGTTGAAACCGCGCTACGCCCACTACGGCCCTTTTCTGGACGCCGATGCAACCGTACTGGATGAAGGCCTGGCGCTGTATTTTCCCGGCCCCAACTCGTTCACCGGCGAAGATGTGCTTGAATTGCAGGGGCACGGTGGTCCAGTCGTGCTGGATATGCTGCTGCAGCGCTGCCTGCAATTGGGTTGCCGCCTGGCGCGTCCGGGGGAGTTCAGCGAACGGGCTTTCCTCAATGACAAACTTGATTTGGCCCAGGCTGAAGCCATTGCCGATTTGATCGAGGCGAGTTCTGCACAGGCCGCGCGCAATGCATTGCGCTCATTGCAGGGCGCTTTTTCGCTGCGTGTGCATAACCTGACCGAGCAATTGATCAGCTTGCGTATCTACGTCGAGGCAGCAATTGATTTTCCGGAAGAAGAAATCGACTTCCTCGCCGATGGGCATGTCCTGGCCATGCTCGACAAAGTCCGCGATGAGTTATCCACAGTGCTGCGCGAAGCCGGGCAGGGGGCTCTACTGCGCGATGGCATGACCGTGGTGATCGCTGGACGGCCGAATGCCGGCAAGTCGAGCCTGCTCAATGCCCTGGCAGGTCGCGAGGCGGCCATTGTTACCGAGATCGCCGGCACCACCCGGGATATCTTGCGCGAACATATCCACATTGATGGCATGCCCTTGCACGTGGTCGACACCGCAGGTTTGCGCGACACCGACGACCAGGTCGAAAAGATTGGTGTAGAGCGCGCACTCAAGGCCATCGGCGAAGCGGATCGAGTGCTGCTGGTGGTGGATGCCACCGCGCCAGAGGCTGTGGATCCTTTTGCCTTGTGGCCGGAATTTCTCGAGCAACGGCCAGACCCGGCCAAGGTCACCTTGATTCGCAACAAGGCCGACCTGACCGGCGAGGCTATTGCCATGGAAACCAGCGAGGATGGCCATGTCACCATCAGCCTGAGTGCGAAGTCGGCCGGCGATGGCCTGGAGCTGCTGCGCGACCACCTCAAAGCCTGCATGGGCTATGAGCAAACCTCGGAAAGCAGCTTCAGTGCACGTCGCAGGCATCTGGAGGCGTTGCGCCATGCCAGCGCGGCGCTGGAGCACGGTCGGGCGCAGCTTACCTTGGCGGGGGCAGGGGAGCTGCTGGCTGAGGATTTACGTCAGGCACAGCAGCTGCTGGGCGAGATCACTGGCGCATTCAGTTCGGATGATCTACTGGGACGGATTTTTTCCAGTTTCTGCATCGGCAAATAGCCCGTTATCCACATATCCCATGGGAACCGGCTTGCCGGCAACAATGCCCTGAAGAACGCCTGAGTTCTTCAGGGCTACTGTGCGCCTTTACCAGTTATAGGAAACCGTCCCAAGCAGTGTCCGACTGTCGCCCCAGTAGCAGCGGCCTGCGTCGTTGCAACCGGATACATATTCCTTGTCGAACAGATTCTTTGCGTTCAGATCCACCGACCAGTGTTTGTCGAGCTGATAACCAATCGCGGCATCCACCAACGTCACGCTTCCGGCATCCAATTTCCCGTACAGCGTCGGCGCTGTGTAGGCAAAAGTGCTATCGAAGTAGCGCACCCCGCCACCCAGGGACAAGCCCTTGAGCTGGCCATCCAGAAAGCGGTACTTGCCCCACACCGACGCCTGGTTACGTGGCACCCCGGTCATCTGACGCCCTTCGACCAGTGAAGTCGCGGAATCCTTGGTAATCCTTGCATCGGTATAGGTGTAGGCCGCGGTGACGTTCAAGTTCGGCGTAAGGTTGCTGTTGATTTCCACCTCCGCACCTTTGGCGCGGCTTTCGCCCACTTGGCGATAGCTGTTGGTGGTGGCATCGAGGTAGGTGTCATCCTGCTTGCGCAGGTCATACACCGACAGCGTCATGGCGGTGTCCCAGCCAATCGGCTCGTACTTCACCCCCACTTCGTACTGGCTGCTGGTGATCGGCTTTAGCGGCGAACCCGCGTTGGAAATCTGCTGCACCGGGACGAAGGCGGTGGAATAGCTGACATACGGCGTCAGGCCGTTGTCGAACTGGTACATCACTCCACCCTGATACGTGAACTTCTCGTCGTCGGAGCCTGTGTTGCTGGCTTTGTTCACCTTGTCGCGAAAATCACTGTCGACCCAATCCTGGCGACCGCCGAGCAGGAACAGCCAGTGGTCGTATTTGCTTTGGACCTGTGCATAAACGCCTTTCATCTGCTGTTCGAGCAGGGTGTTCTGTACCGCGATTGGGGTGAGCGGGTCACGCAGGTAGACCGGGTTATACACATTGATGGTGCCGGCGAAGCCCGCATCCCAGTCCTGATTGAACGAGGTGCGGTCGTAGCTGGCGCCAACCAGCAGGGTATTTTCCAGGTCACCCACCTGAAATTTGCCTTCGAGCTGGTTATCCAGGGAATACACCATCGACTTGTTGTAGCGGTCGTAGGCGGTCATGTTCAGCTGGGTGCCAAAGCCGCGATTGTTCAGCGCGCCGGGCCAGGTTTCATGACGGTTGATGCGCGACTGCATGTAGCGCGAGTTCTGTCGGAACTGCCAATCGTCATTGAAACTGTGGCTGAACTCGTAACCGGCGCTCCAGGCTTCGCGTTCGAACGTGTTCCAGTCCGGGTCGCCCAGCATGGTGTGTTTGGACAGCTTGCCGTTAGGGTTTGTCAGTAAAGTGCCGGCGGCGGGCAGGCCCAGTTCCAGATTGGTGTGGTCCTTCTGATAGTTGGTCAGCAGCGTCAGCGTGTTGTAGTCATCAAAGTTCAAGGTCAGGGATGGCGCGATGTACAGGCGATCATCGGGCACGTGGTCGGTCTGAGTGTCGGATTTTCGACCCAACATGACCACGCGGCCCAGGACGTTGTCACTGTCATTGAGTGGCCCCGAGATATCCACACCCAGCTGGCGCCGATTGTTGGAGCCGTAACCCAGTTGCACTTCGCCTTGGGGCGTGGCGGTGGGGTGTTTGCTGACCAGGTTGACCAACCCGCCGGGCGCGTTTTCCCCATAGAGCAGTGAAGAAGGGCCGCGGAAAACCTCTACGCGCTCCAGGCCATAGGGTTCACTGGTGGTGTCATACCGATTGCCCTGCACACGTAGGCCATCGCGCAACAGGCCGTAGCCATAATCCGTGGCGTTGAAACCACGAATGAAAAACAGGTCGCCCGCAAGGCTATCGCCGGCGGCGAACGGTGGCGCGAAGATCCCCGGCACATACCCCAGCACCTCCGTCAGCGTCTGCGACTTCTGGTCCTTGATGCGTTGGCCTGTGACCACCGATACCGAGCGCGGGGTTTCCGACAGTGCCGTGCTGGTTTTGGTACCGACGCGGCTGTTTTGCGCCTTATAGCCAACATCACCGGCAATGTCCTGATTGAAACCGGCCTGTTGATAAGTGTTGACGGTGGTGGGGGCGAGGGTCAATGGCCCATCTTGCGAGGCCTGAAGTACATAGCTTCCGGGCGCCTGCGTTACAGCTTGTAACCCCGAGTTTTGCAGCAATAGCGCAAAGCCTTGATCCACCGAATAGTCACCTTCCAGGCCCGGCGTATTCAAGCGCGCAGTCTGCTGGGGTGAGAAGGACAGGATCACGTTGGCCTTGGCGGCAAATTGGCTTAACGCTGCATCGAGGGGCCCCGCGGCAATGGTGTAATGCGTGGCACTGGCTGCCAGGGCGCCTGTGGACAAAAAGGCACCGGCGGTGGCGGCCGAGGACAGCAGTAAACCGTAGGTCATGCCGTGGTAACAGAGTTGCTGGCGGAGTTTGGTGGGAAGGCGCATAGGTAGATAAGCCCTGAAGGTAGCGTCGTGATTACCTGTAGGGCCGGGCCAGGTAAAAAAAAGATAACCCCCCTGTGGATTATTTTTTGCGCTCAAGCAACGCGCGTCACCGAAACCCAATAGCGGGTGAAATATTTCACCTGGATCGGCAGCGTAGCTTGCAGGTTAGCCAGTACTGCATCGGTAGCGTCGAGGCGGAACGTGCCCGAAACTCGCAGGTGCGCAGAGGCGGGATCGCACTGCAGAACACCTGAGCGATAGCGTGCCAGGTCGTCGATTAGATCCCCAAGTCGCGCATCCAGGACGATCACTTGGCCATCGACCCAAGCCGCTTGGGTTCGGCGATAGGCGTGGTTGGGGCCGACATTCTCCCGGTCGAAGTCAACGCTTTCGCCGGCCGCCAGCAGCCGAGTGCGATCAGGTTGGTCGGCAGGCGAGACGCTCACCCGGTCTTCCAGTACCCCAACTCGCGTCGAATCCGCCAGTTGGCGCACGGTAAACCAGGTTCCCAATGCCTGAACTCGGCCCTGGCGGGTTTCAACATAAAAGGGCGTCTGCCCACCCTGCTTTCCGGTGTGGATAAGCACTTCGCCTTCGCGCAGGCGGATCAAACGCTGGCGCCCGTCAAACACCACATCAATGGCGGTGCCGGTATTGAGGTCTATTTGAGTGCCATCGGCCAGTTCGATCCGGCGCCGTTCGCCGATGCGCGTGCGGTAGTCCGCCCACACGTTGCCCAGGGAAGGCGCGTGTTGAACATTCCAGCCCAGGTAGCCGGTGCCGCCGAGCACCAGCATCCACTTGAGTACCTGCCGTCGTTGCTGCGTGGCCGATAAGGCGCGACGGGTAAGATCCTGGGGCAGGGTACCCAGGCTGCGTTGCAGCTGTTCCATCTGTTTCCACGCGGCCAAGTGTGCCGGGTCGTCATTGAGCCATTGTTGCCAGGCACAGTGTTCAGCAGGCGTTGGCGGCTGTGACTGAAACTGCACATACCAAGTGGCAGCGGCTTCGAAGACCTTTCGATCCGGGGCAACCATTACAGGCTGGCCATGATCAGTGAACACTCGGTAAGCGCGCGGATCATGTGTTTCTTCACAGTGGTCAGGGACACCTGCAACTGGTCGGCGATCTGTTGATAAGTCAGGCCTTCGATCTGCGACAGCATGAAAATGCGCCGGGCCCGATCGCCCAGATCAGCCAGAGCTTTATCCACAGCTACCAGCGTTTCAATGATGATGGCCTTGTCTTCTTCACTGATGGCGACAGCTTCAGGGTGATCGGCCAGCGACTGTTGATAAGCGCGTTCAATCGCATGCCGGCGATAACGATCAATAACCAAGCCCTTGGCAATGGTTGCCAGGTAATCCCTGGGTTCGAGGATCTGCGCCGCATTGCGCCCGCCCAAAATACGCACGAAAGTATCGTGTGCCACATCGGCCGCATCGCAAGCGTTATGCAATTTACCGTTGAGCCATCCCTGCAGCCACGAATGGTGATGCTCATAGATGTGCTGGACTGCAGCCGTGTGTGAAGGTGGCATAGGGCGCGTTAAGGCAGGTTAATGATAATCGCTATTATTAACTGCGCCGTCTGTTTCTCACAATAGCTCTCTTTTTTCAGCATTCCTCACTGGGTTCAAAAAACGCGGTGGCTTCGCCGTGGGTGAAACACGCGATTTCTGTGGATTAAGCCCTGTGAATAACCGCCCCTGTGCCCAGTTGATAACAGGGCTTGAAACCTGAGTAAAAACCCCCTTGTGGATAACCACCTGTTTAATCCACAGGCTTAAAGCACTTATCCAATGGCCTCATTGCCACATGACCACAGACTTTTGAATCTCTGTACATAAAGTAAATCAAGGCCTGTAGAGATCTATCCACAGAAAGTAGGCTCAGTAGAAATAAACATAAAAACAAAGATCTTATAAATTTCTCTCTTTTAATTTCTATTGTCTGTGATTCATCCACAGCTGGTTAAATTTTGTGCAAAGGGTTCTTTAGGAAGGGCTAAGTCCCTATACTTGCCGCCAAAGCTCTAAAACTCTTTCAACAATCAATTCCTGATTACCTACATAAGCAGGCACGAGGTGCGTGGTGGATTTCCCTTCCCGTTTTGAAGTGATCGTCATCGGCGGCGGTCATGCCGGTACCGAGGCAGCACTGGCCTCAGCACGCATGGGCGTAAAAACCCTGTTGCTGACGCACAACGTGGAAACCCTAGGTGCCATGAGTTGCAACCCCGCCATTGGTGGGATCGGCAAAAGCCATCTGGTCAAGGAAATCGATGCCCTTGGCGGTGTGATGGCCATGGCTACCGACAAAGGTGGCATTCAATTTCGCGTGCTCAACAGCCGCAAAGGCCCAGCCGTTCGGGCTACCCGGGCACAAGCTGACCGCATCCTCTACAAGGCCGCGGTACGTGAAACCCTGGAAAACCAGCCGAACCTGTGGATATTTCAGCAAGCAGCGGATGACCTGATCGTCGAACAAGACCAGGTACGCGGCGTTGTCACCCAAATGGGTCTGCGTTTCTTCGCAGAATCCGTGGTGTTGACCACCGGCACCTTCCTCGGCGGACTTATCCACATTGGCATGCAGAATTATTCGGGCGGTCGCGCCGGTGATCCGCCGTCGATTGCCCTGGCAAAACGCCTGCGTGAATTGCCGTTGCGTGTCGGCCGCTTGAAAACCGGGACCCCGCCGCGTATCGACGGGCGTTCTGTGGATTTCTCGGTGATGACCGAACAAGCCGGCGATACACCAATCCCGGTGATGTCGTTCATGGGCTCCAAGGAACAGCACCCGAAACAGGTCAGTTGCTGGATTACCCACACCAACGCCCGCACCCACGAAATCATTGCCGCGAACCTCGACCGTTCGCCGATGTATTCAGGTGTGATCGAAGGCATTGGCCCGCGTTATTGCCCTTCGATTGAAGACAAGATTCACCGCTTTGCCGACAAGGAAAGCCACCAGGTCTTTATCGAGCCAGAAGGCTTGACCACTCACGAGCTGTACCCGAACGGGATTTCCACGTCGTTGCCGTTCGACGTGCAAATCCAGATCGTGCAATCGATTCGCGGCATGGAAAACGCACACATCGTGCGTCCGGGCTACGCCATCGAGTACGACTACTTCGACCCGCGTGACCTGAAATACAGCCTCGAAACCAAAGTGATCGGCGGCCTGTTCTTCGCCGGGCAAATCAACGGCACCACCGGTTACGAAGAAGCCGGCGCCCAAGGCTTGCTGGCCGGAACCAACGCGGCACTGCGTGCACAAGGCAAAGACAGCTGGTGCCCGCGCCGCGACGAGGCGTACATCGGTGTGTTGGTCGACGACCTGATTACTCTCGGGACTCAGGAACCGTACCGGATGTTTACGTCCCGGGCCGAATATCGCCTGATCCTGCGCGAAGACAACGCCGACCTGCGCCTGACCGAAAAAGGTCGCGAACTGGGTTTGGTCGACGACGCACGCTGGGCCGCCTTCTGCAAAAAACGCGAAAGCATCACGCTGGAAGAGCAGCGCCTGAAAAGTACCTGGGTTCGCCCCGGCACCGAGCAAGGCGACGCGATTGCCGAAAAATTCGGCACGCCGCTGACCCACGAATACAACTTGCTGAACCTGCTGTCCCGTCCGGAAATCGACTACGCTGGCCTGGTCGAAGTGACCGGTCACGGTGCCGAAGACCCACAGGTCGCCGAGCAGGTTGAAATCAAGACCAAATACGCCGGTTACATTGACCGCCAACAGGACGAGATCGCTCGCTTGCGCGCCAGTGAAGACACCAGGCTGCCTGTGGACATCGACTACACCGGGATTTCCGGGCTGTCGAAAGAAATCCAAAGCAAGCTGGGGATAACTCGTCCGGAAACACTTGGCCAGGCTTCACGCATCCCTGGCGTCACGCCGGCAGCCATTTCGCTGTTGATGATTCATTTGAAAAAACGCGGCGCGGGCCGTCAGTTGGAGCAAAGCGCTTGAGTTCGTTGGTCACCTCGCAACACGCCGAAGAGTTATCCACAGGTGCACGCCAGTTGGGCGTGGACCTGACCGATGCACAGCACGACTTGCTGTTGGGCTATCTGGCCCTGTTGATCAAATGGAACAAGGCTTACAACCTCACAGCGGTGCGCGACCCGGACGAAATGGTCTCGCGTCACCTGCTCGACAGCCTGAGCGTGATGCCGTTTATCGAAAACGGCCGTTGGTTGGACGTTGGCAGTGGCGGCGGCATGCCTGGCATTCCGCTGGCCATCCTGTTTCCAGAGTCACGAGTGACGTGCCTGGACAGCAACGGCAAGAAAACCCGCTTCCTGACCCAGGTCAAACTCGAACTCAAGCTGGATAACCTGAATGTTATCCACAGTCGCGTCGAAGCCTTCGTGACTGAACAGCCTTTCAACGGGATTGTTTCCCGGGCATTCAGCAGCATGGAGAACTTCAGCAACTGGACCCGCCACTTAGGCGACCGCGACACCCGTTGGCTGGCAATGAAGGGCGTTCATCCAAGCGACGAGCTGTTAGCATTGCCGGCAGACTTCCACCTCGATAGCGAACACGCCTTGGCCGTACCCGGTTGCCAAGGCCAACGCCATCTGCTGATACTGCGCCGCACGGCATGATTGGGAACACAAGCAAGAATGGCTAAGGTATTCGCGATAGCGAACCAGAAAGGTGGCGTGGGCAAAACCACCACCTGCATCAACCTCGCAGCATCCCTGGTCGCTACCAAGCGCCGGGTGCTGTTGATCGATCTCGATCCACAGGGCAACGCCACCATGGGTAGCGGTGTGGATAAACACGGCCTGGAAAACTCGGTCTACGACTTGCTGATTGGCGAGTGTGACCTGGCCCAGGCCATGCACTATTCCGAGCACGGTGGTTACCAACTGCTGCCGGCCAACCGCGATTTGACCGCGGCCGAAGTGGTGCTGCTGGAAATGCAGATGAAAGAAAGCCGTCTGCGCAGCGCCCTGGCGCCGATCCGCGAGAACTACGATTACATTTTGATCGACTGCCCACCGTCGCTGTCGATGCTGACGTTGAACGCCTTGGTGGCAGCCGATGGGGTGATTATCCCCATGCAGTGCGAGTACTTCGCACTCGAAGGCTTGAGTGACCTTGTGGATAACATCAAGCGTATTGCCGAGTTGCTTAACCCGAACCTGCAAATCGAAGGCCTGTTGCGGACCATGTACGATCCGCGCCTGAGCCTGATGAATGATGTGTCGGCGCAGCTCAAAGAGCACTTTGGCGATCAGCTTTACGACACGGTGATCCCACGTAACATCCGTTTGGCCGAAGCGCCAAGCTATGGCATGCCCGCGCTGGCGTACGACAAGTCATCCCGCGGTGCCATTGCCTACCTGGCACTGGCCGGCGAGATGGTTCGCCGTCAACGCCGCAACTCACGCACCGCTGCAGCCCAGCCAACTTAAGGAATCCCCATGGCCGTCAAGAAACGAGGTCTCGGACGTGGACTGGATGCACTGCTGAGTGGTCCGACTGTCACTTCGCTTGAAGAACAAGCGGTGCAGGCCGACGAGCGCGAGCTGCAGCACCTGCCGCTGGACCTGATCCAGCGCGGCAAATACCAGCCGCGCCGGGACATGGATCCCCAGGCGCTGGAGGAACTGGCCAATTCGATCAAAGCCCAAGGCGTGATGCAGCCGATCGTGGTGCGCCCGATTGGCGGCGGTCGCTTTGAAATCATCGCGGGTGAACGCCGCTGGCGCGCCAGCCAACAGGCGGGCAAGGACACCATCCCGGCGATGGTGCGCGATGTGCCGGACGAAACTGCGATCGCCATGGCGTTGATCGAAAACATCCAGCGTGAAGACCTCAACCCCATCGAGGAAGCCATCGCCCTGCAGCGCTTGCAACAGGAATTCAAACTGACGCAGCAGGAAGTCGCGGATGCGGTGGGCAAGTCCCGTGTGACCGTGTCCAACTTGTTGCGCCTGATCGCGCTGCCGGAAGTCATCAAGACCATGCTGTCCCACGGCGACCTGGAAATGGGTCACGCCCGTGCTTTGCTCGGTTTGCCGGAAAATCAACAGGTTGAAGGGGCGCGACACGTTGTCGCACGCGGCCTCACCGTTCGTCAGACTGAGGCGTTGGTTCGCCAGTGGCTCAGCGGTAAACCTGCACCGGTCGAAACGGCCAAACCTGATCCGGATATTGCGCGCCTCGAGCAGCGCCTGGCCGAGCGGCTGGGCTCTGCGGTGCAAATCCGGCATGGCAAGAAAGGCAAAGGGCAATTGGTCATCGGGTATAACTCACTCGATGAGCTTCAGGGCGTCCTTGCCCACATCCGCTGAAACATTTGCTTATGTAGCGCGCGATCGGAAAACACTACCCGACAGTTGAATAGGGGCTGAACCGCCCCTATACTCTGCGCGCATTTTGTCGGCACAAATTATGCCAAGTTATTGATTCTCGGCAGCCGACCATTGAGGAGCAAGAGTGATGGAAACCCGCACGCCAAACACGTTGCCGTTCCATCGCTTGGCCGTTTTCCCGGTTTTATTGGCTCAATTTGTCATTTTGCTGATCGCCGCATTGGCGCTTTGGTATTGGCATGGAGTCGTAGCCGGATATTCAGGACTCTGCGGAGGCCTGATAGCCTTGCTGCCCAATATGTATTTTGCTCACAGGGCCTTTCGGTTTTCCGGCGCCCGAGCAGCCCAGGCTATCGTCCGGTCTTTTTATGCCGGCGAAGCAGGGAAACTGATTTTGACGGCAGTGCTGTTTGCACTGACCTTTGCAGGTGTGAAGCCATTGGCGCCGCTGGCTGTATTCGGCGTCTTCGTGTTGACCCAACTGGTCAGCTGGTTCGCTCCCCTGCTAATGAAAACAAGACTTTCGAAACCTTAGGGCGTTTGAGGCAACCATGGCAGAAACAACCGCTTCGGGCTATATCCAGCACCACTTGCAGAACCTGACCTTCGGTCAGCTTCCCAACGGCGGCTGGGGCTTCGCCCACACCGCAGCAGAAGCCAAAGAAATGGGCTTCTGGGCATTCCACCTGGATACTCTGGGTTGGTCTGTCGCATTGGGTCTGATCTTCGTCCTGATTTTCCGCATGGCGGCAAAGAAGGCGACTTCCGGTCAGCCGGGTGCTTTGCAGAACTTCGTTGAAGTATTGGTCGAATTCGTCGATGGCAGCGTGAAAGACAGCTTCCATGGCCGTAGCCCGGTGATTGCACCGCTGGCACTGACCATTTTCGTCTGGGTGTTCCTGATGAACGCCGTCGACCTGATTCCGGTCGACTGGATTCCTCAGCTGGCCATCCTGATCACCGGCGATCACCACATTCCATTCCGTGCGGTTTCCACCACGGACCCTAACGCCACCCTGGGCATGGCCCTGTCGGTGTTTGCGTTGATCATTTTCTACAGCATCAAGGTCAAGGGCATTGGCGGCTTCATCGGCGAACTGACCCTGCACCCGTTCGGCAGCAAGAACATCTTTGTTCAAGCCCTGCTGATCCCGGTGAACTTCCTGCTGGAGTTCGTAACGCTGGTCGCCAAGCCGATCTCCCTGGCCCTGCGACTGTTCGGCAACATGTATGCCGGCGAGCTGGTGTTCATTCTGATCGCTGTGATGTTCGGCAGTGGTCTGCTCTGGCTTAGCGGCCTGGGCGTAGTTCTGCAGTGGGCGTGGGCTGTGTTCCACATCCTGATCATTACCCTGCAGGCCTTCATCTTCATGATGCTGACCATCGTCTACTTGTCGATGGCGCACGAAGAGAACCATTAAGACCAGTCTCGACTAGTCTGATGTCCTTCCCGGTAACACGGGAAGGTGGGCCCTACCGGGCTATGAAACGATTTGTTTTACCGCTTTAAAATCTAAAAAACCTAAACCATACGACGTAAAAGTCGGGAGGAAAGATGGAAACTGTAGTTGGTCTAACCGCTATCGCTGTTGCACTGTTGATCGGCCTGGGCGCCCTGGGTACTGCCATTGGTTTCGGCCTGCTGGGCGGCAAATTCCTGGAAGGCGCAGCGCGTCAGCCAGAAATGGTTCCAATGCTGCAAGTTAAAATGTTCATCGTCGCCGGCCTGCTCGACGCCGTGACCATGATCGGCGTTGGTATCGCTCTGTTCTTCACCTTCGCGAACCCTTTCGTTGGTCAACTCGCTGGCTAATCACTCGAATTTTTCGAGTTGATTGGGGTGATGGACAACGAATGAGCGAGGTGTTGGCGTGAACATTAATGCAACCCTGATTGGCCAATCCGTTGCGTTCTTCATTTTTGTAGTGTTTTGCATGAAGTTCGTGTGGCCTCCGGTCATCGCGGCTTTGCACGAACGTCAGAAGAAGATCGCAGACGGCTTGGACGCTGCCACCCGTGCAGCTCGCGACCTGGAGTTGGCCCAAGAGAAAGCGGGTCATCAACTGCGCGAAGCTAAAGCACAGGCAGCTGAAATCATTGAGCAAGCCAAGAAACGCGGTAACCAGATCGTCGAAGAGGCTGTTGATAAAGCCCGCGTCGAAGCTGACCGTGTGAAGGCTTCGGCTCATGCCGAGATCGAACAGGAACTGAACGGCGTCAAAGACGCGCTGCGTGCCCAACTGGGTGCTCTGGCGGTCGGCGGTGCTGAGAAGATCCTCGGTGCCACAATCGATCAAAACGCGCACGCGGAGCTGGTTAACAAACTGGCTGCTGAAATTTAAGCGAGGGCGATCATGGCAGAACTGACCACGTTGGCCCGACCTTACGCTAAGGCAGCCTTCGAGCACGCCCAGGCCCACCAGCAGCTGGCCTCTTGGTCAGCCATGCTCGGCCTGGCTGCAGCAGTGTCGCAAGACGACACCATGCAGCGCGTGCTCAAGGCCCCGCGCCTGACGAGCGCAGACAAGGCCGCCACTTTTATTGAAGTGTGCGGCGACAAGTTTGATGTGAAAGTGCAGAACTTCATCCACGTCGTTGCCGAAAACGACCGTCTCTCGCTATTGCCGGAGATCGCCGCTCTGTTCGACCTGTACAAGGCCGAAGCAGAGAAGTCGGTAGACGTTGAAGTGACCAGTGCTTTTGCATTGAACCAAGAACAGCAAGACAAACTCGCCAAGGTTCTCAGTGCACGACTCAATCGGGAAGTGCGCCTGCAAGCTTCGGAGGACGCATCCCTGATTGGGGGTGTTGTTATCCGTGCCGGCGACCTGGTTATCGATGGCTCGATTCGCGGCAAAATCGCGAAACTTGCCGAAGCATTGAAATCTTGAGTTTGAAGGGGCAGCAGAGCAATGCAGCAACTCAATCCTTCCGAAATAAGTGAAATTATCAAGGGCCGCATCGACAAGCTCGATGTGACCTCCCAAGCCCGTAACGAAGGCACTGTCGTCAGCGTATCTGACGGCATCGTGCGGATTCACGGTCTGGCCGACGTAATGTACGGCGAGATGATCGAGTTTCCGGGCGGCGTCTACGGTATGGCCCTCAACCTGGAGCAAGACTCCGTAGGTGCCGTTGTATTGGGCGCGTACACCAGTCTGGCTGAAGGCATGAGCGCCAAGTGCACAGGCCGCATCCTGGAAGTTCCGGTTGGTAAGGAACTGCTGGGTCGCGTAGTCGACGCACTGGGTAACCCTGTTGACGGTAAAGGTCCACTGGGCAACACCGAGACCGACGCGGTCGAGAAAGTTGCTCCAGGCGTGATCTGGCGTAAGTCGGTAGACCAGCCTGTACAGACTGGCTACAAGGCTGTCGATGCCATGATTCCGGTCGGCCGTGGCCAGCGTGAGCTGATCATCGGTGACCGTCAGATCGGTAAAACCGCTCTGGCGATCGACGCGATCATCAACCAGAAAGACAGCGGCATTTTCTGCGTCTACGTAGCCATTGGTCAGAAGCAATCGACCATCGCCAACGTGGTTCGCAAGCTGGAAGAAAACGGCGCCCTGGCCAACACGATCATCGTGGCTGCCAGTGCTTCGGAATCTCCTGCGCTGCAATTCCTGGCACCGTACTCCGGTTGCACCATGGGTGAATTCTTCCGCGACCGCGGTGAAGACGCGCTGATCGTTTATGACGATCTGTCCAAGCAAGCAGTGGCTTACCGCCAGATTTCCCTGCTGCTGCGCCGTCCACCAGGCCGTGAAGCTTACCCAGGCGACGTGTTCTATCTCCACTCCCGTCTGCTGGAGCGCGCATCCCGCGTATCCGAAGAGTACGTAGAGAAGTTCACCAACGGCGCAGTGACCGGCAAAACCGGTTCCCTGACCGCACTGCCGATCATCGAAACCCAGGCTGGCGACGTTTCCGCGTTCGTTCCGACCAACGTGATTTCCATCACTGACGGTCAGATCTTCCTGGAATCGGCCATGTTCAACTCCGGGATCCGTCCTGCTGTGAACGCCGGTGTTTCGGTATCCCGTGTGGGTGGTGCCGCTCAGACCAAGATCATCAAGAAGCTCTCCGGTGGTATCCGTACCGCTCTGGCTCAGTACCGTGAACTGGCGGCATTCGCCCAGTTCGCTTCTGACCTGGACGAGGCCACCCGTAAGCAACTTGAGCATGGTCAGCGCGTTACCGAGCTGATGAAGCAGAAGCAATACGCCCCAATGTCGATCGCTGACATGGCGTTGTCGCTGTATGCCGCTGAGCGTGGGTTCCTGACTGACGTCGAAATCACCAAGGTCGGCAGCTTTGAACAAGCGCTGATTGCTTACTTCAACCGCGATCACGCCGACTTGTTGGCCAAGATCAACGTGAAGGGTGACTTCAATGACGAAATCGACGCTGGCATGAAAGCCGGTATCGAGAAGTTCAAGGCCACCCAAACCTGGTAAGCCGCAGCGGGAGCCGCAAGGCTCCCGCTTGCTAACCTGATAGGTGTTACATGGCAGGCGCAAAAGAGATTCGCAGTAAGATTGCGAGCATCAAAAGCACGCAAAAGATTACCAGCGCCATGGAAAAAGTGGCGGTCAGCAAAATGCGCAAGGCACAAATGCGCATGGCTGCTAGCCGTCCTTATGCGGAGCGTATCCGCCAGGTAATTGGGCATTTGGCCAACGCCAACCCGGAATACCGCCACCCGTTCATGATCGACCGCGCCGTTAAGCGTGTTGGTTATGTGGTAGTGAGCAGTGACCGTGGTTTGTGCGGTGGTCTGAATACCAACCTGTTCAAGGCCCTGGTCAAGGACATGGCGGTAAACCGCGAAAACGGCGTCGAGATCGATCTGTGTGTTGTTGGTAGCAAGGGTGCGGCCTTTTTCCGTAACTTCGGCGGTAACGTCGTTGCAGCTATCAGCCACCTGGGTGAAGAGCCGTCGATCAATGATTTGATCGGCAGTGTGAAGGTGATGCTGGATGCGTACCTGGAAGGCCGGATTGACCGCCTGTCCGTGGTATCCAACAAGTTCATCAACACCATGACCCAGCAGCCAACCGTGGAGCAATTGATTCCACTGGTGGCGACTCCGGATCAGGAACTCAAGCACCACTGGGACTACCTCTACGAACCAGACGCCAAAGAGCTGCTTGACGGCTTGATGGTGCGCTACGTGGAGTCGCAGGTGTACCAGGCGGTGGTCGAGAACAACGCAGCTGAACAAGCGGCGCGGATGATCGCGATGAAAAACGCTACCGATAACGCCGGTGATCTGATCAGCGATTTGCAGCTGATCTACAACAAGGCGCGTCAGGCTGCGATCACCCAAGAGATCTCGGAAATCGTCGGCGGCGCTGCCGCGGTTTAACGGTTCAAATATTCAGAGGATCCAGCTATGAGTAGCGGACGTATCGTTCAAATCATCGGCGCCGTTATCGACGTGGAATTTCCACGCGACAGCGTACCGAGCATCTACAACGCGCTGAAAGTACAAGGCGCGGAAACTACTCTGGAAGTTCAGCAGCAGCTGGGCGACGGCGTAGTTCGTACCATTGCGATGGGTTCCACCGAAGGCTTGAAGCGCGGTCTGGACGTTGTCGACACTGGCGCAGCCATCTCCGTACCGGTCGGTAAAGCGACCCTGGGCCGGATCATGGACGTACTGGGCAACCCGATTGACGAAGCTGGTCCGATCGACACCGAAGAGCGCTGGGGCATTCACCGTCCAGCTCCTTCGTTCGCCGAGCAAGCTGGCGGCAACGATCTGCTGGAAACCGGCATCAAGGTTATCGACCTGGTTTGCCCGTTCGCCAAAGGCGGTAAAGTCGGTCTGTTCGGTGGTGCCGGTGTAGGCAAAACCGTAAACATGATGGAACTGATCCGTAACATCGCCATCGAGCACAGCGGTTATTCCGTGTTCGCCGGTGTGGGTGAGCGTACTCGTGAGGGTAACGACTTCTACCACGAGATGAAGGACTCCAACGTTCTGGACAAAGTGGCACTGGTTTACGGTCAGATGAACGAGCCGCCGGGAAACCGTCTGCGCGTAGCACTGACCGGCCTGACCATGGCCGAGAAGTTCCGTGACGAAGGTAACGACGTTCTGCTGTTCGTCGACAACATCTACCGTTACACCTTGGCCGGTACTGAAGTATCCGCACTGCTGGGCCGTATGCCTTCGGCAGTAGGTTACCAGCCGACCCTGGCTGAAGAGATGGGCGTTCTGCAAGAACGTATCACTTCGACCAAAGAAGGTTCGATCACCTCGATCCAAGCGGTATACGTACCTGCGGATGACTTGACTGACCCATCGCCTGCGACCACCTTCGCCCACTTGGACGCCACCGTCGTTCTGTCCCGTGACATCGCTTCCCTGGGTATCTACCCAGCGGTCGATCCACTCGACTCGACTTCGCGCCAGCTGGACCCGAACGTGATCGGCCAGGAGCACTACGACACCGCTCGCGGCGTTCAGTACGTGCTGCAGCGTTACAAAGAACTGAAGGACATCATTGCGATCCTGGGTATGGACGAGCTGTCGGAAGCCGACAAGCAGTTGGTAAACCGTGCTCGTAAGATCCAGCGCTTCTTGTCGCAGCCGTTCTTCGTGGCTGAAGTCTTCACCGGTGCTTCGGGTAAATACGTTTCCCTGAAAGACACCATTGCTGGCTTCAAAGGCATCCTCAACGGTGACTACGACCACCTGCCAGAACAAGCGTTCTACATGGTCGGCGGCATCGAAGAAGCGATCGAGAAAGCCAAGAAACTGTAATCCCGGCGCCCGGCAACGGGCGCTCATCAGGTTGAGGCAATCAGATGGCTATGACAGTCCATTGCGATATCGTCAGCGCGGAAGGGGAAATCTTCTCCGGTCTGGTAGAAATGGTGATTGCACACGGCGAACTCGGTGACCTGGGTATTGCCATGGGCCACGCGCCGTTGATCACCAGCTTGAAGCCAGGTCCGATCACTCTGACCAAGCAAGGCGGGGAAAAGGAGGTGTTCTACATCTCTGGTGGTTTCCTCGAGGTTCAGCCGAACATGGTCAAGGTACTTGCCGACACCGTGCAACGTGCTGGCGACCTGGATGAAGCCTCCGCTCAGGAAGCCGTCAAGGCTGCCGAGAAGGCCCTGAACGAAAAGGGCGCGGACTTCGACTACAGCGCTGCTGCTGTACGTCTGGCCGAGGCTGCAGCTCAGCTGCGCACGCTCCAGCAGATCCGCAAGAAGTAAGCGGCCCAGCCGTCATGCTTCATGTGCGATTGATTAAAAAGGGTAGCCTCGGCTACCCTTTTTCTTTTTTAGCAAAACACTTCTCTGGTCTGAAGCCGGACCGCCCAGGATTGGTAGCCATTCATGTCTCTTGAAATCGTCATCCTCGCCGCAGGCCAGGGCACTCGCATGCGTTCGGCCCTGCCCAAGGTGCTGCACCCGGTCGCGGGTAATTCCATGCTCGGTCATGTTATCCACAGCGCCCGGCAACTGGACCCCCAGCGGATTCACGTAGTGATCGGCCACGGCGCCGACGTGGTGCGTGAACGCCTGGCGGCGGATGACCTGAATTTCGTGCTGCAGGACAAACAACTGGGCACCGGCCACGCCACCGCGCAGACCGTGCCGTTCATCAGCGCCGACACGGTGCTGATCCTCTACGGCGACGTGCCGTTGATCGAAGTGGAAACCCTGCAACGCCTGCTCAAGCACGTAGTGCCCGGCCAAATGGGCCTGCTCACCGTAGAGCTGGATGACCCGACCGGCTATGGCCGCATCGTGCGCAATGCCGATGGCAAGGTGGCGGCCATTGTTGAGCACAAGGACGCCAGCGAAGCCCAGCGCGCTATCACTGAAGGCAACACCGGGATTCTCGCGGTGCCGGCCAACAAACTGGCCGACTGGATGAGCCGCCTGTCCAACAACAACGCCCAGGGCGAGTACTACCTCACCGACGTGATCGAAATGGCCGTGAGTGATGGCCTGCTGGTCGCCACCGAGCAGCCCCACGACCCCATGGAAGTGCAGGGCGCCAACGACCGCAAGCAGCTTGCCGAGCTGGAACGTCATTACCAGCTGCGTGAAGGCCGCCGTCTGATGGCCCAAGGCGTGACCTTGCGCGACCCCGCACGCTTCGATGTGCGCGGTGAAGTCACCGTCGGCCGCGACGTGCTGATCGATATCAACGTGATCCTTGAAGGCCGCGTGATCATTGAAGACGACGTGGTGATCGGCCCGAACTGCGTGATCAAGGACAGCACCCTGCGCAAAGGCGTGGTGATCAAAGCCAACAGCCATATTGACGGTGCGGTGATGGGCGAGGGCAGCGATGCTGGCCCATTCGCGCGTTTGCGTCCGGGCAGCGTGCTGGGGGCCAGGGCGCATGTGGGTAACTTTGTCGAACTGAAAAACGCGCGCATGGGCGACGACGCGAAGGCCGGCCACCTGGCTTATTTGGGCGATGCGGTGATTGGTGCTCGCAGCAACATCGGTGCGGGGGCGATCACTTGCAACTACGACGGCGCGAACAAGTATCAAACGACGATTGGTGAGGACGTATTCATCGGCTCCAATAACTCGCTGATTGCTCCCGTCACTATTGGCGATGGCTCGAACACAGCTGCGGGCTCAACCATCAACCAGGATGTGGATAAGTCGCAACTGGCCGTGGCGCGTGCCCGCCAACGCAACATCGACGGCTGGAAACGCCCGGTCAAAATCAAAAAGACCTGAGTTATCCACAGCTCCATCAGCAACACCCTTCCAATGTGGGAGCGGGCTTGCTCGCGAAGGCGGAGTGTCAGTCACTGAATGTGTATCTGATGCACCCCCTTCGCGAGCAAGCCCGCTCCCACATTGGGTCTATGTTGTTTTCAAAAAAGCGCACCCGCCGCTTGACGATCTTTCGCCAATAGGTTTTGATTGCCTTCGTTATCTTTCGAAACGAAACTTATCATCACCATGTCGAAACGAAATACACCCCAACGACGCCACAACATTCTGACCTTGCTCAATGAACAGGGCGAAGTCAGCGTGGACGAATTGGCCAAGCGTTTCGAAACGTCGGAAGTCACCATCCGCAAGGACTTGGCCGCGCTGGAAAGCAATGGCCTGTTGCTGCGCCGCTACGGTGGCGCCATCACCATGCCTCAGGAACTCGTGGGGGACGCGGCCCAGCCCATCTCGGCTTACAAACGCGCCATCGCGCGTGCGGCCGTGATGCGCTTGCGTGAACACGCGCGCATCATCATCGACAGCGGCAGCACCACCGCCGCCATGATCCCTGAGCTGGGCCATCAGCCCGGCCTGGTGGTGATGACCAACTCCCTGCACGTGGCCAGCGCCTTGAGCGAGCTTGAACACGAACCGGTGTTGCTCATGACCGGCGGCACCTGGGACCCGCATTCGGACTCCTTCCAGGGCCAGGTGGCCGAGCAAGTGCTGCGCTCCTACGATTTTGATCAACTGTTCATCGGCGCCGACGGCATCGATCTGCAGCGCGGTACCACCACCTTCAACGAACTGCTGGGCCTGAGCCGCGTGATGGCCGAGGTCGCCCGTGAAGTGGTGGTGATGGTCGAGTCCGACAAGATTGGCCGCAAGATTCCCAACCTGGAACTGCCCTGGAGCAGCGTCCATACCCTTATTACCGATGATCGCCTGCCGCTTGAGGCCCGCGACCAGATCCAAGCCCGCGGCATTACGCTGATATGCGCGGCAATCATCTAGGAGAAAAACCATGTGTGGAATTGTAGGCGCAGTCGCTGAACGCAACGTCACCGCCATCCTGCTTGAAGGCCTCAAGCGCCTGGAATACCGCGGTTACGACAGCGCCGGTGTGGCGGTCTTCACCAACGCCGGCAAGCTTGAGCGTATGCGTCGCCCGGGCAAGGTCAGCGAACTGGAGCAAGCCCTGCTTGGCGAGCCGCTGGTCGGCCGTCTGGGCATTGCCCACACCCGCTGGGCCACCCACGGTGCGCCGTGCGAACGCAATGCCCACCCGCATTTCTCCGGTGACCTGGCGGTGGTGCACAACGGCATTATCGAGAACCACGAAGTGCTGCGCGAGCAGCTCAAAGGCCTGGGCTACGTGTTCACCTCGGACACCGACACCGAAGTCATCGCTCACCTGCTGAACCACAAGCTCAAGGACCTCGGCGACCTGACCGTCGCCCTTAAGGCCACCGTTAAAGAGCTGCACGGCGCCTACGGCCTGGCCGTGGTCAGCGCCAGCCAGCCAGACCGCGTGGTTGCCGCGCGCAGTGGCAGCCCGTTGGTGATCGGCCTGGGCCTGGGCGAAAATTTCCTCGCCTCCGACCAACTGGCGCTGCGCCAGGTGACTGACCGTTTCATGTACCTGGAAGAAGGCGATATCGCCGATATCCGCCGCGAAAGCGTGGCGATCTGGGACGTTAACGGCAACTCCGTCGAGCGCGAAGCCGTGCAATACCGTGACGGTGCCGAAGCCGCTGACAAAGGCGAATTTCGCCACTTCATGCTCAAGGAAATCCACGAGCAACCGTCCGTGGTGCAACGCACCCTGGAAGGCCGCCTGAGCCAGAACCAAGTGCTGGTCAACGCCTTCGGCCCACAAGCCGCCGAGCTGTTCGCCAAAGTACGCAACGTGCAAATCGTCGCCTGCGGCACCAGCTACCACGCCGGTATGGTTGCGCGTTACTGGCTCGAAGAACTGGCCGGCATCCCGTGCCAGGTCGAAGTCGCCAGCGAGTTCCGCTACCGCAAGGTGGTGGTGCAACCCGACACCTTGTTCGTGACCATCTCCCAGTCCGGCGAAACCGCCGACACCCTGGCGGCACTGCGCAACGCTAAAGAGCTGGGCTTCCTCGCCAGCCTGGCGATCTGCAACGTCAGCATCAGCTCCCTGGTGCGCGAGTCCGACCTGACCCTGCTGACCCAGGCCGGTCGCGAAATCGGCGTGGCTTCCACCAAAGCCTTCACCACCCAGCTGGTAGGCTTGTTGCTGCTGACGCTGTCCCTGGGCCAGGTTCGCGGCACCCTTGCCGAAGGTGTGGAAGCCACGCTGGTCGAAGAACTGCGCCGTCTGCCGGCCCGCCTGGGCGAAGCCCTGGCCATGGACAGCACCGTGGAAAAAGTCGCCGAACTGTTCGCCGACAAAAACCACACCCTGTTCCTCGGCCGTGGCGCGCAATACCCGGTGGCGATGGAGGGCTCGCTCAAGCTCAAGGAAATCTCCTACATCCACGCCGAAGCCTACCCAGCCGGCGAGCTGAAGCACGGCCCACTGGCCCTGGTGGATGATGACATGCCAGTGGTCACCGTCGCGCCGAACAACGAACTGCTGGAAAAGCTCAAATCCAACCTGCAGGAAGTGCGTGCCCGTGGCGGCCAACTGATTGTGTTCGCCGACGAAAAAGCCGGCATGACCAACGCCGAAGGCACCCACGTCATCAACATGCCGCACATCCACGACACCCTGTCGCCGATCCTCTACACCATCCCGCTGCAGTTGCTGTCCTACTACGTTGCCGTGCTCAAGGGCACCGACGTGGATCAGCCGCGTAACCTGGCGAAGTCGGTGACGGTGGAGTAACACGGCACACGCTGGAGGCCCACACCGGGTCTCCAACTTCCACGCAAGGATGCGACCTCGATGCGATCTGACTTTTCCCAACTGCGCGAACGTTTGAACGATCGCCGCTTTGCGGTAGCGGCCAACCCCCAAGGGCTTTCCGGCTCGGGCACGGTGTTTCATTACCGGGTGGAGGGTGACGCCATTACGGGCACTTACCAGGGTGGCCGCATTCGTACGGGCCAGCAGGTCGGGCGCGTGACGGGCTCCAACACCCTCGAGCTTCTGTTTCAGTGCCTGACGATGGACGGCGAGCTGCTTGCCGGCTGGTCACGCGGCACGGTCGGGGTGAATCACGCCGGGCTTACCACGCTGGCGTTCGAGTGGGGGTGGCTGTCGGGCGCGACGGGTGGCGGGACATCCAGTTACATCGAGATGGCGGCACCAGCACCCCGGTAATCGGGGTTTTTTATGCGCGCTGTTTTTACGTCATCGAAGCTTCACGAAATAAACCGGCACTTCCAGGTGTTCTCTTGGGGAGCGCGCACCACCGCGCGAGCAGTCCTAGCCCCCTGGAAGACGATCATGCCGAGCAGTTTTCAATCCATTGATGCCTCTTGCCCCTCGCAAACCCCGCTGCAGGCGCTGTTCCAGCACGCCAGCGAGCGGCCCGCCATTGCCCTGATTGCTGACGGCGACGTCTGGTCCTATCACCGCCTGGCCAGCGAAGTGGTGCGCCTGAGCAACGGGCTCAAGCGGGCGGGGATCGAGCCAGGTGATCGGATTGTCATGCTGGTGCGCACGTCGCCGCTGTACGCGGTGTTCCTGTTCGCAGCGATGATGAGCGGGGCAATCCTGGTGCCGCTGAAGACTGAATTCACGGCCCGTGAGCTGGATGAGTTTCTGCGGTGGCTACGCCCAACGTTGTTTGTTCATGAGGCGGATCTGCAGCCCGTGGTGGCGCAAATGGCTGCTGACGTGCTTGAACGTACGCGCACGGTTACCAGCGCGGGCTGGCACGCGCTGTTGGGCGAGGGCAGCCGCCACACGGCTCAGGTGCCGGTGGATATCGATTCGACCTGCCTGCTGCTGGCAACGTCCGGCACCACGGGCATGCCCAAGCTGGTGGCCTACAACCAGCGGGTGATTTCCCACGTTGCCGGTGCACTGAGTGCGTGGGAACTTGATTCGCACTCCTGCACGCTCGGCAGCACGCCGGTCGCCCACGTCTCCGGTTCCTTTGTGCTGATGGCGACGATCATTCGTGGCTGTCAGGAAGTCATGTTCAGCCGTTTCGATGCCGACAAACTCCTCGATGCCATCGAGCAAGAGAGGGGCACGATGCTGTTCGTCGCGCCGTTTATCTGCCAGCCGCTGGTGGACGCCCAGCGTAAGCGCCCGCGCGACCTCAGCTCGATGCGGGTTTGCGGGATAGGTGGAGACGCGTGCCGCCCGGTGGTTGCCGAAACCTTCCAAAACACCTTTGGGTGGCGTCTGAACAATACTTACGGCCTGACGGAATGCCTGGGCAGCATGGCCTTTGGTTCGGCCTGGGATACCCTCACCGCCATCCCAGGGCGCGCGCGCCTGGTGGATGCCGACGGCGTCGAAGTTGCCCAAGGCGAAGTAGGCGAACTGCAGATGTGCGGCGCCAACCTGAGCCTCGGCTACTGGACCGGTCCCGGCGACATCATCAGCCATAGCCGTGGAGGTTGGTTTGCCTCGGGCGATCTGATGGTGCAGTTGCCCAATGGCGAGTACCGCTTTGTCGGGCGTTGCAAGGATCAGATTGTCAGCTTCACCGACAAGATTTCCCCCGTGGAAGTGGAAAACCAGCTGATCCTGCACCCGGCCGTCGCCGATGCGGCCGTCGCGGGCGCACCGGATTACGAAGCGGGGCAGCGGGTGGTGGCGTTGGTCACGCTGACAGCCGATGCACCTGGCACCTCGGCGCAGGAGCTCCTCGCCTGGTTGCGTGTGCGCCTGGCGCCGTTCAAGTTGCCACGGCAGATCGTGTTGACCGAGGCCATCCCGCGCAACGCTTTAGGCAAAGTAAACCGCAATGAGGTCGTGCGAATCGCCGCGACGAATTAACGACCTCCTGTCGAATCTGTGGGCTACTGCCGGGCGCGCCGTCAGGCTTTACCCCTAGAATGCCTTCCTGTGGATAACTCAGACAGGGACGCCTTCACCATGAATATCGAACTGCTAATCGCCGGCATCGTCGTGCTGATCATTGTCGTGGGCCTGATCGGCTGGATGGTCGGGGTCTACAACGGCCTGGTCATGCGGCGTAACGATGTGGATAAGGCGTTCGCCAACATCGACGTGCTGCTCAAGCAACGGGCCGACCAGATCCCCGACCTGATGCGCGTGGTGCAGACCGCCATGAACCACGAGAACGCGCTGTTTACGCGGCTGAGCGATGCGCGTAACCAATACTTGAATGCCAGCAGCCTCAACGACAAGGTCGATGCGTCCAACCAGCTCAATGCCGCACTCAAGTCGGTGATTGCGGTGGCGGAGAGTTATCCGGCGTTGATCTCCGGGCCGAACATGGTCGAGTTGCAGCAAGCCATTTCGGCCGTGGAAGAGCGCATTGCCGACCGGCGTGAGTTCTTCAATGAGTCGGTCAACCTCTACAACATCGCCATCGCGGTGTTCCCCGACCTGTTCTTTGCGCGGATGCTCAGCTATCAGCGTATTCCGTTGCTGGCCATCAGCGCCGAAGAAACCCGCTACGAAGGCGTGAAACTTGAGGTGCCGGGGGCATGAAAACCACCCAGGCAGGCGTCGTTGTGAAGAAACCCAAGTGGAAAACCGCGTTGGCACTGGTGTTGCTCGCGGGCTTCATCAGCTTGATTGCTTATGCACCGCACATTTTTATCGCACTGTTTTTCCCCGTAGGCATTCTGGTCGGCCTGCTGCTCAGCTTCGGGCCCAGCTTCTCTAAAACCGAACAGCGCCTGGCCACCAGCCAGATTCGTTCGCTGGCGATGGGCCTGGTGGAAGTACGCGGCAAAGTGATTGCCGACAAGACCCAGCTGTCGCCGGTGAATGGCAAGCCGTGCGTGGGCTATGTCTGGGTTGTCGAGGACGGCAAGAAAGACGACGACGGGCACTGGAGCTGGAGCCGGGTATCCAGCGAGGCGCGCTGCAATGACTTCCGCCTGCAGGATGCAACGGGTGAGGTCCGCGTGATCGCCGAAGGCATTGATCTGTTCGGCAACAAGGCGCCTGACGATTACGAACTCGTCGGCAGTTCCCGGCGCCAAGGCGAAATCCTGCTGGTCCAGGACCTGGACGTGATGCTGATTGGCGATGCCTGTGAGCGCGACGGTAAACCAGCGATTGCCCAGGGTAAACAGCGCAATGCGGTGTTCGGCCTGGCGCTGACCCAGGATGTGGAAAACACTCGCGTGCTGGCGCCGCTGTGGCGTGCCGGTGGTTTCTATGCGGCCGTGGTCGGGATGATCGGCGTGGGCATCATGGCCATGACGCCCGCGCATTTCGCCCAACTGCATTTACCCGGTCCCGACACGTATCAGCAAATGGAGCCACTGGGCCCCGTGTATCGGCTGCTGGCCTGGCTGTACCGCGAAGGCGGTTTCCCGATTCCGTTCATGGCGGCGTTTGGTTTTTTCCTGACGATCATTGTGGTGATGATGGCGACCCGGCTGGTCCTGCCCAAAGGCATGCGCCTGGCGGTAGGTCGGGTGCTGGGCGCGTGGATGGGCTTGGGCATGGTCATCGGCGGCGTGGTGACGCTGCTGCTGTTCGTGGCTCAGGTGGATACCTTGAAGCTGTTTCTGGTGTGGATGCTGATCCTGCTCGGCACGTTGGTGTTTTCGATCTTCGAGCAACGCAAGCTGGGTGCGGCGTTCAAGCATTTTTCCAAGGATGCCGGCAAAGCCGGTCTCGGCGACGAAGACGCCTGATCAGGGCGATCTGCGCCTGTCCAGCCAAGTACCCCTGTGATCACGGCACAAATTCCACCTTCAACCCCCGGCTCGCACTGCGGCCTTGATCATCAATGACCCGCAACCGGTATTCGCCCGACTTGCCCGGCCGCCAGTTCAACGTGGTTTGCGGCGGGCCTTGGCCGATCAAGGTTTGGTCGGCAAACCAATACAACGTCGCGGCGTCGCTGGCCGCGTTGGCATTCAGCGGGATGCTTTCCTGTGGCTGAGACAGCCGCAACTGGTAGCTCACTTGGGTCAGCGGCGAGCGAATCTGCGGGGCTTCGCTTTGGTCGCTGATGCGGTTGGGCTGGCAGTTTTTCATCACGCTGGGCGGCGTGCGCCGAGGCAAGCCGGCGGCGCGATACAGGCGTTGCACGTCACTGGGCCAGAACTCGAAGACTTCTTCACGGGTGTATTGCGCATCAAATGGCGGGCACGCGGCCTTGCCAGTGCGGGTGTCGATCAGCACCGGGCGGTGCAGGTTCGACACGCGAATCGGCGACACGCCGGGGATGTACCAGGTCTTGCGGGTTTGCGGGCACCAGCGGTTGGGCAACTCACCGGAAGCGGCGCAGACCTCAATGCGCACCAGCCCGGCGGGTGGCTTGTCGGGCTTGATCACCACATTGGGCAGCGCCAGGGGCAGGGCGTCAGCGATGCGAAAGAACAACGGTGCAGCGGTCTTGGCGCCGATAAACGCAGGGTTCGGTCGACCATCGAAGTTACCCACCCACACCACCAGCACGTACGGCCCGACCAGGCCGGCGCTCCAGGCATCGTGAAAACCCCACGAGGTGCCGGTTTTCCACGCGGTGCGCCAATGGCGGCCCGGCAAGCCATCCGGCCGTGGGTTGCGGCGCAACATATCGCGCACCATAAACGCGGCCTGCGGCGTGAGCAGTTGCGCTCCAGTGGATTGCGGCTGTTCCTGCAAATACCGTAACGGCCGCAGATGCCCGTCACCGGCCAGCATCACATACAGCCGCGCCAGTTCTTCGGGCGTCATCTCGCCTCCGCCGAGGGCCAAGGCCAAGCCGTAATGGCTCTCGTCGCGCAAGCCCTGGATGCCGGCGCGTTGCAGCAAACCGTACAACGACGGCGACTTTACTTGGCTGGCCAGCCACACCGCGGGGATATTGCGACTACGGATCAAAGCATCCCGCGCTGTCAGCGGCCCGATAAAACTGCCGTCGAAATTTTCCGGCTGAAAGTAGCCGAAGTTACTCGGCAAATCCTTGAGGATGCTCATTGGGTGGATCACACCCTGATCCAGCGCCAGCCCATACAGAAACGGCTTGAGGGTCGACCCCGGCGAGCGCCGCGCCAACACGCCGTTGACCTGTCCGTGAATGCTTGTGGATAAGTAATCCGCCGAGCCCACCAGCGCTTTTACGCTTTGGTCACGGCTGTCGATCAGAATCGCTGTGGCGTTTTCCACACCCGTGCTGCGTCGCTCGGCGATAAAGCCGCTGATCAGGCGTTCGAGCAATTGCTGCAAGGGCAGATTAAGCGTGCTGTTCAGCTCGTTGCCGGGCTGGGATGCCAGCAGTTGTTCACTCAGGTGCGGCGCCAGGAAGGGGATCTGCTGGCGGTTGCGCGCCTCCAGCGGCAAGTCGAGCAAACTGTCGTTTCGCGGGTCTTGTGGATAAGTCTCGCGCCAGTCGGCCATCAAGCGCAGTCGCGCGTTTTGCAGCGAGGGTCCGAAACGCGCGCGCCGCCCCGGCTGCTGGGGAATCACCGCCAGCGCCAGCGCCTCGGACAACGACAACTGCGCCGCCGACTTGCCAAAGTAAATGCGGCTGGCCGCCTCGGCGCCTTCGATATTGCCGCCCATGGGCGCCAGGTTCAGGTAGGCCTCAAGGATGTCGTGCTTGCTGTAGCGCGCCTCCAGCCACAACGCCAGGGCCATCTGCTGCAACTTGCCCGGCACTTGGCGGGTGTTCAAATCCCACAGGCGCCGCGCCAGTTGCATGCTCAAGGTCGAACCGCCCTGGCGCTGGCCGCCGCTGTAGGTGGCCATGGCCGCGCGCAGCAACGCCGGGGGATTGATCCCCGGGTGCCAATAGAAATTGCGGTCTTCCTTGAGCAGCAACGCCTCGACCAGTGACGGCGACATGCGCGCAAGCGGCAGCCATAACCGGTATTGGCCGTCATCCGCCAACGTCATGCGCAGCAGCGCGCCGTCGTCGGCCAACACCACCCGCGACGAGGTGACGGCCTGTTCCAGCGGGGCGTGTGGCCACAACCGCAACCCCACCAGCACCACCGCCGCTGCCAGCAGCGGCGTCAGGCGTTTAAGGCTTGGTAATTTCAAGCTGGCCTACTTTGCCGCGCCCTTGCAGGGTGGTTTCGTACATCCCTTCGGCGTAGGCCGGTGGCGTGTTGAAGGTGCCGGCGTTGGTGGCGCGCACGCGGTAGACGAAAGTGCCCACATCGCGCAGCGCGGTGCCGTACAACACCACCCGATCATCACGCACGTCCACGTAGTCCGGCTGCCAGTTGCTCAGCTCGGTTTCGCCGATCGGCGCCTGCCAGGCATCCGCTTCTTCACTGTCGGCGGTTTCCACGTACTCCGTATCATCGCCTTCGCTTTCATCGGCGCTGGCGGTTTCCGGCTCCGGCGGCAAGTTATACACAGGCTCGACGCCGCCGGGCAGCAGGTCGACCACGGCCACTTGCTGCACTTGGTCGCGGTCGGTCGCACGCAGACGCAGACGCACCAGGAATTCATCGCCCACCGCCACTTTGCTCACGGGCTCGCCTTTGAGGTCGAGGTATTCGTGGATGATTTCCAGGCCATTGTTGATCGGCTTGAGCTTGGCGCCCTTGTCGAAACCGGCTTCGCTGAGCATGTAGAACGCGGCCGGGCCGTCGGTTTTTTCCATCACCAGCTTTTGCGTAGCGCCCGGCACGGCGGCGCGTGGCGGCTGCCCGGCCATCTCCAGCAATTGCTGCTGCTTGTCGCCCAGCCAGGCGGTGGCTTTGAGCGTCATGTCGCTTTGCGCGCGCTGGCCATAGTTGTCCAGGGCACGCAGCAGCAGGGCGGCCGACAGCGAGTTGTAGCGTTGCTCGTTAAGACGCTTGCCGAGCTTATCCAGCAAGGCGGTCGGCACATCGTCCAGCAACTCAGGGAAGTGACGCGCCAGCAGATGCAAGTGTTCGGCGTCGTGCACCAGCGGGTCGTAATACAGGCCGTCGCTGTCCCACTTATCCACAAGGGAGCGCCATGGGATTTTGCGGAACAGCGTATCGGCCTGGCGGTCCTGCTTGAGCAACTTGTAGCTGGCGGCCAGGTAAGCGGCGCCCAGGTCGTTCTGCCAGGTGTCTTTGAAGTAACTTTCGTAGCGCTCGCGGATATCGCTCAAGGCACCGCTCACGAGAATGCCCTGACGGCTCAGCAGGTAACTGGCGTACGCACGGTTGCGCAATTCCGACAGCCCTTCGCTCGGGCCGTTGGCCAGTTCTGTCAGGTAGGCGTTGGAGCGCACCAGCAAATCTTCCGGCACCGGCAGCCCGCGTTCCTTGGCTTCGATCAGGAAGTCAGTGGCATACAAGCTGGCGTACGGCGCCACGTCCGGGTTGGCGGCCCACAAACCGAAGCCGCCGGCCTGGTTCTGGCGTTGGCGCAACATACGCACCGCGCTGCTGAAGGCTTGCTCGGCTTCGGGTGCGGTGCCGCCCCAGATCAACGCCGGCATGGCCTTGGACACCAATTGCTCGGTGCAGGCATAACCGTAGTCATCCAGGTAATGCTTGAGGCCGTTGGCCCACACCAGCGGCGAGGCCGCCACGCCCAGTTGCACGTCGCGCAACTGGCTGAACAGCTCGCGGGTGGGCTTGAGCTCTTTGCTGGCGCTGTCGAAACGGCCCAGGCTCAAGGCCACACGGTGCTCACTCAATGGGCGGATCGAGGTGGTTTCTGCCACCTGAATGCGCTTGCCGTCCGGCAGCACGGCGATAAAGCGCAGGTCCGCCGAGCCGAGGGTTTCGCCGACCTTGATCTTGAATTCGGCGGTGCCTTCCTTGCGCGGTTGCAGTGACAAGGTGCTGCCTTTATCGCCCTGCACGTTGAGGCCGTCGCTGGTCTGCAGCTCAAACTTCACGTCTGCCGCGGCATCGAGGTTGCTGAATACTCCGGCGCTCACATTGAACACATCCCCCGGCGCGACAAAGGCCGGCACGTTTGGTGTGATCACGATCGGCCCACGCACCTCGGTGCTGGCCTCGCTGACGCCCACGCTGTCGGCGTCCACCGCCACCGCAAACAGGTGCAGCTTGCCGTTGAAGCTGTCCGGCACCTGGTAATGCAGCACGGTTTCACCGGCCGGCAAATCCACCAACCCGGACCACCACGCCACAGGCGGCTGATGTTTACGTTTGAACGGGTTGAGGTGGTTGGCCAGAGCGCCTTCCGTATCGCCGCCGGGCGCTGCCCCACTGAGCAAGCGGCTGAATTCCGGCAGGATCAGGTCAAGAATCTGACTGGTGCCGACCTCCAGTGCGCGCTTCTGGAAGAAGAAACCCAACGGGTCCGGCGTCTGGTAACGCGCCACTTGCAGGATGCCTTCGTCCACCGCGTAGACCACCGCGCGGCCTGGCCGGTCGGCGGTGACCTTGATGTCCAGGGTTTGCCCCGGCTCGATCTTCGCCGGGCCTTCGACCTTCAGCGCCATGCGTCGCGCATCCAGGTTGATGCTGAACGGCACCACGCCGTAGGACAGCGGGCTCATATAAACCTCGGACGAGCCTATG
Source organism: Pseudomonas sp. R9.37 (assembly GCF_963878885.1). NCBI lineage: Bacteria > Pseudomonadati > Pseudomonadota > Gammaproteobacteria > Pseudomonadales > Pseudomonadaceae > Pseudomonas > Pseudomonas sp. R9.37. The sequence goes on along the minus strand of NZ_CAWNZA010000011.1, from coordinate 627,495 downwards.
TCGCGCACGAACTGCACGTTGACGTAGGCATTGCCCTCAAGGCCCGCAGGCACGCGGATATGTTGCACGCTGTTGGTGCTGTCGGCCTTGAACCATTGCTGGGTGTAAACCTTGTCGCGTTCGATGGTGATCAAACCGGCGCCGGTGTACGGCGCACGGATGCTGATCGCAATCTCATCGCCGGTGGCGTAGCTGCGTTTATCCAGGCGCAGCTGCAACTCGGCGTTACGCTCCAGGGAGCGCGACGTGTTGCCACGCCCGGCCACGCTGTAGTCGATCTGGTTGAGCAGGTTGCCGTTGGCATCCTTGAGTTGCAGGGTGAAATCGCCCGGCGTACCGGTGTTCAGGGTCTGCTTGGCGCCGTCCTTGGTCATCGTCAATGGCGAGGCGGGCTGGCTGATGTTCTTGATGCGCGACTCGTATTTGTAGGTGCCGTTGGACTGTTTCACCAACACCGACACATAACGGTGCTCGATCACTTCACTGGTCAGGCCGTCCACCGCCAATGGCGTGAGGTCTGGCGCGACGGCCAGCCACTGCACCTGACGCGGGGCGTCCTTGGCGACGTACGACAGCGAATCCTGACTTTTCACACCAACCAGATAAGGCGCGGACGACACCAGCAGTGCACTTTGCGCCGCCACGTTACGCCCACCTTCAGCCTCGAACACCTGGGTCATGACCTGCAGGCGATAGGTGCTGTTGGCGAAGCGTTGCAGGTTAAGGTCGAGCACGGCCTGGCCGTTGTCATCGACGGTGGTTTCGGCGAGGTCTTCGGTGCTGGCGTCTTCCAGTGAATTGTTGAGGCGGAAGCGGTAATCGGGATAACGGTCGAAGGCCGCAAGCGTCGGGCTCAAGGACATCTTCGCCGTCACCCGGCGGCCGGCTGCCGGAGCGCCGAACAAGTGCATTGCAGTGACTTTGGCCACCACCTGGTCCGGTGGAATCCAGCCCAATACGGGCGTGTCGTGCAGGCTCAGGCTGACCTTCATGCGGTCCGGCTCGAAATCGCGGACCTTGAAACTGACACTGCCCAGGTCGGTGCGGGTGTTTTTCTCGCCAATCAACTGCAAGGTCGCGGTGTAATCGCCTGCGGGGGCGACGTCGCTGCTGGGGAAATCAAAGGTTTCAAAACCGCTGGTGGACAGCTTCAGGGGTTGGCGAATCACCTCCAGGCCACGCGGGTCGGTGATTTGCAGCTCCACCGGCAGGCCTTGCAGGGCGCCTTTCCAGTTGCCGCTGCGCACGATCATGCCCAAGTGCGCGGTCTCGCCAGGGCGATACAGGCCGCGGTCGGTAAACAGGTAGGCGCTAAGGCGATCAATCGCGCCGTCTTCTTCCAAACCGCCTACATCAAAACGCGACAAATCCAGCTGCTGCGACTGACGGGCAATCGGCAGGAAGGACTGATCATTGCCGCGAGTGACTACATACATCAGCGGCGTTTTCTCACGGCGCAATTCATCCAGCTTGGCGAAATGCGCATGGCCTTCGGTGTCGGTGCGACCACTGCTGACCGGCAGGCCGTTGCGACCAATGATGTCGACCTGTGCGTCGGCCACCGGCGAACCGTTGCCGATCGACTGCACGTACACATCATGGCTGCCATCGCTGGAGCGCTTGGCGATGATGCCCAGGTCAGTCACCACGATAAAGCGCAGGTCGCTGGTACTGCTGCGGTCGTACTCGAACGTGCGTTCTGCGGGGTCATCCTGAGGGCTGAGCTTGAGCACGAAAATGCCACGACGCCCGCCGTTGGCGGTGAGGTAGTGGCTCAGATCGACGTTGTCGTAGACGGTTTTCGCCGGGTCATTGGACGACAGCGCAATATCCAGTGACTGGCGCTCGACCATCCGATCAAAGTATTCGTTGCCGAAATTGGGCCGGGCAAAGCTGCCGCTGCTCTGGTCCACCAGGTGCTGCAACTGGTTGGGCAGCAGCCGGGCGATTTCCACATGGGCGCCGGGCACGCCACGGGCCATGAAGCCCAGGCGTTTTTCGCCGTTGAGGCTCAGCAGCGCGCCGTTGGAGAGGAACTGCAGCGTGCGCGGATACGCCGGCATGCTGATCAACGAGGCCGTAGGGTTTTTCGCCAGATAGCCGCCGATGGCTTCCAGGTTGGCGGGCACACGCACATACAGCGCGCGACCGGCCGGGGCCTTGAATTTGAACGCGTGCAAGGTGTTCAGCGGCTCGACGCTGGGCACATGGGTCAGGGCGACCTTGGTGCTGCGGGCCAGCAGGGCGTCATCAATGTCGTTGCTGGTATAGGGGCGAGTATCGTCTTGGGCTTTTTCCGGCAGCAGCCACGCCTGGACCTTACCGGCAATGGTGTCATCGGCCACGGCGCTGGAGCTGCTGAACATCAGCACCGGTTCCGGTTCGCCGCGTTCATTGTCGACAAAACTGACGTCGGCGGCGGTGAAGGTCAGGCGATAACGGCCGAGCACGGTGACTTCCGACACCAGCGGCGCGGTGCTGGCGTTGCCACCGTCACGGGCTTTGATGCCTTCGTCGAGCCTGGCGCTGACCGGCGTGCTTTCCAGTGGCGTGGCGAGGGCGGCAGAGCGTACGTAGGCGTTGAGCTTGTTGTCGTCGAAGGTGATTTCCGGGCGGTTGGGCAACTGCGCGTCGCGGTAGGCCAGGCCTTTGCCGAGGGTCACAGACACGCGCTTGCGCAGGTTGTCTTCATCCACCGGGTGGGAAAAGTGGAAGGTCGCGACCAGCTGTTTCAGCGTCGGGTTGGACGGGTCTTGATACAGCTCGTTTTGCGCCAGGGTGGCGCGGAACGGCTGGGTGGAAAACTGGCTGCTGTACTGGCTGAGCAACACGCCGTCGGCCAGGAGGTTTTTCTTCGCCAGGTCCAGCGTGTAGTGGGCGTCTACAGGCCAGTCTTTTTCTGGCACGAACAGTAAAGTGCGGTCATCGGACCAGCGCCAGGCGCCTGCCACGTTGGGTTTGAGGGTGATGCCCTCCGTCACCGGTTTGCCAATCGCCGCCAGGGGGGCCACGGATTCGGCGAAACGCACCTGCACGTTATCCACCACCGGCGGTTGCTGGGTGTAATCCGTCAGGTTCGGCTTGTGCAACGAATAACCAACGGTGTGCGGCTGCGGCAGGTTTGAATACCAGTGCCAGCCGTAGAATCCTGCGCCAGCCAGTAACACCAGGCCCAACACGCCGGCGCCGGCCTGGCGCGGATGGGCGCGAGCGGTGCGGCCCAGGTTCGCAAAGCCTCGACCTATGGCGCGCAGCCAGAAAGGCGGCTGCCATTGGCCGAACAGGGCACTCACCACCGTGGTTAACAGGCCGAGAAAACGGCGACTGATCGCTTTCAACGAATCGAACATGGTGAGCATCCCTGGCTAAGTGCGGCGTATCTTACACGCGTCTTTGATACAAAAGATGACGTGAATATGCCGCAAACGCTCAGGCGTGTTGCACAAAAGTGAGACGCACCGCAAAACCGATCAAAAGGCTGCCGAATAACCACTGCTGCAGGCGCTGCGCCGAGCGATTGCTGGCCAGCCAGCGGCCGATGCGCGCGCCGGCCAGGGCGTAGCAACAGTCAAACGCGAAGCCCACCGTCACCAGCATCACCCCCAGCCATGCAAACTGCGCCGCCACCGGGCCGGCCTGCGGGTTGACGAATTGCGGCAGCAGCACCGAGCAGAACAGCAGGGCCTTTGGGTTGAGCAGGTTCGTCAGCAGTCCGCGTTGAAAAGCCACGCGCCAGGCATGGGCGGGTGGTGCGCCGTGAGAGGCGTCGAGCGATGGCAGCCTGTTGGCACGCAGGCATTGCACGCCCAGCCATAGCAGGTAGGCCGCACCGCCCAGGCGCACCACGTCGAAGGTCCAGGGCGCCACTTTGAACAACGTCGCCAGCCCCATGCCCGCCAACACCACATGGCATGCCCGGGCGAGGCCCAGGCCGATTGCCGTGGTCAGCGCCAGCGCTTTGCCCTGGCGCGCGCCGGTTTGCAGCAACAGGATCATGTCCGGCCCCGGCAGCAGAAACGCCACCGAAAGTGCCATCAGAAATAACCACAGCTCTGTCATGTTCCACCCCCTTGATGTGTCGGCTAATTCTAGGAGTGAAGGGCAGGGCAGGTGCTTGCGTAGTCAGCTTATAAAGCGTCTATTCTTGGCACTGTCTGCCATTGATTAAGCTAACGGCCATTCATTTATGCCAAATCTGAAACTTGATGCCTTTGACCGCAAGATTCTTGAAGCCCTGCAACGTGATGGGCGCCTGAGTAACGTGCAGCTGGCGGATGAGATCGGCCTGTCTGCCTCACCCTGTTTGCGCCGTGTGAGGCTGCTGGAAGAAGCCGGGGTGATTCGCGGCTATCAAGCCACCCTGGACCGCGATGAAGTGGGCCTGGGCATGATGGTGTTCGTCGGCGTGAAGGTGGAGCGGCACAACGACACCGAGGCCAATGCCTTTCGCGAGGCGGTGACCGCACTGCCCGAGGTGATCTCGGCATTTCTGGTGTCGGGTGAGTCGGATTTTCTGTTGCAGGTGGTGGTGCCGGATTTGCGTGGGTACGAGCGGTTCGTCACCGGCAGCCTGTTGAAGCTGCCGGGGGTGCGGGACATCCGCAGCAACTTTGCGATCCAGACCGTGAAAACCCCAGGCGCCTTGCCATTGGGGCACCTGCCAGGCTGAACACTTGAAAACACCGAAAAACCGCTGTGGGAGCAGGCAAGCCAGCTCCCACAGTTGATCCGCGTTGAGCTTGAGGTGGTATTTCTCAGGTCCACCAGTAGCGAACAAGGTGAAAGAAAATCGGCGCCGCAAAACACACTGAATCCAGCCGGTCCAGCATCCCGCCGTGCCCTTCGATCATATGGCCCCAATCTTTCACGCCTCGGTCGCGCTTGATCGCCGACATCACAATACCGCCGGCAAAGCCGAGCAGGTTGATCAGCAGTGCGATCAAAAACGACTGCCATGGATTAAAGGGCGTGGTCCACCACAGCGCAGCGCCGATCAGGGATGACAGCAGAATCCCGCCGACGAAACCTTCGACGGTTTTGGACGGCGACAGGTTGGGCGCGATCTTGTGTTTGCCGAACAGCTTGCCACACACGTATTGCAGCACGTCCGACAGCTGCACCACGATCACCAGGTAGGCGATCAGCAACAGGTTGCGACCTTCGTAGCCTGGAATGTCGAGGGTCAGCAAGGCCGGGACGAAGGACACGCAGAACACGGCAATCATCAGGCCCCATTGCACCTTCGACGCGCGCTCCAGGAAGTGCGTGCTGTCGCCACCCAGTGAAGCGAGGATCGGCAGCAGCAGGAACACGTACACCGGGATGAAGATCGAGAACAGCCCGTACCAGTCGGAATAGATCAGCAGGTATTGCAGCGGCAGGGCCAGGTAGAACGCGGCCACCAGCGCCGGGTAGTCACTGCGGCGGGTCGGGGTAAGGGTGAGGAATTCGCGCAGGGCGTAGAACGACACTGCGTAGAACAGCAGGATCACCGCACCGGTGCCCAGCCAGAAGGCGATGCCGATCACCACGACCATCACCCACCAGGCGTTGATACGGGCGTTGAGATTGTCGACGACCGCATTTGGCGTACCGCGGGTGCGCAACTTGAGGATCAGGCCGATCAACGAGGCGAGCACCAGGATGGCGCCGATCCCGCCGAACAACATCAGGGTTTGGCTATCCATGTCAGGCATGCTCCGGGGCAAGGGCAAGCAGGGCGTCGCGGGTGCGGGCGAGGAAGGCGGCTTTGTCTTCGTTATCTTCCAGTTGCAGTGGCGCACCGAAGCTGGTGGTGCACAGCAATGGCAGCGGCAGCACGCGCCCCTTGGGCATGACCCGGTTGAGGTTGGCGATCCACACCGGGATCAATTCGGCCTGTGGGTAACTTTTTGCCAGGTGGTACAGGCCGCTTTTGAAGGGCAGCAAGCCGTCCTCGAGATTGCGCGTGCCTTCGGGGAAGATGATCAGCGAGTCGCCACCTTCCAAAGCGGCGAGCATGGGTTGCAGAGGGTTATCCACAGGGTCTTTGCGCTCACGATCGATCAGCACGCCATTAAACACGCGGTTGATGATGTAACGGCGCAGGGCGCTTTTGTTCCAGTAGTCGCTGCCGGCCACCGGACGCGTGAACTTACGCAGGTTTTGCGGCAAGGACGCCCACACCAGCACGAAGTCGCCGTGGCTGCTGTGATTGGCGAAATAGATGCGCTGCACCGGCACCGGCGCGCAACCCAGCCACAGGCTGCGGGCGCCGGTTACGGTGCGGGCCATTGAGGTAATCAGGGTGGCAACCACAGGTTCGAACATGGGGATTCCTTATCCGGCGAAAGGTAGCCAAGGGCTGGCGAGGATCACGGCCAGGGTCAGCAGCATTTGTGCGCCCAGCAGCCAGGCCTGCTTGCGCAGCAGTTTGAGGGCGCCGCGACGGCGTTCGGTCCAGGGCCGGCCGACCCGCTTGGCCGATTGCAGGCCAAGGGTTTGCAGGACCTGGTCGAGGTCGGGGGTGCGCTCGGTGTCGCGAGCGAGCAGGGCGAACAAGTCGGCATCGAAGGCTACGCGCAGTGCCCAGTACTTTTGCAGCAGCCCGAGAACAATCATCCACAGACTGAGCAGCAGGCAGATTGGCGCGACACTCGCCATCAGCAGTTGGGCCAGGCCGAAAAGCACGCCAAGCAGCGTCAGGCCTGTGGATAACTGATCCAGTGAGCGACCACGACGCAGCAGGCTGGCGACCACCTGGAGTTCCATATCAGCGGGCATGGGCTAAACCCTCCAAAGCTTCGCGGTGAGCGGGGTGCAGGACCACTTGGGCCCGCGCTGTACGAATAATAGCCAGGGTCTCGTCCACTGTTGTAGCGCGCCCACTGTGCAGCAGCCAGGCTGCAATCGCGGTGGCGCTGCGTGAGTAACCGAGGGCGCAACACACCAGTAATGGCCCGCTTGCGCGCAGGCGCTCAATGGCTTGAGCAGCTTGCAGGCATTCGGCGGGTGTCGGCGCAATCAGGTCCAGCACGGGGACGCATGCATAAGCGCGGCCCTGTATATTAATCGGCAATTCGGCGCACAGATCGACGATTGCCTTGAATGAACCTTGCTCGCGTGTGGCGGGTATTCGACCGAGCCAAACGTTATCCACAATCAGGTCAGGCTGTGGATGCTTGCGTGTCCACAGGCGTGAGTTGAGCCACGCGGCTGCCAGGTAGGGCGCATACAGCCAGCGCGCGGCAGGCGTCAGCGTGCCGTCGAGCCGTTTTTGAAAGCCCGGTGCGCCGAGTACGAAGTAATTGGCCTTGATCAACCCCAGGGAAACCGCCGGCCATAGCAGCCACAGCCACCAGCCTCCGAGCGTTAACGCAAGAATCACCAATGCCAGGGCGCCCAGGCCATAGCGCGCCCCTAGCCCCCAGCGTTTTCGATCCCGCGTAAGCCGCGCATTCAACAGCGGGCTCGGGTGCTCCAGCGGCCACAGCCACACGCATAACCAGCCGGCGAGGGCGCCTGTGGGTAAGTCGATAAAGTGATGTTGATAAGTGGTCAGCACCGAAATACCGATCAACGCGAACCACCCGTGCACCACCCAGCGCCAAAAGCCCTGGCTGTGGCGCTGGTACATGATCCACAGAATCACCAGCAGCGCGATGTGCAGCGACGGTGCCTGATTGAACGGCTTGTCGAAGCCTGCCAGCACGGCAAACAGCCAGCCAAATACGCCATCCAGCGCCGGCCGTTCAAAGGTGAACCGCAGTGGCCAGATCAGGAAGCAGCTCACGGCAATCACCTGGGCGGTGAGCAGGCGCAACGCGTGTTGTTTCAGTTCATGGCGGCTAGTGGGCAGCAGCAGCGAAAAGCCGTAGAGCAGGTCGATGGACCAGTAGGGCACGATGGTCCAGGCCCAGAACGGCATATGGGTTTCCCAGCCGAACACCAGCGTGCCGACATCGCTGCGCTGGCTGGTGACCCAGGTGGCGAAGCCGTAGGTGCTGAAAAACAGCGGCGCCAACAGCAGCAACCACAGGACCGCAGGTTTTAGTAAACCGGGTTCGCGCATGCTCAGATCTTCTGTGCCAGAGACACAGTGAAAATGCCCCATTCGTCCACACGCTGAGTGATCTTGCGAAAGCCTGCGGCCTCGACGAGTTGGTCCATTTCCGCCTGGCTGCGACGGCGCATCACCCAGGCCTGGCCCTGGCGATGGCTGGTCAGCGCGCGGGCGATCAGTTCCAGCTGCGGGTGCCATGGCTGGCCGGTGTACACCAGATAACCGCCGGGCTCCACGGCTTCAGCAAGGCCGGCCAGCGAACCGCCGACCATGGCGTTATCGGCAAACAATTCGTACAGCCCGGACACCACCGCCAAGGTCGGCTTGGGGTCGAGCGCCGCCAGGTCCGCGCGATCAAACGCATCGCCTTTGACGAACTGCGCGATATCCCCCAGGCCTTTTTCGCGAATCAGCGCGCCACCGTCGCGCACGTTGATATCGCTGTAGTCGCGCAGCAGGATCGACTCCGGCAGCGGCGATACGCCCTGCAAGGCTTCGAGAATGTAGCGGCCGTGGCCCGCAGCGATGTCGACAATGCGCACTTGGCGATCATCGCTGCGCAACTTGGCCATGGCCAGGCGCAGCAGCTCTTCGACATTCAGCTTGCGCTGGCGGATGCCACGCCAGCCGATGGAGTTGAGGTAGTTGGTGTCGATCATCCGCCCCAGCCCGCCTTTGCCGGTGGGCTTGTTGCGGTACACGTAATCCAGTGTGCTGCCGGAATCGAAGCCGGTATCAAAGCCCAGTTTCACCCCGTCCGAGAGGTTCTTGCCCAGGCTCATGCTGGCGCGGGTCATGCGCCAGTACAGGTCGCGCATAGAGTTGCGCGGCAGTGGCGCGGCCAGGGATTCGGACTCGGCGCAGGTGGCGCCCAGCTTGTCGGCGTCGAGCAACGAGGCGCGGTCCAGCGGGTGCGCAAAGTTTTGCAGGATAAAGCGCCTGGCGCTGCTCACGGCCACGGCACGGTCGCGTTCACCGAGGGTGTCGTGGAAGAAGCCGGGCAGGATGTGCAGTTCTTTTTTCAGGCTGCCCAGGCGGTCGAAAAATTGCTGCTGAGGTTTGCGGTGCACCACAAAGTCGGAGCCGGAGATCAGCAGCTGGGTCGGCACCTGGATCGCCTGGGCATCGGCCACCACGCGGTCGGCAGCTTCGTACAGGCCGAGCAGCACATTCACCGAGATCGCCTTGGTGATCAGCGGGTCGCTGTCGTAGGACGCGACACGCTCCGGGTCATGGCTGAGGAACTTGGCCTTGACGTAGCTGTTAACGAAAAAGTTGCCGCGAAATGTGCGCATCAGCGCCAGGCCTGGCCGCGCGAACGGCACGTAGAGCTTGACCTTGAACGCCGGGGAGGCGAGCACCAGTGCGCGGATTTTCGGCGCGTAATCGTGCACCCAGGTGGCCGCGATCACTGCGCCGACGCTTTGAGCGATCACCGCGCAATTGTCTTCTTCGATGCCGTAAGTGGCACCGATGTGGTCACGAAAGGTTTGCACGTCGCGGGCACTGGTGGCGAAGCTTGGGCTGTCGCCGCGCGCGCCGGGCGACTGGCCGTGGCCACGGGCGTCCCAGGCAAAGAAGTCGAAGTGCGGCAGGTCCAGTTCATCGACCAAGTGGGCAATGCGCCCCGAATGCTCGTGGCCGCGATGGAACAGCAGGATCGCCTTGCGCGGCTCATCGCCAAGCGGCGCGGTGGCCGGCCAGTGCCGGTAGAAAAGCTCGACGCCATCGTGGGTACTGAAGCTGTGCTCTTGCTGTTCGCGCATCGCAAATTCCTTATGCAGAAGGGGACGTCGTTTCTTTGAGACCCTGGCGCACGCGGTTGACCAAGGTGTAGGCGAGCAGCGCCGCCACCAGCCACATCACCGCGTTGACCCAACCCGCGCCCAGCCAGCCGAGCGCCACGCCGGTGGCCAGCACACCCAGTACAAATGCGCGATCACTCTTGCCCATTGGGCCGTCGTAGCGCCGCGACGCACCGACCATGGGCCCGAGCACACCGGCGTATTCGCTGAACACCGCCAGCAACGTGACCAGCAGCACTGGCGCCAGGCTCACGCCGGGGATCAGCGCAAAGGGCAGGATCAGCGCGCTGTCGGCGATCACGTCGCACAGTTCATTGAGGTACGCGCCCAGGCGTGACTGCTGGCCGAATTCCCGAGCGAGCATGCCGTCGATGGCATTGAGGGCCATGCGCAGGATCATCCACAACGGGATCAGGGCAAACAGCCAGAGGTGTGGGGCAAAGCCTGCAATGAGCAGGCCGACCAGCAAAGACACCACGCCGGCCAGCACGGTGATCTGGTTGGCCGTGGTGCCGTTGTCGTAGAGGCGCTGCACGAGTGGGCGCAGTAAGTTTTGAAAACGCGGCTTGAGCTGATAGATCGAAATCATGGGAGGTGACGCTTCCTTGTCCGTTTACCCGCGAAAAACTGTTTTGGAGTGTGCCGATTAATCGGCGGCTGCACCAGTGATGGCTCGTGTTTATGGGGGGTTAGTCACGCTCTTGCAGGCGCTGGAGAGTCAATGTGGGAGCGAGCTTGCTCGTGAATGCGGTGGGTCAGTGACAAATGAGCTGGCTGAACCACCGCATTCGCGAGCAAGCCCGCTCCCACAGGGGTTTTGTGTTGTTTTCGAACAAAAATTTCACGCTGCGTGTTATATCGTAACGAATTGTGTACAAACGGGCGTGAGTGGATGCAAGTGGATCTAGAAGCTGACGGCGCTTTGGTTGAAGGCTTGCCGCGTTTTCAGCAGGGGCTGTTTCATGCCCGTCGATTGCGCCAGGCCGGCATCAGCCTGACGGCCCTGGCCGTTTGCGCTTGGGTGCTGGCGTTGTTTGTCGCCCTGTTTGCACCGCTGTCGATCTGGCCGGTGGTGCTGATCAACTGCGCGTCGGCCTTGTTGGTGTTGGTGGCCGGGTTGCAATCGGCGTGGTGGGTCGCCGATTGGCGGGCGCAGGCGCTGGAAGCGCCAACGGTGGAATTGATCGAGCCGCAGCTTGAAGGCACGGGCGGTTACGCGCGGTTTGTCGGACGTTTCGGCAGCAGCCTGCTGGCGCAGATGGGCGCGCCGGTGCTGTGGTTGAGTGGCTGGTCGTTGCTGGCATTGCTGAGCATTGTCGAATTCTGGAACCTGGCACTGCCCGCTGCAGCCGTGGGGCAATCGGCAAGCATTGGCGCCGCGCTGGGGCTGGCGTTGGCCTTTGGTTTGCTGGTGTTCGAGCGTCGTCTGGCGCAGGAAACGGCTGCGCAATGGCCGGAAGCCTCACAGCTGGCGCAGTTAAGCCGGGTGGCGATTGCGTGCCTGGTGGTCAGCGCGATCTGCCTGCTGTTTGCCGGCGCGCAATCTGTATGGCCCTTGCGCCTGGCCGTGTTGATCGGCCTGCTGCCGGGGCTGGTCGCCGTGGAGTTTTTGCTCAGGGCCGTACTGTCGCTGTTCAGCCCACGCCAGCCGCGTCTCGAACCACGGTTGATGGCGCAAAGCTTTATTGCCGGTTTGCTGCGTTGGCCGCCACAACCCTTGCAGGCGCTGCAGCATGAGTTGCACAACCGCTTCGGTATCGATTTGCGCCAGATCTGGGCGTTTACCTACATGCGCCGGGCATTCCTGCCGGTGCTGCTGGTGGTATTGGCCGTAGGCTGGGCGCTGACCGGCGTGCACGAAGTGCCCCTGCAAGGCCGTGGGATTTATGAGCGCTTCGGCAAACCGGTGGCGGTGTTCGGCCCTGGCCTGCATGCCGGATTGCCGTGGCCGTTGGGCCGCGTCATCACTGTCGAAAATGGCGTGGTGCATGAACTCGCTACCAGCGTCAGCGAGGCTGCCACACCGGAGCTGGCCGCCGCCGAAGGCCCGGCGCCGTCGATCGCCAACCGGTTGTGGGACGCCAGCCATGTGAATGACAAATCCCAAGTGATCGCCAGCAGCAGCGGCGACAAACAGAGCTTCCAGATCGTCAATATGGACGTGCGGTTCGTCTACCGCATTGGCCTGACCGATCAGGCAGCGCTGGCCGCCACCTATAACAGCGCCGATGTGCCGACGCTGATTCGCAGCACCGCCAGCCGCATTCTGGTGCACGACTTCGCCTCGCGCACGCTCGACGAATTGCTCGGTGAGCAACGCACCCAACTGGCCGACGAAATCGGCCGCTCGGTGCAGGCGGACTTGCAGAAGCTCAACAGCGGCGTGGAGATTCTGGCCACGGTGGTCGAAGCGATTCACCCGCCTGCCGGCGCTGCCAACGCCTACCACGCCGTGCAGGCTGCGCAGATCGGCGCCCAGGCGCTGATCTCCCGCGAACGCGGCGCCGCCAGCGAACAGACCAACCAGGCCTTGCTGCAAGCCAGCACCGCGCGAGATCAGGCCTTGGCCACCGCGCGCGAAGTGAATGCTGGCGCGCAAGCGGCCGACCTGCGGTTCAGCGCCGAACAAAAGGCCTACGCCACCGCCGGCCAGGCATTCGTGCTGGAACAGTACCTGGGCCAACTCAGCCAAGGCTTGGCCCACGCCAAGCTGCTTATTCTGGATCACCGCCTGGGCGCCGATGGCGCACCGACGATTGATCTGCGTTCTTTTACTTTGCCGGCCGACCCTATGGCGCCGCGTAAAGCCGTTCAATAAGGAGTCTGTCTGTTGAGCGCTCATTCTCACGATCATGGTCATCATCATCACGGCCACCACCATCACCATCACGGTGATGAGCAAGCCGCTGGCCCGTTTCCTTGGCGGCGCATGGCCTGGGCGGTGTTGCTGGTGCTGTTTGCGGTGGCGGCCGCCAGCCTGGTGCAGGTGCGTTCCGGCGAAGCCACGGTGATTACGCGGTTCGGTAACCCGTCGCGGGTGCTGCTGGAGCCTGGCCTGGGCTGGCGCTGGCCGGCGCCGTTCGAAGCGGCGATCCCGGTAGACCTGCGCTTGCGCACCACCTCCAGCGGTTTGCAGGACGTGGGCACCCGCGATGGCTTGCGGATTATCGTGCAGGCCTATGTGGCGTGGCAGGTGCAGGGCGATGCCGACAATGTGCAGCGCTTTATGCGCGCGGTGCAGAACCAGCCGGATGAAGCGGCGCGGCAGATTCGCACCTTCGTCGGCTCGGCGCTGGAGACCACTGCGGCCAGCTTTGACCTGTCCAGCCTGGTCAACACCGACGCCAGCCAAGTGCGCATCGCCGATTTTGAGGCACAGTTGCGCCAGCAGATTGATCAACAATTGCTCACCACTTACGGCGTGCGCGTGGCGCAAGTCGGTGTCGAGCGTCTGACCTTGCCGTCGGTCACCCTCACCGCCACCGTTGACCGCATGCGCGCCGAGCGCGAGACCATCGCCACCGAACGCACCGCCGTGGGCAAACGTGAAGCGGCGCAGATTCGCTCCGCCGCCGAACGCGATGCGCGCATCGTGCAGGCCGATGCCACGGTGAAGGCCGCCGATATCGAGGCGCAGTCGCGGGTCGAAGCGGCGCAGATCTATGGCCGTGCCTACGCCGGTAATCCGCAGCTGTACAACCTGCTGCGCTCGCTGGACACCTTGGGCACAGTCGTGACACCGGGCACCAAAATCATCCTGCGCACTGACGCCGCGCCGTTCCGCGCACTGGTGGACGGGCCGAAGGATGTTCAGCCATGAGTGAGCGTGACAGCCCGGACAGCCCATGGATCCAGGCCGGGCGCCTGACCTTCCTGGCGCTGTACGCGGTGACGGTGTTGGCGGCGTTGGCCTGGGCGTTTTCCAATGTGCGCCAGATCGACCCGCAGAACCGCGCCGTGGTGTTGCACTTTGGCGCGCTGGACCGTATTCAAAATGCCGGTCTGTTATTGGCGTGGCCGCAGCCGTTTGAGCAAGTAGTGCTGTTGCCAGCAGCCGACCGTGTGATTGAGCGTCGGGTGGAAAACCTGCTGCGCTCCGACGCGGCGACCCAGGCCGACCGCGTGGCCACGTTTGCCGCGCCGTTGAGCGACGCGCTGGCAGGCTCCGGTTACTTGCTGACCGGCGACGCCGGTGTGGTGCAGCTGGATGTGCGGGTGTTTTACAAGGTCACCGAACCCTACGCGTTCGTGCTGCAGGGCGAGCATGTGCTGCCGGCGCTGGATCGCCTGGTGACGCGCAGCGCCGTGGCGCTGGCGGCGGCGCGCGACCTGGACACCATTCTGGTAGCGCGCCCGGAATTGATCGGCAGCGATAACGGCGCCGCCGAACGCCGTGAGCGGCTGCGCGGCGATCTGGTGCAAGGCATCAATAAACGCTTGGCGGACTTGGCCTCCACCGGTTTGGGGTTGGGCATCGAAGTGACGCGTGTCGACGTGCAATCAAGCCTGCCGGGCCCGGCGGTGAATGCCTTCAACGCAGTGCTGACGGCCAGCCAACAAGCCGATAAAGCCGTGGCCAATGCGCGCACCGACGCGGAAAAACTCACCCAAGCCGCCAATCAGGAGGCCGACCGTGTCGTACAAGTGGCCCACGCCCAAGCCAGCGAGCGCCTGGCCAATGCCCAAGCGCAAACGGCCACCGTCGCCAGCCTGTCCCAGGTCAAAGACCCAGGCCTCATGCTGCGTCTGTACCGCGAGCGCTTGCCGAAGATTCTCGGCCAGGCCGGTTCTGTGACCACGGTCGATCCCAAAGACGACTCCCGCTTGATCATCCAGGGAGCCGAACAATGAGCGCGCCTATGTTGACGTCCGCCGAGCAGCGCAGTGCTGCCCGGCAATTGACCCTGGCCATGTTGGCCCTGGGCTTATTGGTATTGGGGTTGGTGTGGCGCTGGCTGGCGCCGGACCAGAACGGTGTCAGCCAACTGTTGCTCGGCGTCGCCTCTTTGCTGGTGGCCGTGCCGGTGATGCGTTCGGCCTGGTACAGCCTGCGTTACCCGAGCCTGCATGGCATCACCGACCAATTGATCGCCCTGGCGATGATGGGCGCGTGGGCCACGGGCGACTTGCTGACGGCTGCATTGCTGCCGATCATCATGATTTTCGGCCACGTGCTGGAAGAGCGCAGTGTGATTGGCTCCCAGGAAGCGATTCATGTCCTGGGCAAACTGACCCGCAGCCATGCGCGGTTGGTGCAGGCCGATGGCAGCATTGTGGAAGTGGATAACGGCACGCTGAACACCGGCGATATTGTCGAAGTGCGTGCCGGTGATCGCGTGCCGGCCGATGGTGTGGTGCTGTCGGGCCAGGCGAGCTTGGACACGGCGCCGATCACCGGTGAGTCGGTGCCGCTGGAAGCCAGCGTGGGCGTGCAGGTGTTTGGTGGCGCGATCAACCTCGACGGCTTGCTGCGCCTGGAAGTGACGCGCACCGGTAACGAATCGACCCTGGGCAAAGTCATTGCGCTGATGCAGAACGCCGAACGCTCCAAGCCGCCGATCACGCGGCTGCTGGAGCGTTACGCCGGCAGCTATATGGTGCTGGTGTTGCTGCTGGCGGCGGTGACCTGGTTTGTGACCAATGACGCCCAGGCAATGTTGGCCGTGCTGGTAGCGGCGTGCCCGTGTGCCTTGGTGCTGTCGGCACCGGCCACGGCGATTGCCGGGATTGCAGTGGCGGCGCGGCACGGGATTTTGATTCGCAGCTCGGCATTTCTTGAGGAGTTGGCGGACCTGACCTCGCTGGTGGTGGATAAGACCGGCACGCTGACGTTTGGCACTCTGCGTTTGCAGTCCATCGACACCACGGCGCCGGATCGGCAGGTGTTGTTGAATCTTGCCGCCAGCCTGGGCTCGGCCAGCAGCCACCCGGTCAGCCGTGCGTTGGCGGGGCTGGCAACGCAGGAACAAATGCTGGGGCTGACGGATATTCGCGAACGCCAGGGCCTGGGCGTGGTGGCGCAGACCGAGCAGGGCGAAGCAGCCTTGGGGCGCCCGGAGTTGTTCGATCAGCTGGGCATTGTGACCACTCAGGTGCCGAACCACGATGGCCCGATCGCCGGTCTGGCGCTGAACGGCCAGTTCCTCGCCTGGCTGTTGCTCGCCGACAGCGTCAAGCCGGAAGCGCGCCAGGCCCTGCAGGAGCTACGCGACTTGGGCCTGGGCCGCCAGCTGCTGCTGACGGGGGACCGTCAAAGCGTGGCCGACAGCCTGGCGCTGGATGTCGGTATCAGCGACGTCGAAGCCCAGGCACTGCCGGAAGACAAGCTCAACCGCGTGCTTGGGGAAATCGGCAGTGGCTTCCGGCCAATGGTCGTCGGTGATGGCATCAATGACTCGCTGGCGCTCAAGGCGGGCGTGGTGGGTGTGGCAATGGGCGCGGGCGGTGCGGACATCGCGCTGGCGTCGGCGGATGTGGTGTTGATCGGCAGCGACCTGCGGCGCCTGGGCACGTGTGTGCGCTTGAGCCGCCAGTGCCGCCACACGTTGCAGGTCAACGTGATCATCGGGTTGGGCTGGACGCTGGCTATCGTGGTGTTTGCCGCGTTTGGCTGGCTGGGCGCGGCCGGCGCCATGATTGCGGCGGTGTTGCATAACCTCAGCACCCTGCTGGTACTGGGCAACGCCGGGCGTTTGCTGCGGTTTCAGGAGCCACTTTCGAAGCTTGAAGAATAAATTCAGAAATATCTGCATACAGCTGTAACGCCGATAAGGGTCCTCACTCTAGTGGTATGTCGAGACTGAACACTCCGTTCAGACCGGCGCCCCTTCCGATCATGAGGACTCTAAAAATGAACTTCAAATCCGCTGCTGCTGGTGCCGCCCTTGCGATGGCCGCCGCTACCCTGTTTGCTGGTGTTGTGACTCAGGCTCAAGCCGCTGACACGGCTGTGCACTGCTACGGTATCAACGCCTGCAAAGGCCAGAACGACTGCAAAACCAAGGACCATGCTTGCAAAGGTCAGGGTTCTTGCAAAGGCCAGGGTTTCCTCGCCAAGCCCTCCGCTGATGCCTGCATGAAGGCTGGCGGCACCGTCGGCGAGTAACCGGCACCGAGTGCACCCGCAGCGGACGCCCCCCACCGCTGCGGACACTTTGCCTTGGAGCGAATCATGTCCGCGTCCCTTCCAAGTCTGGGTTACGGCCTGGGTTTACGCAGTGAGTACTACCAGCAGATCCTTGAACAATCGCCGGCCGTGGATTGGTTTGAAGTGATCTCCGAGAATTATCTGGTCCAGGGCGGTAAAGCCTTGTACTACCTGGATGCGATAGCCGAGCGCTATCCTTTGGTGATGCACGGTGTGTCCCTGTCCATCGGCGGGCCGCATGCCCTCGATACCGATTACCTGAAACACATCAAACAGCTCGCCGAGCGCATTCAGCCGGCGTGGGTTTCCGATCACCTGTGCTGGAGTCGCGGCAACGCGCATCAGTTGCATGACCTGCTGCCGCTGCCCTACACCGAAGAAAGCCTCTACCACGTGGCCGGCCGCGTGCGCCAAGTGCAAGACGCATTGCAGCGTCCGCTGGTGCTGGAAAACGTTTCCAGCTATGTGCGTTCCAAGGCCGACGAGTTCACCGAGTGGGAATTCCTCAAGGCCCTGGCCCACCTTACCGGCTGCCAGCTGTTGTTGGACGTGAACAATGTGTATGTCAGCTCGCGTAATCACGGCTTCGACGCCTGGACGTTTATCCGCAGCCTGCCGCCTGAAAGCATCCGCCAACTGCACTTGGCCGGGCATATGGATTACGGCGACTACGTGGTCGATACCCATGATCACCCGGTGTGCGATCCGGTGTGGGCGCTGTATCAACAGACGCTGGAGCTGTTGGGGCCGGTGTCGACATTGCTGGAGCGCGATGACCATTTCCCGCCGTTCGAAGAGTTGCTCGCCGAGTTGAGCAAGGCCCGTGAACTGGGCGCCAGCGCGCTGGCCAGGAGGGCGTTATGCGCCTGATCGACTGGCAGTTGGCGTTTGAGCAGCATCTGTTATCCGAAAGCGCGGAAGCCAACAGTGGGTTTGCCGCGACCTTGCTGGGTGGGCCGACTCTGGATGTGGACACGGGCCTGGCGATTTACCACAACGCCTATGTGTCGCGGCTTCAGGAGGTGTTGCGGCATGACTTCGGCGCCATCCGGTATTGGCTGGGGGACGATGAGTTTGCAGTGCTGACAGACGCCTATGTGCGCCGCTATCCGTCGGCCCATTACAGCCTGCGTTGGCTGGGCGAGCGGTTCCCGGCGTTTCTCGTCGAGCATCTGGTAGAGGAGCACAGTGCGCCGCTGGCCGATTTGGCGCGGTTGGAGTGGGCGTTTACCTTGGCATTCGATGCGCCGCCGGGTGAGCCGCTGGGCCTGAATGACATGGCGCAGCTGCCCCCTGAAAACTGGCCGGGTTTGCAGGTAAGCCTGGCGCCTTCGGTGCAACAGGTGCTGTGCCATTTCAATAGCGTGGCGATTTGGCGCGCCTGCAAGGATGAGTCGGATTTCCCTGACAGCCAGGCGCTGGAAGGGGCGCAGATGTGCCTGGTGTGGCGTCACCAGAATGTGTGCCATTACCGCAGCCTTGAGCCGGCTGAAGCCTGCGCACTGGCGGGAATGGTGACCACCGGCTGGAATTTTTCAGAACTGTGTACAGGGTTGGCAGTCACTTATGGAGAGGGTGCGCCACTGCAAGCGGTGACGTGGCTGAAACAGTGGATCCAGGACGGTTTGCTCGAGCATCGAGCCTCATAGTTTAGTGCTATCAATTCGATAGCCTCCTACTTTGTCTTCGGATGGTCTACCCTCACTCCAGACGTCTGAAACAAGGGGGGACTACTCATGCTCGCGCAACTTCCACCGGCCTTACAGAATCTCAAGCTACCGCTGCGTCTTCGACTCTGGGACGGCCACGAATTTAACTTGGGCCCCGAGCCCAGTGTGACGATCGTGGTGAAGGACCCCACAGTCGTTTCCAGCCTGACCCATCCAACGCTGGACTCATTGGGCGAAGCCTTCGTCGAGGGCAGACTGGAGCTGGAAGGCTCCATCAGCGAGGTGATCCGGGTATGTGACGAGCTGAGTCACGCCCTGATTGATGACGACGAGGGGAGTCGTCCGGTGCGCTCGATCCACGACAAGGCCACTGATGCTGCGGCCATTTCCTACCATTACGACCTGTCCAACGAGTTCTACCAGCTGTGGCTGGACCAGGACATGGCGTACTCCTGCGGTTATTTCGAAACCGGCAGCGAATCCATCGATCAGGCCCAACAAGACAAATTTCGCCACCTGTGCCGCAAGTTGCGGCTGCAGCCAGGCGAGTATTTGCTCGACGTCGGCTGTGGGTGGGGTGGGTTGGCGCGTTTTGCGGCGCGCGAGTTCGGCGTCAAAGTGTTTGGGATCACGCTGAGCAAAGAGCAGCTGGCGCTGGCCCGTGAACGGGTCAAGGCCGAGGGGCTGGAAGACCAGGTAGACCTGCAACTGCTCGACTACCGCGACCTGCCGCAGGACGGTCGTTTCGACAAAGTGGTGAGCGTGGGCATGTTTGAGCACGTTGGCCACGCCAACCTGGCGGAGTACTGCAAGGTGCTGTTTGGCGCCGTGCGCGAAGGCGGCCTGGTGATGAACCACGGCATCACCGCCAAGCACACCGACGGTCGCCCCGTGGGCCGTGGCGCCGGCGATTTTATCGAGCGTTATGTGTTCCCCAACGGCGAGTTGCCACACCTGGCGATGATGACGGCGGAAATCAGCGAGGTCGGGCTGGAAGTGGTCGACGTCGAAAGCCTGCGCCTGCATTACGCGCGCACGCTGGACCATTGGAGTGAACGCCTGGAAGACAACTTGGAGGCGGCAGCCAAGATGGTGCCGGAGCAAGCGTTGCGGATCTGGCGGCTGTACCTGGCCGGTTGCGCGTATGCGTTTGCGCGGGGCTGGATCAACCTGCACCAGATATTGGCAGTGAAGCCTCACGCTGATGGCAGCCATGAACTGCCGTGGACGCGGGAAGATATCTACCGCTGAAACTCGGTTATGAAACGCTGAAGATGTAAATGTGGGAGCGGGCTTGCTCGCGAATGCGGTGGTTCAGCCAATTTATTTGGTCCTGATACACCGCATTCGCGAGCAAGCCCGCTCCCACATTTGTTTCTGTGTTGTTTGTTAGAGAATCGGTGAGATCAAACGCGCCACTCGCATGCCCAGCTGTTGCAGGCGACGGGTCTCGCGGCTTTCTTCCTGGCTGACTTCATGCGCCTGTGCGAAGTCGTCCAGCAGCATCTGCTCCACTTGGCTGGCAAACGCTTCATCGACCGTCAGCAACATCACTTCGAAATTCAGCCGGAACGAACGGTTGTCCATGTTCGCACTGCCGATTGCACTGATTTCGCTGTCCACCAGCACCACCTTCTGGTGCAGGAAGCCCGGCTTGTAGCGGAACACGCGCACGCCAGCGCGTACGGCTTCGATGGCGTAGAGGCTGGAGGCGGCGTAGACGATACGGTGATCAGGCCGCGACGGCAGCAGCAGGCGCACATCGACCCCGCGCAAAACCGCCAGGCGCAGGGCGGCGAACACCGCTTCATCGGGCACGAAATACGGGCTGGTGATCCACACGCGCTCGGTCGCCGCATGGATAGCTTCGACGAAAAACAGCGAGCAGGTTTCATACGGATCGGCCGGGCCGCTGGCGAGCAGTTGGCAGAGCACGCCGTCTTCAGGGTATGTATCAGGCAGGATCAGCGGCGGCAGCTCGCGCGCGGCCCAGAACCAGTCTTCGGCGAACGACTCCTGCAGGCACGCCACCACCGGGCCGGTGACCTGCACATGGGTGTCGCGCCACGGCGCCAGTGGCGGCTTTTTGCCCAAGTATTCGTCGCCGACGTTATGCCCGCCGACAAACCCGGTGAGGCCGTCGACCACCACGATTTTGCGGTGGTTGCGGAAGTTGACCTGGAACCGATTGAGCCAGCCGCTGCGGGTGGCGAACGCTTTGACTTTGACCCCGGCGTCGCGCAGCGACTGCACATAACTGTGGGGCAGGGCATGGCTACCGATGCGGTCGTAGAGCACGTGAATATCTAAGCCTTCGGCAGCTTTTTCCTTCAGCAGGGCGTGCAACTGCCTGCCAAGATCGTCGTCATGAATGATAAAAAACTGGAACAGCACCGCCGTCTTAGCCTGGCGAATCGCCGCGAAAATCGCGCTGAACGTGGCATCGCCATTAATCAGCAAGCGCACGTCATTGTTGGCCAGGCACGGCATGCGGCCCAATTTGGGCATGGCGCGCAAAGACGCATAGGCGCTGGAGTTACGCGCCGCCAAGGCTTCTTCGACCCACGGGCGCCAGTTCAGCGCGGTGATGGCGGTGTGCATTTCCTGGTTGGCCTGGCGACGCGCCTGGATGTATGCGTCAAAGGTGCTGCGGCCGAAGATGAGGTAGGGAATCAGCGTCAGGTAAGGCATGAACATCAGCGACAAGGCCCAGGCGATCGAGCCTTGGGCGGTCCTGACAGTCAGCACCGCGTGGATCGCGGCGAGCGTCCCGAGAAAATGCAGCGTGGCAATGAAGTAGGCGAGCAGGTGCGGGCCAAAAAAATCCATGAACGACATCACTCCAGGCAATCAAGTGCCTAACAGACCATGTTCGACGACGAATGTCGCTATTTTATTTGCCGTGCAACACTGGCGCCTTTGCAGCGTCTAACGCCCACAATTACCCAGGAGTTACCCGATGAATGCTCGTCTGCTTGGTTTGGCCATGGTTGTTGGATTGACGCTGCCCGTGGCGGCTCAGGCGCAGATGCTGGCGCCGGGCTTGTGGGAATTGACCACCAGCAATATGAAAGTCGATAACCAGGACTTGCCCGACCTGTCGCTGATCCTCGGTCAGCTCAAGCAACAGATGACGCCCGAACAGCGCGCCATGCTCGAAAAACAGGGCATCACCATGGCCGGCAAAGGCGTGCAGGTTTGCCTGACGCCTGCCCAGGTCGCGTCTGATTCCATTCCCCTGACCGACCCGCAATCGGGCTGCAAACAGCAATTGACCGACAAAACCGGCAACCAGTGGAAATTTCGTTTCAGCTGCCCGAAAGCCCAGGGCACTGGTGTTGCAACCTTCCAGAGCCAGCAGGAATTCACCACCACCGTCAACGGTACGTTCAATGCCACCGGCGTTCAGCAGAAGGGCAGCCTGGACACTCATGCCCAATGGCTGGGCAACGATTGCGGTACGGTCAAACCCCGCGCTTAACGCAGAAAGTGCAGGGGCAGCCCCTGGCAACTGTCGACCACCTGGCCGTTGTGCCACGCCAGGTGGCCGGACACCAGGGTGGTGCTGACGCTGTGGCGAAAGCTGCGCTCGGCGAAGGGCGTCCAGCCGCAGCGCGCGAGAATCGGCTGGCTGCTGACGGGTTTGCCTTCGGGCTCAGGTTTGATCAGCACCAGATCGGCCCAATAGCCCTCGCGTAGATAGCCTCGGTCCGGGATAGCGAACAGGTCGGCCACACGGTGACTGGTCTTTGCCACCAGTGTGGTCAGTGGCAAATGCCCGTCAATCACCAGCTCCAACAACGCCGGCAGCGCGTGCTGCACCAGTGGCAGGCCTGACGGCGCTTGGCGATAGCCCAACTGTTTTTGCGCCCAGGTATGCGGCGCATGATCACTGCCGATCACATCCAGACGATGACTCAGCAAGGCCAGGCGCAGCGCGTCGCGGTCGGCACGGGTCTTGATCGCCGGGTTGCATTTGATCTGGTGGCCGAGGCGATGATAGTCGCGGTCATCGAACAGCAGATGGTGCAGGCAGACCTCGGCGGTGATGCGCTTCTCGGCCAACGGCTTGTCTTCGAACAGGGCCAACTCGCGAGCGCTGGTCAGGTGCAGCACGTGCAGGCGCGTGCCGTGTCGCCGGGCCAGTTCCACCGCAAAAGACGAGGAGCGAAAACAGGCTTCGGCATCCCGGATAAGGGGGTGGGCGACGGCGGGAATGTGCTCGCCGAAGCGTTCACGCAGGCGCTGCTCATTCGCCAGGATGCTCGGCGTGTGCTCGCAGTGGGCGAGGAGGATAGTCGGTACTTCGGCGAACAGCCGCTCGAGAATCCGCGGGTCGTCTACCAGCATATTGCCGGTAGAGGCGCCCATGAACACTTTGACCCCGGCCACTTCACGCGGATCGAGGGCGGCGACGGTGTCGAGGTTGTCGTTGCTTACGCCAAAGTGAAAACCGTAGTTGGCCACCGAGTGCAACGCGGCGCGGCGCTTCTTATCCGCCAGGGCTTCCAGGTTCAGGGTGGCAGGGTGGGTGTTAGGCATGTCCATGAAGCTGGTGATTCCACCGGCCACCGCCGCACGGGATTCGCTGTAGAAACTGCCTTTGTCGGGCGCGCCAGGATCGCGAAAGTGCACCTGGTCGTCGATCATGCCTGGCAGCAGCCATTGACCCTGGGCGTCAATTTCCACCGGCTCGTTATAGCCTTCGAGGCTGGCGGCAATCTTCTCGATGCGGCCATTGGCGACCAGTACATCGGCATCGAACTCCCGGCCCTCATTCACCAGGCGGGCATTGCGAATCAGCAGGCGGCTCATGGTTCAGAACTCGTTTTGCAGGGCTTTGTAACCACGCACCAGGTCGACGTTGGTGCGCGCCACGTCTTCAGAAAACTCCGAGGCGCTGACACTCACCGGCGGGAATTGCGACAAATCGGTGTTCGGGCCGATGCGGGTGGTGGAGGGCACATAGAACGCGGCGGGCAAGTCGCGGCCGTCGACCACCGAGTTGTGGCGCACCACGCAGCCATCGCCGACAGCGCAGTTGAACAGCACGCTGTTGAAGCCGATAAACACGCGGTCGCCGACGGTGCAGGGGCCATGGACGATGGAGCGATGCGCGATGGAGGTAAATTCTCCAATGGTCACCGCCGCGCCGGATTTGGAATGAATGACCACGCCGTCCTGAATGTTCGAATTGGCGCCGATGGTGATCGGGTCCATGTCGCCGGTGGCGTCGACTTCGTCAGCGCGGATCACGGCGTAAGGGCCGACGAAGACGTTCTCGCCGATGATGACCTTGCCGCAGATGATCGCGGTTTTATCCACGTAGGCCGATTCGGCAATCACCGGCAGATCGCCGGAAGGGTTCTTGCGGATCATGCAGAGGGCTCCGTAATGACATGAACGTAGGCGCCGTCGATGGCGTTGTAGAAGCAGGTGGGCCGGCCGGTGTGGCAGGCCGGGCCTTGTTGGTCGACGATCAGCAGCACTGCGTCGCCGTCGCAATCCAGCCGGGCCTCGACCAGTTGTTGCCAGTGGCCGGAGCTTTCACCTTTGCGCCACAGCTGCCCGCGCGAGCGCGACCAATAGCAGACTTGCCCGGTGGCCAGGGTTTCGGTGAGGGCCTGGCGGTTCATCCAGGCCAGCATCAACACCTCGCCGCTGCCGTGTTGCTGGGCGACGGCGGCAATCAGGCCATCGCTGTTCCACGCCACGGCATCGAGCATGGTTTCGAGTGGAAAGCGGCTGCCCATGGCAGCCTCTTCCAGGTCGAGCATGCTCAAGGTCATGGCTTGCTCAGGGCTGCGCACAGGGTGTTGAGGTTGTATTCGAACAGCCCGGTGAAGGTGCTGGCCGGGCCTTGGGCGGCGAGGGCGTCGGAGTACAACGTGCCGCCGATCTGCGCGCCGCTTTCGTCAGCAATCTGCTTGAGCAGGCGTGAGTCTTTGATGTTTTCCATGAACACGGCTTTGACCTTGTCTTTGCGGATCTGGGTGATCAGCGCAGCGACCTCGGCGGCAGACGGTTCGCGTTCAGTCGACAGACCCTGGGGCGCGAGGAACTGAATGCCGTAAGCCTGGCCCAGGTAACCGAAGGCGTCATGCGAGGTGACGATGCGGCGGTTGCCCGGTGGCAGCGCGCCGAACTTGGTCTTGGCCTCGGCCAGCAAGCGGTAGATTTCTTTCAGGTAGGTTTGGCTGTTGCGCTGGTAATCGGCTTTGTTGGCCGGGTCGGCGGCAATCAACGCCTTGGTGATGTTGTTCACATAGATTTCGGCGTTGGCCAGGTTATGCCAGGCGTGCGGGTCGGGGATGGTTTCACCGTCTTCTTCCATGGTGTGAGAGATCACGCCTTTGCTGGCCGTCACGACCGTGGCTTTTGTTTCGGTGCTGGTCACCAGGCGGTCCAGCCAGGGTTCAAAGCCAAGGCCATTCTTGATGATGACCCGGGCCTTGAGCAGCGCCTTGGCGTCTTCCGGCGTGGGTTCGTAGGTATGGGCGTCGGCGTCCGGGCCGACCATGTTGCTGATCTGGATGTGATCGCCACCGATCTGGTGGGTGATGTCATCCAGAATACTGAAGCTGGTAACCACTTGAAGTTTGTCGGCGGCCTGAGCCATCGACAAGGGCAGCAGAAGGCTGAACACCACGAGTAAAGCGCGCATCGGGAAACACCTCATTGGGATGTAAGCAAGGGCGGGCGGCGCAGCAAGCCGTGCACCGGGCCGAAGACCACGGACAGCAAATACCCGCCGCCTGCCACCAGCACGATGGCCGGGCCGCTGGGCAGTGAGTAGTAGAACGACAGCAACAAACCGAACCACACCGACAGGCATCCCAGCACCGCCGATACTGCAATCAACACCGGCAGGCGCCGGCTCCAGAACCGTGAAGCAATCGCCGGCAACATCATCAACCCCACCACCATCAACGCGCCGATGGCCTGGAAACCGATCACCAGGTTCAGCACCACCAAGGTCAGAAATAACCCATGAGCGAGCGGGCCGAGGCGGCTGACGGTTTGCAGGAAGAGCGGGTCTAGGGTGTCCAGCAACAGCGGTTTGTAGATCAGTGCCATGGCGATCAGGCTGAAACCGGAGACCCAGAGCATCCCGGTGAGGGTGGTTTCATCCACGGCCAATGCGGACCCGAACAGCAGGTGCAGCAGGTCCAGGCGTTTGCCTGCGATGCCGAGGATCAGCACGCCGGCGGCGAGGGAGATCGGGTAGATGGCGGCGAGGCTGGCGTCTTCACGCAGGCCCGTGCGGCGGGTGATCCACGCGGATAAACCGGCCATGCTCAGGCCGGCGCCAAGACCGCCGATGGTCAGCGCGGGCAGGCTCAGCCCGGCAAACCAGAAGCCAAGCGCGGCGCCGGGCAGGATGCCGTGAGCCACGGCGTCGCCGATCAGGCTCATCCGTCGCAGGATCAGAAACACACCCAGCGGCGCGGTGCTGCAGGCGAGCACCAGCCCGCCGATGAGTGCGCGGCGCATGAACACGAAGTCGAAGAAAGGCATCCACAGGTGGGCGGCAAAATGCATCAGGCCACCTGCATGTGAGGTTGCGGGCGGATCAGCTCTTTGCTGGGGCCGAACACGCAGCCGGTGCTTTTGATCTGCACCACATGCTGGGTGTGGTGGCGCACGGAGGCCAGGTCGTGACAGACGACGATGATCGTGCGGCCTTGGTCGTGCCAGGCGTGAATGTGTTTCCAGCACAGCGCCTGTCCGTCTTCATCGAGGGCAGCATGGGGTTCGTCGAGCAACAACACCGGCGCTTCGGCGAGGCTCATGCGGGCGAGCAGGGCGCGTTGCAGTTCGCCGCCGGACAAGGCCATCAGCGGGCGATGTTCCAGCCCACTGAGGCACCAGTCCTCCAGGACTGCCTGCAGACGTTCGTTGCGCTGGGGTGGCGTGAGCTGGGTGCCCCAGAAGCCGGCGGCGACCAGCTCTTGCAAACTGATGGGGAACTGGCGATCCAAGTGCTGCTGCTGAGGCAGGAACGAAAGGCCACCACGGCGCGGAACCTCCACACTGACCTTGCCCGCCAGCGGTTTTTGCAAGCCGGCGATCACTTTGAGCAGGCTGCTTTTTCCGGTGCCGTTGGCGCCGATGATGCCGGTGAGGCTGCCTTTTTCCAGGGTCAAATCCAGCGCTGGGGTGAGCGGTTGCCCAGGTGCACCCCAGCGCAAAGCGTTACAGGTGATCATGCAGAGTCTCTCGTCCAGCGGCTTTCAGCCACGGCATCGTGCGCGTGCAGGCTTTCGGCGTGGATCACTTTCAGGTGGAAGGCTTTGACGGCATCCGAGCGTTTCAAGGCGAGGTTGAGGCGGCGTGCGGCGTCTTCACAGAACATCAGGTTCTGCCCGTTGGCCAAGGCGAAGGCTTGTTCGTCCGCACGTTTCACCGCGGTTTGCACGGCGGTGCCGAGCGCAGCTTCGACGTCATCGATCAGCTCGGTGAGCGGCAAGGTGGACTGATTGGCGTCCAACTCAATAGAGAGCTGGGCGCTGCTGCGTTGGCTGTGGGGCGTGGCGACGATGCCGTTAGCGCTGCCGAGCCAGGTGAGTACGTCTTCGTGTTGCAGCGGCGTGCCGGCGAAATCTTGAAGAAATTGCTGTTGAATCAATTGCCTGGCGAGCGCAGCGGAGCAGGGGCAGGTCGAGGAATAAGTAACGTCAATTTTTAGTTCCACGTGGAACATCTGATTTTCCAGACGGGCCTCAATGCACACCGGGTAGCCTTTCCAGCCGGCCAATGGGCTGACCAACGCCGGGCGTTTAAGCAGCAAATCCGTGTGAATTCGTAGGTAGGCGTTCTTAGATAATCCTTCATGACTCTGTAGAAAGCGCTGCAGTACATTACGCAGAAGTGCAGGCGTAATAAGCTGTTGGTCGAGCATTTCCAGGGCCAGGTACAGGCGCGACATATGAATGCCGCGTGCCTCGCCGTCGTCCAGGCTGACGCCGGCATCGGCGGAGGCAGTCAGGCGTTGGCCGTCGATAAGAATGGGCAAGGCGATGCCGCACATGCCTACCCAATCGAGCGGCAAGGCTTGGCGTGAAGCCTGCGCGGCGATATCCGGCAGAGTCAGCGCATTCATGAGCAGGTCCATCGTTGGAAATAAAAAGACATGTTATATTATAACTATTCAGTCGGCGATGATTTTTCTGCTCCAGCCTTTCTTCAGTCATGTCGAGCAGGGACGCTCCTCTATTCGCGGTATATGTCATGCACAGACGTCAGCTTCTCAACCTGCTGCTGGTCAGCCCGCTGTTCACCTTTCCATTGGGGGCTTTTGCCACGCAGATTCGTAATGCGCGCCTGTGGCGCTCCGACGACAAACTGCGGCTGGTGTTCGACCTCAGCGGCCCGGTGCAATACAAGACCTTTTCCCTGACCTCACCGGAGCGCGTGATCATCGACCTGAGCGGCGCCGGGCTCAGCGGTGATTTCTCGCAGTTGGCCTTGAAGAACTGCGGAATCACTTCGATCCGCTCCGGGCATTTTGGAAAAGCCGATACGCGCATCGTGCTGGACCTGGCCGCACCGATGCAGCTCAACAGCTTCTTGTTGCCGCCGCAGGATGGCCAAGGTCATCGCCTGGTACTCGACCTGACCGGCGCCACCCACGCGCCGCGCCAGATCGCCGCGCAGCCGCAGCCTCTGGTGGCGCCGGTGGACAAGGCGCATCCCAAGCGCGACATCATCGTAGTAGTCGATCCCGGCCACGGCGGCAAAGACCCTGGCGCAATCGGTTCCAAGGGCCAGCGCGAAAAGGACGTGGTGCTGTCCATCGCCCAATTGCTGGCCAAACGCTTGAAGCGTGAGAAAGGCTTTGACGTGAAACTGGTGCGCAACGACGACTTCTTCGTACCGCTGCGCAAGCGCGTGGACATCGCCCGTCAGCACAAGGCGGATATGTTCATCTCGGTGCACGCCGACGCCGCGCCACGGCTCACGGCCTCCGGGGCATCGGTGTATGCGTTGTCTGAAGGCGGCGCCACCTCCGCCACGGCGCGCTTCATGGCGCAGCGTGAAAATGGCGCAGACCTGCTGGGCGCCACCACCTTGCTCAATCTCAAGGACAAGGACCCGATGCTGGCCGGGGTGATTCTCGACATGTCGATGAACGCCACCATCGCCTCCAGCCTGCAGCTGGGCAGCTCGGTGCTCGGCAGCCTGCAAAACATCACCACGCTGCACCAGAAGCGCGTGGAGCAGGCAGGGTTTGCGGTGCTCAAGTCACCGGATGTGCCGTCGATCCTGGTCGAGACCGGGTTCATTTCCAACACCCAGGACGCCCAGCGGCTGGTCACCGCGCGCCATCAACAGGCGGTGGCGGATGGGCTTTTCGAAGGCCTGAAAAAGTACTTCGAGAAGAACCCACCGGTGAACAGCTACATGGCGTGGGTTCAGGAGCAGAAGAGCGGCCAGGTCTAACAGCCGGTAATGCGGCTGCACGTGAACTTCGCGCTGGTGCCGCCTGAACTGGAAAACCGGTTGATGGTGGTCCAGCCCACGCGGCGCGTGTAGCCGACCCACGCCTCACCGTCGGACGCCAACCCGGTAAAGAACGTCAACTGCCCGTAGCGGCTGTTGGTCTGTGCCCAGTAGCGTTTTCCGATCACCTCGAAACCGCGCAAATACGTGGTGCCGCCGGCAGTCGCCACGCTGTAGGCATTCCCCAGCGGATCCACGCAAGCCAGCAGGTTGGCGCTGCGCACGCAGGTAGCCGACAGGCTCGGCGTTTGTGCGCAGGCCGGGCCTGCCACTGCCAACAACAGGGCGCACACCAGGTATCTCATAAAGTTTCTCGGGGACCGGAACGGGCTCAAGCATTGCGCCCTTCGTCGTGACGAGCAAGGGGGATTGGCTTAATTGTATTGTTATACTATAACATGTAAACACAGCCTGACCCGTGAACCGCTCTCCATGACTGAACAAGACCTTCTTGCCCTATCGCCCAACGATTACATGAATGAAGCCCAGCAAGGTTTCTTCCGCGAGCTGCTGCTGGGCCAGCGTTCTGAACTGCAAGCACGCATCGACGCTGAGTTCCTGATGCTGCGTGAGCAGGAAGCCAACAGCGACCCCGCCGATGTGGGCAGCGCCGAAGAACAGCGCCAATGGCAACTGCGCCTGCTGGAACGCGAAAAAAAGCTGCTGGACAAGATCGACGACGCTCTTGAACTGCTGGCCCGTGGTGAATACGGCTGGTGCCGTGAAACCGGCGACCCCATTGGCCTGAAACGCCTGCTGCTGCGCCCCACAGCGACCCTGAGTATCGAAGCCAAAGAACGTGAAGAGCTGCGCGAACGCCATCAACGGGCGATTTGACCGGCCAACCCTGATGAGGAACACCTGATGCCCAATCGTCTCCCCGTTACCGTGTTATCCGGCTTTCTCGGCGCCGGTAAAAGCACGCTGCTCAACTACGTCCTGCGCAACCGCGACAACCTGCGGGTGGCGGTGATCGTCAACGACATGAGCGAAATCAACATCGACGGCAGCGAGGTGCAGCGCGACGTCACCCTCAACCGCTCCGAAGAAAAACTGGTGGAGATGAGCAACGGCTGCATCTGCTGCACCTTGCGTGAAGACTTGCTGGAAGAAGTCGGAAAACTCGCCAAGGAAGGTCGGTTCGATTACCTGTTGATCGAATCCACCGGCATTTCCGAACCGTTACCCGTGGCCGAAACCTTCACCTTCCGCGACGAAAACGAGCAAAGCCTGGCCGATATTGCGCGTCTGGACACTATGGTCACCGTGGTCGACGGCATGAATTTCCTGCTCGACTACCAGGCTGCCGAAAGCCTGGCCTCACGTGGTGAAACCCTGGGAGAGGAGGACGAACGCTCAATCACCGACCTGCTGATCGAGCAGATCGAATTCGCTGACGTAATCCTGATCAGCAAGATCGACCTGATCAGCAGCCGTGAGCGCGAGGAACTGATGGCGATTCTCGAACGCCTCAACGCTCAGGCCGAAATTATCCCGATGGTCATGGGCGAAGTGCCGCTGAACAAAATCCTCAACACCGGTCGCTTCGACTTCGAGCGCGCCGCCCAAGCGCCAGGTTGGTTACAGGAACTGCGCGGTGAACATGTGCCGGAAACCGAAGAGTATGGCATCGCCTCCACGGCTTATCGCGCGCGCCGGCCGTTTCATCCTCAGCGTTTTTTCGACTTTATCGACCGCCCGTGGGTGAACGGCAAACTGCTGCGCTCCAAAGGCTTTTTCTGGCTGGCCAGCAAGCATCAGGATGCAGGCAGTTGGTCCCAGGCTGGCGGGCTGATGCGCCATGGTTTTGCCGGGCGCTGGTGGCGTTTTGTGCCGAAAAGCCAATGGCCGCAGGATGAAGAAAGCGTAGCGGCGATCATGACCAACTGGCAGCTGAGTACCGGTGATTGCCGTCAGGAATTAGTGTTCATCGGGCAAAATATCGACTTCAACCAGATGCGCGCCGAACTGGACGCCTGCCTGCTCACCGATGAAGAAATGGCCGCTGGCGTCGAAGGTTGGCGCCTGCTGGCTGATCCTTTTGGCCCCTGGTTCGAGCAGGTAGCCTGATGCTGGCCCCGGTTATTCCATTGCGCCCCGTGATCCGCCAAACGTGCGGTGAAACGCCGCTGGCGCTGGCTGACATCCTGGAAGACGGGGTGAACCTGGCGGTTTGGCAACGCCAGTTGCCTCTGCACATCGCTGAGTTTGGAGCCTTGCTGGTTGCGCTGAACGAGCCGCTGGCCGACTCCTTTGTCATCGAGCTCAATGCCGAAGACGCGGTGCCGAACTTGCAGGGTTTGGCGTCCGGTTACCGAGATCTTGAAGGCTACGAGGGCTTTATTGCTGATGTGTCTTGGTTGGTCAGCGCGTTTGCCTGCTTGCTGGGCGCCAAGCGCATTGGCGTGCGCTTGCGGCTGCTGGACAAGGCCATGTGCCCGCGTTTTCACGTTGACCATGTGCCGGTGCGACTGATCACCACCTACGCCGGCATTGGTAGCCAGTGGTTGCGCGAAGGCGTTATGGACCGCCGCAAACTGGCCCAGTCGGACGCGGAACCCACCGAGCGCATCGAGCAGATCCTCTGTGGCGAAGTCGCCATGCTCAAGGGCACTCAATGGCATGGCAACGAAGCTCACGGCTTGATTCATCGCTCGCCTGCACTCAAGGCTGATGAGCGGCGGTTGATCCTGACGCTGGATTGGCTCGCATAACCGGGTAGGATCAAGCTCTCTACACGGTCTGAATGATGCTACTGATGCTGCAGAATATTCCCACGCACGTGATTGCCGGGCCGTTGGGCGCCGGCAAGACCAGCCTGATCAAATACCTGCTCGCCCAACGCCCGGCCAACGAGCGCTGGGCCGTGTTGATCAACGAGTTCGGGCAGATCGGTCTGGACGCTGCCTTGCTCACTCAGGATGACGACGGCATTGCTTTGGGCGAGGTGGCAGGCGGCTGCCTGTGTTGTGTGAATGGTGCACCGTTCCAGGTAGGCCTGGGCCGCCTGCTGCGTAAGGCCAAGCCTGATCGGCTGTTTATCGAGCCCTCCGGGCTGGGCCATCCGGCGCAGCTACTCAAACAACTGCGCCAGGCGCCGTGGCAACAGGTGCTCGCCGTTCAGCCGTGCGTGCTGGTGCTGGATGCCCAGGCGCTGGCGGCGGGTAAACCCTTGCCTGATGCGCAACGCGAGACGCTGGCCAGTGCCGGGCTGTTGGTGTTGAACAAGGATGAGGCGCTGGATGCCGCGCAGCGCCAGGCCATTGAACAGCAATTACCCGATTGCCCGCTTTACTGGACGCGCCAGGCGCACGTGCCGCTCGACCTGTTGCCCGGCTTGGATGCGAAAGGCCGCACTGCTGTGGATAACGTCGAAGTGCCCCAAGGCTTGGCGCAGATACCGGCGATCTGGACCGATCCGACGCTGCCAATCTGCCTCAGCCAGGCTCAAGAAGACGGCTGGAGCATCGGCTGGCGCTGGCATCCTGGCCAGCGCTTGGACACCGTGCGCTTGCACGGCTGGCTGACAAATCTGGTGTGGCGGCGCGCCAAACTGGTTATCCACAGCCCTGAAGGATGGCTCAGCGCCAACGCTGTGGATAACGGCGCACTTCTCTGGCAACCGAGCGAATGGCGCCGTGACTCACGTATTGAATTGATCTTCAGCCAGCCACAGGACGTGGCCGCATTGCAGGACGCTTTAGCCGCCTGCCGTCAGTGACGGTTCTTGCTGGCGTGGTCCTGGCGCCATTGGCTCAGCTCGATCACTTCAGCGCTGGGCAGCGGCGTTTTGATCTCGAACGGGTAGGGCGCCAGTTCGATCTGCGCGCTGTGAGCGCCAAACTGAGTGATCGTCCCGGGATGGCGGGCTTCGCCGGTTACGGTGAACTCAAAGTTATAGATGCGCGCCAGACGCCGCCGGCCCTTGGCATCCTTCACAAAACCGATGCGTTTCAACGCCACCGCGCCATCGAGCAGCTCGATATCGAGCTTGGCGCAATGCTGCTTGACCCGCTCCAGCGCCCGCTCGCGCAGGCCGTGGTTGTGCCAGACCCAGGCGGCGCCGGTCGCCAGCAGCATCAACACAAAGATGTTTCCCAGGGTCAGCATGCGATGAACTCCAACAAAGTGAGAGCAGCTTAACTGTGTCTCTGGTCTGTCGTACAGGCCGTGTTTAGTCGCATACTGCGCGGCCAGAATTTCAATGGCTTTACGGAAATCTCCCGCATGAAACGCACACCTCATCTGCTTGCGATCCAGTCTCATGTGGTTTTTGGCCACGCCGGAAACAGCGCCGCCGTGTTCCCCATGCAGCGGGTCGGGGTGAATGTCTGGCCGCTCAACACGGTGCAGTTCTCCAATCACACTCAGTATGGACAGTGGGCGGGCGAAGTGTTGGCGCCGCAGCAAATTCCGGCGCTGGTGGAAGGGATTGCCGCAATCGGCGAGTTGGGTAACTGCGATGCCGTGCTGTCTGGCTACCTCGGCAGTGCGGCCCAGGGCCGTGCGATTTTGACGGGCGTGGCGCGCATCAAGGCCATCAACCCCAAGGCCTTGTACTTGTGCGACCCGGTAATGGGCCACCCGGAAAAGGGTTGCATCGTGCCCCAGGAAGTCAGCGATTTCCTGTTGGACGAAGCGGCAGCGATGGCGGACTTCCTTTGCCCCAACCAACTGGAGCTGGACAGCTTTGCCGGGCGCAAGCCGCAATCGCTATTCGATTGCCTGGGCATGGCCAAGGCGCTGCTGGCGCGCGGGCCCAAGGCCGTGCTGGTCAAGCACCTGGATTATCCGGGCAAGCTGCCGGATGGTTTTGAGATGCTGTTGGTGACTGCCGATGGCAGCTGGCACTTGCGTCGGCCACTGCTGGCGTTCCCGCGTCAGCCGGTGGGCGTGGGCGACCTGACGTCGGGGCTGTTCCTGGCGCGAGTGCTGCTCGGTGACAGCCTGTTGGCAGCCTTCGAATTCACGGCCGCCGCGGTGCATGAAGTGCTGCTGGAAACCCAGGCCTGCGCCAGCTACGAGCTGGAACTGGTCCGCGCCCAAGACCGCATCGCCCATCCTCGCGTGCGCTTCGAAGCCACCCCGATCGGTCTGTAACCCAACAAAACCCCACGTGGCAGCGGGCTTGCCCGCGATAGCGGTGGGTCAGCCAGTACATGCACTACTGACAGAGCGCTATCGCGGGCAAGCGCGTTCCCACATTTTGGTCGGGTTTACAGCTGGGGTCTTACGGCCCGTCTGCCTTGATTTCCTGATAGCGCTTTTCCAGCTCCTGGCGAATCTGCCGGCGCTGCTGCGCCTGCACGAACCGGCGCTTGTCTTCGCTGTTGTGCGGCTGCAGTGGCGGCACGGCGGCGGGTTTGCGCTGGTCGTCCACGGCCACCATGGTGAAGAAGCAGCTGTTGGTATGGCGCACCGAGCGCTCGCGGATGTTCTCGGTCACCACCTTGATGCCCACTTCCATCGACGTATTGCCGGTGTAGTTGACCGAGGCGAGAAAGGTCACCAGCTCGCCGACATGGATCGGTTCGCGAAAAATCACCTGGTCCACCGACAAGGTCACTACATAGCGACCGGCATAACGGCTCGCACAGGCGTAGGCCACTTCGTCGAGGTACTTGAGCAGGGTGCCGCCGTGAACATTGCCTGAGAAGTTGGCCATGTCAGGGGTCATCAGTACCGTCATCGACAGCTGGGCGTTTCCGGGTTCCATAGCACACTCACGGGTTGTAGGCATCGGTTGGGGTGGCACCTCTGCGGGTGCTGAAATCTTTGCAGCGCCATCCCTAACGGGACGCCGGTGGGCGGCTTGCCGTCACGCCTGCACCGATCTGTTTCCATATATTGCACCGGCTTTCTGCCGGAAGTCGCGGTGTTAACCTTCAAAAGCCCGTCTCAGGGCATTTCTTACGATTAAGGCCGACTTTTCCTTCCGCATATTGCGACCGTTCATAGGTGCCGGTGGAAGTGGGAAAAGCGCCAGTACCCTCAAGGAGCCCCTCGCCATGCACGCCATCAGTTTTATCCAGGATCTGGCTGTGATCATGCTGGTGGCAGGGGTTGTCACCATCCTGTTTCACCGCCTCAAGCAACCGGTGGTGCTGGGGTATATCGTCGCCGGATTCATCATCGGCCCTCACACGCCACCGTTTGGCCTGATCCACGACGAAGACACCATCAAGACCCTCGCCGAGCTGGGGGTGATCTTCCTGATGTTCTGCCTGGGCCTGGAGTTCAGCCTGCGCAAGCTGTTCAAGGTCGGCGCCACGGCGTTTATCGCCGCATTCCTCGAAATCATCCTGATGATCTGGATCGGCTACGAAA
This sequence comes from Pseudomonas sp. R9.37, assembly GCF_963878885.1. Taxonomy (NCBI): domain Bacteria; kingdom Pseudomonadati; phylum Pseudomonadota; class Gammaproteobacteria; order Pseudomonadales; family Pseudomonadaceae; genus Pseudomonas; species Pseudomonas sp. R9.37. The sequence continues at coordinate 592,002 of NZ_CAWNZA010000011.1, read as the reverse complement.
TCGGCCGCTGGTTCGATTGGAACACCATGGACTCGCTGTTCCTCGGCGCCATCCTGGCGATCTCCTCGACCACCATCATCGTCAAGGCACTCAACGACCTGAAGATGAAAAACCAGCGCTTTGCCCAGCTGATTTTCGGCGTGCTGATCGTGGAAGACATCCTCGGTATCGGCATCATTGCCTTGCTGTCGAGCATCGCGGTCAGCGGCACGGTCAGCTCCGGCGAGGTGTTTTCCACCGTCGGCAAACTCTCGCTGTTCATGATCGTCGCGCTGGTCATCGGCATACTGCTGGTGCCGCGCCTGCTGGCCTATGTGGCCAAGTTCGACAGTAACGAGATGCTGCTGATCACTGTGCTCGGCCTGTGTTTCGGCTTCTGCCTGCTGGTGGTGAAGCTCGAATACAGCATGGTGCTGGGCGCGTTCCTGATCGGCGCGATCATGGCCGAGTCCCGTCAGTTGATTAAGATCGAACGCCTGATCGAGCCGGTTCGCGACATGTTCAGCGCGATCTTCTTTGTCGCGATTGGCTTGATGATCGACCCACAAATCCTGCTGCAATACGCTTGGCCCATCGCGGTAATCACCGTGGCGGTGGTGCTGGGCAAAATGTTGTCCTGCGGCCTGGGGGCGTTTATCGCCGGCAATGACGGCCGCACCTCACTGCGCGTGGGCATGGGGCTGTCACAGATTGGGGAGTTTTCCTTCATCATCGCCGCATTGGGGATGACCTTGCAGGTGACCAGCGACTTCCTCTACCCGGTGGCCGTGGCGGTGTCGGCGATTACCACGCTGCTCACGCCGTACCTGATTCGCGGCGCCGACCCGTTATCGTTGAAGATTGCGGCGGTGATGCCCAAGCGCATGAGCCGGGTGTTCGGTATGTATGGCGAATGGTTGCGCAGCATCCAGCCTCAGGGCGAGGGCGCAATGCTGGCGTCGATGATTCGCAAGATCATCCTGCAAGTGGGGGTAAACCTGGCGTTGGTGGTGGCGATCTTCTTCGCCGGCGGCTTTTTTGCGGCGCGCATCGGTGGGTATCTGGAAGGCTGGATCAGTGATCCAAGCTGGGAAAAGGCGTTGATCTGGGGCGGGGCGTTGTTGTTGTCGCTGCCGTTTTTGATTGCGGCGTATCGCAAGCTCAAGGCGCTGTCGATGTTGCTGGCAGAGATGAGCGTCAAGCCGGAAATGGCCGGAAGGCATACCCAGCGCGTACGACGAGTGATCGCTGAATTGATCCCCATCCTGTCGCTGCTGGTGATTTTCCTGCTGCTGGCAGCCTTGTCGGCCAGTATCTTGCCAACCAACAAGTTGCTGGTGCTGATCGCCGTGGTGGCAGCAGCGGTGGCGGCGGTGCTGTGGCGGTGGTTCATCCGCGTGCATACGCGGATGCAGGTTGCCTTGCTGGAGACCCTGGATAACCACAAGGACACGCCGGAGCACTAAGCCGAGCGGCGCATTCTTGTGGCGAGCGAGCCTGCTCGCGCTAGGCTGCGCAGCCGCCCTGAAAACAGTCACCTCGCCATCTGGAAAGCGCATCACCCTGGTTGGGGCTACTGCGCAGCCCAACGGGAGCAAGCGCCCTCGCCACAAAAGCTTTGTGGAATCAGCTTTCCAGCCAGACGTCCCGCGCCCAGTGCCACACCGATTCCCAAGTTTCTTCGGTAACCAGTTCTTCTTCGCCGGACCACAGCACCACGGTGCCGTCTTCTTCGACGCAGTAGTAGTCGTCGCCGTCCTGGCAGATCGGGATCATGCTGCGGTCAACACCGGCATCCCAGGCGTTGGCGGCCACGTCCGGCAGGTAGGTGTGGGACTGCGGATCGGTAACCGTCACCGGCTCCAGGCTGCCATACACCACGTCGCTGACGGTGAGCAGGAATTCGCGGAAGACAAACGGGATGTCGATGAACAGTTGTTCTTCGATTTCTACAATTTGGTCTTCGTCAGGCAGTTCCAGAGGAACCGGGACCGGTTCGTTGGCTTCACGCAATTGTTCGATGATTTCTTCCACGGCCGGGATCCTCTTGCTAGTTGGCGCGGTTAATAGGGCGTTTTATACAGTAGCTCGCTATAAGTGCAACCGCGAAATAGAAAACCCCGGAACATGTCCGGGGTTTTTATTACCAAGTGCTCAAGCGTGCGGTTATCAGCCGTTCTGGCGGATACCGGCGACCAGCCAAGGCTGGTTGTCGCCTTGGGCGCGCTCCATGTTCCAGCTTTCGCTGAACACTTCGCCCTGGTCGAAACGCGAGGTCTTCGACACGCCGCTGAAGGTCAGGGTGGCGATGGTCTTGTCGGCGCGATCATCCACACCTTCCAGTTGTACGCGCAGGTCGTCGATGTAGGTCGACTGGAAACCGTCGCCCAGGTCGGCACGTTCGCGCTTGAGGAACTCCAGCAGTTGTGGGGTCACGAACTCGGAGATCTTGTCCATTTCGTTGGCGTCCCAGTGCTGTTGCAGGGACTGGAAGTGGCTGCGGGCCGCTTCGACGAAACGCTCTTCGTTGAACCAGGCCGGTGCATTGATCACCGGACGAGCGGTGGCAGGCGCTGGCGAACCACCAAAGATCGAACCTGTGGTTGGTTTTTGCTCGAAGACTTCACGCTGCATCGGCGCGCCGGCTGGAGCCATGTGCTCCTGCTGCTTGCGGCGACGGGCGGCGATGAAGCGGAAGATCAAGAAGGCGATAACCGCCATGATCAGGATGTCGAAGATCTGCATGCCCTGGAAGCCGCCGCCCATGAACATGGATGCGAGCAGGCCACCGGCGGCGATACCGGCCAGAGGGCCTAACCAGCGCGAAGCACCGCCGGCCTTGGCAGCCGCGCCAGCAGCACCGGCTGCACCGGCGGTTGCTGCAGCACCGCCGGCACCGGCGGAAGGAGCCATTTGGCTGGTCTGGTGAGTCGGTGCCGAGCCCATGCTTTTGCCGCCACCGAAGCGCTTGGCGTTGGCGTCGAGGCTCATCGTCAGGCCGATGCACAACGCCATGGCGATGCTAAGAAAACGTTTCATAAAGGGAATTCCCATTTGTGGATTGCACGCGCGCCATGTTGCACAGGTGTCGTGACAGTGGCTAGCGGCATAATGTTTCGGGCTTTTACGTAAGACCAATTCCGAAGGGTCTGTAGGACTAGTTACAGATATTGGCCCGAGCAGGCGAAAAACAAGGGAGGGGCATGATTCTTCACATTGCAGGCGCCCGGCCAGCCGGGCGCCTAACAGGGAGCATGCAGTGTTTCAGATCGCTTCGAGCTTGGCGTAGCCCATCATCAGCCACTTGCTGCCTTCGGCGAAATTCACCTGCACCCGTGCCTGGGCGCCAGCGCCTTCGAAGTTGAGGATCACGCCTTCGCCGAACACCGAATGCCTGACCTGCTGGCCAAGGCTGAACTGGGTTTCCGGAATCTCGGAACCGGCAAACAGGGTGCTGGAGCTCTGCTGCTGGCCGCCGCCGAACGGGCGGCTGACGCTGTTGGACAGGCGCACTTCCTGGATCAGTCCCTTCGGCACTTCACGTACGAAACGCGACACCTTGTTGTAGGTCTCGCTGCCGTACAGGCGTCGGGTTTCGGCGTAGGTCATCACCAGGTTCTGCATGGCACGGGTGATGCCCACGTAAGCCAGGCGGCGTTCTTCCTCAAGCCGGCCGGGCTCTTCCAGGCTCATCTTGTGCGGGAACAGGCCTTCTTCCATGCCCACCAGGAACACATACGGGAATTCCAGGCCCTTGGCGCTGTGCAAGGTCATCAGCTGGATGCTGTCTTCATGCTCATCGGCCTGGGTATCACCGGCTTCCAGCGACGCATGCCCGAGGAAGGCGGCAAGCGGCGTCAGCTCTTCATCTTCATCAGTGTTTTCAAACGCGCGGGCGGCGCTGACCAGTTCTTCAAGGTTTTCTACCCGCGCCTGGCCCTTCTCGCCTTTTTCCGCTTCGTGATAGGCGATCAGGCCCGATTGCTCAATCACGGTCTGGGTCATCAAATGCAGCGGCATTTCCGCGCATTTGGCGGCGAGGTTCTCGATCAGCTCGACGAACACTCCCAAGGCACCGGCAGCGCGGCCGGTCAGGCCCTTATTGGCGATCAGCAAGCGCATGGCTTCCCACATCGACACATCAGCGTGGCGCGCGTGGTCGCGGATGGCCTCGACGGTTTTCTCGCCGATGCCACGCGCCGGAACATTGATCACCCGCTCCAGCGCCGCATCGTTACCACGGCCCTCGAGCAAGCGCAGGTACGCCATGGCGTTCTTGATTTCCGCACGCTCGAAGAAGCGCTGGCCGCCATAGATGCGGTACGGAATACGTTCGCGCAGCAGGGCTTCTTCCAATACCCGCGATTGGGCGTTGGAGCGGTACAAGATGGCGATATCGTTACGCGCCAGCCCGGTTTTCAACGCGCTTTCGATGGTTTCCACTACGTAACGCGCTTCATCGTGCTCATTGAACGCGGCGTACAGGTTGATTGCTTCGCCTTCGCCGCCGTCGGTCCACAGCTCTTTGCCCATGCGCCCGGTGTTATTGGCGATCAGTGCGTTGGCAGCCTTGAGGATGCCGGCGGTGGAGCGGTAATTCTGCTCCAGACGGATAGTGATCGCGTCCGGGAAGTCGTCGGAGTACTGGTAGATGTTCTCGATTTTCGCGCCACGCCAGCCGTAGATCGACTGGTCGTCATCGCCCACCACCATCAGGCTGTCGCCGCCTTTGGCCAGCAAGCGCAACCAGGCGTACTGCACGGCGTTGGTGTCCTGGAACTCGTCCACCAGGATATGCCGGAAGCGCTTCTGGTAATGCGCCAGCAAGCCTGGGTTGTCGCGCCACAGGTCGAGGGCGCGCAGCAGCAGCTCGGAGAAGTCGATCACGCCGGCACGCACGCAGGCGGCCTCGTAGGCTTCATAAATGCTGCGCATGGTGGCCAGGAACAAATCGCCGCTGGCCTGAATATGTTGCGGGCGCAGGCCTTCGTCTTTCTGGCCGTTGATAAACCATTGCGCCTGGCGCGCGGGCCAGCGCTGTTCGTCCAGGCCCAGCTCACGGATCACGCGCTTGACCAGGCGCTGCTGGTCATCACTGTCGAGGATCTGGAAAGTCTGGCTCAGTCCCGCTTCCTGCCAATGCGCCCGCAACAAACGGTGGGCCAGGCCGTGGAAGGTGCCTACCCACATGCCGGCCGGGCTGATGCCCATCAACTGCTCGATGCGGTGGCGCATCTCGGCAGCAGCCTTGTTGGTGAAGGTCACCGACAGGATGGAATGCGGGGACGCGTTTTCAACCTGGATCAACCAGGCGATACGGTGCACCAGCACTCGGGTTTTACCGGAGCCAGCACCGGCCAGGACCAACTGACGGCCAACGGGGGCTGCTACGGCCTGGCGTTGGGCATCGTTGAGGGAGTTCAGCAAAAGGGAGAGATCATCGCGCATCGGCGCATTCTAGGGTGCCCGGGGGAGTGGGGCAAATCCCAATGCCGGGTGGTCACTCGAAAACCTCAGGAGTGTTTCGAGCCGCACAAACATTCTGGCGGGGCTGATGACCGGTCGGTCATAGGCCACAGCCCGCGCAGCATCTCGCTCAAGCTGTCTGGCCCCGAGTTTTGCGGCGGTTTATCGTGCGGTTTTTATGACTTGGAGCAGTTTGGCCCAAGCGCTTGCTTGTGTATGCTCCGTGCACGTTTCGGGCTCACCATTATAAGAACACTGCCTATGACTCTCAGTCCCGACCTGTTCGGCCCCTCGGCGGCGCCTGTGCACGTCATCCGTAAATATTACGCAACCGAGATGGCGGTCGAACGCACTCGCCTGCTCTACCAAGGTTCATTGCTGCCGACTTTATTGATGTTGGTGAACGGCCTGGTCTGCGCCTGGTTGCTGTGGAACCCCAAGCAATATCTGTTGGACAGCGTGTGGCTGGTCTGGCTGCTCGCCCTGGTGGCCTTGCGCGTCATTCAAGTGGCGGCGTTCGATTCGGCCATGCCCAGCCGCCAGGCCCAGCCGATCTGGCGGCGCATGTTCATGCTCGGCTCGGCGGTCAGTGGCCTGACGTTAGCCACCGCCGCCATTGCGCTGGTGCCGGCGGACAGCTTCATGCAGCAGGCCTGGGTGTTCGGCCTGATCGGCGCGGCAACGCTGTCGGCCAGCGTGGCCTATGCCGTGAGCCTGCCTGCGTTCCTGTCCTTTGCCGTGCCGTGTCTGGTGCCGGCCATCCTTTATCTGTTTTGGAACGGCACGGCGCAACAGCAAGGTTGGGGCGTGCTTGGCCTGATCCTGCTGGGCTCTCTGAGCCTGGTGGCGTGGCAGGTCAACCGCCTGATCCAGCGTGGCCTGCTGCGACGCTTTCAGAACCAGGCGCTGATCGAGCATTTACAGCAGGCGCAGCAGCGCAGCGAGCAGTTGAATCAGGAATTGGTGCGCGAAGTCGAGCAGCGCCGCCAGGTCGAACAGGACCTGCGCGAGGCCCAGATCGGTCTGCAAGACCGCGTGGCGCAACGCAATCAGGAACTGGACGCCGCCAGCCTGGCCCTGAACAAAAGTGAAGCGCGCCTGGCCATGGCGCTGCAGGCCAGCGAACTGGGGCTGTGGGACTGGAACCTGCAGACCGATGAAGTCCATCACACTCAGCTCAAAGAGTTGTTCGGCCTGGAGCCCGAGTACGTCACAGCAATGCTCAGCCACCTCAAGCCGCGCCTGCACCCCGACGACTTGCCGCTGCTCAAGCGCGCACTGGTGGAGCATCTCAAAGGCCGCACCGAGGATTACCAGGTTGAATACCGCGTGCGCCACGGCGACGGTCACTGGGTCTGGATCGAAGACCGCGGCCGCGCCGTGGAGCGCTCCCCCAGTGGGCGGGTAACGCGCATGCTCGGCACCCGCCGCGACATCAGCGCCGGCAAGGCCCTGGAAGAACAGCAACGGCTGGCCTCGACCGTGTTCGAGGCGGCCAGCGAAGGCATCGTGATTCTTGACCCGAACTATGCGCTGATCGCCGTCAATCAGGCTTTCAGCCGTGTCACCGGCTTTGAAATCGACGACATGCTCGGCCGCAACGTCGTGGAACTGCCCAGCAGCCGTGACGCGCGTCGCCACTTTCCGGTGATTCGCCAGGCCCTGCTCAGCCACGGTACCTGGCAGGGCGAACTGGTTGAAACGCGCAAGAATGGCGAACTGTACCCGCAATGGCTGCAGCTGAACGTGGTGCGCGATGTTCGCGGAAATGTCAGCCACATTGTGGGCTTCTTCGCCGATCTGTCGGCGCGGCGTGAGTCCGAAGAGCGCATGCGCTACCTCACGCACTATGACGAGTTGACGGGCCTGGCCAACCGTTCACTGTTCCGCGAGCGACTGCGCGAAGCCCATGCGCGTGTGCGTCAGGGCGGGCGTAGCCTGGCGTTGCTGCATATCAACCTCGACCGCTTCAAGCTGCTGAACGACAGCCTGGGCCATGAAGTCGCCGACCAGCTGTTACAGAAAATGGCCCGTCGTCTGATCAGCGCGTTGCCCGAGGCTGACACCATTGCGCGTCTGTCCGGCGATGAGTTCGCCGTGCTGTTCGACGCCTACGGCAACCTGTCGAGCCTGGCGCGAGTGGCCACGCGGCTCCTGGCGAAGCTGCGGGTGCCGGTGACGGTAGACGGGCATGAGTTGGTGGTCAGTGCCTCAATGGGTGTCAGCCTGTTGCCGGATAATGCGCGGGAAATTTCCGCGTTGGTCAGTCAGTCCAACATGGCCATGCAACATGCCAAGCACTTGGGCGGCAACAACTTCCAGTTCTACACCGACAGCCTGCAAGCCAGCACGCTTGAGCGTTTGCAGCTGGAGAACCACTTGCGCAAAGCCATCGACGAGCGCCAGCTCACGGTGTTCTATCAGCCCAAACTGTGCCTGGCCACCGGCAAGCTGAATGCCGCCGAGGCGCTGATTCGCTGGGAGCATCCGCAGTGGGGCATGGTGCCGCCGGGGGACTTTATTGGCCTGGCCGAAGAAACAGGCCTGATCGTGCCGCTGGGCGAATTCGTCTTGCGCCAGGCCTGTTGGCAAGCGTGCGAATGGCAGCGCCAGGGGTTGGCGCCGATTCGGGTGTCGGTGAACCTTTCCGTGCACCAGTTGCGCCAGGGCAAGTTGGTCAGCCTGGTGCGCCAAGTGCTCGAAGAAACCGGCCTTGACCCGCAATACCTCGAATTGGAACTGACCGAGAGCCAACTGCTCGACAGCGTCGAGCACATCATTGCCACCTTCCAGCAACTGCGCGACCTGGGCGTGAAGCTGGCCATTGACGACTTTGGCACCGGCTACTCGTCCCTCAGCTACCTCAAGCGCATCCCCGTGGATTACGTGAAGATCGATCAGACGTTCATCCGCGGCCTGGGCCAGGGCCGCGAGGACGCCGCGATTACGCGTGCAATCATTGCCATGGCCCATGGGCTGGCGCTCAAGGTGGTGGCCGAAGGTGTGGAAGATCAGCAGCAGCTGGATTTCCTGCGAGGGGAGCGCTGTGACGAAGTGCAGGGCTATCTGATCAGTCGGCCGGTGGAGGCCGAGGCGCTGGCAGATTTGTTACGGAAAAATGCAGACTTTCCTTAAAGACGGCCAGGCCGCCTGTGTGGCTACACGGCGGCTGCCCGCTGATTCAAAGGGCATCAGGGCGATTTAGTGATGCATCGGACGGGCAAAACGGCAATTCTTGTAGTATAACTACAAGCTTGCTACATCCCTGGCGCCTGCCAATAACAAGAGTCCTGCCCTTTGAACCTGTTGCAACATATCGCCCAGTCGCGCCACCTGTTACGCAAATCGGAACTCAAGGTTGCCGATCACGTGCTGCTTGACCCTGCGGCCGTGATGCACAGTTCCATGGCCGATCTGGCCCACAGCGTGGGCATCAGTGAGCCGACCATCGTACGTTTTTGCCGTGCCATTGGTTGCTCCGGGTTTCAGGACCTGAAGCTCAAGCTGGCCCAGAGCCTGGCGGCGGGTGCGAGCTTTGGGCAGTTTGCGATTCACGAAGACGATTCCGTCGCCGACTACAGCCTGAAAATCTTCGACACCACCTTGCACACCCTGATGGAAGTGCGAGAAAAACTCGACCCAGTGGAATTGCAGAAGGCCGTGACCGCAATGTCCCAGGCCCAGCGCGTCGAATTTTACGGCTTCGGTGCGTCGGGCGCCGTTGCTGCCGACGCCCAGCACAAATTCTTCCGCCTGCTGCTCACTGCAGCGGCTTACAGCGATCCGCACATGCAGGCGATGTCGGCGGTCACGCTGAAGCCCACGGATGTGGCGATATGCATCTCCCAGTCCGGCCGCTCAAAAGACCTGCTGATCACCGCCAACCTGGTGCGTGAAAGCGGCGCGACGCTGATCACGCTGTGCCCAAGCCAGACGCCATTGGCGGAACTGTCGACGGTAAACCTGGCGATCGACGTGCACGAAGACACCGAAATCTACACCCCGCTGACCTCGCGCATCGCCCACCTGGTGGTGATCGACGTGCTGGCGATGGGCGTGGCCATGGCGCGCGGCCCGAGCCTGGTCAACCACCTCAAGAGCGTGAAGCGCAGCTTGCGCAGCCTGCGTCTCTCGCCAAAATCGGTCAAAGCCCTCGACGACTGATTCAAGGTCGCACCCCGTCAAATGTGAGAGCTGGCTTGCCGGCGATAGCGTCACCTCGGTTTAACTGAAAACCTGCGGTGCCTGCATCGCAGGCAAGCCAGCTCCCACAGGCAATCTCCTTCAATATTCGGAATATTCATCGTCCTGTAACCCCCACGCCGCCAAACCGTCATCCGCCGCGCCCATCCTGAACTCCCCGTACTCGCATTGGGAGACTCAACATGGCCCGGCAATACGAAGACAGCAGCACCGTCAAAACCCGTCGTCAGCAAGAAGACCAGCGCCGCATGGCGTTTCGTCGCGCAATCGAAGACCGTTGCGAAGAGCGCCAATTGCTCCAGAGCATCACGGACTACCCGGAACTCCATTGGCAGGCACCCGCGGCTGCCCAGCGAAGCGCTCAGCCAACGCGCTGATCTGCACCCGTTCGCTGCGGATAAAGCCCAGGAACGCATGGGCCACCGGTGACAGGCGCTTGGCCTTGGCCTGCACCAGGCACCAACTGCGGTACAGCGGCAGTTCTTCCACCGGCAGCTCCTTGAGCCCGCCGGTGGCCAGCTCCAGGTTGACCGCGTGGCGCGTCAGCAACGCCACGCCCAACCCTGCGTTCACGCACTCACGCTGCGCCTCGGCCGAAGCCACTTCCACCGTCTGGGTGAAGTGCACGCGTTTTTCCTTGAAGTACTCCTCGCAGGCCAGTCGCGTGCCGGAGCCCGGCTCGCGCACCAGCAGCGTGTACGGTTCCAGGTCCTGCAAACGCAGCGCGCCTTGCAGGCTCAAGGGATGGTCGAGCGGCGCCACGGCGACAATCGGGTTGTTCAGAAACGGCAGAAACTCCAGGCCCATGTCCTGGGGCACCATGGACATGATCACCAGGTCATCACGGTTGTCTGAAAGCCTTCGAATCACCTGGGCACGATTGACGACTGTCAGGTGCAATTGCACCTCCGGATGCTGGCGCTTGAAGGCGGCAAACAGGTGCGGCACGAAGTACTTGGCACTCGATTCGATCGCCAGCTTCAGCTGGCCCTGCAGCGAGCCCTGCATGTCCGACAGCTGCATATCGAGGTTTTCCAGGCGCCCGAAAATATCCCGGCTGGCGCGTTGCAAGGCTTCGGCGGCCTCGGTCATGTAGAGCTTTTTGCCGACGTAATCGAACAGCGGCTGGCCGATCAGCTCTTCCAGCTGACGAATTTGTAGGCTTACGGCTGGTTGTGTGAGGGACATTTCCTCGGCGGCACGGCTGTAGGAGCGCAAATCACAGACTTCGTTGAAAATCTGCAACTGACGTAATGTCATACGCATCAATGACTTACGCATTATTTATATCCTCTCGCCCCAGGCCGTACGGCCAACTATAAGTGTTTACTTATACACAACCCAATAATTATTGATTTTTGTTAATCCTCCGTTGCGCCTAGTGTGTGTCTCGCGACTGTCATGAAACATTTGGTCACGCGCCGACTCGGATCCAACCGGTCGAAGACGCAGCAAACGGCTCAAGGGAATTTCCAAGTGATAAAAAAGATCCTGATCGCCAACCGTGGTGAGATTGCCGTACGAATCGTGCGTGCCTGCGCCGAGATGGGCATTCGCTCGGTCGCGGTTTACTCGGACGCCGACCGCCACGCGTTGCACGTCAAACGTGCCGACGAAGCCCACAGCATTGGTGCCGAGCCTCTGGCCGGCTACCTGAACCCGCGCAAACTGGTGAACCTGGCCGTGGAAACCGGCTGTGATGCGCTGCACCCCGGCTACGGTTTCCTGTCGGAAAACGCCGAGTTGGCAGACATCTGCGCCGAACGCGGGATCAAATTCATCGGTCCGTCGGCCGAAGTGATTCGCCGCATGGGCGACAAGACCGAAGCGCGCCGCAGCATGATCAAGGCCGGTGTGCCGGTGACGCCCGGCACCGAAGGCAACGTCGCCGACATCGCCGAAGCCCTCACCGAAGGCGACCGCATTGGTTACCCGGTGATGCTCAAGGCCACCTCCGGTGGTGGCGGTCGTGGTATCCGCCGCTGCAACAGCCGCGAAGAACTCGAACAAGCCTTCCCCCGCGTGATTTCCGAAGCCACCAAGGCCTTCGGTTCGGCGGAAGTGTTCCTGGAAAAATGCATCGTCAATCCCAAGCACATCGAGGCGCAAATCCTTGGTGACAGCTTTGGCAACGTGGTGCACCTGTTCGAGCGTGATTGCTCGATTCAGCGCCGCAACCAGAAGCTCATCGAAATTGCTCCAAGCCCGCAGCTCACCCCGGAACAGCGCGCCTACATCGGCGACCTGTCGGTGCGTGCCGCCAAGGCCGTGGGTTACGAGAACGCCGGCACCGTGGAGTTTCTGCTCGCCGAGGGCGAGGTGTACTTCATGGAGATGAACACCCGGGTGCAGGTTGAGCACACCATCACCGAAGAAATCACTGGCATCGACATTGTGCGTGAGCAGATCCGCATCGCCTCGGGCCTGCCGCTGTCGGTGAAACAGGAAGACATCCAGCACCGTGGTTTCGCGTTGCAGTTCCGCATCAACGCCGAAGACCCGAAGAACAACTTCCTGCCCAGCTTCGGCAAGATCACCCGTTACTACGCGCCCGGCGGTCCTGGCGTGCGCACCGACACGGCGATCTACACCGGCTACACCATCCCTCCGTTTTACGACTCCATGTGCCTGAAACTGGTGGTGTGGGCGTTGACCTGGGAAGAGGCCATGGACCGTGGCCTGCGTGCCCTGGACGACATGCGCCTGCAAGGCGTGAAGACCACCGCCGCCTACTACCAGGAAATCCTGCGCAACCCGGAATTCCGCAGCGGCCAGTTCAACACCAGTTTCGTGGAAAGCCACCCTGAGCTGACCAACTACTCGATCAAGCGCAAACCCGAAGAGCTGGCCCTGGCCATCGCCGCCGCCATCGCCGCCCACGCAGGCCTGTGAGGAATATTCCAATGACTAAAAAGATCTTCGTAACCGACACCATCCTGCGCGACGCCCACCAATCGTTGCTGGCGACCCGCATGCGCACCGACGACATGCTGCCGATCTGCGACAAGCTCGACAAAGTCGGCTACTGGTCGCTGGAAGTCTGGGGCGGCGCGACCTTCGACGCCTGTGTACGTTTTCTCAAAGAAGACCCGTGGGAGCGCCTGCGCAAACTGCGCGCTGCGTTGCCCAACACGCGCCTGCAAATGCTGCTGCGCGGCCAGAACCTGTTGGGCTACCGCCACTACAGCGACGACGTGGTCAGAGCCTTCGTCGCCAAGGCTGCCGTGAATGGCATCGACGTGTTCCGCATCTTCGACGCCATGAACGACGTGCGTAACCTGCGCGTGGCCATCGAGGCGGTGAAAGCCGCCGGCAAGCATGCCCAGGGCACCATCGCCTACACCACCAGCCCGGTGCACACCATCGACGCGTTTGTGGCCCAGGCCAAGCAAATGGAAGCCATGGGCTGCGACTCGGTCGCCATCAAAGACATGGCCGGCCTGCTGACGCCGTACGCCACGGGCGAGCTGGTCAAGGCACTCAAAGCCGAGCAGAGCCTGCCGATCTTTATCCACTCTCACGACACGGCGGGTTTGGCCGCGATGTGCCAACTCAAGGCCATCGAGAACGGTGCCGATCACATCGACACCGCCATCTCCAGCTTCGCCTGGGGCACCAGCCACCCAGGCACCGAGTCGATGGTTGCCGCCCTCAAAGGCAGCGAATTCGACACCGGCCTCGACCTGGAACTGCTGCAGGAAATCGGCCTGTATTTCTACGCCGTGCGTAAGAAATACCACCAGTTCGAAAGCGAATTCACCGCCGTCGACACCCGCGTACAAGTCAATCAGGTGCCGGGCGGGATGATTTCCAACCTGGCCAACCAGTTGAAAGAGCAGGGCGCGCTCAACCGCATGAGCGAAGTGCTGGCCGAAATCCCGCGTGTGCGTGAAGACCTCGGTTTCCCGCCGCTGGTGACTCCGACCTCGCAGATCGTCGGCACCCAGGCGTTCTTCAACGTGCTGGCCGGCGAGCGTTACAAGACCATCACCAATGAAGTGAAGCTCTACCTGCAAGGCGGCTACGGCAAAGCGCCGGGCACGGTGAATGAAAAACTGCGCCGCCAGGCCATCGGCAGCGAAGAAGTGATCGACCACCGCCCGGCCGACCTGCTCAAGCCGGAAATGACCAAGCTGCGCGGCGAAATCGGCGCGTTGGCCAAGTCCGAAGAAGACGTGCTGACCTACGCGATGTTCCCGGACATCGGGCGCAAGTTCCTTGAGGAGCGTGATGCCGGCACCTTGAGCCCGGAAGTGTTGTTGCCGATTCCTGAGGCCGGCGGCGTAGCGCGTGCCGGTGGCGAAGGCGTGCCGACCGAGTTCGTGATCGACGTGCACGGCGAAAGCTACCGCGTTGACATCACCGGTGTCGGCGTCAAGGCCGAAGGCAAGCGCCACTTCTACCTGTCCATCGATGGCATGCCCGAAGAAGTGGTGTTCGAACCGCTCAACGAGTTCGTCAGCAGCGGCGGCAGCAAGCGCAAGCACGCGACCGAGCCGGGCCATGTCAGCACGGCGATGCCGGGCAATATCGTCGACGTACTGGTCAAGGAAGGCGACGTGGTCAAAGCCGGCCAGGCCGTGCTGATTACCGAAGCCATGAAGATGGAAACCGAAGTGCAGGCCGCGATTGCAGGCAAAGTTTGCGCCGTTCATGTGGCCAAGGGCGACCGGGTCAACCCTGGCGAAATCCTGATTGAAATCGAAGGCTGAGTCACAGCCTTCAAGACAACCGCTTAATCCTCGGGGGGGCAGGTGCCCCCCTTTTTTTTCGCCTGAAATAAAGCGTGGGTCAAAAGCCCATGGCCCATTGGCCCATCAACCCCTGATGGCGGCTGTTGCTGCCAACGTCAGCGGTGTAGGTCAGGCCCAACGTGTGTTGGGCCGACAGTGCAAGGTCGAGACCGGCGCGCAGGCCCAGGCTGTTGCGGTCCAGGGCGGTGCCTTTGAGGGTGAAGCCGCTGTCGAAATCATCGCGTTTATCCCACGCCGAAGATTGGCGAAGCGTACTGCTGACGTCGCCATAGAGGTGCTGCCAGTGTGTACTCAAGTGGGGGTTGAGGATCATCTGACTGCCCAGGGCATACAGGCTCGACAGGCGCAGGCCGAAGGTGCTGTTCAGGTTCTGCTGGGTTTGTTCGCCGACGTTAAGGGCTGTCACGCCACCTTTTTCGGTGAAGCTGTCGCGGTGATAGCGCTGCCAACCGAGGCCGGCAAAGGGCTCGATGCTGATTGCGGCACCGCCCAGTTGATAGCCCAACTCGGCGAATGCGTTCTGGCTTTGAGCGCTGTACTTGCCCTTGAGTTGGTCGCGCAAGTTGAGGAAGTCGACGTCGACGCTGCGTTTATTTCGCCCATCGTGGTGGCTGTAAATCGCCCCCAGGCGCAGTGCCAGCGGGCCGTCCTGGCGCAAGGCATAGGCGCCCAGGTGCCAGCTTTCCAGTTCGGCCTTGAACCGTTTGGCGTTCAGGTTGCTGCCTGACTTGGCCCCCATTACGCCCAAGCGCCAGGCGGTGTCCACCGACCAGTCGGCGCCGACCATCAGGCCTTGTGTGCGCTGTTGCAAACCGGCGCTGCCGCGGTGGTCGTCGAGCTTGCCGCTGTTGCCCAGGCCGTTGAGCCACACCCGAGCGTCTTCGCGTGTCTGGCCGCTCAGTTCGCGGATCGCCGACAGCAGGTTGGCGTTCAGCTGTTTCAGGCCGTCTTGGGTGGCGGTGCCCAGGTTGGCATGCTGGCTGCCCGCCAATTGCTCAAGCACCGCGCCGACGTTGCCTGGCGCCAGGCTGCCCAGGTAACTGCCCAGGTGCTCGAGTGCGTCCTGTTCGCGCTTGCTCAACGCGCCGGACTCCAACAGTTGATCAATAGCGTAATCAAGCATGATTGCCGCCTGTTTGCCGTTATGGGTGGTGGCATGCTCGACGAGGTAAAACTCATCGGCAGGCGCGGGAGGCGCGCGGTCATGCACGGCGGGCTGATCGCCCAGAGGGATCTCGTTAAGCCAGTCGCTGTCGTGCTCCATGTTCCTCTGCGCCTGTGCAAACGGAGCAGCTGTGACCACCAGCATGAGGGTAAGGGCTATAGCGAACTGTTTTTGTGCAAGTGACATGTAAATCCAGCCTCATGGAATAAGAGGCCGGGAATTTAGCGAGATGACGGGGCGATAACTGTCAGGCTACCGACCCCTGATCCGCGGGAGTTGTCTTTAGTGCTGAGCGATTAAAAACTCATCTGCCATTGGCCGACCAACGCGTGATTGCGGCTGTTGCTGCCGATCTCGCCGGTGTAGCCCAGGCCCAGGCTATGGCGCGCCGACAAGCCTACGTCCAGCCCGGCTTCGAGTAGCAGGCTGTTGCGGTCCAGGGCGCTGCCTTCGACATTGAACGCTGTGCCGCCGGCCAGGAAAGCCTGGCGCGTGCTGCTGTCGACATCGCCGTAAGTGTGCTTCCAGCCGGCGCTGACACGGGGCGTGAGGCTGATGCCGTTGTCCAGTTGGCTCAGGTGCGCCAGGCGCAAACCGAATGTGCTGCTGAAATTGTCCTGGGTCTGACCGTCGACATGCAGCGCGGCGGCGCCGCCTTTTTCGGTGTAGCTGTCACGCTGGTAGCGCTGGTAGCCGAGGTTGGCGAATGGCTCGGCACTCAGGTGGCCGCTGCCCATGGCGTAACCGAGTTCGGCAAAGGCCTGCTGGCTGTTGGCGTCATAGTCGCCTTTGGGGCGGTCGTTGAAACCGTTGAAGGCCACCGTGCGTTTGCTGTCGCCCTGGTGCCCGCTGTAAGCCGCGCCCAGGCGCAAGGCCAGGGGCCCACTCTGGCGCATGGCGTAGACGCCGGCGTGCCAGCTGTCGACGCTGCCGTCCACGCCGGTGGTGTCCAGGTCGGTCTTCGAATAACCGCCCAGCAAACCCACGCGCCAGTCGCTGTCGAGGGCCCAATCGGCCCCCAGCACTGTGCCTTTGGTGCGTTGGGTCAGGCCGTTGCTGCCGTGTTCGCCATCAAGCTTGCCGTAGCTGCCGATGCCCTGCAGCCACAGGCGGCCACGCGCGTTCGGGTCATTGAGGTTGCGCGCATCGCTGGGTATGCCGCTGGCGGCGAGCACTGGGGTGTCGCGCTGATCAAGCCCGACCATCAAGCCCGCGCCGCCGCCCAATTGATGCATCGCCGCAAGCATGCTGTTGCCTACCTGGGCGCTGGCGCCGAGGGTGGCGCCAGTGAGGTTGGCAGTGCTGCTGCCGGCCAATTGCTCGATGGCTGCACCTGCGGTGGCGGTGGTGGTGGAGAGCAAGGCGTTATACAGCGGATTGTGGGTGCCCAGGCCTGCCAGGCTGTTGGCCGCACTGGCGCCGTTGCCGGTAGTGGCGAACTGATTGAAAGCAATGTCGTTACGGGCGTACGTCAGGCCGACTTGGGTAGGGCTGTAATCCAGGCTCGGCGTGAGGAATGCATAGTCGCTGGTGACGGTACCGAATTGCCCCTTGATGCTGCCGGCTTGCAGCACGGTGTAATGGCTCTGCCATGGATACGTGCCGCTGGCAGGGTTGATTGCCAGGGTCGCGCCATTGAGGTTGGCCGTGCCGCCGACCTTGATCGGCGCGCTGCTGCCATCGGCATTCACGCCATAGGCCAGGGTCGAGCCGCTGCCCATGGTCAGGTCGCGGGCGATGGTGGCGGTGCCCAGCGCCGTATTGGTTTGCAGCGTGCCGTTGACCACCAGGCTGCCCACCGAGCCGCCTCCGGCGTAGATGCCGCCGGCATCGACTGTCACGTTACCGGCAATGCCGCCTTGGTTGATCAGTTTGGCACCGCTGAAAATCTCGCCGCCGTCGCTGAAATCGCCGCTGCCGGTGAGGGTCCAGGTGCCTTGCTTCACGGCCAGCCATTCAAAATTGCGGCTGTCACCGAAACTGCCGCCTGCAGCATCATCCAGGCTCAGCCGGTCATAACCGGCGCCGCCATCCACCAGGCCGACAAAGCGGCTGCCATTGAGTAACACCAGCGTGTCATCACCGCCGCCCAGATCCAGAGCCAGGCCATTGCTGCCGCTGATGGTGCCGCCGTTGATCACGGTGTCGGCAAAGTTGCCGACAAACTTCACGCCAAAGCCATTCAGACCCTGAATGACGCCGTGGTTTTCCAGGGTGGTCGCGGCAACGCCCGGGCCGTCGCTACCGTCGTCCACCAGGATCGCGTTGTTGGCGCCGCTGACCAGCGCACCCTTGGCGTTGTACACATAGCCGCCGCCCAGGGCGATGCCTTCGCTGCCGTTGGCAAAACCATTTTTGTCGACACCGCCGGCACCGATGCCCTGGATGATGCCGTAGTTTTCGATATGCGCGATTTTGTCGATGTCCACGCCATCGCCGTCGCCGTCCGGCTGCAACCCGGAGAAGGCGCCGGTGATGGTGCCGTGGTTGATCACTGTGCCGTCGCCGTCGGAGCCAAAGCCCGAGCCGTTGCGGCCAATCACCGTGCCGTAGTTGGTCAGCGACGCACCCAGGTCGGTGGTGATGCCATGGCGACCGCCAGAAATCAGGCCGTAGTTGGTCACCGTCACACCGCTGGCGGAATCGATATCGACGCCGTCGAATTTGTCATCGCGCGAGAACGTGTCGCCGGTGGAGATCTCGCCATAGTTGGTAATGTTTGCGTTGGCGCCGGTCTTCATGCCGTCACTGGTGTCGCCACGAATCAACCCACCGGCGCGGTTGATGATCGTGGTCGTCACGTTGGCGCTGCGGATCGCATCCAGGTCCAGCCCTTGGCCGGTGGCCGAGCGAATGGTGCCACTGTTGTCGATCAACAAACGGCCGCTGGCAAAGTTGCTGTTGATGCGCAGCGCGTCATTGGCGCCCTGGATTACACCGCCCGCGAGGTTGTAGACGCTGTAGTTACGCGCCCCGGTGAGCGTGCCCGAACTGTCGATTGCGCGCCCGCCGGTTGAGACCAGCTTGCCCGCGTTGGTGATCACCACGCCCGCCCCGCTGGTGCCATCCTTGAGCGTGACGGCCACGCCGGAGGTGGTGATGCTGCCCGGCGCCGTGGTGGTCAACGAATCACTGCCGGTCAGGGTTTGCCCCGCGGTGGTGGGCGTGTCGATCAGCACGGTTTTGGTCGGCGCAGGCGCCGCTTCAGCGAGGCTGCTGGCCAATAACGTGATGGCGAGTGCGAGGCGGTGGGGCGACGGGGGCATGGCGGACGACCTTGTTATGGAAACGAGTCGACCTGTATAGCGAAGGGTGATTGCAGGAATGTGTCGGGGAGATGACAGCAGTGGGCCCGCTGCAGATCAACTGCGGCGCGGGCTTGCTGGCGAAAGCGGTGAGTCAGGTATTGCAGGTGTTGACTGGTCTACCGTCTTCGCGAGCAAACTCGCGCCCACATTGGTTGTGTGTTGTGGCTCAGAATCAGGCCCGGCACTCGGCCAGTGTTTTCAGTTGGCCAGAACCCTGCTGGTTCGCCTCGGACAGCCACGCTTCAAACCCCGCGCCAAGGGTTGGCCATTCCGAATCCAGGATCGAATACCACGCTGTATCGCGGTTCTGCCCCTTGACCACCATGTGCTGGCGGAACACGCCTTCAAAGCTGAAGCCCAAGCGCTGCGCCGCGTATTTGGAACGGGCATTGGCGTTGTTGCACTTCCATTCCAGGCGACGGTAGCCCTGCTCAAAAGCGTGATTGGCCAGCAGGTACACCGCTTCGGTGCTTTTGGGCGAGCGTTGCATCGGCGCGCCGAAGGTCACGTGGCCGATCTCGATGCGGCCCTGGGCCGGGACGATGGACATCAGGCTGAGGATGCCCTGTACCTCGCCGCTCTGGCGGTCGATCACGCTGAAGAAATACGGGTCGCTGTGCTGGGCATGGTTGTTGAGCCAGGCATCAAACGCGGCGCGCTCGGGGAAGGGGCCATAAGGCAAATAGTCCCAGAGCTTCGGATCGGCGCCAGGGCCTTCAAGGGCCTGGAACAGGCCATCGCCATGACGCGCGGGGTCGAGTTTTTCCAGGCGGATGAAACGCCCTTCGAGCACGTGAACGGTGGGCGCGGGAACGCCTTTCCAGTCGGCGGGTGAGATAGGCATGCGGATTTCCTCAAAGACCTTTGCGAAATTGGATAAAGCCAGGACGTTCGGCAATACGTTCGTAGAGTTGAATCGCGGTGGCATTGCTCTCGTGGGTCAACCAATGGACCTTGCAGCAACCGTCGGCCTTGGCGGTGGCGTAGACAAACTCGATCAGCTTGCGGCCCACGCCGCTGCCACGTTGGGCCGGCTCCACCAGCAGGTCCTGCAGGTAGCAGGAATTTTCGATGCTCCAGTTGGAGCGGTGATAGATGAAGTTGACCATGCCCACCGCCTTGCCGTCCTGCCAGGCCAGGGCGGAATGGGTCGGCTCACTGGCATCGATCAGGCGCTGCCAGGTGTTTTGGCTGACGGCGCCGGGCAATTGGGTTTCGTAAAACTTCAAGTACGCCTGCCACAGTGGCAGCCAGGCGGCATGGTCGGCTGCGGTGACGGGGCGGATATCGATCTGGCTCATTCTGTGCCTCCTTGAGGGATAAAGCGCGCGAGCGTCTGATCGCGCACATCAATGCTGGCGGCCAAGCCCTCGCGCACGCCGTTGATATCGGCCTGGCTGCGGTTCTGGCTGAGTTTGCGTTTGCCGATCAGGCGCTCGATGGGCAGGGCGAAGCCGACGATGGCCTTGAGCATGCCGTCAATGTAGTCGGCGGGAGCATCGCTGACGCTCCAGGGCTGGGCGCGGTTACCTTCGTGGCGATCGGTCAGCGCCGTGACCACCGCCAGCAAGCGCTCGGCATCGGTAAATACCTCGGCCTTGCCGTACGCATGCACGGCGATGTAATTCCAGGTGGGCACCACTTTGCCGTGCTCGGCCTTGGCCGGGTAAAACGCCGGGCTGATGTAAGCGTCGGCGCCGGCAAAGATCACCAGGGCTTCACTGCCATTTTGCAGGTCGCGCCACTGGGGGTTGGCCTTGGCCATGTGCCCGTAAAGCGTACCGTTCGGGCCTTGATCGGGGTTGAGCAGCAGCGGCAGGTGACTGGCCTGCAGGCCCTGCTCGCCAAAGGTCACCAGCTGCGCCAGGCGAGTGTGCTGGATCAGTTGCTGCAGTTCGGGCAAATCGTCGAGGGCAAAGGCGCGGGGTGTGTACATGGAAATATTCCTTGGCGAATGCCTGCATCCTAGGCAGGCTATTGGTCTGTTGTAAGAGCCAACTGGCACCAATTTCATAGGTCCAATATGTCGCCCATCACACCGCCGCTGTCATTCAACCCCGCTGGGATCGAGCTGGATCGCCGCCTGGGTTTGACGCGCCAGCTGTATGACGCCCTGCGCCAGCGCGTGTTGGACGGGCGACTGGTCAGCGGTACCCGTTTGCCTCCCACACGTGACCTGGCGGCGGCGTTGTCGATTTCCCGCAACAGTGTGGTGCGCGCCTATGACCAGCTGTATGCAGAGGGGTTTATCGAGAGCCGTGTTGGCGACGGCACCTATGTTGCTCAGTTGCCGACAGCGAAAAACTTATCCACAAAAGTATCCACAGGGTTTTCAACAGGCTTATCCCCAGCCTTATCCACAAAATGGGCGGATTTTCCAGAAGATCTGGACCATGAAGTTATCCACAGCACCAGCCTGGCGCGGGTAAAAGCCAACCATCTGTCCCGGCCTCCGTCGGGGCCGCCACGGGCATTTCGCGTGGGTGTGCCTGCCTTTGACCTGTTCCCGTTTGAGGTCTGGGCCAAGCTGAATGGGGCTTTTTGGCGCAAACCCGACCTGGAGCAGCTGTGCTACGGCGACCCGGCGGGTGACGCGCGCCTGCGCGGTCTGATTGCCGCTTATTTGCGCAGTTCAAGGGGCATGCAATGTGCGGCTGAGCAAATTGTGATCACCTGCGGCGCGCAGCAGGCGATCAGCCTTTGTGCACAGTTGCTGGTAGAGCCGGGCGATGGCGTGGCGGTAGAAAATCCGGGCTACCGCGCCGCCGGTCACGCGTTTGCCCTGGCCGGTGGGCACCTGCACGGCGTACCCGTGGACGGCGAGGGCATTGACTGCCAGGTGCTCAATACCCTGAGCGATTGTCGCGTGGCGTATGTCACCCCCTCCCACCAGTACCCGTTGGGCGTGGTCATGAGCCTGGCCCGCCGCCTTGAACTGCTGGCCTGGGCCGAGCGCACGGGCGGTTGGATCATCGAGGATGACTACGACGGCGAGTACCGTTACAGCGGCGCACCCTTGTCGCCCTTGGCCGCGCTGGATCGCACGGGGCGGGTGCTGTATGTGGGCACATTCGGCAAAGTGGCGTTTCCCGCGTTGCGTCTGGGTTACCTGGTGTTGCCGCCGGCCCTGGTGGATGCGTTTGCGCGGCGCCGTGCGGTCGACATACGCCACTCGGAGGTCAGTACCCAGGCGGTGATGGCGGAGTTTATGGCGGCGGGGCACTTTCAGCGGCATATCCGGCGTATGCGACGCGCCGCGCTGAGCCGCCGTGACGCGCTGTTGAGCGGCTGGCCCGGTCAGCTGCAGGGCGTGAGCAGCCTGCCCACTGTCGCGGCAGGCTTGCACCTCACGGTGCGAGTGGACAGCCTCGCCCGCGATCAGCAACTGGTGGCGCAGGCCCACGCCGTGGGTGTCGAGGTCAATGACTTGAGCGCCTATTGGCTGCCGGACTCCAGCACACCTGCCGACCAGCGCGCCGGGCTGGTCTTGGGGTTTGCCGCCGTGCCGCCGGCGAGCATCGCGCAGGCGCTTGGGCGGTTGTACCGCGCCTGGGGTTGTCAGCCGCCACCTTCAGCGCCGGGTTACCGGCAAGGCGGCAGTCTTGAAGAACAGTGACCGCGCCAGCAACGGCCCGATCTCACTGCGGTACACCGCGATGTTGTCGCGGTCATCGGCCTTGGCCAGCGCTTCATACTTGCCGCCCAGGCGCCGCTGCGATTGGGTCTTGAGGTGCGCGGCGGTGTAAGCCTCCTCGGGGCTTGCCAGGTCCTTGTAGTGAAAGTGGGCGTACCACAGCGCATTCGAGTGCTTGGCGTCGAGGATTTCGTACTCCTTCAAATAGCCCTTGTGGCGCCCGGATAGCTTACTGCGTGGGCCTGGCAGCGGTTTGATGATGATCTCGTGTTCGCGGTACAGCAGTTCGACATGGGCCGCGGTCGGTGGGCGCTGCTTGAGCATGTCGAGCCGGGTGCGCAGGCCCTCGGTGTAGAGGCGTTTGATCGCGGCATCGAGGCTGCGGTTGATCAAGGCGGCCGACGGTGAGCCGCTTTCGGTCACGTTGCTGGCGGTCAATGCCTCCTCAATATCCTCGCCGGCCTGCGCCAGCTGCGCGGCGCGGCGGTGAAAACGCTCTTCGATCTCCACGGGCAGGCGTCTTGCCTCGCCGGCCAGGCGCTGGGTGCGCGTGATGAACTGTTCGACATCGTCGAGCAGCGCCTGGGCACTGGCGATGCTGGCGGCCACGTTTCGCGACTGCGCCCGCGCAGTGGGCCGCGCCACCGCACGCTCACGCTCAACCCATACCCCGTCCTTTTTATGAAACAGGGCAATCACCTTGCCGGTCAGTGCTTGCTTGACCTCCACCAACGGGGTCGGTTCTCCCGCTTGTAGCGGGCGTTCTTCGCCGACCACGATGCCCTGGAAGCGGGTCTTGATCACCTTTTTCTGCGGTCTGGGCACAGGCGTCGAAGGGCCGGCAATCGCCGACTCCAGGGCCTTGCGCTCGCGCAGCAGCGTGGTCATTTGCTTGATCGCCCGTTGGGCGAATTCATCGGTGAGCTGCTGCAAGGTCTGCAGGGCCGGGCGATGCACGTCCAGTGGAAAATCGGCCGGCAAATCGGCCAGGCTTTGATCCAGGCCAGTGAACTGGTCTACCAGGCTGTCGAGGACTTCGATTTGTTCATCCAGCGTGGCCAGATTGTCTGGCTGCAAAGCCTCGCACAGGCTCTGCACCGCCAGGTCGGCCCGGTCCACCATCTGCGCGATCGCCGAGCGGGCGGTGTCTTTGCTGGCCGAGGCGGCTTCATTCACGCAAAGGAAGCGCGACAGGGTGATGCGGAAGGCCTTGAGATCATCCAGGGTTATCTTGGGCAGCACCTGTTCGTGGCGCAGCACCAGTTCCGCGCCTTTGACCCCCAGGGTGCGGGCTTCCTTGAAACGTGATTGCAGGTAACCGATGCGCTCGACCATAGCCTCGGTCGACGCGTCGACGGCACGGCAGTCTTCCAGGGCCATCGGGGTGTCTGGCAAGTCCTCTTTGTCCAGGTATTCAGAAACGGTGTGCAGCCCGTCTCTAAAGCGGATCATCTGTTCGGCGGTGGCACTTCGCGCCAGGACCATCTGGTCTTGCAGGTAGCCCAGCATGGCTTCCTGATACGTCGGCACGGTATCGAGGATATTCAGTGATTTGAGCTGGGCGATCGGTACGTCCAATTCTTCCAGGCGCCTGCTGACGTGCGTCAGGTAGGTGGTGCGGGCGTTTGCGCGATCGGTCGGTGGCGCGTTATCGATGGCCTGCTGCAACCCCATCATGTCCTGGCGTCGTCGATCGACCTGCGTGTCGAACGCCGCCAGTTGCTCACGCAGTTCGCGAATTTTCGGCGGTCTCAGGCGCTGGCCTTTCTGTCGCCGGCTGCGCATGCCGCCGCCGCGCAGGCGCAACCGGGTGTCGACAAACCACTGGCCGAGGCGGTTGCCGATCAAGGCCGGGCCTTCGCGGTTTGGGGCCTTGGGGTCGATGATCATCACGGTGTCGTTTTCATCCAGCGCCACTTCGAACCAGCGCTGCGCCACCGGGACGTACCACGCCTGGCCCTTGGGGTAGAGGTGCAGATGGGGGCCGGGCTGGGTGATTATTTCGCCCAGCCCTTCGGGTTTGGCCAGGCTGAAACTGTCCAGTGTCGCGTCCAGGCTGTTGCGGCTATGCGTGAGGGCGCCGCGGGTGTGAAGGTTGATTTCATGCTCAGTCGGCAGATGGGCGGTGTCGAGCGTGGGGTGCTGGATGATCGACGGTTTGGCCGGTAACGGCGGTGCCGGCGGCGGGCTTTTTTCAGGCGCACGCGCCGGCGCGTGCTGCAGACTGATGTGCAGCGCCAGGGCCATGCCCAGGGTCAGAAAAAGGTCCACGGCAGCACTCACGCCCGCCGTTTGATCGCCGCTTTCTCGGGCTTCGATAACCTGCTGCAGGTCATCCATGAGCTGCCAGATCCAGGCTGCGGCGCCCGCTGTGCGGCCCATGAACGGCAGGGCCGCATTCAGAACAATCCAGCCGGCATGCTTGAAGCTTTCCCAGCGAGCCTCGGCATTGGACACCGATTGACGGTCGGCCAGTGTCACCAGGGCGCGGGCGTTGGCGGTGTACAGCACCGCCAGGCTGTCCGCGCCCAGCGCCTGGGTGCCGAATTCAATCGGGCCGCTCATTACCATCGAACTCACCGGCTCGCTGAGCAGCGTCGGCAGGACCCAGGGCGAAGGCAGGCTGCCGGGGAAGACAAACTGGGCATAATCCGGGCGCACAGCGTCGGGCAACCAGGCCAGTACCGACTGGCGTAATGGTGTGTCCTGCTTGATGGCGTAAAGCAGGTTGGCCTGTGAGGGAAACTGCATCAAGGGTTCGTTGGACAGTGGTCGATACAACAGGCAAGGACCATTCGCAGGGTCCTGTGGCCCAATGAGGAACATATTATCGACGCTGTCGGTGGCCCCGCTCGCGCGCCACTTGGGGCGCAGTGCCAGCGGCCGGATCACCACGGTGATGCCGTCCACGCGGCGGTGTTGCGCGTTGCTGGCCATGACCGCGTGCGCGTAGCGATAACCCTGTTCGTCAACGTTGAACAGGCCGCGAATCTTGTACTGCAACGCCAGCAAGGGCAGTTGCAGGCGCAATTGTCCGGCGTACAAGTGTTGGCGCCGCAACGCTTGCTCGGGATTGTCCAGCAGCAGCGTGCTGACCCGCTCGGGGTAGTGCTTGCCGATGTCTGCCTGGGTGATCAGTTGCTCCAGGTAGTCTGCGGTCATCCACGCGGGTGTCGGGCTGGCGTCCTGGTAACTCACCGTCTTGTTGCCCAGCGGCAGCGCGACGAGGTTTTGCAAGGCCAGCTCGACCAGGCTCAAGGTCAGGGTTTGCGTCTGGCCCGGCAGCGCGACGGTTCCCCACACGACTTGGCTGGTGATGGTTATCGTCACGCGGTCGAGGTCCAGCCTGGAGGCCTGCGGCTGATCCTTGATCAGCGCCGTGCGTAAGGCCGTGCGGGTGAAGTCGGTGAGGGTTGGCAACTCGTCCATGAAGGTCTTGCCTTTGCTTTGAAGGCTCAGCGCGGCCAGGTCCATCATGTAGCGCCCGTAGGCTGACTGGTCGGTTTCCGAGGCCTGCAGCAGCCACGCCGGCAACGCCCGTCGCGCGCTGCCAATACGCGACTGATCGAGAAGCGCCAGCTCGACCCCTTGCACGCCGACAGTGCGGGTGGGCAGCAGCGATTTGGGGTCCGCATCGGCAAGGTCGAGATCGCCCATGGCTTCGATTTGCAAGCTGATCAGGCTGAAGGCCTGGTGTTCGAAAAAGTTGCCGTCCGGCTCCAGCAAGCGCCAGTTCAGGGTTTTGCCGGGCAAGTCGGCTATATAGGGCAGCAGTGTCTGGCCGAAGGCCTCCAGGCTGGCAAATTTTGCATAGCCGGTATCAATCGAGTAGCTGAGGATGAGGGTCTGTTCACCGTGACGCGCGATCAGCACGGCCATCGCCATGACGCTGATGTGCTGGGTGCCGCTGCTGTCCTGCGCATCGATGTCCACCAGGTAGGCGCGTGTCGCATACGGGTCGTGGGGCTGGCGCTCGATGAACTCGGGATAGTGAAACACCGCCCGCGCCACGGCGCAGTCGTCGGCGTCCCAGCCATGAACCTCTTGCACGTTCCACACCTCACGCAGCGACTGGGAAAATATCCGCCAGCGTGGGCCGCTGGTGCCTGCGCTCTGGTTCCAGAAATCTATCTGTTGCTCCTGGAAGGCCACGATCAGCAGCGGCGCGAGCTCATTGATGAGTCGGCCTATCGCGTCGATCCTGACGGGCAGGTGCACGTCAGGACCATTGCCTGAGGGGTACGTAAGGTAGTGTTCGCGATCAAGGTAAGTCACGGGCACGCGGGAGATTGCACAGCGTGTCAGGGCGCCGGTGAGGGTGTCCGTCGCCGGCTTGGCGGGGATGATGTCGCCGCCCAGTTCGAGCCATTGCGGGGCGTTGACGATGGCCAGGTCCGGGTTGATATCCAATTCCGGATACAGCTCGCGCAGCGCCGCACGCAAGGTGGTGCAAGCCACTTCACGCAGGGACGGGCCGGTAGCCAGCTGCGCTACTAATCCGCTGTTTTCGGTTGGAACGAGGTCTTTCATGGGCACTCCTTGGCCTTGAGAAATACGCGAGGTCGCCCGTGGGCCTCAGCGCGCAGATCCCTGGCTGTAGCGGCTCCTGGCTGATTTCGCGGCGACAATCGCGCTCACGTTAGGCGCGATGAGGAGGGATCGGGCTTTACTTAGTTAGCGGCGGCGGGGTGTGGGCGTTGCCTGTGGTCGATGGGCCCAGCAACCAGGCGGGCAGGCGTGCAGTGCTGCGCAGGCGGCAGGTTCTCTTGCGAGCAGCTCGGTGGCGGACAGTCAGTCCTGTGGTCACTGACTGTCCGTTGGCGGTGGGGTGTCAGGTGCCCGACTTGATCTTGGTCCAGGCCCGCGTGCGAGCGCGCTCGGCGTCGCGCCCCAGCGGTTTCAAGGTGTAGAGCGTGGCCATGGCCGCTTCGGTCGGGTACAGGTTGGGGTTGTTGCGAATCGATGGGTCCACCTGCTCGGTCGCGTCTTTGTTGGGGTTGGGGTAGCCGACAAAATCGCTGATCGGCGCGATCACCTGCGGTTGCAGCAGGTAGTTGATAAAGGTGTAGGCGTCCTGCGGGTTCTTGGCGCCTTTGGGGATGGCGAGCATGTCGAACCAGATCGGCGCACCTTCCTTGGGCAGGCGCATGTCCACGGTCACACCGTTCTTCGCCTCTTTGGCGCGGTTGGCGGCCTGGGAAAAGCTGCCGGAATATCCAACGGCCACACAGATGTCACCGTTGGCGATATCGGCCATGTACTTGGAGGAGTGAAAGTACGTGATGTAGGGGCGGATTTTCATCAGCAGCGCCTCGGCTTTTTCATAGTCCTTGGGGTTGCTGCTGTTAGGGTCAAGGCCCAGGTGTTGCAGGGCCAGCGGCAGAATCTCTGAAGGCGAGTCCAGCAGGGCGACGCCGCACTGCTTGAGCTTGCTGAGGTTTTCTTCCTTGAAGATCAGGTCCCAGCTGTCCACCGGCGCGTTGTCACCCAGCGCGGCCTTGACCTTGGCCGGGTTGAAGCCGATGAGGATGGTGCCGTACATGTAGGGCACGGCGAATTTATTGCCTGGGTCGTTGGCTTCGATCAGCTTCATCAGCTTGGGATCGAGGTGGTTCCAGTTCGGCAGCTGGCTGCGGTCCAACGGCTGGAATACGCCGGCTTCGATCTGTTTGGCCAGGAACACGTTGGACGGCACCACCACGTCATAGCCGGAGTTGCCGGTAAGCAGCTTGGCTTCCAACGCCTCGTTGGTGTCGAAAATGTCGTACACCAGCTTGATGTCGGAGTGCTGTGCCTTGAAGTCATCCAGCGCTTTGGGCGTGATGTAGTCGAACCAGTTGTAAACCCGCAGGGTTTTCTCTTCGGCCTGCGCCGCGCCGCTGATAACGGCGGCGCAGAGCACGAGTGACTTGAGCATGTTCATTGGGCTGCCCCTTCAAAACCTTCGAGAACGTTGACGGCGTTGATGCCGATTTCTTCCACCGCATAGCCGCCTTCCATCACAAACAGCGTGGGCTTGCCCAGCCGGGCGATACGCGCGCCCATGGCCAGGTAGTCCGGGCTGTCGAGCTTGAACTGCGAGATCGGGTCGTCCTTGAAGGTGTCCACACCCAGGGACACGACGATGATGTCGGCGCCGTAGCGTGTAATTTCCTGGCAGGCCTGCTCCAGCGCGGCGCTCCAGGTGTTCCAGCCGGAGCCGGCGGGCAGCGGATAGTTGAAGTTGAAACCTTGACCCGCGCCGTCGCCCAGCTCATCGGCATAACCCAGGAAAAACGGAAATTCCGCTTCCGGGTGGCCGTGGATCGAGGTGAACAGCACATCGCTGCGCTCATAGAAAATCGATTGGGTGCCGTTGCCGTGGTGGTAATCCACATCGAGAATCGCGACTTTTTTGTGGCCCTGATCCACAAAGGCCTGGGCCGCGATGGCGGCGTTATTGAGGTAGCAATAGCCGCCCATCAAATCGCTGGCGGCGTGATGCCCCGGCGGGCGGCACAGGGCGAAGGCGCTGTGGGCGCCCTGTTGGATGGCGGCCTGGGCGGTGAGGGCGACTTGCGCCGCGCTGTAGGCCGCTTGCCAAGTGCCGGCGGTAATCGGTGCGCCGCCGTCGAAGCTGTAGTAACCGAGCTGCCCGTGCAGGCTGGTGGGCAACACGCGGCGCAAGGTGCGGGCGGGCCAGGTGTAGGGCAGCAGGTCGCCGTCCTGGCCAAACTCGGTCCAGCGCTCCCAGGCACCTTTGAAAAAATCCAGGTAGTCACGGCTGTGAATGCGTTGCAGCGGTGCCAGCCCAAAGTCCTGTGGCGCGTTGACCGGCCCCAGTTCACGGTCCTTGACCCGTTGCAGCACGTGGTCGGCACGCGAGGGCATCTCAAAGCAGGGCATCAATTGCCCGTCCATCAGTTCGCAACGGCCGTGGTGCAGGTGGTGATCGTCCGAGTAGATCGTCAGCATTTGTTGTTCTCCGCAGGCTGTATCGGTGGATGCAGTCTTGCGGCGGACGCGGTTTATGAGAATGGCAGGAGCGGCCAAAAGGGGATGAATATGGCCAAATTGTCTGTCCGAAATTCGCCCCTCAATGGGGCGTCATGGTCGAAATTGGCTCGGCGCCACGCCGCTCCAGCGAACAAACGCATGCCTGAAACTCGCGGTTTCGCTGAAGCCCAAGGCCTCGGCAATCCGATAGATCGGCCATTGGTTTTCAGCCAACAGCTGCTTGGCGCGCTCAAAGCGCAGCTCGTCCAGCAGTTCCTGATAGCTGCAGCCCAGGTCGTGCAGATGCCGACGCAGGGTGCGCGCCGAACAGTTCATCTGCTCGGCCAGGCCTTCCAGGCCAGGTGCTGCGTTGAGTTGGGCGGTGAGCAGCTGGCGAATCCTGCCCAGCCAGGCCTGGCGCCCGGTGAACTCCAGGTTCTGTTTGCGGCAGCGCTCGGCCATGGCCTGGTGGGTAATTGCATCGGCCAGCGGCAGCGGCCGGTCGAGCCAGTGCTTGTCGAAGGCAAAGGCATTGGCGGTGGCCTGAAACTGCAACGGGCAAGGGAAGCGCTCGGTGTAGCGCGGGCGGTAGTCCGGGGCGTCATGTTCAAAGCGCGCGGCGAGCAGCGGCAAGGGCTGGCCGAGCAGGTCATCGCAGATCACCTTGAGCGAGGCCAGGCACAGTTCGACGTTGAACATTTCCAGCGCAGGGTTTTCGCGGTAGTCGCTGGCGGTGAACCAGATGCGATCGCCGTCCTCTTCAAGGCTCAGCTCGAAAAGTGTTCCCAACAGCGCCGGATAACGCAGGGCCAGGCGCAAAGCGTCACCGAAGGTGGCACTGGTGAGCAGGGCGTAACCGAGCATGCCATAGGCCGAAACATGCATTTGGCGACCCAGCTCCAGGCCGACATCCTGGCGCAGGGCCACGGCATTGGCACACACGCGCATCTCCTGATTGGTGGTGATGCGCGTGTCGGAGCGGCTCAGGTCCGCCGCGCAGATGCCACTGCCGGCCAGCAGCGCCTCAAACGGCAAACCTTCGGCCTGGAAGGTGTTGAGCACCAACGAAACCGCATTGAGGGTGGTGAGGTGGGAGTGCAGCATGGGAACTTCCAGCCAGGGGATGGCTGGAAGGGGAGCAAGTTACATGCCGGTCAGCTCAGTTCGCCGCACAGGTCCAGTTCCACCAGGCGGCGGACTTCACTGGTCGCAAGCCCGGCACCAAGCAGGGCCTGCAATTTGCCGAACACCGCCTCGCGGGTCATGCCACCGCCAGACAGGACGCCCACGCCGCGCAAACGGCTGCCGGCTTCGTACACATCCAGCTCCACGCCGCCTTCATGGCATTGGGTAATTGCCACCACGACCACGTTCAGCGCCTGCGCCCGCTCAAGGCTGGCGAGGAACGCCGGGTTATCGCTCGGCCCGGTGCCGCTGCCGAAGCATTCCAGCACCAGTGCCTGAATGCCGCTGTCGATCAGCGCGTCCAGTTGGCCCGCGGCGATGCCCGGCACCAGCGGCAACACACCGACGTTGGCCAGGGCCTTGGGTTGGCGATAATCCAGGGCGGCGGGAATGGCCTGGGCCTTGGCGACGCCACCGTTACGCTGCAGCGCAGCGAACGGGTGACGACCGAAGCTGCGGACCTTTGCGCAACGCGTCGGCGCCATCAGCGCGCCATGGAAATACAGCTGAACGCCCGGCGACAGGCCTTCGCCCAACGCGCGCAGGGCGCCACTGACGTTCTCCCAGGCATCGCTGTCGGGCACGCCGGCGGGCAACATGGAACCGGTGAACACAACCGGCGCCGGCAGGCCGAGCAACTGGAAGCTCATGGCCGCCGCGCTGTAAGCCAGGGTGTCGGTGCCGTGCAGGATCAGTACTGCATCGCAGCCCTCGTCCACGGCTTCAATCACCGCGACGCGCAGGCGCTGCCAGTAGGCCGGGGTCATGTTGGCGCTGTCGATCAGGGGCGACATTTCCCGGAAGCGCCAGGCAGGCAGTGGCAGGGTGGCAAGCTGTTCGCGCATGCGCGCTTCAAAACCGGATGCCGGGGCCAGGCCGTTGGCGCTGGCTTGCATGCCGATGGTGCCGCCGGTGTAGAGCACCATGATGGTGTTAGCTGTGGACATCGAGACTTCTCCTGAACGAAAAACGCCGCCGGGCCCAGAGCATGCCCAAGGCCGGGCGGCGTGTCATCTATCTAGGCTTGCGACGCTCAGCGTTGCGCTTGAGCGTTCAGTTCAGCCGAGGCTTGAGCGCCAGGCTCAGGCTTCACCGGGTTCGCAGGCCAGGCCTTGCGGTCCAGGTCCAGGTCAGGGAACTGGCTGGAGTCGAACACCGGGGTCTTGATGCCCGCCGCGCGCTGGCCGTCGTAGTCGTTCAGGATGCGCATGGCGATCTTGAACAGGAACGCTAGGGCGAACAGGTTGACGAACGCCAGCAGGGTCATGGTGATGTCGGCGAAGGCGAACACGGTGCTCAGGTTCTCGATGGAACCCCAGAAAATCAGCACCAGCACCAGCGCGCGGTAGCCCATCAGCACCTTGCGGTTGTCGCCCACGATGAAGCGCAGGTTGCTCTCGCCGAGGTAGTAGTTGTACATGATCGAGGTGAACACGAACAACGCCAGGGCCACCGAGATGAACATCCGGCCCCAGTCGCCGACTACCGCCGCCAGGGAGTTCTGGGTCAGGGCAATGCCGTCGCCTTCAAAGCCTGGGGTGTAGAAACCGGAGAGCAGGATCAGCAACGCGGTGCAGGTGCAGATTACGAAGGTGTCCAGGAACACGCTGAACGCCTGCACTACACCTTGGGCGATCGGGTGTTCTACCGAGGCCACTGCCGCCACGTTAGGCGCACTGCCCAAACCGGCTTCGTTGGCGAACACGCCGCGCTTCACACCCATGATGATCGCGCTGCCCACCAGGCCACCGAAGGCCTGGTCGAGGCCGAAGGCGCTCTTGACGATAGTCGCGAGCATGGCCGGCACGTGGTCGAATTGCAGCACGATCACATACAGGGTCACGGCGATGTAGACCAGGGTCTTGACTGGCACCAGCAGGTCGGCGATCGAGGCGATACGCTTGATCCCGCCGATGAACACCAGGCCCAGCAATACCGCCAGCGCGAGGCCGGTGTAGGTGGTGTCCAGGCCGAACGCGTTGTTCAGCGAGTGGGTCACAGCGTGGGCTTGCAGGCCGTTGAAGGCGAAACCGAAGGTCACCAGCAACAGGAACGCCATGACCATACCCAGCCAGCGCTTCTGCAGGCCGTGCTGAATGTAGTACGCCGGGCCGCCACGGTAGGTGCCTTCAGCGTCGGTGCGTTTGTACAGCTGGCCGAGGGAGCACTCGATAAAGCTCGAAGACATGCCCACCAGCGCGGTGACCCACATCCAGAACACGGCACCGGGGCCACCCAGCGTCACGGCGATACCGACGCCTGCGATGTTACCGGCACCCACACGGCCGGCCAGGCTGAGCATCAGCGCCTGGAACGAGCTGAGCTGGCCGGAGCTGCTCTTCAGGCTGTCTTTGAACACCGAGAACATGTGGAAAAAGTGGCGCAACTGAACGAAACGCGAGCGAATCGTGAAATAGCCGCCGAGCCCGACAATGAGCACGATCAGTACTTTCCCTGAGAGGAAGTCGTTGATGACTTCGAGCATGGAGTGTTCCTCGCTGATTTTTCTAATGGCAAAAACGCAGGACGGTGCGACGCATCGCTCGGCACCAGGCAGTGCACGACGCTTCGACCCCAATCCTTTTGCGGGTGTTGTTATTCATGCGGTTTCGCGCTGTCCAGGACCTCGTTACCGACGATCTCTGACGCGAAGAGGGGCGGCACTATACCTAGGAGAGCGTGATCCGTCTGCACGGGGCGATTAAAGGTTTCAGCCAAGCTGTTGCAGGCAAGGAGGGTTTGCAGGGCGATATTGGATTTTTTATGGGCGTCATTTCGCAACCTTGAGGCAAAAAAAAGGGCCTGAAGAACGAGCCTTCAGGCCCTCAAAAGGTGAGAGGTGTCTAGTCCCTCAACCTGGTGAGCGGTGCAACAAACGTCAGGCCTTCAGTGGTACCAGACGTGGGGCAATCATGTTTTCGGGGCGCAGGATGTCGTCGAGCATGGCGTCGTCGAGCAAGCCTTCTTCACGCACCAGTTCCAGCACGCCGCGGCCGCTTTCAAGGGCGATACGCGCAATGCGGGTGGCGTTTTCATAGCCGATGTACGGGTTCAGCGCGGTCACCAGGCCGATGGAGTGCTCCACCAGCTCGCGGCAACGGGCTTCGTTGGCGGTGATGCCGACGATGCAGTGCTCGCGCAGCATGTCCATGGCGCGTTGCAGCAGGCGGATCGAGTCGAAGATCTTGAAGGCGATCAGCGGCTCCATCACGTTCAGCTGCAGTTGGCCGCCTTCGGCTGCCATGGTCAGGGCCAAATCGTTGCCGATTACCTGGAACGCCACTTGGTTCACGGCTTCCGGGATAACCGGGTTGACCTTGCCGGGCATGATCGAGCTGCCTGGCTGGCGTGCCGGCAAGTTGATCTCGTTGATGCCGGTGCGTGGGCCGCTGGACAGCAGGCGCAGGTCGTTGCAGATTTTCGACAGCTTCACCGCGGTACGCTTGAGCATGCCGGAGAACAGCACGAACGCGCCCATGTCGGAGGTGGCTTCGATCAAGTCGGCGGCCGGTACCAGCGGCTGGCCGCTGATCAGCGCCAGGCGTTGCACGGCCAGTGCCTGGTAACGCGGGTCGGCGTTGATGCCGGTGCCGATGGCGGTGCCGCCCAGGTTCACTTCGGTCAGCAGCTCTGGCGCCAGGGTTTTCAGGCGGGCCAAGTCTTCACCGAGGGTGGTGGCGAAGGCGCGGAATTCCTGGCCGAGGGTCATCGGCACGGCGTCTTGCAATTGGGTGCGGCCCATTTTCAGCACGTGGCTGAACTCAACACCTTTGGCGGCGAACGCCTGGATCAGGCTGTCGAGGCTGGCCAGCAGCGCGTCATGGCCCAGCAGCAGACCCAAACGGATCGCGGTCGGGTAGGCGTCGTTGGTCGACTGCGCCATGTTCACGTCGTTGTTGGGGTGCAGGTACTGGTATTCGCCCTTGTTGTGGCCCATGGCCTCCAACGCGATGTTGGCGATGACTTCGTTGGCATTCATGTTGGTTGAAGTGCCAGCGCCGCCTTGAATCATGTCCACCACGAACTCTTCGTGGAAATCGCCGCGGATCAGACGGGCACAGGCTTCGCTGATGGCAGCGTGCTTGGCTTCGCTGAGCTGGCCCAACTCGCGGTTGGCGTCAGCAGCCGCTTGCTTGACCATTGCCAGGCCGACCACCAATTTCGGGTAATGCGAAATCGGAACGCCCGAGAGGCGGAAGTTGTTCACCGCTCGCAGGGTCTGGATGCCGTAATACGCTTGAGCCGGTACTTCGAGTACGCCAAGCAGGTCTTTTTCTGTGCGGAATGATGCAGCGGAGGACATGACGGAAATCATCTCGATATGGACCCGGAACTGGCCGGAACGCTGCGAATGCTAGGCTTGTGGGAGTTTTTGGGCCAATGCTGTTAAACACTGGCCTATGCACAAACGGCATAATGTAGGTGTGACCCGGTTATCATGGCGGGCGTGTGTGCCAAAATGGTGCGTACCCGTGGGAGGAAGTGATGAACCTTGAGAGCAAATGGCTGGAAGACTTCAGCGCCTTGGCGGCGACACGCAGCTTTTCCCAGGCGGCGGAGCGGCGCTTTGTCACCCAGCCGGCATTCAGCCGGCGTATTCGCAGCCTTGAAGCCGCGCTGGGCCTGACCCTGGTCAACCGCTCGCGCACGCCAGTCGAACTGACGGCGGCGGGGCAGTTGTTTCTGGTGACCGCGCGCACGGTGGTCGAGCAGCTCGGCGAAGTGCTGCGCCATTTGCATCATCTGGAAGGCGGGCAGGGCGAGGTCATGCAAGTGGCGGCAGCGCATTCCCTGGCGCTGGGCTTCTTCCCGCGCTGGATCGCGCAACTGCGCAACGAAGGCCTGAACATCGCCACGCGGCTGGTTGCCACCAACGTGGGCGACGCGGTGCATGCACTGCGCGAAGGCGGCTGCGATTTGATGCTGGCGTTCTACGACCCTGACGCGGCCATGCAGATGGACCCGGAAATCTTCCCATCGCTGCACCTGGGCAACACCGAAATGCTCCCGGTGTGTGCCGCCGATGCCGACGGCAAGCCGCTGTTCGACCTGGAAGGCGAGGGCAGTGTGCCGTTACTGGCCTACAGCGCCGGAGCGTTTCTGGGGCGCTCGGTAAACCTGCTGCTGCGCCAGCGCTCCCTGCGCTTCACCACCATCTACGAAACCGCCATGGCCGATAGCCTCAAAAGCATGGCGCTGGAAGGGCTGGGCATTGCCTGGGTGCCGCAACTGAGTGTGCGTGCCGAATTGGCGCGGGGCGAACTGGTGGTGTGCGGCGGGCCGCAATGGCATGTGCCGTTGGAGATTCGCCTGTATCGCTGCGCGTTGGTGCGCAAGGCCAACGTACGGTTGTTGTGGCGCAAGTTGGAAGGCGGGGCGGCGCAGTCCCCTCCAGTTGAACGCGGTTAGTGTGGGAGCTGGCTTGTCGGATCGCCGCACCGCTGCGATGCAGACGCCTCGGTACATCAGGCATATTCAGGTGATGCTATCGCAGGCAAGCCAGCTCCCACATTGATCCAGTTTCCATGGTTTATCGGCAGTGTTTTCGCTGACCTGAAAGTCAATAAAACCGCTGGTTTGCGCCACTGGACAGATGGTCATTCCAGGGGCTGTTTATCTGGATTATTACGGTATACTGCGCGGCCTTCGGCCGGTCCAACCGGCCAAATTTCGTACAACAAGCCACGCCGGATTTCCCGCGTGGCTTGTTGTTTTTTGACGCGCCTGCGGGCGCCCAGAGAGAAGAGGCACGACGATGAGTGCATTGGTTGGCGTGATCATGGGCTCCAAGTCCGATTGGTCCACCCTTAGCCACACCGCCGATATGCTGGAAAAACTCGGCATTCCGTATGAAGTGAAAGTGGTCTCTGCCCACCGCACGCCGGATTTGCTGTTCCAGTATGCCGATGAAGCAGAATCCCGTGGCATCGAGGTGATCATCGCCGGTGCCGGCGGTGCGGCGCACCTGCCAGGCATGTGTGCGGCCAAGACCCACCTGCCGGTGCTCGGTGTGCCGGTGCAGTCGTCGATGCTCTCGGGCGTGGATTCGCTGTTGTCCATCGTGCAGATGCCGGCCGGTATCCCGGTGGCCACCCTGGCGATCGGCAAGGCCGGCGCGATCAACGCCGCTTTGCTGTCTGCCAGCATCCTGGGCGCCAAGCATCCGCAGTTCCACGCGGTGCTGAAAAAATTCCGTGCTGAGCAGACAGACAGCGTGCTGGACAATCCAGACCCACGCATCGCCTGAGGTTATTGATTGATGAAAATCGGTGTAATCGGTGGCGGCCAATTGGGTCGCATGCTGGCCCTGGCGGGAACACCGCTGGGGATGAACTTCGCTTTCCTGGACCCGGCGCCGGACGCCTGCGCGGCGGCCCTCGGTGAACACCTGCGGGCTGACTACAGCGACGCGGATCACCTGCGCCAATTGGCCGATGAAGTCGACCTGGTGACCTTCGAATTCGAAAGCGTCCCAGCCGAAACCGTGGCCTTCCTGTCGCAGTTCGTACCGGTTTACCCGAGCGCCGAAGCCTTGCGCATCGCGCGTGATCGCTGGTTCGAAAAGAGCATGTTCAAGGACCTGGGCATTCCGACGCCGGCCTTCGCCGACATCCAGTCCCAGGCGGATCTGGACGCTGCCGTTGCCAGCATCGGCCTGCCGGCTGTGCTGAAAACCCGCACCCTGGGTTATGACGGCAAGGGCCAGAAAGTGCTGCGCACCGCCGCCGATGTGGTCGGCACCTTTGCCGAGCTGGGCAGCGTCGCCTGCCTGCTGGAAGGCTTCGTGCCGTTCACCGGTGAAGTTTCGCTGATCGCCGTGCGTGCCCGCGATGGCGAAACCCGCTTCTACCCGTTGGTGCACAACACCCACGACAGCGGCATCCTCAAGCTGTCCGTGGCCAGCACCGATCACCCGCTGCAGGCCCTGGCCGAAGACTATTCCAGCCGTGTGCTCAAGCAGCTGGATTATGTCGGTGTGATGGCGTTCGAGTTCTTTGAAGTCGACGGTGGCCTCAAGGCCAACGAAATCGCGCCGCGTGTGCACAACTCCGGGCACTGGACCACCGAAGGCGCCGAGTGCAGCCAGTTCGAAAACCACCTGCGCGCGGTGGCGGGCTTGCCATTGGGCTCCACGGCCAAGGTCGGCGAAAGCGCCATGCTCAACTTCATCGGCGTTGTGCCGCCGGTTGAGCGCGTGATCGCGATCGATGATTGCCATCTGCATCACTACGGCAAGGCCTTCAAGGCCGGACGCAAGGTCGGCCACGCTAACCTGCGCTGCAAAGACCGTGCGACGCTGCAGGCCCAGATCCTCAAGGTCGAAGCGCTGATCGCCGAGCAATAACCCGAGGATCGGCGGGAACCATTGGTCACCGCCGTCTCTCTGATTGCAGGATGGCAAAGCCTGACTAGGCTTTGGCATGACTCACATTCAATCAGAGGGAAATGCCATGGGTATCATCGGAACCATCTTTATCGGCTTGATCGTCGGCCTGCTGGCGCGTTTCCTCAAGCCAGGCGACGACAGCATGGGCTGGATCATGACCATCCTGCTGGGTATCGCAGGTTCTCTGGTCGCCACCTACGGTGGTCAGGCCCTGGGCATCTACCAGGCAGGTCAAGGCGCAGGCTTTATCGGTGCGCTGATCGGCGCCATCGTGCTGCTGGTGATCTACGGCCTGCTGCGTAAAAAGTAATTAAGCGACAAAGCCCTCTGCGCTGCGCAGGCGCAGAGGGCTAGAATGCTCGCCACCTGTACTTGCCGAGCCTCACCATGCGCCGTCTTCTGTTGACTCTCCTCTTGCTGGGCTCTGGCCTGGCGCACGCCGGCGAACTGCCGGAAACCGACTGGCTCGACCTGATGCCGCTGTCGGACCAGAAAGCCCTCGAAGCCATGCCCGAGATCGACCACAACTCCCCCGAAGCCCAAGGCACGTTCACCGACAAAGGTGGCCTCAAGCAAAGCAAGGGCTTGCCGGCGGTGATGTATTCGACCAAGACCGTGGCCGCCATGAATGGCAAGAATATCCGCATCGGCGGTTACCCGGTGCCGCTGGAAACCGACGCCAAGGGCCGCAGCACGCTGTTCTTCCTGGTGCCGTACCCAGGCGCCTGCATCCACGTGCCACCGCCGCCGCCCAACCAGTTGGTGCTGGTGCGCTATCCCAAGGGGTTGAAGCTGGATGACATCTACACGCCGTTGTGGGTTACCGGCACGTTGAAAGTCGAGAAGGTTAATAACGATTTGGCGGATGCGGCGTACGCGCTGGACGCGGGCAAGGTGCGGGCGGTCAAAGAGTCCGATCTTTAATTTGCCGCAGAACCCAATGTGGGAGCGGGCTTGCTCGCGAATGCAGGGTGTCAGTCAGCGCATATGTGGCTGACACTCCGTATTCGCGAGCAAGGCCGCTCCCACATTTTTGATTGGGTTTACACGGCGAGAGGGGTGATGCTTACGCCAAGCGTATGGCTTTCACCGGGCGCCAATGCCACCACATCATCCAGCACATTCGCCGTCTCGATGCACAGCATGCCCTGCCAGCCATCATCGGCCATGTCGTCGAACGCCTTGGCGCGTTCGGTCCATGGGTTCCAGATCACGGTCGAGTTCGAGCCTTGGCTGGTGAGCTGGAGACGACGCTGCCAGTCTTTATCGACAATGCTCAACTGCGCCGGAGTGTTCAGGTAGATGCGGTCGGTCTCGGCGGTGAAGTGCAGCAGGCCGGATTGCTGTTTGTGGCTCCAGCCGTCGGCGGTGTCGATATAGCCCAGCCCGTCCAGGCCTTCGACCTGCACATTGCGCACGTCGCTCACGGCGAAATAGGTGTGCAGCGCCTGGCTGAGGGTCACGGTGTCGGTGCCACGGTTGTGGCTGGTCAGGCGGATATGCAGTTGATCGTCCAGCAGCAGGCTCAGCTTCAGGTCGACCTGATGCGGCCAGCCGGGGAAGCCGCCCTCGGGCACCGGCAATACCAGATCGACGCGCAATGCATCGCCTTCGAGTTCGGTCGCGGCCAATTCCCACAGTGCCGTGCGCACAAAACCATGGGCCCCCGCGGGTTGGTCACTTTGGCGCATCGCCTTCACGCTTTGCGGGTTACGGTCGAATACGCCAAACCACGGCCAGCACACCGGCACGCCGGTACGAATGCCTTTGCCCTGTTTAAACACCGCCTCAGGGTTCGGCCAGATCACTGGCTGCTCGCCCTGGCGCTGGTAACTGAAGATGTGCGCGCCCTGTTGGGCCACCATCACTTCGGCGCCGTTGTGGCGGACGCGCCAGCAGTCCAGCTCGTCGATTTTCACGGTTTCAACGTGGGGCGTAGGCATAGCAGTGCTCTCTCATGGCAGGCAATGGGGCAATTGACCGTCAAAACCCGGCGATGTTTAACGCGCGCGCGACGGCACCGAGCGGGTACGGCCGCTGCCGTCGATGGCGACAAACACAAATACCGCCTCGGTCACCTTGCGCCATTCGCTGGACAGCGGGTCGTCGCTCCACACCTCGACCATCATCTGGATCGAGCTGCGGCCGATTTCCAGGGCCTGGGTATAGAAGGACAATTGCGCGCCGACCGCCACCGGCACCAGGAACGCCATGCGATCGATCGCCACCGTGGCGACACGTCCGCCGGCCACTTTGCTGGCCATGGCGGTGCCGGCCAGGTCCATCTGCGCGACCAGCCAGCCGCCGAAGATATCGCCAAAACCGTTGGTTTCACGCGGAAGTGCGGTGATTTGCAGGGCGAGATCGCCTTGCGGGATAGGATCTTCTTGTTCGAGTTCGATCATGCCGAGGGTGCCTCTGACCCGTGACGCTTCATGGGTATTTCAAGTGGATAGCCGTCTCTGGAAAAGCGTTTCAGCACCAACATACACCGCTCGATGCGTTTCTCGTAAGGCGTACTAAAGGGAAACTCTGCCAAATCGGCTGGATGGCACCCAACGACGTTTTGGCACAGCAGCCCCTCAAGACAGCGGGTTTGGCGCTTGCACGGGCCGAGTATATCGAGACGCTGGCGCCACGACGACCTCCCAGCGCTCATTTGGTCGGCAAATCCCGGCTGTAACGCGGCTTTTTCCTGCAACTGTGCTTCTGATGGCTAATAAAGGGAAGAAACGGGGAATAACGCGCGCCTGCGAAGTGTTATTCGGTGGACGCTGTGCTTTTTCAAACGATTTGCTATCTTGCCAGACCCGCCGCAAGTCCCGGGCTTGCCGTCATTACTATAAGAGAACCCTCCCCATGTCCTCCGTGCCCGCAAGCAGCGCGCAACCGTCGCGCCCGCTGACCCGCAACGACTACAAAACCCTGTCGCTGTCTGCCTTGGGCGGGGCGCTGGAATTTTATGACTTCATCATTTTCGTGTTTTTCGCCACCGTGGTCGGAAAACTGTTCTTCCCCCTTGATATGCCGGAATGGCTGCGCATGATGCAGACCTTCGGCATCTTCGCCGCCGGCTACCTGGCTCGTCCGTTGGGCGGCATCATCATGGCGCACTTTGGCGACCTGCTCGGCCGCAAGAAAATGTTCACCCTGAGCATCTTCATGATGGCCGTGCCGACCTTGATCATGGGCCTGCTGCCGACCTACGCGCAGATCGGCCTGTGGGCGCCGCTTCTGCTGCTGTTGATGCGCGTCATCCAGGGCGCGGCCATCGGCGGCGAAGTACCGGGCGCCTGGGTGTTCGTCTCCGAACACGTGCCGCCGCGCCACATCGGCTATGCCTGCGGCACCCTGACCAGCGGCCTCACCGCCGGCATCCTGTTGGGGTCGCTGGTGGCCACCGCCATCAACTCGCTCTACAGCCCGGAACAAGTGTCCGACTACGCCTGGCGTATCCCGTTCCTGCTGGGCGGCGTGTTTGGCCTGCTCTCGGTGTACCTGCGCCGCTGGCTGCATGAGACGCCGATCTTCGCCGAGATGCAGCAACGCAAAACCTTGGCCGCCGAGCTGCCATTGCGCGCGGTGTTGCGCGACCACCGTGGCGCCATCGTGCTGTCGATGCTGTTGACCTGGTTGCTGTCGGCCGGCGTTGTCGTGGTCATCCTGATGACCCCGACCGTGCTGCAAACCGTCTACCACTTCAGCCCGACCATCGCACTGCAAGCCAACAGCCTGGCCATCGTGACCCTGAGCCTGGGCTGCATCGCTTCCGGCGCCCTGGCTGATCGTTTTGGCGCTGGCCGTGTGCTGGTCATCGGTTGCCTGTTGTTGTTGGCAACATCGTGGACGCTGTACCACAGCTTGATCGATCACCCGAACTGGCTCTTCCCGCTGTACACCCTGACCGGCCTGTTTGTCGGGGTGATCGGCGTGGTGCCTTACGTGATGGTGAAAGCCTTCCCGCCAGTGGTGCGTTTCAGCGGGTTGTCGTTCTCCTACAACGTCGCCTACGCCGTGTTTGGTGGTTTGACGCCGCTGGCGGTGTCGCTGCTGATGAAGGAAAGCCCGATGGGCCCTGCCTACTATGTCGCCGTGCTGTGCGTAATGGGGATGCTGGTGGGTGGCTATCTGTGGAAGCGCGGGCGCTAAAACCTTGTGATGACGCTGTGGCGAGGGCACTCGCTCGCCACAGGGTTTATGGTTGGCCAACGATTACAGAGTGTTTCTGAAACACCGCTTCATGCGCTTCAACCTCCTCGCAAGTCCCGGATTTACTGATCTTTCCCCTTCCTGTCAGGTTTTTCACAAATGCTGGCCTTTCATCTAATTGTCACATTGCGGACATAGAGTGTTCACACGGCCTACCGATACTTGGCCCCGATCCAACTATCCCTATCTGCTAGGAGCAAGGCATGAAACTGAAACGTTTGATGGCGGCAATGACTTTTGTCGCTGCTGGCGTTGCCACCGCTAACGCGGTAGCCGCTGGTGTTGACCCGGCAATTCCGGCTTACGCCAAGACCACCGGTGTATCGGGCAACCTGTCCAGCGTTGGTTCCGACACCCTGGCTAACCTGATGACCCTGTGGGCTGAGTCCTATAAAAAGGAATACCCGAACGTCAACATCCAGATTCAGGCTGCCGGCTCCGCCACTGCTCCTCCTGCGCTGACTGAAGGCACCTCCAACCTGGGCCCGATGAGCCGCAAGATGAAGGACACCGAACTGGCGGCCTTCGAGCAGAAGTACGGCTACAAGCCAACCGCGATCCCGGTGGCTGTGGATGCCCTGGCTGTGTTCGTGCACAAGGACAACCCGATCCAGCACCTGACCATGGAACAAGTCGACGCGATCTTCTCCTCGACGCGTCTGTGCGGTGCCAAAGCTGACGTTAAAACCTGGGGCGACCTGGGTGTGACCGGCGACCTGGCCAACAAGCCGGTGCAACTGTTCGGTCGTAACTCGGTATCCGGCACCTACGGCTACTTCAAAGAAGAAGCCCTGTGCAAAGGCGACTACAAGCCAAACGTGAACGAACAACCAGGTT
Organism: Pseudomonas sp. R9.37; assembly: GCF_963878885.1. Lineage (NCBI taxonomy): Bacteria > Pseudomonadati > Pseudomonadota > Gammaproteobacteria > Pseudomonadales > Pseudomonadaceae > Pseudomonas > Pseudomonas sp. R9.37. The sequence continues at coordinate 548,900 of NZ_CAWNZA010000011.1, read as the reverse complement.
CGGCGTCGGTTGTGCAGTCGATCAGCTCCTCGCTGAACGGCATCGGTTACTCGGGCATCGGTTACAAAACCGCCAGCGTGAAGACCGTGGCCCTGGCCAAGAAAGGCAGCACTGATTTCATCGAAGACAGCGAAGAAAACGCCCTGAACGGCAAATACCCGCTGTCGCGCTTCCTCTACGTGTACGTCAACAAAGCCCCGAACAAGCCTCTGGCGCCGCTGGAAGCTGAGTTCGTGAAGCTGGTTCTGTCCAAACAGGGCCAGGAAGTTGTCGTCAAAGACGGCTATATCCCGCTGCCAGCCAAAGTGGCCGCCAAAGCCCTGGCTGACCTGGGTTTGAAAGAAGGCAACTAAGCCTGCGATACCTGGTGTAGATGCATGCTTTTTTGTGGAGCGGGCCCTGCCCGCGATGCTGGCGACACGGTGTAGCGTTGAAACCGTATTGATGCCATCGCGGGCAAGCCCGCTCCCACATTAACCGTCTACACCCCTAATTTTTTAGTCCGCTGCCAGCTCTGCTCCGCGGCGGATTTCTTGCGTCACTGCATTGTCATCTTTCTGTCATACAGGATCGCTAGGGTGTGCGCATGAATGATCTGGCCAATTCCACCATGACGACGACTTCTCCCCCCAAGCGCATTGATTTCAATACGCCTGAGCTGCAACGCAAGCGCCGCATTCGCGCGCTCAAAGATCGCCTGACCCGTTGGTACGTGTTGATCGGCGGCCTCGCCGTCCTCGGCGCCATCACCCTGATTTTCTTCTTTCTTGCCTACGTCGTCGCGCCACTGTTCCAGGGCGCCTCGCTGACCAAGGAAGATGCACTGACGCCCGCCTGGATGCAGGACGCCGGCAAGCCGTTGATGATCTCCCTCGAAGAGCAGAACCAGGTCGCCATGCGGGTTTCCGACAAGGGCCAGGCGCTGTTCTTTGATGTGGACACCGGCGCCGAGCTCAAGCGTGTCGATTTACCGCTGCCCGCCGGTGCCAGTGTTGCGTCCATTGGTGAAGACCAGCCGGGCAGCCCGCTGGTGATCCTGGGTTTGTCGAATGGCCAGTCCCTGGTGTTCCGCCACACCTATAAGGTGTCTTACCCGGATGGCAAGAAAACCATCACCCCGGCGATTGAATACCCTTACGGCGAAACGCCGATCGTGCTCGACGAGCAGGGTCGCCCGCTGGAGCACGTCGCACTTAATGCCACCGATTCCTCGCTGGTCGTTGCCGGTTCCGCAGGTTCCTACTTGAACGTGCTGAGCCTGAGCCGCGAAGAAAACATGATGACTGGCGAAGTCACCAGCGAGCAGAAGCGTATCGAGCTGCCGCAAATGACCGAGCCGGTAAAGGCGATCTTCATCGACCCACGCCAGCAGTGGCTGTACGTGATCAACGGTCGTGCCCTTGCCGACGTCTTCAGCCTGCGCGACAAGAGCCTCAATGGTCGCTACAAACTGCTCGAAGACGGTAATGCCGAGATCACCGCCAGCACTCAGCTGGTGGGCGGTATCTCGCTGATCGTGGGTAACTCCAAAGGCGGCCTGGCCCAGTGGTTCATGGCCCGTGACCCGGACGGCGAGCAACGCCTGAAGCAGATCCGTACCTTCCAGATGGGCACCGCGCCCATCGTGGAAATCACCGCTGAAGAACGTCGCAAAGGCTTCACCGCCCTCGACGCGTCCGGCAAGTTCGGCGTGTTCCACAGCACCGCGCACCGCACGCTGCTGGTCGACCCGGTGGTCGATGGCCAAGGCGTATTCGGCCTGTCGCCACGCGCCAACCGCGTCATCGTCGAAGCGGGCGGCAAGCTGCAACCGCTGCTGCTGGACAACCCGCACCCGGAAGTGTCCTGGAGCGCGTTGTGGAGCAAGGTCTGGTACGAAAACTACGACGAGCCTAAATACGTCTGGCAATCGACCGCCGCCAACACTGATTTCGAACCCAAGATGAGCCTGGCGCCGCTGACCTTCGGTACCTTGAAGGCCGCGTTCTACGCCATGCTGCTGGCCGCACCGCTGGCCGTTGCTGCGGCGATCTACACCGCCTACTTCATGGCCCCGAGCCTGCGCCGCAAGGTCAAGCCGGTGATCGAACTGATGGAAGCGATGCCGACGGTGATCCTCGGCTTCTTCGCCGGCCTGTTCCTGGCGCCGTATGTCGAAGGGCACCTGCCGGGGATTTTCAGCCTGCTGATGTTGTTGCCGATTGGCATCCTGGTCGCCGGCTTCGTGTTCAGCCGCTTGCCTGAGTCGATCCGCCTGCGCGTTCCGGATGGCTGGGAAAGCGCGATCCTGATCCCGGTGATCCTGTTTGTGGGCTGGCTCTCGCTGTACATGAGCCCGTACCTGGAAACCTGGTTCTTCGGCGGCGACATGCGCATGTGGATCTCCCACGACCTGGGCATCACCTACGACCAGCGCAACGCTCTGGTGGTCGGCCTGGCCATGGGTTTCGCGGTGATCCCGAACATCTACTCCATCGCCGAAGACGCCGTGTTCAGCGTGCCGCGCGGCCTGACCCTGGGCTCCCTGGCCCTGGGCGCCACGCCATGGCAGACCATGACCCGCGTCGTCATCCTGACCGCCAGCCCGGGGATTTTCTCGGCGCTGATGATCGGCATGGGCCGTGCGGTCGGTGAAACCATGATCGTGTTGATGGCCACCGGTAACACGCCGGTGATGGAGATGAACCTGTTCGAAGGCCTGCGCACCCTGGCGGCTAACGTCGCGGTGGAAATGCCCGAGTCGGAAGTCGGCGGCAGCCACTACCGCGTGCTGTTCCTCTCGGCGCTGGTGCTGCTGTTGTTCACCTTCATCATGAACACCCTCGCCGAGCTGATTCGTCAGCGTCTGCGCAAGAAATACTCGTCGCTTTAAGAAAGGTAGAAGTCTGTGAAACAGAACTCCCTGAATGGATGGTTCAAGAGCGGCGCCCCCGGCGTCTGGATCAGCGGTGGCGCGGTGTCCATCGCGGTCATCATGACCATTGGTTTGCTGGCCGTGATTGCCGTGCGTGGCCTGGGCCACTTCTGGCCGGCTGACCTTATCCAGGCCAACTACAACGTGCCGGGCCAGGAAAACCATATCGTCATCGGCGAAGTGGTGCAGAAAGAAGAAGTGCCACGCGAGCGCCTGAAAAGTGCTGGCCTGCCGGTGCCCGACCAAGGCCCGGAATTCATGACCCGCGAGCTGATCAAGGTCGGCAACCGCGACCTGAACGGCAACGACTTTACCTGGATCGTCGGCGAGTGGCTCAAGGACCAGACCAAGCCGGCCAACCTGATGGCCATCGAACGCCGTGAATGGGGCAACTTCTACGGCACCCTGGTCAACGTCAAACAGGACGGCAAGGTCATCGCCGAAGGCGAGGCCGCATGGCCGGAGCTGCAGGCCCGCGTTGACCGCGTGAACAAGCTGGCGGCGCAACTCAAGAGTCTGGAAAAAACCGACATCGGCGCGATCAACGCCGGGCTGGAGCGTATCCGCCTGCACGGTCGCAAGCTGGAGCTGGAAGGCAAGCTCGACGCTACCGCCCAAGCTGATATGGACTCGGACCGCGCAGAACTGAACAACCGCTACAAGGACATCGAAGCGCGCCTGGCGGACCTGCACACGCAGTTCAACCGCGACAGCCTGACGGCGCGCGACGCTAACGGCAAAGAAGTGGAAATCGGCATCGGCAAGGTGGTGCACGCCTACCAGCCGAACGCCATGGGCACGATGACCAAAATCGGCTTCTACTTCAGCAAGGTCTGGGAATTCCTCAGCGATGACCCACGGGAAGCCAACACCGAAGGCGGGATCTTCCCGGCGATTTTCGGCACCGTGATGATGACCCTGATCATGGCGATGATCGTGACGCCGTTCGGCGTACTGGCGGCGGTGTACCTGCGTGAATATGCCAAGCAGAACACCCTGACGCGCATTATCCGCATTGCGGTGAACAACCTGGCGGGCGTACCGGCCATCGTCTACGGCGTGTTCGGCCTGGGCTTCTTCGTGTATGTGCTGGGTGGCTCGGTTGACCGTCTGTTCTTCGCCGAGGCTCTGCCGGCACCCACGTTCGGTACGCCGGGCCTGTTGTGGGCCTCGCTGACGCTGGCGCTGCTGGCGGTGCCGGTCGTGATCGTGGCCACCGAAGAAGGCCTGGCGCGGATTCCCCGCACCGTGCGCGAGGGTTCGTTGGCACTGGGCGCGACCAAGGCAGAAACGCTGTGGAAGATCGTGCTGCCGATGGCCAGCCCGGCGATGATGACCGGCATGATTCTCGCCGTGGCCCGCGCCGCCGGTGAAGTGGCGCCGCTGATGCTGGTGGGTGTGGTGAAACTGGCGCCGTCGCTGCCGGTGGACGGCAACTACCCGTACCTGCACCTGGACCAGAAGATCATGCACCTGGGCTTCCATATCTATGACGTCGGCTTCCAGAGCCCCAACGTCGAAGCTGCGCGGCCGTTGGTGTACGCCACCGCCTTGTTGCTGGTGCTGGTGATCGCCACGCTCAACTTGTCGGCGGTGTGGATCCGTAACCACCTGCGCGAAAAATACAAGGCGCTGGACAGCTAATTGAAGTGAACGCGTACTAAATGTGGGAGCGGGCTTGCTCGCGAATGCGGTGTATCGGAAACACTTGGGCTGGCTGACAGACCGCATTCGCGAGCAAGCCCGCTCCCACACTGAACCGCGCCGGACACAGATTTGAGATAAACCGCCAGGCCCAATCATGGGGCCATCGGTTCAATGAAACGAATTGGTAGCACAGGGAGCATCCCATGCAACACGAAACCCACACCCACGGCATTAACATGTCGGCCCTGGGTCGCGACAAGCAGAGCCTGAGCCTGGCCCAGGAAACCGTGGCCATCGAAGTGCCGGGCCTGAGCCTTTACTACGGTGAGAAGCAGGCGCTGTTCGACGTCAGCATGAACATCCCCAAGCAGCGCGTGACCGCCTTCATCGGCCCGTCCGGCTGCGGCAAGTCGACGTTGCTGCGCACCTTCAACCGCATGAACGACCTGGTCGACGGTTGCCGTGTAGAAGGCGCGATCAACCTCTACGGCACCAACATCTACCGCAAGGGCGAAGACGTGGCCGAACTGCGCCGCCGGGTGGGCATGGTGTTCCAGAAGCCCAACCCGTTCCCCAAGACCATCTACGAAAACGTGGTCTACGGCCTGCGCATCCAGGGCATCAATAAAAAACGCATCCTTGACGAAGCCGTTGAGTGGGCGCTCAAAGGCGCGGCACTGTGGGATGAGGTCAAAGACCGTCTGCACGAGTCGGCCCTCGGTTTGTCCGGCGGCCAGCAGCAACGTCTGGTGATCGCCCGCACCATCGCCGTGGAGCCGGAAGTGCTGCTGCTCGACGAACCGTGCTCGGCACTCGACCCGATCTCCACATTGAAAGTCGAAGAGCTGATCTACGAACTGAAATCCAAGTTCACCATCGTCATCGTGACCCACAACATGCAACAGGCGGCGCGGGTTTCCGACTACACCGCGTTCATGTACATGGGCAAGCTGGTGGAATTTGGCGACACCGATACCCTGTTCACCAACCCGGCGAAGAAGCAGACCGAAGACTACATCACCGGTCGCTATGGCTAGCCCCAGCTGCACGCCGCACGTTTCAAGCGGCAAGTAAAAGCAGTTTGATCAACGACACACATCAGCTTGCAGCTTGTAGCCTGCGGCTTACAGCTTTTGCGGAGCAAACCCATGATTAGCAAAGAAGGCCTTACCCATCACATCTCCGCGCAGTTCAACGCCGAGCTTGAGGAGGTGCGCAGCCACCTCCTGGCGATGGGCGGGCTGGTGGAGAAGCAAGTCAACGACGCCGTCACCGCGCTGATCGAGGCCGACTCGGGCCTGGCCCAGCAAGTGCGTGAGATCGATGACCAGATCAACCAGATGGAACGCAACATCGACGAAGAATGCCTGCGCATTCTGGCGCGGCGCCAGCCGGCGGCGTCTGACCTGCGTTTGATCATCAGCATCTCCAAGTCGGTGATCGACCTGGAGCGCATCGGTGACGAAGCCACCAAGATCGCCCGTCGCGCCATCCAGTTGTGCGAAGAAGGCGAAGCGCCGCGCGGTTACGTGGAAGTGCGCCACATCGGCGACCAGGTGCGCAACATGGTGCGCGACGCCCTCGACGCTTTTGCCCGCTTCGACGCCGAGCTGGCATTGTCGGTAGCGCAGTACGACAAGACCATCGACCGCGAATACAAGACCGCACTGCGCGAGCTGGCGACCTACATGATGGAAGACCCGCGCTCTATCTCGCGGGTCTTGAACATCATCTGGGTGCTGCGTTCGCTGGAGCGTATCGGCGACCACGCGCGCAATATCTCGGAACTGGTGATTTACCTGGTACGCGGTACCGACGTGCGGCACATGGGCCTCAAGCGCATGAAAGCCGAAGTTGAAGGCACAGCCGATCAAATCCCTAATGTTCCGGGCGAATCTGACGATAAGTAAGGTTGCCCGAGAAATTAACGCCCGGCCTTTGGTCGGGCGTTTTCGTTTGCGGCATCTGAATTTTTTGCGCGGCAGGAACAATAAAGTCCTTCTGTGACCCGCGAGTTTTGGCAAAATGCCATCAGTCAGGCGTTTTGCGTGCCGAAGTTTTTATAGGATGAAGGGTCGATGAGTAAAGTCAGTGTATTGGTGGTGGACGATGCCTCGTTTATCCGCGACCTGGTGAAGAAGTGCCTGCGCAACTACTTTCCGGGGATCAAGATCGAAGATGCGGTGAACGGCAAAAAGGCGCAATCCATCCTGATGCGCGAGACCTTCGACCTGGTGCTGTGCGACTGGGAAATGCCCGAGATGTCAGGCCTGGAGTTGCTGACCTGGTGCCGCGAGCAGGCCCATCTCAAAGCCATGCCGTTCGTGATGGTGACCAGCCGTGGCGACAAGGAAAACGTGGTGCAGGCCATTCAGGCCGGCGTCTCCGGCTACGTCAGCAAGCCGTTCACCAACGAGCAATTGCTGAACAAGGTCAAGCAGGCGCTGCACAAGATCGGTCGCCTCGACGCGCTGATCGCCAGTGCGCCGACCAAAATGAATTCAGCTTTTGGCAACGACTCCCTGAGCGCCCTGACCGGCGGCAAGCCTGAAGCCGTGAAACCGGCGCCGGTGGCTGCGCCAAGCAAAGGCCTGCTCAACAGCCCGCCGGTGCAAACGCCAGCGGCATCGCCGGCCGGCGGCCGTGGCCAAGGCCAGCTGCGCCTGTCCAGCGGCACCCAGCAATGCGTGATCAAAGCGCTGAGCATCAAGGAAGCGCTGCTGGTGGTGCGCCGTGGTGAAGTCCTGCCGCAGGTACTGGAAAGCGCGGTGCTCGACCTTGAGCAAGGCGACAACGCCGAAGTGGCACGCCTCAACGGCTACCTGCACGCCGTCGTCGCCTACGAGCCCAAGCCCGACAGCGACTGGCTGCAGCTGACCTTCCGGTTTATCGACCAGGACGCGCAGAAACTCGACTACATCTCCCGCCTGATCGCACGCGGCACGGCGCAGAAGCACTTTGTGCCGGGTGCGTGATGACAGCGCAGACGCTGTCGATAAACATCACACACTAAATGTGGGAGCGGGCTTGCTCGCGAATGCGGACTATCAGTCATTGAATAAATCGACTGAACCAGCGCTTTCGCGAGCAAGCCCGCTCCCACAGGTTGATTTTCATTGTTTGGCCGAAGGTGCACGGCCATCACCTTTGCAGATCAATCCAGCAACAGCACCTTGGCCAGCACGATCTTGGGCCCTTTCATCTTCTTGATGATGATTCGCAAGCCTTCAACCTCCAACACTTCTTCCTCTTCCGGCACGCGTTTGAGGGTGTCGTAGATCAGCCCGGCGAGGGTTTCGGCTTCGATGTGGTCCAGGTCGACGCCCAGCAGGCGTTCCACCTTGAACAGCGGCGTGTCGCCACGTACCAGCAGTTTGCCCGGTTGGTAGGCGAGAATGCCGCGTTCGGCCTTGCGGTGTTCGTCCTGGATATCGCCGACCAGCACTTCCAGCACGTCTTCCATGGTCAGGTAGCCGATGATCTTGCCGTCGGCTTCCTCTACCAGAGCAAAGTGCGCGCCGCCTTTGCGGAACTGCTCCAGCAACTGCGACAACGGCATATGGCGCGATACGCGCTCCAGCGGGCGGGTCAGCTCGGCCAGGTTGAACGACTCGGGGATGTGGTCCAGAGCCGCCAGTTCCAGCAGCAAGTCCTTGATGTGCAGCAGGCCGACAAACTCGTTGCGCACCGCGTCATACACCGGGTAGCGGCTGAATTTGTGGCGGCGGAACAGCGCGAGGATTTCCTTGAGCGGGGCGTTGAAGTCGAGGGTGACCAGGTCTTCGCGAGAGTTGGCCCAGTCCACCACTTCCAGTTCGCCCATTTCCACGGCGGAGGCGAGTACACGCATGCCTTGGTCGCTCGGGTCCTGGCCACGGCTGGAGTGCAGGATCAGCTTCAGTTCTTCACGGCTGTAATGGTGCTCATGGTGCGGGCCAGGCTCGCCTTGGCCGGCAATACGCAAGATGGCGTTTGCGCTGGCGTTGAGCAGGTAAATCGCCGGGTACATCGCCCAGTAGAACAGGTACAACGGCACTGCGGTCCACAGCGACAGCAACTCGGGTTTGCGGATGGCCCAGGATTTAGGCGCCAATTCACCCACCACGATGTGCAGGTAGGAGATCACAAAGAAGGCGGCAAAGAACGACACGCCCTTGATCACTTCCGGCGACTCTACGCCCACCGCGCCCAGCAACGGCTCGAGGATATGCGCAAAAGCCGGCTCACCGACCCAGCCCAGGCCCAGGGAGGCGAGGGTGATACCCAGCTGGCAGGCCGACAGGTAGGCGTCGAGCTGGCTGTGCACGGTGCGCAGGATCTGCCCGCGCCAGCCGTTCTTGTGGGCGATGGCCTCGACCCGGGTGGCGCGCAGTTTGACCATGGCGAATTCCGCCGCAACGAAGAAACCGTTGAGCAGTACCAGGATCAGTGCAAAAAGAATCATGCCGAAGTCGGCGAAGAGTGTAGCGAGGGTGATGCCAGGGGAAGGGTCCATGATGGGGTTTTGCAGGTTCCGTGTGTTCAATAAAGGGTGACAGAAGTGCCTGAAAGGCAGGCGCAAGTCGGCCAATGTAGCGGCTGACGGGGCGCTTGCCTAGTGCCCGCTGCCGGGCGGGGCCTGGAATACGTTCGTCAACACGCTGCATGTCCAATGTGGGAGCGGGCTTGCTCGCGAAGGCGTTGGGTCAGTCAACACGTTCATAACTGACCCACCGCCTTCGCGAGCAAGCCCGCTCCCACACTTAGTTCAGCGTCGCTTTCGGGTTATTCATCTGTGCCGATCACCCGCGAACGCGTCACCTGCGTCGGCGCAAAGTGGCAGGTAAACGTGCTGCCATGCCCCAGCACACTGCTGATTTCCAGCCGTGCGCGATGGCGCAACAGCACATGCTTGACGATGGCCAGGCCCAGCCCGGTGCCGCCGGTATTGGAGTTGCGGCTGGAGTCGACGCGGTAGAAGCGCTCGGTCAGGCGCGGCAAGTGTTTGGCGTCGATGCCGATGCCGGAGTCCTGCACGCTCAGGTGTGCGCCGTGTTCATCGGCCCACCAGCGAATGCGGATATTGCCCTTGTCCTGGGTGTACTTCACGGCGTTGAACACCAGGTTGGAAAACGCGCTGCGCAACTCGCCCTCGCTGCCTTTGAGCAGCACCAGCGGGTCGGCGTCCAGGCTGATCTGCTGCCCACGCTCGCCGGATAGCGCCTGGGCGTCATTCTTGATGGTCTGCAACAGGCTCTGCACGGCGACGGGATGGTTGTCCGACGGGTAATCGGTGGCCTCGAGCTTGGCCAGCAACAGCAGGTCGTTGAGCAGGGTCTGCATGCGCGAGCCCTGTTGCTGCATTTGCTGCAGGGCGCGGCTCCAGCGCGGGTTGATCTCGTCGACGTTGTCCAGCAGCGTCTCCAGGTAGCCGCAGATCACCGTCAACGGCGTGCGCAGTTCGTGGGAGACGTTGGCGACGAAGTCTTTGCGCATCTGTTCCAACTGGTGGATGCGAGTCACGTCGCGCACCAGCATCAGGTGCTCGTTGTTGCCGTAGCGCGTCAGGTACAGCTGGATGCGCACGCGGTCATTGGTGGGCGAGGGGATTTCCAGGGCTTCTTCGTAATTGTCCTGCTCGAAGTATTCCTTGAAGCGCGGGTGGCGCACCAGGTTGGTCACCGGCTGGCCGCTGTCCTGGGGCGTCTTGAGGCCCAGCAGGGTTTCGGCGGCGCGGTTCCACCATTCCAGGTTGCCGTCGCTGTCGAGCATGATCACCGCGTCCTTGAGCGCGGCGGTGGACTCCTGCACCCGGTCGATCACCGCCTGCAGGCGCCCGCGAACCCGTTGGTCACGACGTTGCAAGTGGTAGATGCTGTCGAACACCTCGCCCCACAGGCCGTAGCCGTCAGGCGGTGCTTCGTCGGGTTTGTGCTGGCGCAGCCATTCATGCAGGCGCAGCAGCTGTTTGAGGGTCCAGCCCAGGTACAGACCGATGCCGACGGCCAGGCTCCAGCCGTATTGGCCGCTGACCAGGCCGACCACCAGGCAGCCGGTGATCAATAACAGCATGTGGCGGATCAGGGTGCCATGCCAGTTCTGGTTCACAATCGGTCCTTCGGACAGTGAAAATTTTCAGGCTGCAAGCTTCAAGTCAGAGCGGATGGGCTTCAACTCCGCTTGTAGCTAACTGCTTTTAGCTGCTTTCAACCTTTGGTTGAAAACCGATAGCCGGTGCCGCGCACGGTTTGTACCAGATTCTCGTAGGCGTCGCCCAAGGCTTTGCGCAGGCGGCGGATGTGCACGTCGACGGTGCGCTCTTCCACGTACACATTGCCGCCCCACACCTGGTCCAACAGTTGGCCACGGGTGTAGGCGCGTTCCTGGTGGGTCATGAAAAATTGCAGCAGACGGTATTCGGTCGGGCCCATCTCGGCTGGCTTGCCATCGATGGTCACGCGGTGGCTGATCGGGTCCAGGATCAGGCCGTCGACTTCGATCGGCGCTTCGCCATCGGTAGGGCCAGCACGGCGCAGCACGGCCTTCAGGCGGGCAACCAGCTCGCGTGGGGAAAATGGCTTGGTGATGTAGTCATCGGCGCCGACTTCCAGGCCCTGGATCTTGTTGTCCTCTTCGCCTTTGGCCGTGAGCATGATGATCGGGATGTCCCCGGTCAGCTCGTCACGCTTGAGGCGGCGGGCCAGCTCGATGCCGGAGGTGCCGGGCAGCATCCAGTCCAGCAGGATCAGGTCCGGCTTGCGGTCGACGATAATGGCATGGGCCTGCTGGGAGTTCTCCGCCTCCAGGCAGTCATAGCCGGCCATTTCCAACGCAACGGCGATCATCTCGCGAATGGGCGCTTCGTCGTCAACGATCAGAATGCTCCTGCCAACCATGCCTAAATCCTCTTGTCATTTAACTGTCTTGCGCCGCATTAGATAACGGAATTATTGCAGTCGTGTGACAGTAATTTAGTCGCTTGGGCAATTCTCGGCACTCTGGACTACCCTTTGGGTCCGAATCCTGACAACCACAAAAGGAAGGTTCCGATGACTCACAGTACTTTTTCCTGGAAAGCCCTGCTGGTAACGGCCGCGTTGACGCTGCCGACACTGGCGTTTGCGGCGGAGCCGGCGATGACCAAAGACGGCATGCTGGTGGACCACAAGGGCATGACGCTCTACACCTTTGCCAAGGACTCGGGTGACAAGTCCATGTGCAACGACAAGTGCGCCACCAACTGGCCGCCGTTGATGGCCGAATCCACCGACAAGCCGATGGGCAAGTGGACCGTCATCACCCGTGATGATCAAAAAAGCCAATGGGCCTACAGCGGCAAGCCGCTTTACACCTTCGTGATGGACAAGAAGGCCGGTGACATGACCGGTGACGGCAAAATGGACGGTGCCTGGAAGGTCGCCAAGCCCTGACCACCTGACGGCCAGCGAGCTGGTTGTGGCGAGCAGGCCGGTCAAAGCAACGGGCTTGTCGTGGGCTGAGGACCTGTCGTGGCGAGCGGGCTTGCCCCGCGTTGAGCTGCGAAGCAGCCCTGAAACCTGACGCCTCGGTCTGTGTGACAAAACACAGTGGCCCTGCGAGGGGCCGCTACGCGGCCCAACGCGGGGCAAGCCCGCTCGCCACAACCAGCCCGCTCCCCACAGGGTCAACGAAACGCGTAATCCGCCACGATCCCGACAAAAATTGCCAACCCGGCCCAGTGGTTGTGCAAAAACGCCTTGAAGCATTTCAGCCGGTCCTTGTCGCGGGTGTACCAGAACTCCCAGACAAAGCAGCCTGCCGCCGCCAGCAACCCCAGGTGGAACCAGCCGCCCAACTCGAACCGCATACCCGCCAGCACCAGGCAGACCAGCGACAGGCCTTGCAATGTGAGAATGATCACGCGGTCGGCATCGCCGAACAGAATGGCAGTGGATTTCACGCCGATCTTCAAGTCGTCGTCGCGGTCGGTCATCGCGTAATACGTGTCATAGCCCACCGTCCACAACAGGTTGGCGATGTACAGCAGCCACGCCGTGGCAGGCAGGTGACCGGTCTCAGCGGTGAACGCCATCGGCATGCCCCACGAAAATGCCGCGCCCAGTACCACTTGCGGGTAATAGGTGTAGCGCTTCATGAACGGGTAGCTCGCCGCCAACGCCAGGCCGCCGAGTGACAGCAGGATGGTGGTGGCGTTGGTCAGCAACACCAGCAGGAAGCTGATGCCCATCAGCACCGCAAAAAACACCAGCGCCTCTTTGGAACTGATCTTGCCGCTCACCAATGGGCGTTGTTCGGTGCGTTTCACGTGGCCGTCGACCTTGCGATCGGCCCAGTCATTGATCACACAGCCACCGGCGCGGGTCAGCACCACGCCGAGCACGAAAATCACGATATTGAGCAAGGACGGCGAGCCCTTGCCGGCAATCCACAGCGCCCACAGCGTCGGCCACAACAGCAGGTAAATGCCGATGGGCTTGTCCATGCGGGTCAACTGAATGAAATCCCAGGCCCTGGGGTTCAGGTGGTTCAGGGATTTGAGCAGACGTTGATACATCAGCAGTTCTCCGCACGGTCATGCAACGCCTGCCAGAAGCCCGGCAGGAAAATTTCCGCCACCAGCACGCTCAGCGACCCGCGATCAAAGCGCGAGCGGCGTCCCCACAACCCGTCGGCCTGATCCGCAGTCGGCAGCCATTGCCGTGGGTAGTGGCACACCTCGATGGCCTGGCGGGTGAAGGCGTGGTCGCAAAACAGCAACTCGCCCAGCGAACGGCTGCCCAGTTCGTCCATGTGCAGCCCGTCGCCTTGCAAGGCACTGCGCGCCGCCACGCTGCGCGCGAACACCCACGGCTGACCATGGCCGCGCAGATACACCTCGCGCACCCAACCGACAGTGGCCGGGGCCAGGTTCAGCGCCGCGCATTCATCGTCGCGCAGCGGTTGCCAACCTTCGAACAGCGGCGTCACGCTGAAGCCATCGTCGGACAGGCCCGTCAGCCGGCGCGTCAACGAGCCTTCGTCGAACAGCCAGTCAAGGGTCAAGGGCGCGGGCAGTGGGCTCAGGAGGCTCTGGGTCAGCCATTGGCAAGCATCGGGAGGGGCGATTGAGTGCGGCACGGTGAGTCAGTATTGGCAGCAAAAGAGGCGGCGAGCTTACCATGGCATCCTGAGCTTTTGCCGGGCTGAACCGGCCGTTTGCGCCGAACATGCTTGCATCTGCCGGCTCCGATCAGTACAAAACGCCCTGAGCCGCACGGCAACGTTGGTCTATCGACCGTCGGCCAAGATGCCTGGACCCTGAGGAAGCAAGTAATGAAGAAGTGGCAATGTGTAGTCTGCGGCCTGATCTATGACGAAAAAGACGGCTGGCCGGATGACGGTATCGCACCGGGCACCCTGTGGCAGGACGTTCCGGAAGACTGGCTGTGCCCGGACTGCGGCGTGGGCAAAATGGATTTCGAAATGATCGAAATCGGTTAATCATCGATTTTTGAAACGTACTTCAAGGAGAAAGGAATGAACGCACCTGTCGTGATCATCGGCACAGGATTGGCCGGTTACAACGTGGCCCGGGAGTTTCGCAAGCTCGACAGCGAGACCCCGTTGCTGCTGATCACCGCAGATGACGGGCGCTCCTACTCCAAGCCCATGCTCTCCACCGGCTTTGGCAAGAACAAGGAAGCCGACGGCCTGAGCATGGCCGAACCGGGCGCCATGGCCGAGCAACTCAAGGCCGAAGTGCGCACCCACACCCGCATCAGCGGCATCGACCCGGGCCACAAACGCCTGTGGATCGGCGAGGAAGCGGTGATCTACCGCGACCTGATCCTGGCCTGGGGCGCAGAAACCGTGCGTGTCCCGGTCGAAGGCGACGCGGCTGAGCTGATTTTCCCCATCAACGACCTCGAAGATTACGCACGCTTTCGTGCCGCCGCCGCTGGCAAACGCCGGGTGCTGCTGCTCGGCGCCGGGCTGATCGGCTGTGAGTTCGCCAACGACCTGATCCTTGGCGGCTACGAAATCGACCTGGTGGCGCCGTGCGAGCAGGTCATGCCGACCCTGCTGCACCCGGCGGCAGCCGCCGCCGTGCAGGCCGGGCTGGAAGGCCTTGGCGCGCGTTTCCACCTGGGCCCGGTGCTCAACCGCCTGCAGCGCACGGCTGATGGCCTGGAAGCGCACCTGTCCGACGGTGAAGTGATTCACTGCGACCTGGTGGTTTCGGCTATCGGCCTGCGCCCACGGGTGGACCTGGCCGCCGCCGCCGGCCTGCAAATCAACCGTGGAATCATGGTCGACCGCCACCTCAAGACTTCCCACGCCAACATCTACGCGTTGGGCGACTGCGCCGAGGTCGATGGCCTGAACCTGCTCTATGTGATGCCGCTGATGAGCTGCGCCCGCGCCCTGGCCCAGACCCTGGCCGGCAACGCCACGGCCGTGAGCTACGGGCCGATGCCGATCACCGTGAAAACCCCGATCTGCCCGCTGGTGGTTTCCCCACCGCCACGCGGCACCGAAGGCGTGTGGAGCGTCGAAGGGCAGGGCGCCGACATCAAGGCCTTGTGCCGCGACGCCAGCGGCCGCCTGCTCGGCTACGCGCTGACCGGCAGCGCCGTGATGGAAAAACTGGCCTTGAACAAAGAACTTCCGCCGTTACTGGCGTAAATACCGGTCGTTCTGTCGGAATCAGCACGTTCTTACCTCTATAAAGGTCGCCACGAGACTGGCGGAGCGTGCGAGGGCATGCCATCCTCACTCCCGTCTGCCGCAGAGTAGAGCCTGCGGCGCCTTGGGCGCTGCTCCATAAGAGAGCAGCACGGACATAACAACAAAAAACCGTCAAAGAGGCTTCACTTATGCGTAAACCAGAACTCGCAGCCGCCATCGCTGAAAAAGCGGATCTCACCAAAGAACAGGCCAACCGCGTACTCAACGCCGTTCTCGAAGAAATCACCGGCGCCCTGCACCGCAAGGACAGCGTCACCCTGGTTGGCTTCGGCACCTTCCTGCAACGCCACCGCGGCGCCCGCACCGGCAAAAACCCGCAAACCGGTGAGCCGGTGAAGATCAAGGCGAGCAACACCGTTGCGTTCAAGCCGGGCAAGTCGCTCAAAGACAGCGTCAACCCGTAAGAGCGGTACCGTCTGAAGGGAGGCGGGTTGGAAAAAAATGGGCACGCCGACTGGGTCGGGTGCCCATTTTTTGGATAGGAATCAGGCTTCCATGAAGTAGTCGTATTCCCGATAGTGATTGATTGCTCGGATCAAAATATCACTATCTGGCGCCTTAACCTTCTTTTGAATAACTTCGAATATGGCTTGAAGCGTTTGCACATCCAGCCAGGTTTCGACGTTTTCTTTTTCCAAGGACTTGGGGATAAGCTCGCCGGCAGAATTCTCGACTGTTTTATCGTCTTCCTCGAGATCGTCAATTTCGTCCTCGGAAATGAGGTAGAAAATTGCTTTCTCTGGTTCTTCTTCCCATTTATCCAGGTTGGTATAGACCCAGTCGTTATCGGTATGGGAGTTGACGGTGCTGAACAGGTTGGTGATGCCTTGCATCTTTTTCATCAGTAACTCCTCATTTTCTACAAGATGACCCGCCACCCCAGGTTTTTCTGCCGCCTACTCGTTTTCCGTTACGGCCTTTCGGGTGGTAGTCGCCGTGACGGTTTTTGTGGTCTTCGTGACTGACCAGCTGCAAATTGCCACCTACTACAGGGTGGTGATGCCAGGTCGAGCCCTTCATTGCTGTTGTTCTGAACTTGCCATTTTTCTTCGGCGCAGCCCATTTTGAGATGCCTGGGTGTTTTGCTTCGACACTTGCTTGCAATGCGGGATCGTTCTTCATCGCGTAATGCAGTTGTCTGTTGGATTCGGCGAAATGTACAGAGTCCTTTGAGCGCCAGATTTCTTTGTTGATGTGGGCTTCGTACGATACGTCATAGACCCCGGGATTTGAGCTGGCCCATCCCCAAGGGTCGATCCATGAGACCGGGTTCGGCCCATATTGATAGAAGTTATGACCCCCGGCTAGCCCGATGGGATCCGGCGTCGTAAACCGCCCCACATCCGGATCATAAAACCTGAACGTATTGAAATGCAGCCCCGTCTCCCGGTCCAGATACTGTCCCTGAAAGCGTAGATTTTGTTCCTCGATGTAATAAGGTTCGCGCGCCTCTTCCAGCGTGTTGCCCCACACCCGATAAGTCGCTTGCCAGACGCTGTGTCCGTCAGCTTCGGTCAGTTGCTCCGGCAACCCGTTCAGGTCGTTGTGGTAGTAACGAATCTTCTGCAACGGCCCGGCACCGTCGACGCGAGCCAAAGGTTGGTAGCCTTCGTCTTCATAGACGTAAAGGCTCGTCTGACTGTGTTTGTGCTCCTGCAACAACCGCAGCCCATCCCACATGAACCGGGTTTCCCCCAACGGATACCCATCGCTGCCATGCTCGGTTTTTTCAACCCGCCGCCCCAGCGGGTCGTAGACCATTCTGACCACGCTGCCGCTTTCATTACGCACTTCAACCAACCGGCTTTCTGCGTCATACGCAAACCGCTGCACGCCGCGCTTGGCGCTGCGTTTTTCGATCATCCGTCCAAACGCATCGTAGCGATAACGCTTGTCCTGATAGGTCAGCAGCTTGTTATGCACCACTAACCCGGCGCCCGTCTGCGGGCCGTCGAGCAGGTTGGCGGCGGCGTCGTAGGCGAAGGTTTCGCGCTGGCCGTGCAGGTTGTCCTGGCTTGCGATGATGCGGCCGGTGGCGTCGTAGTGAAGCAGTCGGCGGTGTTGCGCGACGGGTTGCTGGTCGAGTTTGCCGATCAGGTTGTCGGCGGGGTCGTATTCGAACTGCTTTTGCGTCGCCGCAGGCATCAGCGATGGCTGGCTGTTAAGGCGGCGTTGGCGTGAGCGCAGGCGGCCGCTGCGGTCGTATTCGCTGCGGGTGCTGAGCTGGCCTTGGGTGCGCAGCACTTCGCGGTGCAGGCGGTCGCGTTCGAAGTCGCTGATGACCTGGCCGTCGAGGTTTATCTGGTGCAGGTGGCCGCTGCCGTAGTACAGGCGATTGAGCCAGCGCCCGTCCGGCAGTTGGGTCTGGATCAGGTTGCCGAGTTCGTCGTAGTGGTGTTGCAGCTTGCCGCCGGCACTCGCTCGGCGAGCAACTGACCGTGGACGTCGTAGGCGAAGCGCAGGGCTTGGGAATTGCCAAAGGGTAGGGATTTATTTGATTGTAAATTTAAATGTTTCCCACTTAACTGCTCATCAGCAAGCTTGGGTGATGGTATGGAAGGTCTTTTTATCTTCATCAAAAAAAAGGTAAGCCTGTGCGCTGTCGTGGCTCAATTCGCTAATGTCGAGCTGCCCCACGAAAACCATCGGCTTTCCGCTTTCTATTGGCCATTCGGGGCTTTGAAGCCATTTTGGCTGTGTTTTCAAACACCGAAAATCAGTTTTTATTTTTTCCTTCAACCACGACTGCAAATCTTTCGGACTCAGACTTTTTTGCTCTTCGATTAGGTTCGATAGATAGTCGGATGATAGGGACAGCCACTTTGGTTGAACTTTTAGCGTCAGGTTAAATAGATTTTCGTACTTTTTTTCCACCGTGTGAGTAATGCCATGCTTGCTCAGAACACCCGACAGAAGCGTTTGAACATTGTAAATGCACTCAAAATTTCCAAAGTCCTGACTGATTGCATAGGTATAGAGATCAGGTTCACTGACGTACGCTGGCAAGTTTTTCTCATCTTTCAGCAACGCTTCGACAGTTGCATCTGCGTAGACTTTTTCTTCGAATTCCTTGGGTGAAATAGAGCCTTCGACGAATTTTTTAATGATGTCTATAGCGGTCATTACTTGCTTCCTAACTGTCTGAATTCATCCAGTGCTGCGTGCTGCTCGCGAGTGACCTCACGCAGGTTTCGAGGATGGTTCACATCCCTACCACCGTTTCTTTGAGGGTTGTGGTGATGCAATTCCATTGAGTTGCCGTTGGCGTCCAGGGGTGCCGAACCACGCTTCATACGGCTCATGTTAGACGGACTGAATTCGCCAGATGTTTTTGAAGCTTCATAGCGGTTTTTCCAATACCGATTTCTTACCACATCCCAAGCCGGAGCTTTGCCGTTAGGCAACGGTTTGTCTATGGCTTGGCCGCGTTTCCAGCGTTTGAACTGAACGCAACTCCAACCCCAAGGATCGATCCAGCCGACGGGATTTGGGCTGTATTGATAGAAATTCAGTCCTCCCGCCAACCCAATCGGATCCGGCGTCGTAAACCGCCCCACATCCGGATCATAAAACCTGAACGTATTGAAATGCAGCCCCGTCTCCCGGTCCAGATACTGGCCCTGAAACCGTAGATTTTGTTCCTCAATGTAATAAGGCTCGCGCGCCTCTTCCAGCGTGTTGCCCCACACCCGATAAGTCGCTTGCCAGACGCTGTGTCCGTCAGCTTCAGTCAGTTGCTCCGGCAACCCGTTCAGGTCGTTGTGGTAGTAACGAATTTTCTGCAGTGGGCCGTCACCGTCGACGCGGGCCAACGGTTGATAGCCGCCGTCGTCTTCATACACATAAAGACTGGTTTGACTGTGCTTGTGCTCTTGCAACAACCGCAGCCCATCCCACGTGAACCGGGTTTCCCCCAACGGATACCCATCGCTGCCATGCTCGGTTTTTTCAACCCGCCGCCCCAGCGGGTCGTAGACCATCCTGACCACGCTGCCGCTTTCATTACGCACTTCAACCAACCGGCTTTCTGCGTCATACGCAAACCGCTGCACGCCGCGCTTGGCGCTGCGTTTTTCGATCATCCGTCCAAACGCATCGTAGCGATAACGCTTGTCCTGATAGGTCAGCAGCTTGTTATGCACCACTAACCCGGCGCCCGTCTGCGGGCCGTCGAGCAGGTTGGCGGCGGCGTCGTAGGCGAAGGTTTCGCGCTGGCCGTGCAGGTTGTCCTGGCTTGCGATGATGCGGCCGGTGGCGTCGTAGTGAAGCAGTCGGCGGTGTTGCGCGACGGGTTGCTGGTCGAGTTTGCCGATCAGGTTGTCGGCGGGGTCGTATTCGAACTGCTTTTGCGTCGCCGCAGGCATCAGCGATGGCTGGCTGTTAAGGCGGCGTTGGCGTGAGCGCAGGCGGCCGCTGCGGTCGTATTCGCTGCGGGTGCTGAGCTGGCCTTGGGTGCGCAGCACTTCGCGGTGCAGGCGGTCGCGTTCGAAGTCGCTGATGACCTGGCCGTCGAGGTTTATCTGGTGCAGGTGGCCGCTGCCGTAGTACAGGCGATTGAGCCAGCGCCCGTCCGGCAGTTGGGTCTGGATCAGGTTGCCGAGTTCGTCGTAGTGATGTTGCAGCTTGCCGCCGGCACTTTGTTCGGCAAGCAACTGGCCGACAGCGTCGTAGGCGAAAGCCAACGCCTGGGCATTGCCTTGCAGATCAGTGAAGGTGACCGCCGTGAGCTGATCCACCGCATCGTAGCTGTACTCAGTGCGGCCATCGTCGGTGGTCTTGGCGACCAGTCGGCCGACCGCATCACGCTCCAGCCGATGAACGATGGGCGCTGGCGGCGTTTCGGGGACCACCGCCAAGCCATTGCCATAAGGCGCCGGAACGGCAGTCACCGCTGTGATGTTGTCCAGCCGGTCGTAGTCGTAGCGCTTGGCGCTGCCGTCGAGGTCTTGCTGTTCAGCCAGCCGATCGCCGGCATCCCACGCAAACCGATAGCTTTCACCGTTTTCATTGACCAACGCTTGCAGACGCCCGTAGCTGTCGTAGCCGAACTGCACCTGGCGACCATGGGCGTCGGTGCGCTGGCGCACCTGGCCGCGCCGGTTATGTTGATAGAGCGTGGTGTGCCCGGCGGGATCGGTATAGCCCACCAACTGCCCGCTGGCATCGCGCTGGAAATGTTCGGTGCGGCCGTCCGGCAGTTGGCTGCTGAGCAATCGGCCCTGGGCGTCGTAGCTGAATTGGGTACGTTCACCGAGGGCATCGGTGATGAGCTGCAAATAACCGCGCTCGTCGTAGCTGAAGCGCGTTGGGTAGCCCGAGCAATCAATATGCTCGACCAGTTGCCCGAACGGGTTCCAGCGCAGTTGTTTGCTTTTGCCGGTGGCATCGATGATTTCCACGACCTGGCCGTGGGCATCATAACGATAGCGGGTGATGTAACCCAGCGGATCGGTCTCGGCGATGCAGTTACCGCGTGGGTCGTAGCGATACTGCCAACTGTTGTCGGCGGCGTCGGTCTCCACCAGCGGTAACGCCCAATGTTCCAGCCATAAGGTGGAGTCGCTGCGCCCGAGCGGGTCGGTTTCGCCGATCAGGTTGCCGCTCTCATCGTAGCTGTACTCATAGCGGCCGCCTTGCGGGTCGGTGGCGCTGAGTAACTGGCGTTCGTCGTTCCATTCGAACAGCCAGGTCTGACCGAGATTGTCGCTGTATTGAATGATCTGGTACTGAGTGTTCCAGTGCCGAGTGCTGACACGTTGCAAACCGTCGGTGATGCAGGTCAGGCCCGCCTGCAAGTCGTAGTCGAACTGGTAGGCGTCGCCCTCATCGGTCCAGTGCCGGACCACGCGCCATTCCAGGCCTTCAACCAACGCCCACTCATAGAAGCAGCGCAAGCCGGTGGGCAATTGATGCTCCACCATGCGGCGCCCGGCGTCGTAGGCGAAGCGCCGCTGCACCTGGCCGGTGGCGTCGCGCACCTGTGCCAGATTGCCCTCGGCGTCATAGCCGTAGCTCACGAGCACTTCGCGACGTTGATCCGGGTAGAGGCGCTCAATATGAGCCACATGACCCTGATCACGGATCAGCTCAACCTGAACCAGATCGAACGTATCGCGCAGTCGCACCAAGTGGCCGGTTTCGTCATAGTCGAGGTAGATGCGGTTGTCGTTACGATCACCCAGTTGGGTCAGACGCAGTCGCGACGGGTCTGCTGGAGCAGCTTCGAACAAGCGGTACACGCCGTCGTCGCTTTCGATCAGCAATTGCCCGTTGAGGTGTCGCCGCACCGCAAGCCCTTCACCGGCGCTGAACACCGCGCCGCCCAACGGAATCGAACCCATGTCGATGGGCCGGCCCTGCTCGTCGGTATACACGAGCGTTTCGCCGCCCTCGGGATGCGGCTGAATGTCGACGCACACTTCGTAGGCCACGCTCCAGCCGACGCCAAACAGGCTGCCCTGGCGTTCATCGCGGCTGTTGTAAAAGCGCTGCCAGTCAATCGGGAGGATACCCGGCAGCACGAAATCCAGTTCCTCGACATCGCCGAGTATCTTCGCGCCCGTTGCAGCATGCACCGGGTTCGACGAGCCCATCGCGGCGTTGGCCGCAGCGCCCATCGCGCTGCTGATGGCCATCGACGTCGCGCCGCTGACCAACATGCACGGCAACTTGCTGAAGAACTTGCCCTTGCTGCCCTTGAGCATCAACAGTGCCGTGACCGCCAGCCCGACGCCTGGCGTCTTGCCGCTGCGAATTTCACGCACCACCACCGAACCGCCGCCGATGGCCACGTTGGATGAGATCAAGCCGGACGACACCACCGTCGCATCGCAGGTGCTGCGATCACCACTGCGCACGGCGGGTTGGCCGTTGATCGTGACCTTTTCCGAACCTTCGGCAAGAAACTGCGGCGGCATTGGCGGGTGCTTCATGCACACGACCAGGTCCAGCGGCTTCGGCACAGCGCCCGGTGCGGGCGTCGCGACGGTGGGGCGCCACATCTGCGAGAAGAAACCTTCGGCCATGTCCAGGTAGCTGGGTTCTGGTTCAGGCTTGGACGCTTCCAGCTCGGTGCCGGCCGGTGTGACATGGGAGCTGATCGCCCCGGCCGCGCGGGCGGCAGGCAGGTTATTGGTGAGGGTATCGGTGGAACCGGTGAGAATGTTCGCCTGCACCGAGGGAGGAAACAGGGCGTTGCTAAAGGCATCGCATATCTTGGTCAGGCCTTTGTCCGCGCCACTCTTGCTCATGGCAAGGCCGACAATCGTGCCCACTACCGCGCCCAGCACGAAGCAGCCGAGGCCGCCGGTGGCCACAGTAATGCCGGTGGCTGCCACCACGGCAGCGGTCGCCACCGCAGTGAGCGCGATATTGGCCGCCACTTCCAACACACCACCGAGGATGTCCGCCATCATCGAGGTGTGGGACAGCGCATCGCCCATTCGGGCCGCCCATAACGCGTCAGACATGCAGGCTGCTCATCAAGAAATAGCGTCGAACGACAGTGAGTTCTTAATCGTCGCCCAATGCGCCGCCTCGGCATCCCCAAGCGTGTCCGCCTTCACATAACTCAAGGCGAGCATCTTGCGTGTGCTCGGCAGCACTGGAACACCCTGGTATTGCCCAGCTGGACTTATCAGCGCCATAGCCTTGGGCAACCCTTAGCCATAGAAGTAATCAAAAAAGCGTTCGAAATTTTCCGTTCCGAGCAAAGGGCTGACCTCCTCAATCAACCGCTCTCTAAAGGCCGTCGATAGCGTATCGTCATCGTTATAGATACCAAAAATATCGTACTCGCCATGGACGATCTCAATCAGTTTGGCAAACGCCAAAAAGAAATCGGCCAGTGTATCGGCGATCTTGAAAGGGTCGACCGCGTCGTAGCTCGCCCACACGGGTGTACCAATGGTGCTCGTGATTGCAATGATGGGTTTACCGCCACCCATATCATCCATAAGCACTAAGTAATCATCGAGCCAGTCCTCGTTGATTTCTGTTTTGTTCGAATCGCCCATCCATTTATAGCCAACCTGGGCATCTTCTATCTTGCTCAAATCGAAGAAGCAGATTGGCGTGGTACCGGTTTCAATCTCCACGTCGACCGGTTCGCAATTATCGTAGAAATAGTCGATCTCGGCAGAGTGGGCCAGTGTCTTTGGCCATTTGGCGTTTGCCTGTCGGTTGGTTTCAAAGCTGCCCTCAAGATCAAATTTCTTGTGGACCCGGCGCAGTTCATTGAGTGAATTATCCAGTGCGCTCATGTCTTCTCCAGCAGAAAATTATTTACCACAGCCCGGCTTTCCGGGAGTGTTAACACGGTCGATCAATCGTCCCTTGCTTGCCCTGGTATAGCTCTTACGGTGTCCTTGAGGGCTATTCATATGCTCGTCTACACCACTGGGGTGTTTGGCGTTCTGCAAGAATACGATGTTCCTCGGGTCACCTTTCCACGCTGGGCCCAATGCACCATTGCCCTTGACGCTATTGATATGGTGTCCGGTATACCCTGCTTTTGACATCTTAGAATTGAGTTGAGCGTTGTTCGTGGTGTTCTTGATCATATCGCGTTCGGGGGCTGTCCAATTTCTTGATCCGCCACCACGTGCTACCAACTCTCGTTCCTGCCCCCATGCCCGGTTGATCGCCGTTGCACGATCACCGGCTTCCGGTGTGATAGATGCCTTGGGTTTGTAACGCATCAAGTCTTCGGGACTTAATCCGTAAGGGTCGATCCAGGTCTGTGGATTGGTTGAGTACAGGTAAAGGTTTAGCCCCCCTGCGAGCCCGATGGGATCGGGAGTAGTGAAGCGGCCGATATCCGGGTCATAGAAGCGGAATATGTTGTGATGCAGGCCGGTTTCTCTGTCCAGGTACTGGCCTTGGAACCTCAGGTTTTGTTCTTCGATATAGTAGGGTTCACGTGTTTCCTGAACTGTATTTCCCCAAATCTGATAGCTGGCATGCCAGACGGTCTGACCTTCTGCTTCCGAGAGCAGCTCGGGCAGGCCATTGAGGTCATTGTGGTAATAGCGGACTTTCTGCTGGGCGCCGCTACCATCAACGCGTGCCAGCGGTTCGTGGCCTTCGTCCTTGTAGATGTAAAGGCTGGTCTGGGCATGCTTGTGTTCCTGGAGCAAGCGCAGTCCGTCCCAGGTGAAGCGGGTCTCGCTCAACAAATAGCCATTCCCATCGTGGGTGGCCTTGGCTGTTCGTCTTCCTAAGGGGTCATAGGTCATCCTGACGACTGACCGCTGCCCGCCGTGCTCGTTGTGCACTTCAATCAAGCGATGTTCGGCGTCATAGGTGAAGCGCTGGACACCACGATTGGCGCTGCGTTTTTCGATCATTCGACCGAAACCGTCGTAACGATAACGTTTGTCCTGAAACGTCAGGAGTTTGTTGTGCTGCACCAGCCCCGCCCCAGGTCGCGGGCCGTCGAGAAGGTTCGCGGCTGCATCGTAGGAATAGGTTTCGCGCTGGCCCACGAGATTGTCTTGGCTGGCGACTACCCGGTCGGTGGCGTCGTAGTGCAGCAGTTGTCTGCGCTGGCCGCTAGACTGTTGCTCAAGTTTGCCAATTAAATTATCGGCGGGGTCGTACTCGAACTGCTTCTGTACCGCTGCAGGAAGTACGGATCCCCGAGTGATCTGGCCTCGCTCACGAGCGCGCAAGCGCCCACAGCGGTCATAATGGTGACGAGTGCTGAGGTGGCCCTGGGTACGCAGTACTTCGCGGTGCAGGCGGTCGCGCTCGAAGTCGCTGATGACCTGCCCGTCGAGGTTGATCTGATGGAGGTGCCCACTGCCGTAGTGCAGCCGATTGAGCCAGCGTCCGTCAGGCAAGTGAGTTTGGCTCAGGTTTCCAAGTTCGTCGTAATGATGCTGAAGTACTCCTGCGGCGCTCTTCTCTTCGATCAGTTGACCAACCGTGTCGTAGCCGAAGTTGATCGTTTGGTGCTCACCGGCATTGTCGGTAAACGTGATGGCCTTGAGTTGGTCCAGCGAGTCGTAGGTGTATTCCGTTCGTCCATCATCGGTGACCTTTGCCACCAGACGCCCTGACGCGTCGCGCTCAAAGCAATGCACGATAGGTGCTTCGGGCGTTGTTGAGACCAGTGCCATCCCGCTACCGTGAGGTGCTGGAATAGCTTCCATCCGTGTGATGTTGTTCAGTGCGTCATAGTGATAGCGGCGCACGCTACCATCCAAGTCTTGCTGTTCAGCTACGCGGTCGTTGGCATCCCAGGCGATGCGATATCGCTCACCGTTTTCGTTGGTCAGGGTTTGAAGGCGGCCATAGCTGTCGTAGGCAAAGTTAACTTGGCGCCCGTGCGCATCGAGGCGTTGGCAAACCTGCCCCTGGCGATTCCGTTGATAGTACGTAGAGTGCCCGGCGAAGTCGGTATGGGCGATCAATTGACCGCTGCCATCGCGTTGGAAATGTTCAACGCGGCCGTCAGGCAGCTCGGTACTCAGCACCAGGCCCCGCACATCGCAAACAAAGGTCGTTCGTTCACCCAGTGCATCGGTGATGGCTTGCAAATAGCCTCTTTCGTCGTAATTGAAACGAGTCGGGTAACCGGAGCAGTCAATATGCTCAATGAGCTGGCCGAAGGGGTTCCAACGCAGCTTTTTACTTTTTCCGGCCGCATCGATGATCTCCACCAATTGCCCGCAATTGTCATAACGATATTGCGTGACGTGGCCCTGAGGGTCCGTCTCAGCGATGCAGTTACCTCGTTGGTCGTAGCGCAACTGCCAGGAGTTTCCCTCACTGTCAGTGCCTGATACCGGCAACGCCCAATGTTCCAGCCAGGTTGTGGACTCGTTGCGCCCCAGTGGATCGAGGCTGCCAGTCAAGTTACCGGTATCGTCATAACTGAGTTCGTAGCACCCACCTTGGGGATCCGTTGCACCGATGAACTGGCGTTCTTCGTTCCAATCGAAAAGCCAGGTCTGATCGAGCGCATCGGTGAACTGGATAATTTGAAACTGACGATTCCATTTGCGCGTACTGACCCGGCCAAGGCCGTCGGTGATACGGGTAGTTCCCGACTTCAGGTCATAGTCGAAGCGATAGAGGTCGCCATCCTCTGTCCAATGCTGGACAACCCGCCACTCCAAGTCGTCTATGCAGGCCCATTGGTAAAAACAGCGTAGGCCAGCTGGCAGTTGATGCTCAATCATCCGTCGCCCGGTGTCGTAGGCAAAGCGGCGCTGGACCTGGCCGCTCGCATCACGGACTTCAGCCAAATCCGTGCTGGTAGTGTAGGAATAGTTAACCAACACCTCGCGTCGTTGATCGCTATAGAGGCGTTCGACTTGGCTCAGGCGGCCCAGGTGATAGCTCAACTCGATACGAACTTGGTCCAGCGTGTCACGAAGGTGTTTCAGTCGACCGCTATTGTCATAGTCCAGGTAAATACGGTTGTCGTTGCGGTCGCCCAGTTGCGCCAGCCGCAGCCGTGCAGGCGCCTGCGGGGTGGGTTCGAACAGGCGATACACACCATCGGCGCTTTCAATCAGCAATTGACCATTGCTATTCCTTCGTACGGCAAGCCCCTCACCTGTGCTGAATACTGCACTTCCAAGAACAATTGAGCCCATGTCGATGCGGCGTCCCTGCTCATCAATGTAGAGCAATCGGTCGCCACCATCCGGATGCTCAAGAACCTGCACGCTGATTTCGTAGGCAACGCTCCAGCCTGCGCCAAACAAACCGTCTCGTCGCTCGTCGCGACTGTTGTAGACGCGCTGCCACTCAATGGGCAGTGTTCCCGGCAAGACAAAGTCCAGTTCATCTTCGGCGCCGAGAACTTTGGCGCCTGTTGCCGCATGAACAGGATTGGGTGAGCCAATGGCGGCATTGGCCACGGCGTTGACTGCCTGGCTGACTGCATAGGAACTCACGCCACCAAGCAACATGCAGGGTAGGTTGCTGAGAAACTTGCCTTTGCTACCTTTAAGCATCATTAGCGCGGTAACAGCCAGACCGACACCTGGCGTCTTACCACTGCGTATTTCACGCACAACGACTGAACCGCCGCCGATGGTCACGTTTGGCGATATAAGACCGGACGATACGACGGTCGCATCGCATGTACTGCGGTCGCCGCTACGTACGGCGGGCTGGCTATTGACCGTAACCTTTTCTGAGCCCTCGGCGAGGAGCTGCGGTGGCATCGGCGGATGCTTCATGCAGGTCACCAGGTCCAGCGGTTTTGGTACAGCACCGGGTGCAGGAGTTGCGACCGTGGGGCGCCACATCTGCGAGAAAAAACCCTTGGCCATATCCAGATAGCTCGGATCTTCGGGGTTCTCCTGAGCGGCTGGCGGTTGCTCACTTTCCGTGCCCGAGGGGGAGACATGGGACGGCACCGCTCCAGCCGCTCTGGCAGCGGGTGTCGAATTGATCAACGTATCGGTAGAACCGCTAAGTATCGTGGCCATGACCATGGGGGGAAACAGCGCGTTAGCGATGCCCTCGCACATGTTACTTAGACCTTTGTCAGCCCCTGTCTTACTCATGGCAAGGCCAACCACCACACCAACCACTGCGCCAAGTAGGCAGGCACCCAGGCCTCCCGTCGCGACGGTGATACCGGTAGCGGCCACCACGGCAGCCGTCGCCACCGCAGTGATCGCGATATTGGCCGCCACTTCCAGCACACCGCCGAGGATGTCCGCCATCATCGAGGTGTGGGACAGCGCATCGCCCATTCGGGCCGCCCATAACGCGTCAGACATGCAGGCCGCTCATCAAGAAATAGCGTCGAACGACAGCGAATTTTTTATCAATGCCCAATGCGCCGCTTCCGCATCACCAAGCGTGTCAGCCTTCACATAACTCAAGGCGAGCATCTTGCGCGTACCCGGCAGCACCAGCGCCAGCTGGTACTGGAACACCTTGTCATTGCCCTTGTTGAACTGGCTGCGCAGCTCAATACCTTCCACCTCTTGGGTGGCGCCCAAACGCACGGTCACGCTCGGTTGGCAGCGCAAGTCCTGCACCTGTTTTTCCAGGCGCTTGAGCTGGTCGTCGAAATTGCTGTGCAGGGTTTCGCCGTCGGTGAGGAAGCTGCGGCTGATGATCAAGGACGTGCCCAGCTCAGGGAACTTGAGGATGTTGATCGACGCGTCTTGCAGCTCGCCGGCAGGCAGTTGGAACTGGAATTCATTGATTCGGTACGTCATGGCAAACG
The DNA here is from genome assembly GCF_963878885.1 of Pseudomonas sp. R9.37. Taxonomy (NCBI): domain Bacteria; kingdom Pseudomonadati; phylum Pseudomonadota; class Gammaproteobacteria; order Pseudomonadales; family Pseudomonadaceae; genus Pseudomonas; species Pseudomonas sp. R9.37. The sequence continues at coordinate 520,431 of NZ_CAWNZA010000011.1, read as the reverse complement.
GGTCTCGTCAGGAGCTTTTAGGCGCGGGGAAGACGGCTTCAATATTGGCGTCGATGCTTTTTTTGATGCCCTGGCCATCGGGCGTGGCGCCGGGGCCGTGGTCGTTGTTCAGATGCAGTACGCCGCCGGTGTTGAACTCGGCATCGCCGCTGGCATAAAAGCTGATATTCACGCCGGTGAGGTTGATCTGCCCACTGGCGTTCAGCTCCAGGATGCTTTTGCCGCAGACCAGGCGCAGGTTTTCACCCACTTCGATGATGTAGCTCTGGCTGATGCTGTCGGTCTTCCTCTGACCGACCAAGAGGACGTCCTGCTGCTTGACGATGCGCGTACGGTTATTCCCGATGGTCACCGTCTCGTTATGCCCGATGCTCTTGTTGCGGTCATGCCCCACCGAGTGGCTTTCATCCACCTCCACCACGATGTCCTGATTGCGCTCGGCATGGATGTACAACTGCTCCAGACCCTTCTTGTCCTCCATGCGGATTTCATTGAAGTTGGCCGGCGTGCCGCCCTTGCTCGAACGGCTTTTCATGCCGCTCTGTGTGGCGTTTTCCGGCAGGTCGTAAGGCACCGTCTGCTCGGCGTTGTACACCCGGCCGGTGATGATCGGCCGGTCCGGGTCTCCTTCCAGAAAGCTCACGATCACTTCCTGGCCGATGCGCGGGATCTGCATCGAGCCCCAGTTTTTACCGGCCCAGGATTGCGAGACACGAATCCAGCACGAGCTGTTTTCGTTGGATTGGTCGTGGCGGTCCCAGTAGAAGTGCACCTTCACGCGGCCGTATTGGTCGGTCCAGATTTCTTCGCCTTTGGGGCCAACCACCAACGCGGTTTGCGGGCCTTTGACGATGGGTCTGTGGGTGTTTGCCAGCGGGCGGAAGCTTTGCTGGGCGTCGATGCACGTCAGGCTGCTTTCGAATTGCGCCGAACCCGAGCCGCCGCCGCTTTCCAGGCTTTCCTGAACGATGTAATAGCGACAGCCGACGATCAGGTATTCGCGGTTCTGGTCCTGGCGGCTGAAGCCGGTCAGGCTGAACAGGTGGCCTGAGCCGAGGCCACGCGCGTTGCCGCTGAACTCGATCTGTTCATGCAGGGTTTGCAAGGCTTCGATGCGAGTGCGCGCATAGTGCTCGCCGTCTTCGCTTTGCACATAGGTGCCGGGGTAGTCGTACAGCGGATAGTCGCCGGCAGTGTGCGGGCGCGGCATCGCCGAGCGCACGTCGATGCTGGCGCTGGGGCGCTGGAAGTCATAGTCATTGAGCTCCAGCGAGCCCGGTTGCACTTCGTGCGCCAGGTGCCAGTTGTGCATGTGGTCGCGTTCGCGCTGCTGCTCGTCCTTGGGGTAATACGGAATCGACGCGTAGCCCGGCACCGTGGTGTGGGCGCCATAGGCGTCGGCCAGCACCAGCACATGGCGGTCCGGTTCATGCCGGAAGAAGTAGTAAATGCCTTCCTGTTCCATCAAGCGGCTGACGAAATCGAAGCTGGTCTCGCGGTACTGCACGCAGTATTCCCACTCGCGGTACGGCCGGCTCAGGGCGTCTTCGAAGTCGGAAAAACCCAAGTCGCGAAACACCTGCTTGATGATCTGCGGGATGCTCAGGTTCTGGAAAATCCGGCAGTCCGAGGTGCGGCTGAGCAACCAGAACCACGGGCGCAGCGTCACCTGATAACTGGCGAACTGGCCTTGGTCGATGTTCTGACTGCACCGTGCGACGATGCCGTGGAAGTGCCGCTCGCCACCGTCCGCCAGTTGCAGGCCGACGCTCATCGGCTTGCCCAGCAACTGATTGAGGTCGATGTTGGCGTCCAGCGAGGTCAGTTGCAGCTCATAGTTGAACAGCCGCCCCAGCTCTTCGCCGCCGCCCATTTCATTGAGCAGCAGCACATCCGGCCCGAGAGGGCTGGTGACTTTGGCCAGGCGTGAGGCTTGGTTGAATAACATCGGTTAACCCGTAAATTGCCTAGTAACTGAAGAAATCAGCTCTAAATGTGGGAGGGGGCTTGCCCCCGATAGCAGTGTGTCAGTTGATGCATGCAGTGACTGATTCACCGCCATCGGGGGCAAGCCCCTCCCACATTTGGACTGCCTCTCGTCAGGTCAATCGGCGTCGCTGAAGTCGTAGTGCAATTCATTATCCCGGGTGCTGATACGCACACCCGCCAGTGCCTTGCCTTCGAGCATGCGCGTGAGGAACTCACGGCTCATGTCCGGCAGCAGGCTGTTGGTGAGGAGGGTGTCGATCATGCGCCCGCCACTTTCGGTTTCGGTGCAGCGCGAGACGATCAAATCGACCACCGCGTCGTCGTAGTCGAAGGCGACTTTGTGCGTCGTCTCCACACGCTTTTTGATGCGGTTGAGTTGCAGGCGGGTAATAGCCTTGAGCATCTCGTCGCTCAGCGGGTAGTAAGGAATCGTCACCAAACGGCCGAGCAGCGCCGGCGGGAAAATTTCCAGCAATGGCTGGCGCAACGCCTTGGCGATTTCTTCCGGCTCGGGAATATTCGCCGGGTCTTTGCACACCTGAGAAATCAACTCGGTGCCGGCGTTGGTGGTCAGCAGGATCAGGGTGTTCTTGAAGTCGATCACCCGACCTTCGCCGTCTTCCATCACGCCCTTGTCGAACACCTGGAAGAAGATCTCGTGCACGTCCGGGTGGGCTTTTTCCACCTCGTCCAGCAGCACCACACTGTAGGGTTTGCGCCGCACCGCTTCGGTCAGCACACCGCCTTCGCCGTAGCCGATATAGCCCGGTGGCGCGCCCTTGAGGGTCGACACGGTGTGGGCTTCCTGGAACTCGCTCATGTTGATGGTGATGACGTTCTGCTCACCGCCGTACATGGCTTCAGCCAGCGCCAGCGCGGTCTCGGTCTTGCCCACACCCGAGGTGCCGGCCAGCATGAACACACCAATTGGCTTGCTCGGGTTGTCGAGGCCGGCGCGGGAAGTCTGGATGCGCTTGGCGATCATCTGCAGGGCGTGGTCCTGGCCGATGATGCGTTTTTTCAGGTGCTGGTCGAGGTTGAGCACCGTCTCCAGTTCGTTGCGCGCCATGCGGCCCACCGGGATGCCGGTCCAGTCGGCGACCACCGAGGCCACGGCCTGGTAATCCACGGTCGGCAGGATCAGCGGGGTTTCGCCTTGCAGGGCGGTGAGGCGTTGTTGCAGGTCCACCAGCTGTGCGCGCAACTCATCGTTGCCGCTGTCAACAACACCGGCTTTCTCGCGCAAGGTTGCACGGGTGGCGAGCAGCTCATCGACCAGGGTTTTCTCTTCGGCCCAGCGGCTTTCCAACGTCGCGAGGCGTTCACGTTCAGCGCTCAGCAAGGCTTCGCTGTTGCTCTGGCGTGCGCCGATGGCGATGCCGATGGCATGCTCGCGGGCGATGATTTGCAGCTCGGTTTCCAGCGCTTCGATGCGACGGCGGCTGTCGTCGACTTCGGCCGGCACGGCATGCAGGCTGATGGCGACGCGAGCGCAGGCGGTGTCCAGCAGGCTCACGGATTTATCCGGCAGCTGGCGCGCCGGAATGTAGCGGTGCGACAGCTTCACCGAAGCTTCCAGGGCTTCATCGAGGATCTGCACCTGATGGTGTTTTTCCATGGTCGAGGCCACGCCGCGCATCATCAACAGCGCCTTGTCTTCCGACGGCTCGGCCACCTGTACCACTTGGAAACGGCGAGTCAGGGCCGGGTCTTTTTCGATGTGTTTTTTGTACTCGGCCCAGGTCGTGGCGGCCACGGTACGCAAGGTGCCGCGGGCGAGGGCGGGCTTGAGCAGGTTGGCGGCGTCACCGGTCCCGGCAGCGCCACCGGCACCCACCAGCGTGTGGGCTTCGTCGATGAACAGGATGATCGGCTTGGGCGAGGCCTGGACGTCTTCGATGACCTGGCGCAGGCGCTGTTCGAACTCGCCTTTCATGCTGGCGCCGGCTTGCAGCAGGCCCACGTCGAGGCTGCGCAGCTCCACGTCTTTGAGCGCGGGCGGCACGTCACCGGCGACGATGCGCAGGGCGAAGCCTTCGACCACGGCGGTCTTGCCTACACCGGCCTCGCCAGTGAGGATCGGGTTGTTCTGGCGCCGACGCATGAGGATATCCACCAGTTGGCGGATCTCTTCATCACGCCCGACGATAGGGTCGAGCTTGCCGCTACGCGCTTGTTCGGTCAGGTCCACGGTAAAGCGCTTGAGCGCCTCCTGCTTGCCCATCGCGCTCGGTGCCATGGCACCGCTGGCTTCGCCCGGTACAGCGCCGGCATTGAAGCCGTCGCTGGCACTCAATGCATTTTCGGGCGAGTCGCCGACGTATTCGTCGAAGCGTTCGCTCAGTGCTTCAGCTTTGATTTTGTCGAACTCGGACGACAAGCCCAGCAGTGCGTGGCGCAGACTTGGGGTCTTCAAAATGCCGAGCACCAGGTAACCGGTGCGCACCTGGCTTTCGCCGAACATCAGGCTGCCGTAGACCCAACCGCGTTCCACCGCTTCTTCCACGTGAGACGACAGGTCGGTGATCGACGTCGAGCCCCTTGGCAGGCGGTCCAGTGCTTCGGTCAGGTCACGGGCCAGGCGGGCGGGCTCGACGTTGAACTGGCGAATGATACGGTGCAGGTCCGAGTCCTGCAGTTGCAGCAACTGGTGAAACCAGTGGGCCAGTTCCACGTACGGGTTGCCCCGCAGTTTGCAGAACACAGTGGCGGCTTCGATGGCCTTGTAGGCCACGCTGTTGAGTTTGCCGAACAGTGCGGCGCGACTGATTTCACCCATGCTCTGGATTCCTTGAGGTGGTGGCGTGGTCGGCGTAATGCCGAGCCAGGATTAGGTCGTTGGCGTCATGCTCGGGTCGGCCGAGCCAGGTGTTGAAGCCCAGGCGGAACTGGCCATTGAGCTGCAGCGCCGGTACTTCGGGTTGTTGCAAAATCAGGTTCAGGTCCCAGTCCAGTTCATGGCCCAGGTACTCGGCCACCCACGCCACCAGCTCGTTGAACGGCTGGCTGCCGGGCAGCATGCCCATGTAGTCATCCAGCGTGAGCGGGCCGAGGCGGATGCGGAATTTATGCTGGCGGTCCCACACGTGGCTGCCCAGGCAAAAATCCACGCCCAACTGGTTGGCGCTGACGCTGACGCGGCTGCGCTCGGGCAATTCCAGCCATTGGCCGACGTATTCTTCGATCTCCACCGGCAGGCCGAAATACTCGCTCAGAATCGCCTTCAGCCCATCCGGGTAGCGGGTTTGCGCTGACAGGTGGCCGCTGTAATGCAGCTTCGCCGTGTCGGGAATCAGCCCCTGATTCAGCAGGCTCGGCATTCCTCGGCCGCTCAGCGCCGCCAGGCGTGCCGACCAGTAATCATCGTCCGGGCGGTCGTGGCTGACCGTTGGCCGCGCCTCAGCCCAGGCCCGGTAAAACAGGCTGAGCAGGCGATGGTGGAACACGTCCAAAAACTGCTTGCTGGTGCTGTCGGCGTTGTTGCGCTGGCGCTCGCGCACGTACTCGGTGATGTGCAGCGGCAACGGGCCGTTGGGGCCGCCGAGGCCGAAGAAGAACTGCTCAAGCCGCGCTGGTTTGCCGTCGCCACCGGGATCGACCGAGGCCAAAGTGGCCGGGGCGAAGGTGCAATCGGCCTGTTGCCCTAGGCGCAACGGGTCATCCGCCAGGCGCAGGGAATGGCCCAGGCGCGGCAGCTGCGGCGATTCGCACTCGATACGCCGCAGCGCCTGGAAGAAATCGTATTCCCAGGGCTCCTGATGCATCGCATCCAGTGTGTTCACAGGGTCGGACGCCGCCCAGGCTTGGCTTTCCATCGCATGATCTCGCCGCGTTCGGTGGTACGGATCACCGTCTCGGTAAAACTGTTGATCGACACGTAGCGTGCCAGGAAGCGCTCCAGCACCGCACCGAGCAGAAACACGCCGGTGCCGCGAAACGCGTTTTCATCGAATTCCAGGGTGATTTCCAACCCACGGCCAAACACGATCGGGCCAGGCATCGGCAAGCGCCGGGTCACGGCTTTGCTGCTGACTTCGCGCAGGCCTTCGATTTGCAGTTGCAGCGCCGCGTCGTTGCTGTCGCCATACAGGCGCAGCAGTTCACGCAAAGCGCCGGCGCCCTGGCCCTGTTCGCTCAGCGACAGGTAGTTGAGCGACAACTGGCTGATCAGGCGCCAGGCCTTGGCGTCATGCGCGTGGCTGGCGCGTGGGCGGCTCGGGCCGGCGACGCAGCGCACCGACATCACGGGCGCGCTGTCGGCCAAAGTAAAGTCGGTCTTGCCGTTGCCCACGCTCATGAACAACGGCAGATCGCGGTTGGTGCACAGCGCGGTCACGCCGAGTTGGCGCAGGTCGTGGCGGTAGGGCGCTTGCTGGCTGTCGACCAGGCTGACAAAGGTTTCGCTGCCCACGTAGGTAGAGCGCGGGCCGTTGCGGCGCTGGTCGCTGGACAACACCCGTGGCTCGCGGCGCAGCGTGTAGTAAGCCTGATCGCGCCCATAGCGTGACGGGTCGCGCACCGCGTAGAACGGCAGGAACGGCTGCTCCGGCCCGGTGCCGTGGCCGGTGATGCCGCTCAGCGAGTGAATCTCGAAATCCATTGGCCGCGTGCGGTCGGCAATCACGTGGTGTTCGTTAACGCGGTCAGACAAATGAATACGGTCCACGCGTTTGGGGAACAGGTTGATCGCCGGCGTGCAGAACGGCATGAACTGCGCCGCGCCGACACTGCCTTCCAGGCTCGGCTCGTGGCGGTCGAACAGCACGATCAGTTCCAGCTCCTGGCCGTCGCAGCGTTTGACCGCGCGGCTCAGTTCAGCAAATTCGACGAACAGGAAACGGTGGGGCAGGGCGAAGTACTCCTGCAACAGGCGATAGCCCTGGAATGCGCGGGCCACCACCGGCATGGCCGCATCGGCGTCGTCAAAGCCGCGCGAACGCAACGCGTCGTGCGGCAGGCGTTCGACCCAATCACCGCCGGGTTTGCGCGCAAACACCGCGCAGGCGTTGCCCAGCAGTTGTTCGTAGAGGCGAAACGGCTGCTCGTCGGCGCCGCTGAGGTACAGCGGCAGGTTGTCGAGGTCGAGGCTGTTGAACGGCAATTCGGCGCCGGTGCGCAGGGTCAGGCGCAAACCGGCCTTGGCCTTCGGCTCGCTGGCGGCCAGGCGGCCGAGCACGGCGGCAGGGTTGCCGAAGTATTCGGCGCCGCTGACCTGCAACGGCCACAGCGTCACCGGGTGCGCGGTGCGGTACTCGCAGCAGGTCTGGGTTTCGCGGCCCAGCGCGGCACGCAGCACGGTGTCGCGCGGCAACGGGAAACCGCTGGCCAGCGAGCCTTCGTCCGGGTCGGTCTGCAATTGCACCACGGTCATCGACGGCGTCGGCGCCAGGTAGTGCGGGTAGGCGATTTCCAGCAGGTTGTGGGTGAAAGTCGGGTACTCGGCGTCGAGCTTGAGTTGCACGCGGGCGGTGAGGTAGGCAAAACCTTCGAGCAGGCGTTCGACGTACGGGTCGGCGCAGTCCATACCGGACAGGGTCAGCCGACTGGCGATCTTCGGGTATTCCTTGGCGAACTCGGCGGCGCTTTCGCGCACGTGGTGCAGTTCCTGGTTGTACAGCTCCAGCAGGCGCGGGTTCATGGGCGCCTCCGCTGGTCGGCATTCACCACGCGCACATGGCCGGATTCCAGGTCGAGGTCGGTTTGCAGCAGCAAGCGCAATGGCACCGGCTGCGCCCACAGGTCGCCTTCAATCTCGAAGCTCAGCGCGTTGTGGTTCATTTCGCCGTGGCCGACACGGGCTTTGACGCGCAGGGTGTGGCGCAGAATACGCGGTTCAAAGGTGGCGATGGCCTGGTAGATCAGGCCTTCCAGGGCTTTGATATCGACACTGGAAACGCTGTTGCCCGCCAGTGCCGGCAAACCGTAATTGACCACCGACGTACCGGCCGGGGTGTGCAGCGTGGCATCGGCGTCCAGCAACGACGTGGTGTTGAGCAGCCACGCCAGGTCGCGCAGCACCGAGGCTTTCAATTGGGTCAGGGAGAGCACGCGTTTGTCGGCGCTTTCCTTGGGATTGGTTGGGTCGTCGTCGGTCAACCGGTCCAGCAGGGACGGTTGCAGACGGTCGCGGGAAGCGATTTCAGTTACCACCAAAGCAGCTCCACGGACGGGTTGTGAGAGGGACGGTTTCTGCGAGGGGCCGATGCCTGGGGCCGTGGCGGCGAGCCACGGCCACCGGGTTTATCAGCGCTTGGTGTTGGAACGGATGTTCCAGCCAAACTTGATCGCGCCGCCGTCTTTGGTGCCGTCGGCTTTCTGCGGCTGGTAGTCGACCATCACTTGGGCGAAGTTCAGGGTGACGTTTTCGGTCAGGCGATCATCGGTGCCCGAGCCGCCGGTGCTCAGGGACGTGACCAGCACTTCTTCCAGGTTGATCACCATGTACTCGACCTGGCTTTCGCCACCGGCCTTGCGCACGGTCAGCTTGACCTTGTCGATGTGCTTGCCGCTGGCGCAGTGCATCATCAGGTTGGGCGAAGCCTTGTCGACGTACTTGGTCAGCGACAGGTCCTGGATATTCACCTTGCCCGCACCGCCGCCACCGCCAACGTGCATGTTGCCGGACTGAGCCATGCCCCAGCTCCAGTTCAGCACGTCGATTTCGTCCTTGTGGGCCTTGTCCATGGACTCGCCCTTGATGTCGCCGATCTTGATGAAAATATCAACAGCCATGTTTTCTCCCTGTGTGGACTCAGCCACGATATTTGTTTAGGCCCAATGGGCAGTGCTTTCTGGGGGAGCTGGCTTGCCTGCGATTGCATCAACGCGGTCTGACTGGCAGACCGTGTCGCCTGCATCGCGGGCAAGCCCGGCTCCCACAGAAGAGCCGGCTCATTCGTGGTTACGCGCTTTTCGCCGAAGGCAGCTTCGATACCAGACGCAACGACACGGTCAGCCCTTCAAGCTGATAGTGCGGGCGCAGGTAGAACTTGGAGTTGTAGTAACCCGGGTTGCCTTCGACGTCTTCCACGATCACTTCGGCGGCAGCCAATGGGTGCTGGGCCTTGGTGGTTTCGGTGGAGTGCGCCGGGTCGCCGTCGACGTAGTTGAGGATCCAGTCCTGCAACCAGCGCTGCATCTCGTCCTTCTCTTTGAAGGAACCGATCTTGTCGCGCACGATGCACTTCAAGTAGTGCGCGAAACGGCAGGTGGCGAACAGGTACGGCAGACGCGCGGCCAGGTTGGCGTTGGCGGTGGCATCCGGGTCGTCGTATTCAGCCGGTTTCTGCAACGACTGGGCACCGATGAAGGCGGCAAAGTCGGTGTTTTTCTTGTGCAGCAGCGGCATGAAACCGTTCTTCGCCAGTTCCGCTTCACGGCGGTCGCTGATGGCGATTTCGGTCGGGCACTTCATGTCCACGCCACCGTCATCGGTCGGGAACGTGTGGGCTGGCAGGTTTTCCACTTCACCGCCGGACTCTACGCCACGGATGCGCGAGCACCAGCCGTAGTGTTTGAACGAGCGGTTGATGTTCACCGCCATCGCGTAGGCGGCGTTGGCCCAGGTGTACTTGGAGCTGTCGGCGCCGTCGGTGTTTTCTTCGAAGGCGAAGGCTTCCACCGGATCGGTCTTGGCGCCATAGGGCAGGCGCGCCAGGAAGCGCGGCATGGTCAGGCCGATGTAGCGCGAATCTTCCGATTCACGCAGCGAGCGCCAGCCGGCGTATTCCGGCGTGGTGAAGATTTTGGTCAGGTCGCGCGGGTTCGACAGTTCCTGCCACGAGCCCATGCCCATCACGGTCGGCGACGCCGCAGCGATGAACGGGGCGTGCATAGCGGCGCAGACTTTCGACAGCTCGCCCAGCAGTTCCACGTCGGGTGGCGACTGGTCGAAGTAGTAGTCGCCGACCAGGCAGCCGTACGGTTCGCCGCCAAACTGGCCGTATTCTTCTTCGTACATCTTCTTGAAGATCGGGCTCTGGTCCCACGCGGTGCCCTTGAATTTCTTCAGGGTCTTGTGCAGGTCCGGCTTGGAGATGTTGAGCACGCGAATCTTCAGTTGCTCGTCGCTCTCGGTGTTGTTGACCAGGTAGTGCAGGCCACGCCAGGCGCTTTCCAGTTGTTGGAAATCCGGGTGATGGATGATCTGGTTGACCTGAGCGGTGAGCTTGGCGTCGATGGCGGCGATGATCGACTCAATCGACTTGATCGCGTCGTTGGACACCAGGTCCGTCTGTGCCAAAGCCTGTTCGGCCAGGGTGCGCACAGCGGTTTCCACGGCTTCGCGGGCACGCTCGGTCTTGGGTTTGAATTCTTGCAGCAGCAGGTTGGCGAACTCGCTGGCTTCTTCGGTGGCACCCAGGATCTGGGAGCCTTCGCGGGCGGTATTGTCAGTCATGATTACTGGTCCCCTGCAGGCTTAGGCGCGCTGGCAAGTGCCTGAAGCAGTGCCGGGTCCTTGATCGCCTTCATGATGATTTCTTCAGCGCCAGTCTTGCCGTCCATGTAGGTCAGCAGGTTGGCCAGCTGGGTGCGGGCTTCGAGCAGTTGCTTGAGCGAATCGACCTTGCGGGCCACGGCGGCCGGGCTGAAGTCGTCCATGCTTTCGAAAGTGATGTCCAGGCTCAGGTTGCCTTCGCCGGTCAGCTCGTTCGGTACGTGGAACGCTACGCGTGGCTGCATGGCCTTGAGGCGCGAGTCGAAGTTGTCGACGTCCACTTCAAGGAACTTGCGGTCGGCCACGGGTGCGAGCGGTTCGGCAGGCTTGCCGGCGAGGTCGGCCATCACACCCATCACGAAGGGCAGCTGGACCTTTTTCTCGGCGCCGTAAAGCTCGACGTCGTACTCGATCTGCACTCGAGGCGCACGGTTGCGCGCGATGAATTTCTGAGAACTTTGCTTCGCCACGTTGCTGCTCCTGGTCGCTTGAGCGACGGTGTTGTTACTGCACAGCCGGGCGGCTTACTCGCCGTCCGGGCCGCGCAGGTTTTCAAATTGGGACATGCCGTCGGGAATCAGATTGCGCACGATGGCCGCGAAGTCGGCGTGCACCAGATTCTTCGCCCGGTTCAACAGCACCGGCAGCGGGCTCGAAGGCTCGTGACGGGTGTAGTACGCAAGGATCTTGTCGAGGCTGCGCAGCACGTCATCGCGGCTGGCGATGTCGCCAGTGGGGCGCGGTGCGGCGGGGGCAGCGGCGAAATCGACCGAGGGGGCATTGTCGTCACTGACGGCCTCGGGTTCGCTGCTGGTATCGCTGTTCGGTACGAATTGGTTGAGGACTTGCAGCGCCTGCTTGAGCGGTTGCTTCAACAGGCTGAGGTCCACGCCCTGGGCCGAACCGACCTGGTCGCTGACCTGTTGTTCGATGGCTTCGCAGGCGGCGCGCGCGGCGCTCAAGGCATCGCGCGTGGCTTGCAGTTGTTCGGGATCGCTGTCCAGAAATGCCGCGTTGAGTTGCTGGGCACCGAGCTGTTCATCGGGGAAGCTCATCAGGCCGCTGGCGTTCAGCGCGGCACGCAGGCTCACCGGCCCGAACGTGCGCGAGCGCGTGAGGATGCTTTCGCGCAGCAGACGAATGGTTGCGTCGCTGGTCAGGCCGGATAAGGCATTGATGCGTACGGTGGGGTCGTTATCGTCGTCGGCATCCAGGCGCGGGTGCAGGTCGGCCCAGTACTCGCGCAGCAGCGCATTGATCAACGTGAGGACTTCGGCCAGTCCGGCCACACCCTGAAGGGCGAGGGAGCTTTGCAACAGAAAGTGGGTGATGCGCAGGTCTTTGCTGCGCTGCAACAAGTCGAGGCTTTGCTGCTGGATGCTGCGCCATTCCGGTGGCTCAGCGGGCAGGATAGAGTCGCCCATGCTGCGCTCGGGTTGGCCCTTGGCGTCACGCTCCAGTTGGAGAAATTGCGCGTCATATTCCATGTCTTCGCCACAGGGCGAAGTCGCGGAAACGGCGGCGAGCAGCAACGGCACATCCACTTGATTCGATCTCCCTATCAGCCCGTTAGATGCCGGGCAATGCATGCATTAGTTGCGCGATGAACTGTGCATGTTTTCTTGGTCATACAGTCAGAGTGCCACTACGGTGCCATCACTGATGTTCAAGAAGTTGTGCATTTTTGGTGTAGTAGTTACGCCTTGTCAAGGTAAGCTATTCGCCCTCTGTGACAGATGTGCGGTGCTTAACACCCTGCGCGACTGGCGGGTCGAACGGCGCACCGGGACAGGATTTTTGTCATAGAGGCCAGTTAAGATCAGCGATCATGCTGGTAAAAGCATATTTTTACGGTCGTTAACGCGACTGGCGGTATCTCTCGGGAAGTCTGGCTCCTTCAGGTAGACCCTTGGATAGACCGCGCGCGATGTATCAGCAAGGAGGCAAGATGTCGCTGTGTTTGACTATCACTAGTTATCACAAGATCACCCCTGGGCAATGCCCTGAAAAGTCCATGAATCAGGGCGTGATGGCTATTGGCCGCAGTTCTGATAATGACTGGGTATTGCCTGATCCAGAGCGCCTTGTCTCCTCGCAACACTGCGTTATTCAATACAAAGATGGCCGTTATTATTTAACCGATAACAGCACCAACGGCGTTGAATTGGTTAACGCCGGTATTCGTATGCGCCGAGGGAGCAGCGAACCGTTGCAAGACGGTGAATTGATCCGCATCGGCGACTACGAAATCCAGGCGCGTATCGACTTCAACGTGCAAACCATCGATAGCCAGCCGTTTGCCGGCGATTCGCCGAACAGCTTCGAGGCGTTGATGGGCGCGGTGGTGAACGCGCCCGCGCCGACGCCGGTGATCGCGCCGCAGTTTCATGGCGCTTCGTCGATGGACACGCTACCTGACCTGTTCGATTTCCTCACGCCCACCGCCGTGCCACCACCGACCGTGGCGGACCACGTGCCGTCCGAGCAACACGACTTTCGCCCGCCGACCCCCGTTGCCGTGCCGGTGGTGGAGAAGCCGGCGGTGTCAGGTTCGGTGATTCCCGAAGACTGGGACGTGTTTGGCGACACACCCACGCCTGTGGCCAGTACCCCGACGCCCGTTGCACCGCCTCCCGCGCCGTCGGTCATCCAGTCGCCACCCGCGCCGCCAGTCATCCAGTCGCCGCCCGTGGTCGAGCCCGCGCTCCCCGTGGCTGACAGCCAACAGCCCGACCTGTTGCAAGCCTTCCTGCGCGGCGCCGGCCTCGACCAGCTGCGCCTGGACAAGGCTGACGCCTGCGCGCAGATGGAGAGCATCGGGCGCAGCTACCGGTTGATGGTCGAAGGCCTGATCGACGTATTGCGCGCCCGCGCCAGCCTCAAGGGCGAGTTCCGTATGCAGCAGACGATGATCCGGCCCGCCGAAAACAATCCGTTGAAGTTCGCGCCCAACGCCGACGAAGCCTTACTGCTGCTGCTTCGGCATGGAAACCAAGCGTTCATGGCGCCGGATATCGCTGTGCGCGACAGTTTCGACGACCTGCGCGCCCATCAACTGGCGGTGATGGCCGGTGTAGAAGCAGCCATCAAGCACTTGCTCGCGCGCTTTGAACCGGCGCAACTCGAAGAGCGCATGGGCAAGCCCGGCGGGTTGTCGAGCATTTTCAACGGCTCGCGCCAGGCCCAGTACTGGCAGCAGTTCACCGAGCTTTACAGCAATATTTCGCGCGAAGCCCAGGAAGATTTCCAGGACCTGTTCGGTCGCGAATTCAGCCGAGCCTACGAAGAACACAGCGCACGACAGCGTCGCTAAACCGCAACGCAGTAATGGATAAAACGGATAGCTAAGTACGTCATTGAGGACGCAGGATGATTCCCAGGTTTTTACTCGCAGCCGCCACGGCGCTGCTGCTGACGGCGTGTGCCAAGGATGCCGCCAAGCCCGAGGCGGCCACTGAAGCCGAAGCGGACACCGCCGCCATCGAACTGCATTTTCACGCCATTGCCGGGCTCAACCCCGGCGCCAACGGCCAGGCCGCGCCGGTTCGCGTACGCATTTTTGAACTGAAAAACGCCGCCACCTTCAGCCGCTCCGATTACTTCGCGCTGGCTGATCGCGCGCAATCCACGCTCGGCCTCGATCTGCTGGACCAGGACGAAGTGATGGTGCAACCCGGCCAGCAACTGAGTATCCAGCGCAACCTCGACCCGTCCACGCGGCAGATCGGCCTGCTGGTGGGTTATCGCGAGTTGGACCGCGCGCAATGGCGCACGGTGCTTACCGTCCCGGCACGCCAATACACCGAATACCAGATCAGCCTCGATGTGCGTGCCGTACGCGCCGACGTCGTGGTTCCCCCATCCAGCCCTGCCCAATAAGAAGCAAACGGAGCTCCCATGTCCTGGAACAATCGCGTGGTCTGGTCGGAAGGCATGTTCATCGGAACGCAGCACTTCCAGCAGCATGACCGTTACCTGGAAAACCTGATTGACGCCCGCAGCCGCCCGTTGTCCGCCGGTGCCTGGGGTTTCTCCGAATTGCTCATCGACCAGGGCCTGCTGGCCCAGGGCAAGCTGGCGATTGTGTCGGCACGTGGCCTGTTGCCGGATGGCACGCCGTTCAATATTCCCCAGGATGACCTGGCGCCGAGCCCTTTGAATATCGACGACAACCTGCGCGATGGCCTGGTGTACCTGGCCTTGCCGCTCAAGCGTGCAGGCGCGCGCGACACCGTCGATGACGGCGAAGACCTCGGCGCTGCGCGTTACGTCAGCCAGGTGCGCGAAGTGCGAGATGACAACGCCCCGTTCGAAAACCGCGCGCCCGTGGCCGTGGGTTCCCGTGCGTTGCGCCTGCTGACTGCGCAGGATGGCATCAGCGACTACGCCGCCATCGGCCTGGTGCGCATCAAGGAAAAACGCGCCGACCGCGCGCTGGTGCTGGATGACACCTACATCCCGCCCGTGCTGGACGTGGCCGCAAGCAAACCGCTGACGGCCTTTCGCAGCGAATTGCTGGGCCTGCTGCACCAGCGCGGCGAAGCCCTGGCCGGCCGCGTGGTCGCCTCGGGCGCCGGTGGCGCGTCAGAGATTGCCGACTTCATGCTGCTGCAACTGGTCAACCGCGCGCAGCCGCTGCTCCAGCATTTCAGCCAGTTGAGCCCGCTGCACCCGGAGCGTTTTTTCAGCGAACTGGTGAGCCTGGCCGGTGAGTTTTCCACCTTCTCGACGTCGGGCCGTCGCCCCCAGGAATACCCGCAATACCAGCACGACGACCTGGCCCTGAGCTTCACTCCGGTGATGGCAGCGTTGCGTGAGGCGCTGTCGATGCTGATCGACAGCAAAGCCACACCGATCCCGATTGTGGAAAAAGCCTACGGCATCCACGTGGCGATGCTCGCCGACAAAACCCTGCTCGACAGCGCCAGCTTCATCCTCGTGGTGCGCGCCGATGTGCCCGGCGAAACCTTGCGCGCGCGTTTCGGCCAGCAGAGCAAAGTCGGCTCGGTGGAGCACATCCGCGACATGGTCAACCTGCAACTGCCGGGCATCGGCCTGCTGCCGCTGCCGGTGGCGCCACGCCAGATTCCGTACCACGCAGGCAGTACCTATTACGAGCTGGACCGTGGCAGCGAGCACTGGCAACAACTGAATAACTCCGGCGGCTTTGCCTTCCACATCGCCGGGCAATTCCCGGGTTTGAACCTGGCCTTCTGGGCGATCCGAGGATAATCCGCGATGCATCCCAATGATGATGACCGCACCCAGTTCATGCCGCGCCCGGGTGGCCGTGCGCCGGAACCTGCGCGTGCAGAGCCGGCGCCGCTGTCGGTGCCGGCCGCGCCGATCCTGACCGGTAAAAGCCAGGGCCTCAACCCGCTGGAAAGCGCCGCCGGCCCGCTGTTGGCGCTGTTGACGCGCCTGCGCAACACCATCGCGCACCCGGCACCGGCCAGCCTGCGTGCGCAGTTGCTGGCTTACCTGCGCCAGTTCGAAGAGCGCGCCGAAGCCGCTGGCGTGGCGCGCAACGAAGTGCTGCTGGCACGTTACGCGCTGTGCACCGCACTCGATGAAGCGGTGCTCAGTACGCCGTGGGGCAGCACCAGCGACTGGGGCAAGCAGAGCCTGTTGATCACGGTGCACAACGAAGCCTGGGGCGGCGAAAAGGTCTTCCAGTTGCTCGACCACTGCCTGCAAAGCCCGCGCGAGCGCCTGTACCTGCTGGAGCTGTTGTACCTGTGCATTTGCCTGGGTTTCGAGGGCCGTTACCGCGTGATGAACGACGGTCGCAGCCAGCTCGAAGCCTTGCGTGAACGCACCGCCGCCGCCATTCGCAGTGCGCGTGGCGAGCACGAGCGCGAGCTGTCGCCGCACTGGCGCGGCGTGACCGTGGCGCGTGATCGCCTGGCGCAATTCATGCCGCCGTGGATCGCCGTGGCCATCGGCCTGGCGCTGCTGCTGGCGTTGCTGTTCGGCTTGCGCATGAAACTGGCGTCGGATGCCGAGCCGGTGTTCAAGAATATTCATGCGCTGGGCGAGATCCCGGTGCAGGCCATCGACCGTCCGGTGGCGCAGCCCAAAGTCATCGAGCGGCCACGCCTGGCCGGTTTCCTGGCGGAGGACATCAAGGCTGGCCGCGTGGCGGTGGAAGACAAGGTCGACCGCTCCGTGGTGACGATCCGGGGCGATGAGTTGTTCGCCTCGGCCAGCTCCAGCATCGTCGATGACTATCAGCCGCTGATGCTGCGCATTGCCGATGCCATCCGCAAGGTCAAGGGGCAGGTGCGCGTCACCGGGCACAGCGATAACCGCCCGATTGCCACGCTGCGCTTCCCGTCCAACTGGGCGCTGTCCGAAGCCCGCGCCAAGTCGGTGCTGGAGATCCTGGCAGCCAAGACCGGCCAGGCGGATCGCTTCAGCGCCGAAGGCAGAAGTGACACCGAGCCTGTGGCGACCAACGCCACCGCAGAAGGCCGTGCCCGCAATCGTCGGGTTGAAATCACCGTATTGGCGGAGGGCGTCGAGTGAAGGCGTTTTTCAGTTTCATGATTCGCTGGGTGATTCCCGTGCTGGGCCTGATCGCCCTGAGCCTGATCATCTGGTTTGTGGGGCCGCTGCTCGATGTGCTGGTGCCGGAAGGGCGGCGCTGGGCGCTGATCATTCTGGTGTTTGCGGTGTGGATTGCGTATCGCGTGTTCCGCATTATCCAGGCCCGCCGCCAGGCCGCCGAAGTGATGCGCAGCCTGGCCGCGGAAACCCCGGTCGACCCCAACAGTGTCGCCACCGCCGAAGAACTCACTACCTTGCGCCAGCGCATGGACGAGGCCCTGGCGCTGCTGAAAAAGGCCAAGCTCGGTGGCGATGAACGCCGCAACCTCTACGAGCTGCCGTGGTACGTGATCATCGGCCCACCGGGGTCGGGCAAGACCACGGCGCTGGTCAATTCCGGTCTGCATTTTCCACTGGCTGCGCAATTGGGCGCGGGTGCGGTGCGGGGCGTCGGTGGCACGCGCAATTGCGATTGGTGGTTTACCGACCAAGCCGTTTTGCTCGACACCGCGGGCCGCTACACCACCCAGGACAGCAACTCGACGGTGGACAAGGCGGCATGGCTGGGCTTTCTCGACCTGCTGAAAAATCAGCGCTCGCGCCGCCCGATTGACGGTGCCTTTATCGCCATCAGCCTCTCGGATTTGCTGCTTGGCACAGACGCCGAACGGGCCGCCCATGCGGCGGCGATTCGCTTGCGTATTCAGGAGCTGTACACCCAGTTGGGCGTGCGTTTCCCGATTTACCTGATGCTGACCAAGCTCGACCTGGTGCCGGGCTTCATGGAGTTCTTTGACAACCTGAGCAAGGAAGAGCGCGCTCAGGTGTGGGGCATGACCTTTGCGCTCGATGACGGCAAGCACAGCGACAGCCCGTTGGCGACGCTGCAAAGCGAGTTCGCCGGCCTTGAGCAGCGCCTCAACGAACGGTTGGTGGAGCGTCTGCAACAAGAGCGCGACCCGGCGCGGCGCGACCTGATCTACGGCTTCCCGCAGCAGTTCGGCGCGTTGAAAGATTGCCTGCAAAGCTTTCTCGAAGGCGTGTTCAAACCCAATGCCTTTGAAGAGCGCGTGCTGCTGCGCGGCGTGTACTTCACCAGCGGCACCCAGGAAGGCAGCCCGATTGATCGCCTGATCGGTGCCATGGCCCAAAGCATGAACCTGGACCGCCAGCACCTGGCGCGCCAGAGCGGCACCGGGCGCAGTTACTTCATCGAAAAACTCTTCACCGTCGTGGCCTTCGCCGAGCGCGGCCTGGTGGGCGTGAACCCCAAGGTCGAGCGTCGGCGCAAGTGGATCGCACGCGGCGTGCTGGCAGCCACCGTCGCTTTGGTGGTGGTGGTCAGTGGTTTGTGGTGGGTGAGTTATCGCGCCAACCAGGCGTATATCGCCCAGGTGGATCAGAAGGTCGCGCCGTTGGGCCAGGCCGTACAGAACCTCAGCCCGGCGCAACGCGAAGTGCTCGCCGTGCTGCCGTTGCTCAATGCGGTGAAGAGCCTCGCGGGTGATTCGCCAAGCTGGTCCGAAGGGCTGGGCCTGTATCAGGGCGACATGCTTGAAGCCGAATCCGCCAGCGTTTACCGCAAGCTGTTGATCGCCGTGTTTGCGCCTCGCCTGGTGACGCGCATCGAAGAGCAACTGCACGGTGGCGGCAATTCCGATTTCCTGTACGAAGGCCTCAAGGCCTACCTGATGCTCGCCGACGCCGAGCACTACGACCCGGACTTCATCAAGGCCTGGATCGCTCTCGATTGGGACCGCAACCTGCCGCGCGACCTGCCGGCCGATCAGCGTCAGGCGCTGACCGGGCACTTGCAGGCGTTGTTCGAGCGCCACCCGCCGAATGCACGCCTGGACCCACGCCTGATCGACGACCTGCGTCGCCAGTTGCAACAACTGCCGGTGGCGCAACGCGTCTACGACCGGGTCAAGCGCCAGAAGCTGCCCGATGGCATCCCGGACTTTCGCATCAACGAAGCCGCTGGCCGCGATGCTGCGCTGGTGTTCAGCCGCAAAAGTGGCAAGCCGCTGGGTGAGCCGCTGAGTGGGTTCTTCACCGCCAAGGGGTATCGCCAGGCGTTCTTGCTGAGCAGCCTGAACCAGACCGGCACCCTCGCCGAAGAACAATGGGTGCTGGGCCGTGAACAGGCCGACCAGCAGAACGTGGTCAGCCTCGCTGCGGACGTGCGCCGCTTGTACTTCCAGGACTACCAGCGCCAATGGGATGCCTTGCTCGCCGACATCGACTTCGTGCCGATCACCAGCGTGGCCCAGGCGGCCGATGTACTGCGGGTGATTTCCGGCCCGACCTCGCCGCTGAAAAAACTGCTGGTGGCCGTGTCCAAGGAAACCGATCTGCAAGCTGAAGAGCGCCAATTGGCCGCTAAAGGCGTGCCGGTGGAAGGCGGCGTCGACAAGCTCAAGGAGCGCCTCGGCAGCCTGCTCGGCCAGGAACAACCGACCGCCAACGCGCCGGCTGCTGGGGATGACCCGGTCACCGCGCACTTCGCCGCACTCAACAGCATCGTCAGCAAGAATGAAGGCGAACCCGCCGCCATCGATGGCCTGTTGGCAGACATGAACGCGCTGTACGTGCAGGTCAGTGCCATGGTGGGCGCCAGTGGCGATGCCTTGCTTGGCGAGGCCAAGAACCAGGCGGCGGCTGCGGCCACGCGGGTCAGCCTGAATGCCGAACGCCAGCCGCCGCTGGTACAGGGCATGGTCAAGTCGGTGGTCAATTCCACCACCAACAGCATGATGGGCGGCGTGCGTAACCAACTGAACGCGGCGTGGGTCAGCGAAGTGGTCAACGTCTACCGTCAGTCGCTGGCCGGGCGTTATCCGATGTCGCCGGGCAGCGCTCGCGACGCCACGCTGGATGACTTCGGTCAGTTCTTCGGCGTGGGCGGGGTGATGGACAACTATTTCCGCAAGTACCTGCAGCCTTACGTGGACACATCCGCGCAGACCTGGCGCTGGCAACCGGGCGCCGCGCAGAAGCTCGGGATTGCGCCAGGCGTGTTGCAGACGTTCCAGCGTGCGGCAGCGATCCGTGATGCGTTTTTCCGCGCCGGTGGTACGCAGCCCATTGTGCGTTTCGAACTCAAACCGGTGTCGATGGACCCGACCATCACCCAGTTCCTGCTTGATCTGGACGGCCAGCAATTGAGCTACGACCACGGCCCAAGTCGCCCGGTCGCCATGCAATGGCCGAACCCCGGCAGCATCGGCGTGGTGCGTATTTCGATCATGCCGCCATCGGCCAGCGGCCGTTCGGGCGTCACCCTGGACGGCCCGTGGGCCTGGTTCCGCTTGCTGGAACAGTCGGACCTCACCGCCGGCAATTCGCCGGACCGTTTCAACCTGCGCCTGCGGGTGGACGGGGCGAGCATCGCCTACGAGTTGCGCGCCAACAGTGCCTTCAACCCGTTCAAGAGCCGCGTACTCAGTGGCTTCAGCCTGCCGGAGCGGTTATGACGACGCTGGGTTTCTACGGCAAGTTGGCCAGCCGCGGTGACTTTGTCAGCCGCGCCTTGCCCCAGAGTTTTATCGGCCCCTGGGACAGCTGGCTGGCGGCAGGACTGCTCGCCAGCCAGAACAGCCTGGGCGGCGACTGGCTCAATGTGTACCTGGTCAGCCCGTTGTGGCGCTTTGTGCTGGCGCCGGGTGTGTGCGGGCCGGACGCGGCGGCGGGTGTGGTCATGCCGAGCATTGACCGTGTCGGCCGGTATTTTCCGTTGGCGGTGGTGGCGTTGCTCGATCACGACACCAACCCCGCATCGCTGGTGGGCGGGCCGGACACCTGGTTTGAGCAGGCCGAAGAGCTGCTGCTCAGCACACTGGATGCCGGCGCGACCTTTGAAGGCTTCAACGATGGCGTCGACAAACTCGGCATCCCGGCCAGTGAGCAACGCGCCGTGGACAGCCGCTTTGCCGGGCTGCAACGCGTTGCCGCCACCGTGCCCCACAGCCGCATGACCGCGCTCGCCGAACAGGCCTGCGAGGGCGCGAGCCTGTGGTGGGGGCGTGGCTCGCAGGTGATTTCCCCAGGTTTATTGCGGTGTCAGGGTTTGCCTGCCGCCGGCGATTTTGCGCAGTTTTTGCTCGGACAAGAAGGTGTGGTGTAGATGGGGGCGACGTTCAAATCCGCGAGCAAAAGCCATGTGGGCATGGTCCGTCAGGTCAATGAAGACGCCTGCCTGGACCTGCCGGAAAACCGTCTGTGGGTGGTGGCCGACGGGATGGGCGGGCATGCGGCGGGCGACTACGTCAGCAGCCTGATCGTCGACAGCCTGCGCGCTGTGCCGGTGGGGCGTTCCCTCGACGAATATTCGGCGGCCCTGCGCAATGACCTGATCCGCATCAACGCAACCGTGCGCGAAGAAACCGCCAACCGTGGCGTGACCATGATGGGCAGCACCGTGGTGGTCCTGGCCGCACGCGGCTTGCGCGGTGTGTGTTTGTGGGCCGGTGACAGCCGCCTGTACCGCCTGCGCGACGGCGTGTTGGAAGGCATTTCCCGCGACCACAGCTACGTGCAGGACCTGCAAGACAGCGGCTTGCTCAGTGAAGCCGATGCCCGTGTGCACCCTCGCGCCAATATCGTCACCCGTGCGATTGGCGTGGAGGCGCAGCTGGAGGTGGCGGTGGTCGACCTGCTGATCGCTCCCGGTGACAGCTACCTGCTGTGCAGCGACGGCCTGAACAAGACCGTCGAGGATCATGAAATCCGCGAAGTGCTGGGCCACGACGCGCCGGATGAAATCGTGCGCAGCCTGGTGCACCTGGGCCTCAACCGGGGCGCGCCGGACAACATCACCGCCATTGTCGTGAAGGTTTCGCCATGAACATCGTGATTCCGGGTTATGACATCGAAGGCGAGATCGGCGAAGGCGCCATGGCCAGCGTGTACCTGGCGACCCAGCGTTCGCTGGAGCGCAAGGTGGCGTTAAAAGTGATGGCGGCGGCGCTGGCGGCGGACCCGAGTTTTTGCGAGCGTTTCCTGCGCGAGGGCAAGACCCTGGCGCGCCTGTCGCACCCCCACACGGTGACCATCCATGACATCGGCAACGTCGGTGAGCTGTATTACATGGCCATGGAATACCTGCCCAACGGCACGCTCAAAGAGCGCATTGCCGCCGGCCTGACACCGGAGCAGGGCGTGACGTTGATCCGCCAGATCGCCTCGGCGCTGGGCTATGCGCATGCCCAGGGCCTGGTCCACCGTGACGTCAAGCCGGCGAACATTCTGTTCCGCGCTGACGGCACCGCCGTGCTGTCGGACTTCGGCATCGCCAAGTCGCTGGATGACCGTACCCAGTTCACTCAAGCCGGGTTTGCCGTGGGCACGCCGAGCTACATGAGCCCGGAGCAGGCGCGGGGCCAGGAGATTGATGGCCGCGCTGACCTCTACGCACTCGGCGTGGTGCTCTATGAAATTCTCGTCGGCGAGTTGCCTTACACCGGCACCGATGCACTGTCCACGGCGCTGGCGCACCTGACCGAACCGCTGCCGGAACTGCCGGTGCACCACGGCCGTTATCAGGAGGTGCTGCGCAAGCTGTTGGCCAAGGACCCGGCGGAGCGTTTCCCGGACGCGGCGGCGTTGCTGCGCGCGCTGGACCAACTGCCGGCGGACTCGCCGGAAGCCACGCTGGTGCGGCCGCTGCCGATTCCGCTGAGCTTCGACCTGGCGGGCATGACGCCGGTGTCTATCGACATTCCGACCGACAAACCCCAGCCGCAGCCGGTGCGCCAACCGGTGGTGACGCCGACCCAACACAGCAATGTGTCCGAGCAGCGTCGCGGGCCGGTATTGGCCTTGGCTGCAGTCGCCGTGGCTGTCGCCCTTGCCATCGGTGGCGCGAGCTACTGGTGGTTGAGCCGCGGCGATACACCCGCGGCGCCGCCCGCTGCGGTGGTGCCGAAAACGCCCGCGCCTCCTGAAGCAAAAACGGTTGTGGCCGATGCGGACGGCGGTCAGCGTCCCTTGCTGATGGCGGGCAAGAAGACCCTGTTCCAGCGTGTGCTGAGCAAGCCGGGCGCCAAGCTGTCCCACGATGCCGGCGGCGCCCCCGACGAGGGGCTGCCGGCGTTTTCCGTGCTTTACGTTTACCAGCGCAAAGACGTCGATAGCAGCCCGTGGCTGCGTGTCGGTGCCGCCACCGATGGGCGCAGCGACGGCTGGTTGCCGGCCGCCCAGGTCAGCGACTGGAAACAAAGCCTGGTGCTCAAATTCACCGAGCGCTCGGGCCGGGCGCCGGTGATGTTCCTGCGCCAATCCAGCGAAGTGGAAAAACTGCTGGCCGATCCTGCGGCCGCCAAAGGCGTTCTGGCCAAGGCGCAGAAGAACAGCGAAGACAATCAACAGGTGTTGGCGCTGGAGCCGACGGCCAGTGCGGTGCCACAGGACCAGTTCTACCTGCTGCCGATTTTCGACTCCAAAGAGAGCTTCGACGAAAACGGCCAGCCGGTGCAGTTGCTCAATGTGGCCTCTATCGACCCCGGCAGCAGCGCGGCTGCCAAGCCGGCCGCCCGAGCGATCAACACCAACGCCGACGCCTTCCGCACCGCCGTGGTGCTGGTGGTGGACACCACGGTGTCGATGCAGCCTTACATCGACCAGGTCCGCGACGTGGTGCACGAGCTGCAAACCCGCATCGCCGAGCGTGGTGAGCTGGACAGCGTCAGCTTCGGCCTGGTGGGTTTTCGCAACAGCATCAAGAAAACCCCAGGGCTTGAGTACGTCGCCAAGACGCTGATCAGCCTTGATCAGGGCCGCGACCCAGAGCGCTTCCTCGACATGGCGCGGCAGGTCAAAGCCTCCACCGTGTCCAGTCACTCGTTCAACGAAGACGCGTTTGCCGGGGTGATGCAGGCCGTGGATGGCATGGACTGGTCCGGCTACGGTGGGCGCATCATCCTGCTGGTCACCGACGCCGGCGCACTGCGCAAGAACGACCCGTTTGCCGCCACCCAGATGAACGAAGCCGAGGTGCGCCAGGCCGCGCTGGGCAAGCAGATCAAGATCTACGCCCTGCACCTGCGCACCGACGCCGGCAAGAAAACCCATGCCGGTGCCGAAACCCAATACCGCGTGCTCACCGCTGACGCCAACCCGCAGATCGGCGACCTCTACACGCCGGTGCCAGGGGGGGATGTGCGCAAGCTGGGTGAGCGTGTCGATGAGATCGGCAGCGTGTTCGCCAACCTTGTGCACCAGGTGCGCAGCAACACGCCGCAGCCGGTGCCGCTGCTGAGTGCCGCGCCGACCTTGGCCGACAAGTCCGCGGCCGTCGGCTACGCCATGCACATGGATTTCCTCGGCCGCAAAACCGCGAGCCAGGCGCCGCAACTGGTCAGCGCCTGGACCGCCGACCGCGACCTGACCAACCCGGCGCTGCCGGCGTTCCAGGTGTGCGTGATGCTGACCAAATTGCAGCTCAACGACCTGCAGCAGTCGCTGAAACTGATCGTCGATGCGGCGCGCAAGACCCAGACCTCGCCCAAGGATTTTTTCCAGGAAATCGCCAGCGCCTCGGCCTACATGAGCCGCGACCCGCAGGCCCTGCGCAAGGGCGGCAACCTGGCCGACGGCGGCATCCTCGGTGAGTACCTGGAAGGCCTGCCGTACCGCAGCAAGTCGCTGAACATGACCCAGGACTTGTGGTTGTCGTTGAGCGTGGCCGAGCAGGAAGACTTTATCGACGAGCTGGATTCGAAAATCCGCCTCTACGAAACCTTTCACAATGATGTGGCCAACTGGGTCCGTTTCGGCGATGCCGAGCCGGGCGATGCGTTGTACCGCGTGCCCTTGTCGACGCTGCCGTGATGCTGAACTTGAGCGCAGTGCACAAAAGCCGCGGCGTTGGCAGCCAGCGCTATAGCCTGGTGATTCCGGCGCTGGCGCTGCGCGCGGGTGAGCAGTTGGCAATCGTCGGGCCGAGCGGCTGTGGCAAAAGCACCTTGCTCGATCTGCTGGCGCTGGTGTTGGCGCCGGATCAGGTTGGCCGGTTTGAATTTGATCAGGTCGATGTCGGCGCTCTGTGGCGTGCCGATCAGCAGTCGACGTTGGCCGCGTTGCGCAGCACGCACTTGGGCTACGTGCTGCAAACCGGCGGCCTGCTGGGTTTTCTCGATGTGCGCAGCAATATCGCCTTGTCCCGCCAACTGCTGGGGCTCAAGGACGACGGCAGCGTCGCGCGTCTGGCCGAACAGTTGGAGATCAGCGATCAGTTGGGCAAAAAACCGACTGCGCTGTCGGTGGGCCAACGCCAACGCGTGAGCTGCGCCCGTGCACTGGCCCACGCGCCGCAACTGGTGCTGGCGGATGAGCCGACGGCGTCGCTTGACCCGCTGAACGCCGAACGCGTGATGCAGGCGCTGCTGGCCCAGGCCCGCGAACATCGCGCGGCCTGCGTGATCGCCACCCATGACGAGCCGCTGGCCCGCGCCAGTGGTTTGCAGGTGCGGCGCATCAGTTGCCGCCGTGACACCGACGGCGGCGTCACGGCCACCCTCGGGGAGGCGTGCTGATGCGCATCGGTCTGGTGGCGTCCCTGGCCTGGCAGGATTACCGCAACGACGCCTGGCTGTCGGCCTGTTCGGTGCTGGCATTGGTGGCCGTGATCGTGCCGTTGCTGGTGTTATTCGGCCTGAAATTTGGACTGGTTAGCAGTTTGACCGAACGCCTGGAGACCGACCCCGCAACCCGTGAAATTATTCCGTTGGGCGGCGGTCGATTCAACGCAGCGTTTATCGAGCAACTTGCCCGGCGTGGTGATGTGGCCTTTGCCGTGCCGCGTACACGCCAGATTGCGGCGACCGCGCAGGTGGGCACGCTGACCCTGGAAATGCTGCCGACTGCAGCGGGTGACCCGCTGCTCGTGGGGTTGCCGATGCCTCGGGGCCTGGACCAGATCGTGCTGAGCCACACCGCCGCGGAAAAACTCGCGGCGCGGCCTGGCGATTGGCTGGAGACCAGCTTTGCGCGGCAAGTGGCAGGGCGTGTCGAAGCCCAACGCACGCGGTTGCAGGTGCTGGCGGTGCTGCCGTTGGAAGCGTTTGCGCGGGACGGTGTGTTTGCCGATTTGCGCCTGCTGGAAGCGGCGGAAGATTACCGCGACGGCCGCGCGGTGCCGGCGTTGAGTTGGGACGGTGACGCGGTCGGCGCGACCGAGCAGCGGGTTTATCCGGCGTTTCGTCTGTATGCCCGCCACCTCGCCGATGTGGAGCGGTTGCGGGTGTTTTTCGCCGGGCAGAACCTGTTGGTGTCGACCCAGGCGAACGCCATTGCCCAGGTGCAGTCGTTGAGTCGCAACCTGTCGATCGTGTTCTGGATCATTGCCGGGTTGGCCTTGGCGGGCGCATTTGCGGCGATCTTCGCCGGCGTGTTGGCCGCCGTGGCGCGCAAGCGTCGGGAATTGTCGGTGTTGCGCCTGCTGGGGTTTTCCACTGCCGGGCTGTTGCTGTTTGTGGTGGTGCAGGCGCTGTACAGCGCAGGGTTTGCCGCAGTGCTCAGTGCCGGGTTGTATGGCCTGGCCGAGGCGGGTTTGAATAAATTATTCGTGCAGGTGCCGGGCGAATACGCCAGTCGCCTGTTGGCGCCTCATTACGGCCTGGCCCTGGCTGCAGTCCTCGGCGTCAGCGCCGTGGCGGCGGCCTGTGGCGGTTGGCGCGTGGCGCGTATCCAGGCTTCTGAAGGAATCAGAGATGTATAAGTTACTGGGCGCCGCCATGGCGCTGAGCTTGGCTTCAATGGCGTGGGCGGATGAGGCGAGCGACAAACTCGACAACCCCAAACCGTTGCCCGATGACGTGAGCCTGCCGCTGCCATGCGAAGGCAACATGGTGTTCCGCTACGCCTATGTGCTGGCCCAAGGCACCCTGGATGACCGCGAGATCAGCCTCGGTTACCCCTTTGCCGAGGGTGAGGCGGGTTATCAGCAGTCGTTTATTTCCGGCTACCGGCGCGACTTCATCAACGGCCAGTTCACGCTCAAGGATTTGCCCAAGGACTGGAACGCGGTCATTGCGCCCTTGATGCCGAAGACCGACGCCAAAACCCCGCTCAAGCCGATGCTGTACTTCATCGGCAAGTACGAAGTCACGGCACGCCAGTATGCCCAAGTGATGTCCCAGGCACAGTCGCTCGCCAGTGGTGAGCCGGCGCCAGCGTGCGATGCGCCGACCGGCATGGCTGCACGCTTGCCCAAGGTGAAACTCTCGCGCTTTGAAGCCGAGCGCTTCTCGGCGGTGTACAGCGCCTGGTTGATGAAGTACCACCGCGACGTGCTGCCGGTCAGTGGTCGTGGGTCATCGGCCGAAGACGGTGGCCTCAGTTTTGTGCGCTTGCCCACCGAAGTGGAGTGGGAATTCGCCGCGCGTGGTGGCCAGGCAGTGAGCCGGCAGGACCTCGAGGGGCGGCTGTTTCCGCGGCGTGTCGAAGGCAGTGAAAGCGACGGGCCGCTGGGTGATTACGCGGTGTTTAACCAAGTCGCCGGCGGTACAGGCCAGGCGGCACGCCTGATGCCCATCGGCACCAAATTGCCCAACCCGATCGGCATGTTCGATGTGATTGGCAATGCGGCGGAAATGGTCCAGGAGTCGTTCCAACTGGTGCACGCCGGGCGCCGCCAGGGCACCTACGGCGGCTTTGTGGTCAAGGGCGGCAACTACCTGGAAGGCGAGGGCACGCTGTTCACGGGCATGCGCCGCGAGTACCCGCTGTTTGCCG
The DNA here is from genome assembly GCF_963878885.1 of Pseudomonas sp. R9.37. Lineage (NCBI taxonomy): Bacteria > Pseudomonadati > Pseudomonadota > Gammaproteobacteria > Pseudomonadales > Pseudomonadaceae > Pseudomonas > Pseudomonas sp. R9.37. Next base: position 492,722 of record NZ_CAWNZA010000011.1, on the reverse strand, counting down.
CCGACGGCACCGAGCAGAGCAACGAGACCACCGGTTTTCGCGTGGCGATAGGTGCGTTGTCTGCGCCGCGTTCGCGCTACAAGGAGCTGTTCGCGCAGTGGCAGAAAGAAGGCCGCCTGGCCTCGCTGACCGACGCCATCGACGACGCCCAGGACCCGACCAAGCGCCTGGACAGCATCATCGCCGCCAGCGTCGATCCCAAGCTGCAAGCCGAACTGGGCCTGGTCAACGAAGAACTCAAGCGCAACGTTTCGCTGATCGCCCAGCAACGCGAAGAGGCGGCGGGCAACCTGATTCAATCGGCCGCGCTGGTGGCCGAGACCATCAGCAACTACAACATCCGCCTGATGAACTTGCAGAAGAGTCGCCAGCAGGCTCTGGACAACAAGGACGCGGCCAGCGCGCAGCTGTTTGCCACGGCCATCGACAATGGCCGCAGCGCGCTCGACGGCGCGGTGGCGATCTACATCGACAACCTGGCCACCGGCACGCGCTACACCGACGCGGTGATCCAGGCGCAGTTTCAACGAATCAAGGAAGAGTTGGATCGCAAGCCAGTGCTCGGCAAGAGCCTGGTGACGCGCGCGACACTGTTCGTTCGCCATGTCGGCAACTACCGCAAACAACAGCGGGCCGACCCGGCAACGATTTTGAAGGAATTGCTCGCAGCGAGCGGTCAGCGGTCTTGATCGCTGGTTGTATGGCGAGCTTGGAAGGGACTCAGGCGGCGGTGGGCCGTGCTGGGCAAGTCAAACTTAACAGAGAACACACCTATGCTTTTTTCCCGTAAGGCGGTTTCCAAGCGTCACTTGCTGCTGATCGCGGCTGGTTTCAGCACCGTGTTGACTGGCTGCGCCACGTCGCCGGCGTCCAAGGTCGCGTCGAGCACCAAGGTCGAGTACTACCCCAACTGCTACGAGCCAGTGCAGCACCTGCGCGCGACCGACTCGGACATGACCAAGTCGGTTGTCACCGGTGCGGCCATCGGCGCTGCCGGCGGTGCTCTGCTGGGCGCGCTGACCGGCGACTCCGACAAGCGCGGCCGTAACGCTGCCATCGGTGCCGCGGGCGGCGCCCTGGCGGGTGGCGCGGCGGGTTACTACACCGAGCGTCAGAAGCAGATCAGCGATGACAACCAACGCATTGCGTCCTACGCGGCTGACGTAAACAAAAGCGCTTCCGACATCGACCGCAGCACCGCATACGCCAAGGCGTCCCAGCAGTGCTACCAGAGCGCATTCACCAAGCTGGTGGCTGACCGTAAAGCCAAGACCGTCAACGACACTGAAGGCCGCAAGCGCCTGGCGGAAATCGTTTCCGGCCTCAAGGAGTCCAATGACCTGATCGTCGCGGTCAACGGCAAAGCCAGCGAAGACCTGAACAACTACACCCAGGCGTACGAGCAAGACCTGCAACAAGTGGGTGTGCAGCGTGCCGACGTCGTGACCGTGGCCACCGCTGATACCACGCCGGTGGTGACGCCGGCCAAAGGCAAAAAAGCCGTCAAGCCGGCGAAAAAAGCAGCGCTGCCGACCGTGCCGAAAGAAGCGGTCGCCACCGAAAAAACCATCCAGACCGCGCAGACCAAGCAAGCTGAAAGCAAGCAGGTCGCCAGCGCTGGCAAGGCGCAGATCGAAGGCACTTGCCGCGATCCAAACCTGGCCGACTGGGCGCCGGTGCCTTGCCCTAACGTTTAAGTAACATGTTGCTATAAGCGTTAAACGCCAGCCGATCTCCCGCTAAAGCGCGAGATCGGTGGCGTTCCTCCAACAAATCGTTACACTGCTGCGGCCACTTAATAATGATACCGAGGCCGTGTGCATGAAATTTCGTCTTCTGCTGTGGGTGCTTGGCCTGATGATGGGCAAAGCCAGCCGCACCAATCCTGCTTTCCAGCAACAGCTGGGTGACAAAGACCTGGCGTTCCAGTTGCAGACCCTCGACGGCAAGGTTGCCCGTCACTTCATCGTCAAAGACCAGCGCATCACCAGCCGCTCAGGGGTTCACCCGCAACCTGCGTTTGCTATCGCCTTCAAAGATGCCGCCTACGGCTTCGCTACGATGCAGGCGAAGAACAAGCAATTGGCGTTCATGACGGGGATTCAGGACAAGTCGATCCAGATCAAGGGCAACCCGGCGCTGGTGATCTGGTTCCAGGGGCTGACCAAGTATTTGAAGCCGAAGAAAAAGAAGTAAGTCTGAAAGGTTTCTTCAGTTGTACCAAGTCGGCTGCATTCGCGAGCAAGCCCGCTCCCACATTTGACCGAGTTCCACCTTTGGAATGCAGTCGAATGTGGGAGCGGGCTTGCTCGCGAATACGGCGTAATAGACGCCGAATTTATCCCTAACTGAACTGGGATGCCAGTTCACGCAACAGCACCTCGGCATCCAGTACTTTGCCGACCACTTCCTCGGCCTTGTCACGGCTCAAGCCCAAACGCTCAAGCAGTGCATCCGGAATCGCCTCATCCGGCCCGGAGCCAATGCCACGGCTGCGCAACAAGCGCACCGCCAGGCACACCAGGTTCGGGTATTCGGCATATTGCCCGTCGTAGGTCGGGTCGTGCTGGAAGCGCAGGGCGGTGGACAGTTCGTCCGGCATGTCCCAGTAGCGCATCAGCCAGGCACCGATCTGCTCGCGGCTGATGCCCAGCAAGTGTTGCTCGACATAGCTGTGGCACAGGTGCGGGTTGACCTCCAAGTGACGGCAGATCAGCGAGAAGTGCGGCGGAAACACGTGGGCCAGCAGCAGATAACCGAAGTTATGCAGCAGGCCGGCGAGGTAGGTCAGGCCGGCTTCCGGGCGCTGGGCGCGTGGCATGGCGCGGGTCAGGCCTTCGATCACGGCGGCGGTGTAGATCGACTGGTGCCAGTACGGCGTGGACTGATGCGGGTGGTCTTTGGGCAGGCTCAAGGTTTTACCCAAGGCCAGGCCCAACGCCAGGTTGATCACCAGATCAAAGCCCAGTACGCGCACGATGGCGTCTTCAACTGAACGAATTTTGCCTGGCGAGGCGTAGTACGGCGACGCGGCCCAGCTCACCACTTGGGCGGCCAGGGCGGGGTCGGTTTCCACTACGCCAGTGATGTCATCGATGGTGGCGTTGGGGTCGACGCGCAGCTTGATGATCTTTTGCGCGGTATCGGCCAGCGGTGGAATTTCGATGGTCGCTTCCAGGCGTTGCTGGATGCGGCGGGCGGTGAACGCCTGCATCGCCTGGGTGATTTCCTCGCGGTCATCATTGGGGCGGTCGAGGTTCGGGCGAATGTTGCTCAACGGCTCGCCGAACTGCCCGGCGCTGGCTTTGGTGAGCATGGTCTTGAAGTCGCTGCTGGCAATTTCCAGCAGCAGCCCGGCTTCGCCTGAATGCACCAGCAGGCTCGGTTCGCTCAGCAGGCTGCCTTCGTACAGGCAGGGCGAACTGGTCAGGGCCGGCAGGCCTGGCAGCAGGCTCAACTCGTGCTTGGCCAACATGCGCTCGATGCGATCCGGCGATACTGCGGTAAGGCGGCGGCCGGTGAGTTCGGCGAGTCGGTTGAGGTCAAGCAATTGGCTCTGCGGGAACAGCACCATGAGGGCGCCAACGGCATCTTCCAGCAAGACCGCCTGGACCTTTTGCGCGGGATTCAGGCCAGCCTGTTCGGCGACTTCCGTATAAGGAATGGCGAGCTTTGCGAGCAGAGCCCGAATGACCGGCGGGGCGGTCAGTGGGGCTGTGGCGAGGGCTACTTCTGACATGGCCTGATCCAATTTCTTACAGTCACCGAAGTATAACCAGCTTGATACAACTGTTGGTTGGATAAGTGAGTCAGGCGTCACACTTGGCCGTATTGCTGCCCATGCCGTAGCCAGCGATCGAGCAACGGGCTGACGTGATCCGGCCAGCGCTCGAGCAGCGCTTGCGCCGCATCACGCACGGCCGGCAGCAGGTCAGCGTCGCGCATCAGGTCGGCGACCTTGAATTGCAGCAGGCCAGTCTGGCGGGTGCCGAGCATTTCACCGGGGCCGCGCAGCTCGAGGTCTTTTTCGGCGATGACAAAGCCGTCGTTGGTTTCGCGCATGATGCCCAGGCGCTGACGACCGATCTGTGACAACGGTGGATGGTAGAGCAGCACGCAATGGCTGGCAGCGCTGCCCCGGCCGACGCGACCACGTAATTGGTGCAATTGGGCCAGGCCCAGGCGCTCGGGGTTTTCGATGATCATCAAGCTGGCATTGGGCACGTCCACACCCACTTCGATCACCGTGGTGGCCACCAGCAATTGGAGGTTGCCCGCTTTGAACTCGGCCATCACCGCAGCTTTTTCCGCAGGCTTCATGCGGCCGTGGATCAGCCCGACCTTGAGTTCGCCCAAGGCACTGGTGAGGTCTTCATAGGTGGTTTCGGCGGCCTGGCACGTCAGCTCCTCGGACTCTTCGATCAGCGTGCACACCCAGTACGCCTGACGGCCTTCGGCGCAGGCACCGCGCACGCGCTCGATCACTTCCACGCGGCGGGTGTCGGTGACCAGCACGGTGTTGACCGGGGTACGGCCGGGCGGCAGTTCGTCGAGGATCGAGGTGTCGAGGTCGGCGTAGGCGCTCATGGCCAGGGTGCGTGGGATCGGTGTTGCGGTCATGATCAACTGGTGCGGGCTCATGCGCCCGCCCACGCCTTTCTGGCGCAGGGCCAGGCGCTGCTGCACGCCGAAGCGGTGCTGTTCGTCGATGATCACCAGCGCGAGGTTCTTGAATTTCACTTCGTCCTGGAACAGCGCATGGGTACCCACCACCATCGGTGCGCCATTGGCGATCTGTTCCAGCGCCGCCGCGCGCACCTTGCCCTTGAGTTTGCCGGCCAGCCACGCCACTTCCAGGCCCAGTGGTTCGAGCCAGCGCTTGAAGGTGATGAAGTGCTGCTCGGCGAGAATCTCGGTGGGCGCCATCAGCGCCACTTGGTAACCGGCTTCCAGTGCCTGCAAGGCGGCGAGGGCGGCGACCACGGTCTTGCCAGCGCCCACGTCACCCTGGATCAGGCGCAGCATTGGTTCTTTCTGGCTGAGGTCGTAGGCGATTTCATTGCCAACCCGTTGCTGGGCGCCGGTTGGCGCGAAGCCCAGGTTCGCCAGGTATCGCGCAGGCAGGCGCGTGGCCTTGGGCATTGCGGGCGCGCGCAGGGAGCGCATGCTTTCGCGCAGGCGCTGCTGGGACAACTGGTGAGTCAGCAGCTCTTCAAAGGCCAGGCGATGTTGCGCCCAGTGATGACCCAGGGCCAGTTCGTCGACATCGGCATCGGCGGGCGGGTGGTGCAGATAGCGGATGGCATCGTCCAGCGGCGCCAGTTGGTAGTCGCGGGCCAGTTCCACCGGCAGCCAGTCGGGCAGGCTTTTGGGGCCGAGCATGGTCAGGGTCTGCATGCACAGTTGGCGCAGGCGTTGTTGGGTCAGGCCTTCGGTCAGCGGGTAGATCGGCGTGAGGGTGGTATCCACCGGCGGCGGCTCGTCGCCGGTAATGGCGCGGTATTCGGGGTGGTAGATTTCCAGGCCCGACGCGCCAGGCCGTGCCTCGCCGTAGCAGCGCACGCGGGTGCCGCGCTTGAGGCCTTCCTTCTGGGCATTGCTGAAATGGTAGAAGCGCAGGCTGAGGCCACCGGTGCCGTCCTGCAGGCGTACGACCAGACTGCGGCGCTTGCCCATCACCACATCCGCGCCACTGACGGTGCCTTCGACGACCGCGTCCTGCCCTGGGCGCAAATGGCCGATGGGCACGACGCGCGTGCGGTCCTGATAGCGCAGGGGCAAGTGGAACAGCACGTCCTGGAGGTTCTCCAGGCCGACCTTGGCCAACTTCTCGGCCATGGCTTCACCGACACCCTTGAGTGCGGTGACCGACACGTGCGACAGCTCAGTCATACCCTTGCTTAGCTCGCAGCAGGCGGCTTGGCCACCGAGCACAAACGGATCGAGTCGGCGAGGATCTCAATGGCTTTCGGGCGTGGGAAGCTGGCGCGCCAGGCGATCGCCACGGTCCGGAATGGCACCGGCGGCGTGAGTGGGCGCACTTCGATTACGCCAGGGGCGTAGTGATGACTGTCCACTGCCGACAGCGGCAAGATCGAAATACCCAGGCCGGACGCGACCATATGGCGGATGGTTTCCAGCGAGCTGGATTCCACGGTGGTGTGCTTGGCGCCGTCGTTGCCCTTGGTCAGGGTCGGGCAGGCTTCGAGTACCTGGTCGCGGAAGCAGTGGCCTTCGCCGAGCAGCAACAGGCTCTTGTCGTTGAGCAGGCCGGCGTCGATGGTGTCTTTTTGCGTCCACGGGTGGGAGGCCGGCATCAACACGTAGAACGGCTCGTCGTAGAGCGGCAAGGTCAACACGTCCGCTTCGTTGAACGGCAGGGCGATGATGATCGCGTCCAGCTCACCGTTGCGCAGTTTGTCGCGCAGCACGTGGGTGAAATTTTCTTCGATATACAGCGGCATCTGCGGCGCGACGCGGTGCAGTTGCGGAATCAAATGCGGGAACAGGTACGGGCCAACGGTGTAGATGGCGCCGACTTTGAGCGGTGCAGTCAGCTGGTTCTTGCCGGCCTGGGCCAGCTCGCGAATGCTTTGGGCTTGTTCCAGCACCTTTTGGGCCTGGGCGACAATGCCTTCGCCCACTGGCGTGAGGCGCACGGCGCTCTTGCTGCGCTCGAAAATCAGCACACCGAGTTCGTCTTCAAGCTTTTTCACACCCACCGACAGCGTCGGCTGGCTGACATGGCAACGCTCGGCCGCGTGGCCGAAGTGCTGCTCTTGGGCGAGGGTCACGATGTAGCGTAATTCTGTAAGAGTCATAGCGGGCGTCCATGAGGTTGCGAGCCAAGCATACCGGCTGCAATCGATAGACGCACGTTATCAGAACTTTGCTGGGGATTGAGCGGGGAGCGGCTCGGATTTAACTGAAAAATGGATTTTTAGCTTCAACAAACAAAATGTGGGAGCGCACTGGCTCGTGAATGCGCGGTGTCAGTGAAGAATGTATCGACTGACACTGCGCTTTCGCGAGCAAGCTCGCTCCCGCATTGGCCTGCTTCGCAATCCTTAGCGGCGACGCTTCTCGATGTTGTAAACAAACGGCGCGACGATCTCGACGCTGCCGCCTTTCAACATGTCGGCCGGCGGCTTGGGCAATGGCTGAGCACGACGAATCATGTCCAGGGTCGCGCGGTCCAGGTCGGCGTTGCCGGAGCGGCCCACCAACTCGTAGGACAACACATTGCCTTCGGCATCGACCACGAAGCGCAGGCGGTTAAGCCCCTCTTTGCCACGCTGTTGAGCGCCTGGCGGGTACTTCTTGTACTTCTGCAAGTGCGCCAGCAGGGTGCCTTCCCAGGACGCTTTTGCTGCTACCTGGGCTGGCGACGGGCCGGGCACGGGTTGAGCGGATTTTTCCGCCGGCGCATTGGTCGGTGGGGTTTCGCTCGGCGGCTCTTCGGAAGGTTTCTCCTTGGGCGGCTCGGGCTTTTTCTCCACTGGCTTGGGCGGCTGGGGTTTGGGCTTGGGCTTGACCGGCTTGGGCACCTGGATCGTTGGCTTGGGCGCTTCGGCCAGTTTCGGCAAAGGCAGCTCTTCCACCGGCGCCGGCGGCTGTGGCGGCGTGACCACCTTGGGCGGCGCGGGAGGCGGTGGTGCCGGCATCGGCGCCAAGTCGATGACCATGGCGGCCGGTGGCAGCGTCACCGGATGCGGCGCGGACCATTGAAGCGCGATGATGATCGCGACGGCATGCACGCCCAGCACGACGGCGAGGCTGGTGCCATAACGCGTCAGTTTGTGGCGCGTCGTGATCATTTCTTGGCTGCCGTCTCAAGTCCGACCAGGCCGACCTTGAGGTAGCCGGCTGCCCGCAGGGCATCCATTACGCTCATCAGGTCGCCGTAGTCCACGCCCTTGTCGGCCTGGAAGAAGATCGTCGTGTCTTTCTTGCCTTGGGTCTTGGCGTCGAGCACCGGGCCCAGGGTTTCAGCTTTGACTTCTTCTTCACCCAGGAACAGGCGTTGGTCCGCCTTGACGCTGAGGAAGATCGGCTTCTCTGGACGCGGCGCAGGCTTGGCGCTGGAGGCCGGCAGATCGACCTTGATGTCCACGGTGGCCAACGGTGCCGCCACCATGAAGATGATCAGCAGCACCAGCATCACGTCAATAAACGGGGTGACGTTGATTTCGTGGTTCTCGACGAGTTCATCGTCGCCTTGATTCAAATGCAGGCCCATGGCCGATTACCCCACTTTCACCATGTGCGGTTGCGAGCTGCGCTCGGTAGGGGCGTGATCGAGGTCGCGGCTGACCAGCAGCAGGACTTCTGCCGACGCGTCCGATACCTGAGCCTTGTACCCGGCAATGGAACGGGCGAAGACGTTGTAGATCACCACCGCAGGAATCGCTGCAACCAGGCCCAGTGCGGTTGCCAGCAGGGCTTCGGCGATGCCTGGGGCAACGACGGCGAGGTTGGTGGTTTGGGTTTTGGCGATGCCGATGAAGCTGTTCATGATGCCCCACACGGTACCGAACAGACCCACGAACGGCGCGGTGGAACCGATAGTGGCGAGCACGCCGGTGCCGCTGCTCATGTTACGACCGCAGGCCGCGACCAGGCGCTCGAGGCGGAAGCTGACGCGTTCCTTGATGCCTTCTTTTTCGCGGGTGTTGACCGACAAGCGCATTTCTTCGAGCGCGTCGTGGACCAGCAGGTTGGCCAGGGTGCCCTTCTTGGTAGCGGTGTCGCTGGCTTCCTTGAGGGTGGTGGCTTTTTTCAGGTGGACGATTTCAGTGCGCAGGCGACGCTTGGCGCCCAGCAGCTCGAAGCCCTTGGCGATCCAGATGGTCCAGGTAATGATCGAGGCGATGGCCAGGCCGATCATGACGGCTTTTACCACCACGTCAGCGTTCTGGTACATGCCCCACGGGGACAGGTCATGAGCCATGCCCAGGCTGTTGTCTTCTTCCAGGACAACACCGGAGTCGTCGGCAGGCGCAGGGGCTGCGGCCTGGGCCGGGTCGGTGGCCACAGGTGCTGCGGCAGGGGCTGCGGCAGGGGCTGGCGGCGTGGTTGCGTTCTGCTGGGCCGCGGCCGGAGTGGCTGGGGCGGTTGCGTCAGCGAAAGCGGCGGTCGGTGCCAGCAGAACGCTGAACAGCAGCGCAGCAATCGCACGCCAGGCGCGAGATGGGCTGAGAGGCTTGGTTGGCGAAGCGGGGTTTGTATTACGTGTCATGCTGGCCGGACCTAAGAGAAAAAAATGAGTGATCGTCCTGCCAGACCCTGATGGGTCGAGGACAAATGGGCGGTTATTATTGCAAGTAATTCTTGTTAACAAAAGTAATACAGTTACTTAATTTGTCGTTTTGCTGGCCGCTGGTCATCTTCGGCGGCTAATCTGCGCCTTTAAGAATGGAGTTTTGTGATGTCTGCGCCTTCTGTTGTGATTGCCGGTTGCGGCGATGTGGGTAGTCGGCTGGCTAGCCAATTGCTGGCCTCGGAATGGGAGGTTCATGGCCTGCGACGTGATATTTCACGCCTGCCAGAGGGTGTCATCGGCATCGCCGGTGACCTGTTCAAAAAGGATTGCCCTGACACCTGGCCGATCGGCGCAGTGGATTATCTGGTGTATTGCGCCGCTGCGACCGACCACGATGAGGCCGGCTATCGTGCGGCGTACGTGCAAGGGCTGCAGCATGTGTTGGAGTGGCTGAACGACTACGGCCAGGAGCCCAAGCATTTGCTGTTTGTGTCGAGCAGCAGTGTGTACGGCCAGCAGAAGGGTGAGTGGGTCGACGAAACGTCCGACACTCAAGCGAAAGGGTATTCCGGCCAGGTAATGCTGGAAGCTGAGCAAGTGGCGCTCAATAGCGGTATTCCGGCGAGCATCGTGCGGTTGACCGGTATCTATGGGCCCGGCCGCGAATGGCTGCTGACCCAAGTGCGCCAAGGCTATCGCGTGGCGGTTGATCCCCCTTTATATGGCAACCGGATTCATGCGGATGACGCTGCCGGATTGCTGGCCTTCCTGCTGCGGCATGTGGAGCAGGGCGGTTCGCTGGACAGCATTTACATCGGCGTTGACGATGCGCCCGCGCCCTTGGCAGAAGTGGTGAGTTGGTTGCGCGACTACCTGGGCGTGACCGAATGGGCTGACGACGCCAGTGTGCGCCGCGCTGGCAGCAAACAATGCAGCAACGCCCGAGCCAAGGCGTTGGGCTGGGTGCCGACCTACCCGACTTATCGCGAAGGGTACGCGGCGATCCTTGAAGGTAAGTGCTAGATGTGAAAAAGGAGCCGTGAGGCTCCTTTTTTGTTACTGCTTTTCCAGCAGCCATTGGCGTGGCCCGGGGCTGAGCTGGGGGATTTCATCTGGCTGGGAAAGGTTGATCGCCTGCAGAATTTCCAACTGTTTGCCGTAGCGCACGAAAATCCAGCCGTCGCCGACCGCTCCTTTGCCCAGATAGACGACGTCATTGCCGGCACCTTGAGTGGCGCAGTCGCCTCCCAGGCACAGTTCATAGCGGTCATTGTTGCCCAGGCCGGACAGGCTGCCATCGGCGCTGAACCTCACAAGGTTGCCTGTGCCTTGGCCTTCAATAATTTTCCACTGACCGCCCATGTAGGCTGAGTTCAGGGCTTGCCTGAACGCCGTGCCCCACTTGGCACCTGCGGCAGCGGGTGGAATGGGGCGGCTAAACGTTTGCCCTGCGTAAATCTTGCCGGTCTGTTGGACAAGTTGCTCGCCGTTCAATTGCAATTCGTCGCTGCCATGGCCGTTGTAATCCACCGACCAAATGCCAGGCGCCTTCTGCAGCAGTTGGCCTTCACCCTCCTCGAACGCATTGCTGAATTGCGCTTTGCCGGTACGGGTGTCGATGTTCCATTCCAGGTTCATGCCGTTGGCGTCCAGGGCTTTAAGCAGCGGCCGCCCCTGGGCGGCGGTATCGATAGCGGCCTGGTTGATCCATAGCCCGCTGATGTCCGCGGTTTGCTGCTGCAGGTGTGTGCAGCCGCCCAGCAGGATCAAGCTGATGAGGAGTAGCGTGTGCATGGAGTGGTCCGTCTGCTGGTGAAAAAACCATGGCGCAGACTAAAGAAAAAGGAGCCGGTAGGCTCCTTTGTTCTGTATCACTGTTTTTCGAACAACCACTGCCGTGGCCCCGGCGTAAACGAAGGCACTTCATCCGCCTGCGCAGTGTTCACGGCCTGGAAGATTTCCAGCTGCTTGCCTTTGCGCGCGAAGATCCACGGGTTGCCCTGGCCGTTGAGTTGCAGCCAGATACTGTCGTAGCCGCCGCTCATTGAGGCGCAGTCACCCGCCAGGCACAGCGAGTACCGATCGACACCGGGCAAACCGGCGACTTTGCCGTCGGCCTGGAACTGCACTGTGGCGCCGTCGCCGTTCCCGTCGGTGATCTTCCAGTCGCCACCCATATAGGCGGCATACAGGGCGCGCTCGAAGTTGGCGCCCAGTGGCGCGCCTTCGGGGGCTGGGTCATTGGCACGGGCGAACAGCTGCTCAGGCTCATTGTCGTTGGCCACTTGCAGCAGTTGTTTGCCTTTGCGCTTGAGTTCGGTGGCGGAGCTGCCGTAGAAATCGACGCTCCAGGCACCGGGTTTTTCACTGAGCAGCTTGCCTTCGGCGACTTCAAAACCGTTGTAGTAACGCGCCTGCGAAGCCTTGGTGTTGACCTCCCATTCGAGGTTCGGACCATAGGTTTGCAGCGCTTCACGCAAAGGGCCGCCCTTGGCTGCCGCGTTGATGGCGGCCTGGTTGATCCAGGTGCCGCTCACATCCAGGTCGGCGGGGTTGCTGGCGCAGCCGCCGAGCAACAAGGCGAGCAACGAAGAGGCTACAAGCGCTTTGCGCATCACGAAATCCTTCTGAAACGAAGTCGGCGCAGCCTGTGGAGGCTGCGCCGGGTGTTTTACTCGATGACCAGAATCGCGTCCATCTCGACTTGTGCGCCCTTTGGCAGGGCGGCAACGCCAATAGCGGCGCGGGCTGGGTACGGCTGTTCGAAGTACTTGCCCATGATCTCGTTGACCTTGGCGAAGTGGCTCAGGTCAGTGAGGAAGATGTTCAGCTTGACGATGTCTTTGAACGAGCCGCCAGCGGCTTCGGCCACCGACTTGAGGTTTTCGAAGACCTGGACGGTTTGTGCTTCAAAGCCTTCAACCAGCTCCATGGTCTTTGGGTCCAGTGGAATCTGGCCGGACATGTAGACGGTGTTGCCCGCCTTGATCGCCTGGGAGTAAGTGCCGATGGCGGCAGGGGCTTTGTCGCTGGTGATAACAGTCTTGGTCATGAGTGACTCCTTGTAAGAGATCGGCTATGCGCGCATGCGGGTGATGCGAATCACCCCGGTCAGGGCGCGCAGTTTCTTGATCACGCGGGCCAGGTGCACGCGGTCGTGCACGCTGACCACCAGCTGGACCACGCTGATGCGGCCATCGCGCTCATCCATGCTGATTTTCTCGATATTGCCGTCGGCTGCGTTGACGCTGCTGGCCAGCAGGGCGATCAGGCCGCGCTGGTGCTCCAGCTCAACGCGCAGCTCGACGTTGAATTCGCCGGTGACGTCCTTGGCCCACGAGAGCTGGATGCATTTCTCGGGGTTGTGACGGATTTCAGTGATGTTGCGGCAGTTGTCCAAGTGCACGACCATGCCTTTACCAGCCGACAAGTGGCCGACAATCGGGTCGCCCGGGATCGGCGTGCAACATTTGGCGTAGCTGAGCACCAGGCCTTCCGTGCCGCGAATCGCCAGCGGGCCTTCGGGGCTTGGCAGCTGTTCGCCTTCGCCGAGCAGGCGACGGGCGACCACATACGCCATGCGGTTGCCCAGGCCGATGTCTTCCAGCAGGTCTTCGATGGTTTCCTGACGATACTCGTGGAGCATCGCTTGCACGCGCTCGGCCGGGATCTTCTCCAGGGCGCTGTCGAAACCATTGAGCACCTTGTTCAGCAGGCGTTCGCCGAGGCTGATGGATTCGGAGCGGCGTTGCAATTTGAGCGCGTGGCGAATGTGTGTGCGCGCTTTACCGGTGACCACGAAGTTGAGCCAGGCCGGGTTCGGGCGCGCGCCGGGTGCGCTGACGATCTCGACCGTGGAGCCGCTTTGCAGCGGCTCGGACAGCGGCGCGAGACGACGGTTGATCCGGCAGGCAATGCAGCTGTTGCCCACGTCGGTGTGTACCGCGTAGGCAAAGTCGACCGCTGTGGAGCCTTTGGGCAGCTCCATGATCCGGCCTTTGGGCGTGAAGACGTAGACCTCGTCCGGGAACAGGTCGATCTTCACACTTTCGATAAATTCCAGGGAGTTGCCGGCCCGTTGCTGCATTTCCAGCACGCCTTTGACCCACTGGCGGGCGCGGGCATGCGTGCCTTTAGGCTGTTCGTCGCCGCTGGACTTGTACAGCCAATGCGCGGCGATGCCGTTGTTGGCCATCTCTTCCATTTCACGGGTACGGATCTGGATCTCGATCGGTACCCCGTGCATACCAAACAACGTGGTGTGCAGCGACTGATAGCCGTTTGCCTTGGGAATCGCGATGTAATCTTTGAAGCGGCCTGGCAGGGGTTTGTACAAATTATGTACAGCACCGAGCACGCGGTAGCAGGTATCGACCTTGTCGACGATGATCCGGAACGCGTACACGTCCATGATCTCGTTGAAGGCCCGACGCTTGCCGCGCATTTTTTTGTAGATGCCGTAGATGTGTTTCTGCCGGCCGCTGACTTCGCCTTCAATTTCGTCGATCGCCAGGCAATGGCTCAGCGACTCTTCGATCTTGTTGACGATTTCCTTGCGGTTGCCCCGGGCGCGCTTGACGGCCTGATAAATGCGCGCGGAACGCATCGGGTGCATGGCCTTGAAGCCGAGGTCTTCGAATTCGATACGAATGGCATGCATGCCCAGCCGGTTGGCGATGGGCGCATAGATTTCCAGGGTTTCCTTGGCGATGCGCCGGCGTTTTTCGCCGGACAGCACTTCCAGCGTGCGCATGTTGTGCAGCCGGTCGGCCAGCTTCACCAGGATTACCCGAATGTCTCGGGCCATGGCCATGGCCATCTTCTGGAAGTTTTCCGCCTGGGCTTCGGCCTTGGTTTCGAAGTTCATCTGGGTCAGTTTGCTGACCCCATCGACCAGTTCGGCCACGGTCTCGCCAAATTGCGCACTGAGCGCTTCCTTGGCGATGCCGGTGTCTTCGATCACGTCATGCAGCATCGCAGCCATCAGGCTCTGATGGTCCATGTGCATGTCGGCAAGAATATTGGCCACGGCAAGAGGATGCGTGACATACGCCTCACCACTGCGGCGGCGTTGGCCGTCGTGGGCTTGTTCGGCGTAGAAATACGCTCGGCGGACCAGGTTGACCTGGTCTGGGCCGAGGTAGGTCGATAAGCGATCGGCGAGGGCGTCTATGCTCGGCAAAGTATTAACTCCTGCCGTTGGCTGTGACCCCGCGCCGTGCTACGTCGACCAGGCATAGGCTTAGACGGCCTCGTTGGACTCGTCCTCGAACGCTGCAAACAGCGGTTCGTCTTCAACGATTTCGGCGTTGGCGATGAACTCGTAGCTCATCAGGCCTTCAGCGATTTCACGCAGGGCTACAACGGTAGGCTTGTCGTTTTCCCACTGGACCAGGGGCTCTTTGCCGCCAGTGGCCAGTTGACGGGCACGCTTGGTAGAGAGCATGACCAGCTCAAAGCGGTTATCCACGTGTTCTAGGCAGTCTTCAACGGTTACGCGGGCCATGGTATTCCTCGGAGCGAATGCAAGATGCGCGCTGCCCGGTTGGGCGAGCGGACTGAACAGTTTAAAAAATCACCAGCGTTTAGGGAAGCGCTGATTTTTCCCGCGGCCTCGCAAAACGGCTACAAGTGCCAATGTAAAGCCCTTGCAGCGGTTTTGGGAAGAGCCAATCAGCCAAGCAGTTCGGCGAGTAATTTGCCGAAACGCTGCTGTTGGCGTTTCTGCTGGAGCTGATTGGCGCGGAAAATTGCCTTCAAATCGTCCAGGGCGCTGGCGAAATCGTCATTGATGATCAGGTAGTCGTAGTCGACGTAGTGGCTCATTTCGCTGACGGCTTCACGCATGCGGCCTTCGATGATCTCGTCACTGTCCTGGCCACGGTTGGTCAGGCGCTGGTGCAAGGCTTCGAGCGACGGCGGCAGGATAAAGATCGAACGCGCCTTCGGCATCAGTTGGCGCACTTGCTCGGCACCCTGCCAGTCGATTTCAAGGATCAGGTCGTGGCCTTCGTCCAGGGTCTGCTGCAGGTGGCTTTGCGAGGTGCCGTAGAGGTTGCCGAACACTTCGGCGCGCTCCAGGAAGTCGCCGTGCTCGATCATCTTGACGAACTCGGTACGCTCGACGAAGTGGTAGTGCACGCCGTTCACTTCACCCGGACGCATGGCGCGGGTGGTGTGCGAGACCGAGATGCGGATCTGCTCGTCAGCGTCGGTCAAGGCCTTGACCAGGCTGCTCTTGCCCGCGCCCGAAGGGGCGGAAATGATGTAAAGGGTGCCGGTGCTGTGGGTCATGGAAGTTGCCTTACTCAATATTCTGTACTTGTTCGCGCATCTGCTCGATCAACACTTTGAGGTTGACCGCAGCTTGGGTGCTGCGCGGATCAAACGCTTTGGAGCCCAGTGTATTGGCTTCGCGGTTGAGTTCCTGCATCAGGAAGTCCAGGCGCCGACCAGCGGCACCGGCAGACTTGAGCACGCGGCGCACCTCGAGGATGTGGGTGCTCAGGCGGTCGAGCTCTTCGGCCACGTCACTTTTCTGCGCCAGCAGCACCATTTCCTGTTCCAGGCGCGTTGGGTCGAGGTCGGCCTTCATGTCGGTGAAACGGTCCAGAACCTTCTGGCGCTGGGTGGCGAGCATCTGCGGCACCAACTCGCGCAGGGTGACCACGTCTTCCTCGATCGCGCTCAGGCGCTCGCTGATCAGGCGCGCCAGTTCGGCGCCCTCACGCTCGCGGCCGGCTTTGAGCTCCTTCAAACCCTGATTGAACAGGGCGAGGGCTTCGGCATTGAGGGCCTGCGGGTCGGTGGCGTCGGCCACCAGTACGCCGGGCCAGGCCAGCACTTCCAGCGGGTTCAGCGCGGCGGGTTGCTTGATCAGGCCGGCGATGGTTTCAGCGGCAGCGACCAGTTGCGCGGCGCGGTCGCGGTCGATCTGCAGCGGCTTGCCGGTAGTTACTTCGGTAAAACGCAGGGTGCATTCCAGCTTGCCGCGGGAAATACCCTGGCGCAGCGCTTCACGCACGGCGCCTTCGAGGTCGCGCAAGGATTCCGGCAGACGCAGGTGCGGCTCCAGGTAACGGCTGTTGACCGAGCGCAGTTCCCAGCTCAGGGTGCCTTGGGCGCCGGCTTTTTCGACACGGGCGAAGGCGGTCATGCTGTGCACCATGGAGGTACCTCGCGATGCAGTCCCGCAAATACGGGCTGATGGGTGAATTGAAGCCGACAGGCTGCGAAGGCGCAGGATTGTAGCGCAGTGAGGCGAACGCGCCCAAACAATGGGCGCCAGGTCAGCCATTCGTAACCGAATTTTTTAGAAGTGCCCCGAATCGGCTGGCGGCTCTATAATGCTCGGCAGTTTTTCGTCCTCCGTACAGGTATCCCCTATGAAACGTCCAAGTGGTCGCGCTGCCGATCAGCTCCGCTCGATCCGCATCACCCGCAACTACACCAAACACGCCGAGGGATCTGTACTGGTCGAGTTTGGCGATACCAAGGTGATCTGCACCGTCAGCGTCGAAAACGGCGTTCCGCGCTTCCTCAAGGGCCAGGGCCAGGGTTGGTTGACCGCCGAGTACGGCATGCTGCCGCGCGCCACCGGCGAGCGTAACCAGCGTGAAGCCAGCCGTGGCAAGCAAGGCGGCCGCACCCTCGAAATCCAGCGCCTGATCGGCCGTTCGCTGCGCGCAGCCCTGGACATGTCCAAGCTGGGCGACGTGACCCTGTACGTCGATTGCGACGTGATCCAGGCCGACGGCGGCACCCGCACTGCCTCCATCACCGGCGCCATGGTGGCCTTGGTTGATGCGCTGAAAGTGATCAAGAAGCGTGGCGGCCTGAAAGCCGGCGACCCGCTCAAGCAGATGATCGCTGCCGTATCGGTGGGCATGTACCAGGGCGAGCCAGTGCTGGATCTCGACTATCTGGAAGACTCGGCTGCCGAGACTGACCTGAACGTGGTAATGACCAGCAGCGGTGGTTTCATCGAAGTGCAGGGCACCGCCGAAGGCGCGCCATTCCAGCCGGCCGACCTGAACGCCATGCTGGCCCTGGCCCAGAAAGGCATGACCGAAATCTTCGAACTGCAGAACGCCGCACTGGCTGACTGAAACGGCCGCAAGGAGCAACGCCATGAGTGACCACCAACTGCCTGTACCCACGCCTCCTTACGAAGTGCGTCAGGGAGCAATGTTGTGTCACCTCTCGGCGTTCCTGGGGTTTGTGTTTCCCTTCGGCAGTGTCGTCGGGCCGCTGATCCTGTGGCAGATGAAGAAGGAAGTGGACCCGTTCATTGATGATCAGGGCAAGGAGGCCTTGAACTTCCAGATCACCGTGGCCATTGCCTGGCTGGTTTGCATCGTGCTGGCGTTTGCGGTGATTGGTTTTCTCCTGATGACTGCCCTGGCGATCGCCACGGTGGTGCTGACGATCATCGGCGCAATCAAAGCCAGCAAGGGGATTGCCTATCGCTATCCCTTTACCTGGCGATTGGTCAAATAATGAGCGCCCACAAAAAAACCGACAGCGATGTCGGTTTTTTTGTGCCAGGGAAAAGACTTTAGATGGTCAATGTCCAGTCGTAGTCCACGATCAGCGGCGCGTGCTGCGAAAAGCGTGGCTGACGCGGCAGGCGTGCGCTGCGAACAAAGCGGCGAAGCCCCGGGGTCAGCAGCTGGTAGTCGAAACGCCAGCCCAGGTTAAGCATCTCGGCCTGTTCGTTATCCGGCCACCAGCTGTACTGGTCGCCTTCGCGGCTGACTTCGCGCAGCGCGTCAACATAGCCCATGTTGCCGACAATCTCGTCCATCCAGGCACGTTCCGGCGCCAGGAAGCCCGGGGATTGTTGGCTGTCGCGCCAGTTCTTGATATCCAGCTTCTGTTGCGCCACGTACAGCGAGCCACAGTAAATGTACTCGCGACGTTTGCGTCGCTGTTTATCCAGATAACGGGCGAAATCGTCCATTAGCTTGAACTTCTGGTTCAAGTCTTCATCGCCGTTCTGCCCCGAAGGGAGCAGCAAGGTCGCGATGCTGACCTTGTCGAAATCGGCCTGCAGGTAGCGCCCGTAGCGGTCGGCTGTCTCGAAGCCGAGGCCGCTGATGACCGCCTTGGGTTGCAACCGCGAGTACAAAGCCACGCCACCTTGGGTGGGCACTTCGGCATCGCAGGCATAAAGGAAGTAGCCATCCAGTTGGAAGGCTGGGTCGTCCAGTTCAAAGGCGGAGGCGCGGGTGTCCTGCAGGCAGATGACGTCGGCATTCTGTGCTTGCAGCCAACTGAGCAAACCACGCTCGACTGCAGCCTGAATACCATTGACGTTCACACTGATGATCCGCATAAATGGCCCCAAAAATCGCGTGCGTGTATGATACACGCCGTCTACCTAATTAGCTAAATCCGTGGTATCTGAGGCTTTTTTCATGCAGGCGTATCAACGCGATTTCATTCGTTTTGCCATCGATCGCGGCGTTTTACGCTTCGGTGAGTTCACTTTGAAGTCCGGGCGCACCAGCCCGTACTTCTTCAATGCAGGCCTGTTCAACTCGGGTTCGGCCCTGGCTCAGCTGGGTCGTTTCTACGCGGCAGCCATCGTTGAAAGCGGCATTTCCTTCGACGTTTTGTTTGGCCCAGCCTACAAGGGCATCCCGCTGGCGGCCGCGACTGCCGTGGCGTTGGCTGAACATCACGGGCTGGATCTGCCGTGGTGCTTCAACCGCAAAGAGGCCAAGGCACATGGCGAAGGCGGTAGCCTGGTTGGGGCTCCGCTCAAGGGCGACGTGCTGATCATCGATGACGTGATCACCGCCGGTACCGCCATCCGTGAGGTGATGCAGATCATCGCGTCCCAAGATGGCGCCAAGGCCGCCGGCGTGCTGATCGCGCTGAATCGTCAGGAGCGCGGCAACGGTGAGTTGTCGGCAATTCAGGAAGTGGAACGTGATTTCGGCATTCCGGTGGTGAGCATTGTGTCGCTGAACCAGGTGTTGCAGTTCCTGGAAGACGATCCGCAGCTCAAGCAGCACTTGCCGGCGGTGCGTGCGTACCGCGAGCAGTTCGGCGTCTGAGGCGATCCAAAGGCGTCGCAAACCCCTTGGGGGAGCAGGCTTGCTCGCGAATGCAGTCGGTCATTCAGCAGAAGTATTGACTGACGCTCCGCATTCGCGAGCAAGCCCGCTCCCACATTGGATTGCATTCCACCTTGAAGACCTCATAAAAAAGGCCCCGCTCAATGTGATTGAGCGGGGCCTTTTGTTTTCTGAAGCTTAAGGACGCTTGCGATTACTGATCAGCGTGCCCACACCGGTATCGGTGAAGATTTCCAGCAGGATTGCATTAGGCACGCGGCCATCCAGAATCAGCGAGCTACCCACGCCGCCTTGTACGGCTTCCAGCGCGCAACGGATCTTCGGCAGCATGCCGCCGTAGATGGTGCCGTCGGCGATCAGCTCGTCCACCTGCTGGGTGGTCAAACCCGTCAGCACCTTGCCTTCCTTGTCCATCAGGCCGGCAATGTTGGTCAGCAGCATCAGCTTTTCAGCCTTCAGCGCTTCGGCCACTTTACCGGCTACCAGGTCGGCGTTGATGTTGTAGGACTCACCGTTGGCGCCCACGCCGATTGGCGCGATCACCGGGATGAAGTCACCCTTGACCAGCAGGTTCAGCAGGTCGGTGTTGATGCCGATCACTTCACCGACCTGGCCGATGTCGATGATTTCCGGCTGGGTCATCTCTGGCGTCTGACGAGTAACTGTCAGTTTTTTCGCGCGGATCAGCTCCGCGTCCTTGCCGGTCAGGCCGATGGCGCTGCCACCATGACGGTTGATCAGGTTGACGATGTCTTTGTTGACCTGGCCACCAAGGACCATCTCCACCACGTCCATGGTCTGCGCGTCTGTGACGCGCATGCCATCAATGAAGTGACTCTCGATCGACAAGCGCTTGAGCAGGTCGCCGATTTGCGGGCCGCCACCGTGCACCACCACCGGGTTGATCCCGACAGCTTTCATCAACACGATGTCGCGGGCAAAGCCGGTTTTCAGCTCGTCGCTTTCCATGGCATTGCCGCCGTACTTGATCACCAGCGTCTTGCCGACGTAGCGTCGAATGTAAGGCAACGCTTCGGACAGGACCTTGGCAGTATTGGCAGCGGCTTCGCGTTCGAGGGTCATTCAGGGCTCCGGTAAAAAATCAGAACGGTAATTGGAGATCAGGGGCAACACGTTTCAACTGGGCGTGGAACACGTCCTTGATGCGCTGCAACTCAGCCTCGGTATCCGCCTCGAAACGCAGGACCAGCACCGGTGTGGTGTTGGACGCACGAACCAGGCCCCAGCCTTTGGCGTAATCGACGCGCACACCATCAATGGTGGTCAGGTTGGCGCCTTCGCCCCATTGCGCATCGTGCAGTGCGTCAATGATGCTGAATTTGCTCTCCTCGGTCACATGGATATTGATCTCTGGCGTAGAAATATCATTCGGGAAGGTCTGAAACAGCTCCTGCGCCGTGGATTTTTCCTTGCTGAGGATCTCCAGCAGACGGGCGGCGCTGTAAATGCCGTCGTCGAACCCGAACCAGCGCTCTTTGAAGAACACGTGGCCGCTCATTTCGCCGGCCAACAGCGCGCCGGTTTCCTTCATTTTCTTTTTGATCAACGAGTGGCCGGTCTTCCACATTAGTGGGCGACCGCCGTATTCCTTGATCAGCGGGGTGAGGCGGCGGGTGCACTTCACGTCGAAGATGATTTCGGCGTTGGGGTTACGGGCCACCACGTCGCGGGCAAACAACATCAGCAGGCGGTCGGCGAACACGTTCTCGCCGGTGTTGGTCACCACGCCGACGCGGTCGCCGTCACCGTCGAACGCCAGGCCCACGTCGGCGCCGGTTTCCTTGACCTTGGCGATCAGGTCCACCAGGTTTTCAGGCTTGCCCGGGTCCGGGTGGTGGTTCGGGAAGTTGCCGTCGACGTCGCAGAACAACGGGATCACTTCGCAGTTCAGGGCTTCGAGCAGTTGCGGGGCAATCACGCCGGCCGCGCCGTTGCCGCAGTCCACCACTACTTTCAGGCGGCGGGCGAGTTTGACGTCGCCAGTGATCTGGTCAGAGTAGCGTTGAAGAATATCGACTTTGGTGATGCTGCCGGTGCCGGTGGTCAGATCGTTGGTCTTCAGGCGCTCGTGCAGCGCCTGAATCTGTTCGTTGGCGAGGGTGTCACCGGCGATGACGATCTTGAAGCCGTTGTAGTCCGACGGATTATGGCTGCCGGTGAGCATAACGCCGGACTTGCCAGCCAGTACGTTGGCTGCGTAGTACAACGCAGGGGTCGGCACCAGGCCCACATCGCTGACGTGGCAGCCGCTGTCGGCCAGGCCCTGGATCAGTTGTTCCACCAGCTCCGGGCCGGACAAGCGGCCATCGCGGCCTACCGATACATTGGGTTCGCCCTGAGCCAGGCTTTGGGAGCCGATGGCACGGCCGATCCAATAGGCGGTTTCGGCGGTCAGGGTCTTGGGCACGACGCCACGGATGTCATAGGCGCGAAAGATGCTGTCGGGAAATGTCGGGGCTACTCGGGCTGCGGTACTCATCGCGGGGGGAAACTCCATCTGAAGGGGGCAAAGCTGGCCTTAAAGTGGCTGACCGGCAGGCTCAAACTGAAGGGTATGACGGCGTTTTCGGCAGAGAGTTCGTGGTGCAAAAGTGCCATCGGAGCTGGCACTCCGTGCTTATGGCTGCGTAATGCATTGATTTCAATGATGAAATCTCGCTGATTAATTCCGCGCATTCTTCGTCCTGAAAAGCCTTGCGGTGGCATCGGGCCGGACAAAAGCGTCCGGCCTGATTCAGCTTAGTCAGTGGCTGCCGGAATGCCCAAAACCGCCTGCGCCGCGTTGAGTCTCATCAAACTCTTGAACCAGTTCGAAGTGCGCTTGCACCACCGGCACCAGCACCAGTTGCGCGATACGCTCGCCAACAGCAATGTTGAAGGCGGTCTGGCCGCGGTTCCAGCACGACACCATTAGCTCGCCCTGGTAGTCGGAGTCGATCAGGCCGACCAGGTTGCCCAGCACGATGCCGTGTTTGTGGCCCAGGCCGGAGCGCGGCAGGATCAGTGCGGCCAGGCCCGGATCGCCAACGTAAATCGACAGGCCGGTAGGGATCAGGAGGGTCTGGCCCGGTTCAAGAACGGTGTCTTGCTTGAGCATGGCGCGCAGGTCCAACCCGGCGGAGCCTGGGGTGGCATAGGCCGGCAGTGGGAATTCGTTGCCGATGCGTGGGTCGAGAATCTTGGCTTGCAAAGCGTGCATGTCAATTAAACCTGGTTCAGCCGTTGGGCGATAAATGAGATCAGTTGGCGGGCAATCTTGCCTTTGCTGGTCTGGGCGAAAACGGTGGCGTGCAACTCGCGGTCGATCACGCTGATGGCATTTTCCTCGCTGTTGAAGCCGATGCTCGGGTTGGCGACATCATTGGCAACGATCAGATCGAGGTTTTTGTCTTTCAATTTGCGTGCCGCGTAGTCCAGCAGGTGCTCGGTTTCGGCGGCAAAGCCGACGCTGAAAGGGCGGTCCGCGCGCGTGGCGATGGTTGCCAGGATGTCGGGGTTACGCACCATTTGCAGGAGCAGGCCGTCGCCGCTTGTAGGGTCTTTCTTAAGCTTTTGCGGGGCTACGACTTCCGGGCGGTAGTCTGCAACCGCCGCCGAGGCGATAAACAGGTCGCACGGAATGGCTGCCTCGCAAGCCGCCAGCATGTCCCGGGCGCTGACTACGTCGATTCGCGTGACCCGATCAGGCGTCGGCAAATGCACCGGGCCGGTGATCAAGGTGACACGTGCGCCTGCCTCAACCGCCGCTTCGGCCAATGCAAAGCCCATTTTTCCTGAGCTATGGTTGGTGATGTAGCGCACCGGGTCGATGTTTTCCTGAGTCGGGCCGGCGGTGATCAGCACGTGTTTGCCGGTAAGGGCCAGGTGCTGGAAACACTCGGCGGCGCACAGCGCCAGGTCGGTGGCTTCGAGCATGCGGCCCATGCCGACGTCGCCGCAGGCCTGGCTGCCGGACGCCGGGCCGAACACCTTGAGGCCTCGGCTTTGCAGGAGCTGGGTGTTGGCCTGGGTCGCCGGGTCGCGCCACATGGCCTGGTTCATGGCCGGGGCGATGGCGACGGTGGCGTCGGTGGCCAGCACCAGCGTGGTCAGCAGGTCATCGGCGATGCCTTGGGCCAGGCGGGCGATCAAGTCGGCGGTTGCCGGGGCGATCAGTACCAGATCGGCCCATTTGGCCAGCTCGATATGGCCCATCGCGGCTTCGGCCGCCGGGTCCAGCAGGTCCAGATGAACCGGGTGGCCGGACAAAGCTTGCATGGTGAGCGGGGTGATGAACTCGCTGCCGCCGCGGGTCATGACTACGCGCACTTCGGCGCCCTGGTCCAGGAGCCTGCGAACCAGCTCTGCGCTCTTGTAGGCGGCAATGCCGCCGCCGACGCCGAGAACGATGCGTTTCCGATACAGACGCTGCATTGGTTTGCCTTTCCAGTTCAGTGATGCCAGTCAGTGACGCCTGCGATGCCCCCTCCCCAGGAGAAATCGCACGCAAAAAAGAGGGCTTAAGATAACACAGCGTCCGCCGGGCAACAGCGGCGCACATGCACACGGAGGTGGGATGAGTATTCGCGATTGGCCTGTGGCGGAACGTCCGCGGGAGAAACTTTTGGAAGGGGGCGCGGCAACGCTGTCGGATGCCGAACTGCTGGCAATCTTCCTGCGCACCGGGGTGTCGGGCAGAAGCGCGGTCGACCTGGCGCGCCATTTACTGGCGCAATTTGGCGGCCTTCGCCCGCTGTTGGAGGCCAACCAGACGCTGTTCAGCCAGCATTTGGGGTTAGGGCCGGCAAAGTTTGCCCAGTTGCAGGCTGTGCTGGAGATGTCCCGACGGCACATGGCCGAACGCCTGCGCGCGGACTCGGTGCTGGAAAGCCCGCTGGCAGTGCGTGACTACCTCAAGGCGCTGCTGCGTCATGAGCCTCACGAGATCTTTGGCTGTCTGTTTCTCGACT
Organism: Pseudomonas sp. R9.37; assembly: GCF_963878885.1. NCBI lineage: Bacteria > Pseudomonadati > Pseudomonadota > Gammaproteobacteria > Pseudomonadales > Pseudomonadaceae > Pseudomonas > Pseudomonas sp. R9.37. Next base: position 468,405 of record NZ_CAWNZA010000011.1, on the reverse strand, counting down.
CAAAGCACCGCGTTCTGGGCTTTGAGGCGCTGTCCCAGGGCACCATCGACACTGCCCTTGTTTACCCGCGGCAAGTGGTCAAGCGTGCGTTGGCGTACAACGCGGCAGCATTGATTCTGTGTCACAACCATCCTTCCGGGAGTGTCGAGCCGAGTGCGGCTGATCGAAAATTGACCAAGTTGCTGCAAAAGGCGTTGGAGGTGGTGGATGTGCGGGTGCTGGATCACATCATCGTCGGTGATGGTGATCCGTTGTCGATGGCGGAATACGGGTGGATGTAGCCCCGCCCGCAAGGGCGGGGCAGGTCATCAGGGCTTGACGCTGACTTTCGAGAAGTCCTGGCGCCCGAACGGGCTCACCTGATAGCCCTCGACATTCTTGCGTGTCAGGGCAAACGCGGTCGGATGCGCCAGCGGCAGCCACAACGCCTGCTGCTGGATCTGCGCCTGGGCCTGTTGATACAACTTGGTGCGTACGCCTTGCTCGCTGGTGGTCTTGCCAGCGCTGATCAGTTTGTCCAGCGCGGGGTCGCAGTAGCGGGCAAAGTTGGTGCCGGATTTCACCGCCGCGCAAGAGAACTGCGGGGTGAGGAAGTTATCCGGGTCGCCGTTATCGCCGGCCCAGCCCATGAACAGCAGGTCATGTTCACCGGCCTTGGCGCGGCGAATCAGTTCGCCCCATTCGATCACGCGGATCTCTGCCTGGATGCCGATCTTGGCCAGGTCTGCCTGCAACAGTTGTGCACCCAGGTTGGGGTTGGGGTTCAGCAAGCTGCCGGTTGGGCGTGTCCAAAGGGTGGTCTTGAAACCGTCCTTGAGCCCCGCGCGGTCGAGCAGCGTCCTGGCCTTGGCGATGTCCTGTGGATAACCCGGCAGGTCTTTGGCATAGCTCCAGGTATTGGGTGGGTAAATGCCATTGGCCGCCTCGGCGGTGCCTTCAAACACGGCCTTGAGGTAGCTGTTCTTGTCGAACGCCAAGTTGATTGCCTGGCGCACTTCCGGCTTGTCCAGCGGCGGATGCTGGCTGTTGATGGCTACGAATGCAGTCATGAAGGCGGCGGTTTTCTCCACCTTCAATGCCGGGTCTTTTTCGGCCTCGCCCACATCCAGCGGCTTGGGCGAGAGGGCGATCTGGCATTCGTCGCGATGCAATTTCTGCAGGCGCACGTTGGCGTCCGGGGTAATGGCGAACAGCAAGTTATCCACAGCCGGTTTGCCGGCGAAATAGTCCGGGTTGGCTTTGTAGCGAACCACGGCATCTTTCTGGAACCGGACGAAAACAAACGGGCCGGTGCCGATAGGTTGGCTATTAAGCTTCTCCGGAGTGCCGGCCTTGAGCAGCTTGTCGGCGTATTCGGCCGGGTAGATCGAGGCAAAGCCCATGCTCAACGCGGCGAGGAAGGTCGAGTCGGCATGATCGAGCGTGAAGCGCACGGTCAGCGGGTCGAGGGCGTCGATCTTCTTGACCAGCGTCGGCAACTGTAGCGACTGGGCATGGGGGAAGCCGCTTTGGGCGATCTTGTGCCATGGGTTGGCCGGGTCGAGCATGCGCTCGAAACTGAAGCGCACATCTTCGGCGGTGAGGGTGCGGCTTGGGGTGAAGTATTCGGTGCGGTGGAATTTCACATCCGGGTGCAGCTTGAAAGTGTACGTCAGGCCATCTGGCGAAACGTCCCAACTGTCTGCGAGGCTCGGCACCAGCTTGCCGCTGGCGGCGTCGTAGTCCACGAGGCGGTTCATCAGGACGTCGGCCGAGGCATTTGTAGTGGTGAGCGAGTTGTATTGCACCACATCGAACCCTTCAGGGCTGGCTTCGGTACACACGCTTAAACTGGTAGCAGCCAGGGCCGCCGGCGCAATAAATAGAGGGGCTAGCAATAGCGGTAGGGCAGCGAGGCGCATGTTCGGTTTCCTTTGCAGATCGAAGGCCCATCTGCGAGTGCAGTCTGGAAAAAGCCTACCGTAGTGGTCTGATTGATAAATGACTAGTCCATTTTTGCCTGTGCTTTTGGCGCAAATGCTGTTTTGATGGCGCCTCAGCGCGTTTCGCCGTGCACTTCATCGTGCGTGCGAGCGCTGTAAATCATTCTGTGCGACGAGCGGTCGGCTGTTGCAGCGGCCACTCCTGACAACGGTTCAGGCGTCTGTCGCCAAGATTTACGCCGGTAAAAACACACGGGCTGTTGTTGCACCTTGGTCTTTCTGGTATAAAGCAGCGCTCTTTTCTAGGGGCCCGGTTCCTTCACTGTAGGTGTAGCCGGTAAGACCCTTAAAGAAACGCGGCGCCTGGCGCCAAATGACTGAGAGATTAAGCGGCCAACCCATGCCGGGTTGGGCATGTGGTTTTAGAGGGCTGAGGCATGTCGAGAGTCTGTCAAGTTACCGGTAAGGGTCCGGTGACTGGGAATAACATTTCCCACGCAAATAACAAAACCCGTCGTCGTTTCCTGCCGAACCTGCAGCATCACCGCTTCTGGGTTGAAGAAGAGAAACGTTTTGTTCGCCTGCGTGTATCTGCCAAAGGCATGCGTATCATCGACAAGCGCGGCATCACTGTCGTGCTGGCCGAAATCCGCGCCGCTGGCAAGATCTAAGGAGCTTTATCATGCGTGAATTGATTCGAATGATCTCTAGCGCCGGTACTGGTCACTTCTACACTACCGACAAGAACAAGCGTACTACCCCGGACAAGCTCGAAAAGAAAATGTTCGACCCGCGCGTTCGCAAGCACGTGATCTACAAAGAAGGCAAAATCAAGTAATTGATTTTCTTCCTTGTGAAAAAAAGCCCGTCTCTCACGAGTCGGGCTTTTTTTTGCCTGTGATTTGCTGATCAGGCTTTCTGTTCAAACACCACGTAGATCTTGCGGCACGGTTCCAGCACTTCCCAGGTGCCGCTGAAACCCGCGGGGATCACGAAGCGGTCGCCCGCACGCAAGGTCTTGGCGTTACCGTCGGCATCGCGCAGCACCGAAACGCCCTGCACGATCTCGCAGTATTCATGCTCGCTGTAGTTGACCCTCCATTGCCCGACTTCACCTTCCCAGACCCCGGCGCTCATCTGGCCGCACGGGCTGTTGTAGTGGTTGTAGAGGGTTTGCTCGGGATCGCCCTTGAGGACTTTTTCGGCAGCCGGCCGGTAGCGTTCGGGGGCGGTATTGGCTTGGCTGAAGTCGACGATGTCCTGGATGCTCATGTGCGTGTCCCGTCTGGCCTGCGGTTGGAGAGTCCAAAGTCTATGTTTATTAAAATGAACATCGCAAGGGCGTTTACCGGCGTTGTGTCAAATATATTGAAACACCCCCAGCCGCTGGTTTAGGGTGGCAGCTGCCTTGAGCCGAACAGCAGGCTGGCCGGGCAAGAATTCTTTGAGGCTGCCGGGGGACATCACCTGGCCCTTGTATTCAATAAGAGGAGGACACTCGCATGACCACCCTGACCCGTGCCGACTGGGAACAACGCGCCAAGGATCTGAAGATCGAAGGCCGCGCCTACATCAATGGCGAATACACCGCCGCTGTTTCCGGTGACACATTCGAATGCATCAGCCCGGTCGATGGCCGCCTGCTGGCAACTGTCGCCAGCTGCGACGTCGCCGACGCCCAGCGCGCTGTAGAAAATGCCCGCGCCACCTTTAATTCCGGCGTCTGGTCACGTCTGGCACCGGCCAAGCGCAAGTCCGCCATGATCCGTTTCGCCGCGCTGCTCAAGGCCAATGCCGAAGAGCTGGCCCTGCTCGAAACCCTGGACATGGGCAAGCCGATCAGCGACTCCCTGGGCATTGACGTGCCTGGCGCAGCCAACGCGCTGAGCTGGAGCGGCGAGGCCATCGACAAGATCTACGACGAAGTTGCCGCTACTCCGCACGATCAATTGGGCCTGGTGACCCGCGAGCCGGTCGGCGTTGTCGGCGCGATCGTACCGTGGAACTTCCCGCTGATGATGGCCTGCTGGAAACTCGGCCCGGCGCTGTCTACCGGTAACTCGGTGATCCTCAAGCCGTCCGAAAAATCCCCGCTGACCGCCATCCGCATCGCGGCCCTGGCCGTTGAAGCCGGTATTCCAAAAGGCGTGTTCAACGTGCTGCCGGGCTACGGCCACACCGTGGGCAATGCCCTGGCGCTGCACATGGACGTCGACACCCTGGTGTTCACCGGTTCCACCAAAATCGCCAAGCAGCTGTTGATTCGCTCCGGCGAGTCCAACATGAAGCGCGTGTGGCTGGAAGCGGGCGGCAAGAGCCCGAACATCGTGTTCGCCGATGCCCCGGACCTGCAAGCGGCGGCCGAATCCGCCGCTGGCGCCATCGCCTTCAACCAGGGCGAAGTCTGCACCGCCGGTTCGCGTCTGCTGGTGGAGCGCTCCATCAAGGATAAATTCCTGCCGCTGGTGATCGAGGCCCTCAAAGGCTGGAAGCCAGGCAACCCGCTGGACCCGGCGACCAACGTCGGTGCGCTGGTGGACACCCAGCAGATGAACACCGTGCTGTCGTACATCGAAGCTGGCCACGCCGACGGCGCCAAGCTGGTTGCGGGCGGCAAGCGCACCCTGGAAGAAACCGGTGGCACTTACGTTGAACCGACGATTTTCGACGGCGTGACCAACGCCATGAAGATTGCCCAGGAAGAAATCTTTGGCCCGGTTCTGTCGGTGATCACCTTCGACAGCGCCGAAGAAGCCATCGCCATCGCCAACGACACCCAATACGGCCTGGCCGCAGCGGTGTGGACGGCGGATATCTCCAAGGCGCACCTGACGGCCAAGGCCTTGCGCGCCGGTAGCGTGTGGGTCAACCAGTACGATGGCGGTGACATGACCGCGCCGTTTGGTGGCTTCAAGCAGTCCGGTAACGGTCGCGACAAGTCGCTGCACGCGTTCGACAAGTACACCGAACTGAAGGCAACCTGGATCAAGCTGTAACCCTGTAGGAAACACCGCAGGCCAAATGTGGGAGCTGGCTTTTGTGGGAGCTGGCTTGCCTGCGATAGCATCACCGAGGTGTGACTGACACACCAAGGTGCTTGCATCGCAGGCAAGCCCGGCTCCCACATAGGCTCGCTCCTGCAGTTCGTTTGAAACCCTGAAAATTATCCACAGGAGCGTGGACATGCGTTGGGCGACTTACTTCGCCGTCCTGGCCTCGGTACTCAGCGTCGGTCTGGCCCTCGGGGTCAGCATGCCGCTCGTGTCCCTGCGCCTTGAAGGCTGGGGCTACGGCAGTTTCGCGATTGGGGTGATGGCGGCCATGCCAGCCTTCGGCGTACTACTGGGCGCCAAGGTCTCCAGCCGCATGGCCTCATGGCTGGGCACCGCCAACCTGATGCGCCTGTGCCTGTGGGCCGGTGCAGTGTCCATCGGCCTGCTGGCAATCCTGCCCAGCTATCCGGTCTGGCTGGTGCTGCGGCTGATGATCGGGGTGATCCTGACCATCGTGTTTATCCTCGGTGAAAGCTGGATCAACCAGTTGGTGGTGGAGCAGTGGCGGGGCCGCTTGGTGGCGCTGTATGGCTGCAGTTACGCCTTGAGCCAACTGTCGGGGCCGCTGCTGCTGGGTGTGATTGGCACCGACCATGATTACGGCTTCTGGGTGGGCGTAGGCCTGCTGATGGTCGCGCCACTGCTGTTGCTGGGGCGCTCCGGCGCGCCGACGGCTGAGTCCTTCAGTGTCACCTTTGGCGACTTATGGCGCTTTTGCTTGAGCCTGCCGGCGATTGCCTGGGCGGTGGCTTTATTCGCGGCGTTCGAAGCGATGATTCTGACGCTGCTGCCGGTGTATTGCCTGCAACAGGGTTTTACGGCCGAGGTCGCCTTGGCCATGGTCAGCACGGTGGTGGTGGGTGATGCGCTGTTGCAATTGCCTATCGGTGCATTGGCTGACTACCTGCCGCGTCGCACGCTGTTCTTGAGCTGTGCGGTGCTGTTGCTGATCTCGAGCCTGGCGATTCCACTGCTGATGCACACTCCGCTCATCTGGCCGGTGTGGGTGGTCTTCGGCGCCAGTGCCGGCGGGTTGTTCACCTTGTCGCTGATCCTGATCGGCGAGCGTTACCGCGACGATGCGCTGGTGCGCGCGAATGCTCACGTGGCGCAGTTGTGGGGCATCGGTTGCTTGATAGGGCCATTGGTGGCCGGGGCGGGCAGCCAGTGGATCAGCGGGCATGCGTTGCCGTTGCTGATGGCCGCCGGCGCGTTGGGGCTGGTGGTGCTGTTGTTGCGTCAGGGTGCATTTGGCGTCGCACAGCCCGCCTGATTTGAAACGGGAGCGAAGGTGGGAGCGGGCTTGCTCGCGAATGCGGTGTGTCAGTTAACGGCAATATTGACTGATCCACCGCATTCGCGAGCAAGCCCGCTCCCACACTGGATCTTCATTGTTCCTATAGCATCCGCTCCAGACCGACTGAAGTGGCAAACCAGGCATTAAACCTGCGCCACCAATTGCCGGGCTCCTCGGTCAGCGTATGCAGTTGGCCGTTATCCTCAGTGACCCATACCACCTGGCCATCCTGCAATTTCGCCTGGTAGCTCAACGCCGGCGCCATACCTTGCAGCGCCAGGTTGCGCACGTGTTCCGCCAGCTCGGGGCTGTCCACCAGCACGCCGACTTCGGTGTTCCACAGCACCGAGCGCGGGTCAAAATTGAACGAGCCGATAAACGACTTTTCCCGATCAAAGATCATCGCCTTGCTGTGCAGGCTGGAGTCCGAGCCGTGCAGCGAGCCCCGGCGAAACAGGTGCGGGCCGCTGCCTGCACTGGGGTCGCCGGGTTGGCGGCGCAACTCGTAGAGTTTTACGCCGTGCTCCAGCAGGGCCTTGCGGTATGGCGCATAGCCGCCATGCACCGCCGGTACATCGGTGGCTTCGAGCGAATTGGTCAGCAGGCTCACCGACACCCCTGCGTCGGCTCGGCCGGTCAGGTACACGAGCCCAGGCTGGCCGGGGACGAAATACGCCGAAATCATGATCAGCTCATGGTTGACGCCTTCAAGCTCCGGCGCCAGTTGGGTGGTGAGCAGCAACTGCGGGTCCGGGTCGGTCTTGGCCAGCACCTTGCTCGGCGCATCCCACAGTGCCTGGTTCCAGGCCCAGATCAACTCGCGGCGCCAGATGTCCATGCGGGGTTGGGTCTGGTAGGTGCGCAAGCGGTTGTACAGCGCATGGTTTTGCTGACGGGACTCGGCGAGCGAATCTTGCAGGCGCACGCGGGCGGCGGCCAGGTCACGTTTGGAGGGGCTGTTGGAGACGAAGTCATCAATCGGTTTGCTCAGTGCGCTGTTCCAGTACTGATCAAAACTGTGCCCGAGTTGCTCGGCCACCGGGCCCACGCTGAGCATATCGATATCGGTGAAATTCAAGTTGGGCTCGGCGTCGAAATACTCGTCGCCCAGGTTGCGCCCGCCGACGATGGCGACACTGTTGTCCGCCAGCCACAACTTGTTGTGCATGCGCCGATGTTGCAGCGACAAGTTGAACAGCCGCCCCATGGCCCGAGTGACGCCGGTGCTGCGGCCCAGGTGCAGCGGGTTGAACAGGCGAATTTCGATCTGCGGGTGGGCGGCGAGGGTGGCGATGACTTGGTCGAGACCGTCGCTGGTGGTGTCGTCCAGCAGGATGCGCACGCGCACGCCGCGGTCGGCTGCCTTGAGCAATTCGTCCACAAGCATGCGTGTGCTGATGCCGTCGTGGACGATGTAGTACTGCAGGTCGAGGCTGCTCTGGGCGTTGCGGATCAGTTCGGCGCGGGCCATGAAGGCTTCGCTGCTGTTGGGCAGCAAACGAAAACCCGAGCGGCCTTGATGCGGCGCCGCTTGCGCCTGGATCGAACGGCCGAATGAGGATTGCGCGGCGGGCAGGGCGTCGCTGGGGATGCGCGGCGTGTCGACTGTTGCGCAGCCGCCCAGCGCCAGGGCGCCCAGCAGGAAAAACGGTAAAAGCCGTTGGATCATCAAGGGCGCTGCTTCCAGGTCAGGGCGATTGGGCATATGACGGCTAATTCCGGCGAAAGGTCAGTCTGGCGTCTCGGCGAGCATCTTGATCGCGGCGGCGCCGACTTTGCGTACGGCGTCTTCAATTTGCGGGGTCGGCTTGGCAGCGTAGTTCATGCGCAGGCAGTTCCGGTATTTGCCCGAAGCGGAAAAGATACTGCCTACCGCCACCTGTACGCCTTGCTCCACCAACACGCGGTTGAGCTTGAGCGTGTCGAAGCCTTCCGGCAGCTCGACCCACAACATGAAGCTGCCTTGAGGTCGGCTGGCTCGTGTGCCGGCCGGGAAATAGCGGCTGACCCAGTCGAGTATCAGGTCGCGATTGCGCTGGTATTGAGTGCGCATCCGCCGCAAATGCGGTTCGAAATGGCCATTTTTCAAGAACTCCGCAATCGCGATCTGTGGTTGGGTCGCGGTGGAACCGGTGCTGATGTATTTCATGTGCAGCACCCGCTCCAGGTAGCGACCGGGTGCTACCCAGCCAATGCGCAAACCGGGCGCCAGGGTTTTCGAGAACGAGCTGCACAGCAGCACGCGGCCGTCTTCATCGAAGGATTTGATCGTGCGCGGGCGAGGGTAGCTGTAGGCCAATTCGCCATACACATCGTCTTCAATGATCGCCACGTCAAAGCGCTGGGCCAGGGTCAGCAACCCACGTTTGCGTGCCTCCGGCATGATGTAGCCCAAGGGGTTGTTGCAGTTTGGCGTTAGCTGGATGACCTTGATCGGCCACTGTTCCAGCGCCAGTTCCAGCGCTTCAAGGCTGATGCCGGTGATTGGGTCCGTGGGGATTTCCAGGGCCTTCATGCCCAGGCCTTTCAGGGTCTGCATGGCACCGTGAAAGCTTGGCGAGTCCACCGCGACGATATCGCCCGGCTCACAGATCGCGTGAATGCTGGCGGACAGCGCCTCATGGCAACCGGTGGTGATCACAATGTCTTCGGCCGTCAGCTGGCAGCCGGAATCCAATGACAGGCGTGCAATTTGCTCACGCAATTCCATACAGCCGAGGATGTTGTCGTAATACAGCCCCGGCAGATCCTGGCGGCGACTCACACGCGCCAGGCTGCGCAGCAAGGGTTTCAGGGTCGGCGACAATACATCCGGCATGCCTCGGCCCATCTGTATGACATCTTTGCGTGGCACCGCGCGAATCAGTTCCAGCACCTGGTCCCACTGTGAAATTTCCACCGGCCGCTGGGCCGGGCGGCCTACCTCGGGCAGCGCCGGCAGCTCGCGCCCAACCGGTACAAAGTAGCCGGACTTGGGCTTTGGCATCGCCAGGCCGTTGTCTTCCAGCAACCGGTAGGCCTGTTGCACGGTGCTCAGGCTAACCCCATGTTCAACGCTCAACGCGCGCACAGACGGCAAGCGATCGCCGGGACGATAGAAGCCCTGTTCGATGCGAGTGCCCAGTAATTCGGCAAGGTTGACGTAAAGGGTCATGGCGGTCGCTCCCGAGGACCAGTACAGATAGGCGGAAAATACAGGATTCAGGCGGTCATGGGCAGTATCTGTATGGATTTAATAAAGGTGCGTTGAATCTGTCATGGTTTTGCCGTTGCGCTCAGGCTAGTCACTCATGGCAACAAGCAACTGAGGGGCAGCAAAATGAGCGGCATGAGCGATGTGCGTCTGATGTTACACAGTCAGGAACTGCAGGCAGGGCAAGAGCGCGCGACGGCGCCACGGGAGATCAACCGCTGGCGTTTGTTCTGGCACCGCCGTCACACGCGCAAAGCCTTGCTGCACCTGACTCGCGAGCAACTGCGCGACGTCGGGCTGACCGCCGAACAAGCGCGCCAGGAAGGCCTGAAGCCGTTCTGGCGTGATTGATCAGACCAGCTCTTTGAGGCGGTGCCAGAGCATCCCAAGTGCCAGCAACGGCGAGCGCAAGTGTTGGCCGCCGGGGAAGGTGATGTGCGGTACTTGGGCGAACAGATCGAAACGGCCCTGCTGCTGGCCACTGATCGCCTCGGCCAGCAGCTTACCCGCCAAGTGCGTGGCATTCAGACCATGCCCCGAGTAGGCCTGGGCGTAATACACGTTGGGTTGATCCGCCAACCGGCCAATCTGCGGCAACCGGTTGGCGCCAATGCCGATCATGCCGCCCCACTGGTAGTCGATTTTCACGTCGGCCAGTTGTGGGAACACTTTGAGCATTTTTGGGCGCATATAGGCGCCGATGTCTTGCGGATCACGTCCGGAATAGTGACAGGCGCCACCGAACAACAGGCGGCGGTCGGCGGACAGCCGGAAGTAATCCACCGTTACCCGTTGATCACAGACGGCCATGTTCTGGGGCAGCAGGTGGGCAGCTTGGGCTTCGCTCAACGGCTCGGTGGCGATGATGTAGCTGCCGGCGGGCAGCACTTTGCCGCTCAGGTAGGGGTTGAGGCCATTGAGGTAGGCGTTGCACGCCAACACCAGGGTCTTGGCGCGCACATTGCCAAGGGCGGTGTGCACGTTCACTTCAGGGCCGTAGTCGATGCGTGTCACTTCGGACTGCTCGAACAGCTTCACGCCCAGCTTCTGCGCGGCGGCGGCTTCGCCGAGGGCCAGATTCAGCGGGTGCAAATGGCCGGAGCCCATGTCGATCATGCCGCCCACGTAGCGGTCGGAACCGATCACGCTGCTCATCTCGTTGGCTTGCAGCAGGCGTACTTCATGGCGATAGCCGAGGCTGCGCAGTTCTTCGGCATCTTCGGCCAGGTCGTGCAGGTGCTGAGGTTTATTCGCCAGGTCGCAGTAACCCCAGGTCAGGTCGCAGGGGATTTGATAGCGCTCGACGCGCTCGCGCACGATCTCCACGGCTTCCAGGCCCATCAACTTCATCTGGCGCACGCCGTCGGTGCCGATCACGTTGGCAAACTGGTCCAGGCCATGGCCGACGCCGCGAATCAGCTGGCCGCCGTTACGACCACTGGCGCCCCAGCCAATCCTGCGCGCCTCCAGCAGCACCACGCTGTAACCGCGTTCGGCCAGTTCCAGGGCGGTGTTGAGCCCGGAGTAACCGCCGCCAATTACGCACACATCGGCGCTGACTTCGCCCGTCAACGCCGGGTAATCGGGTTGTGGGACGCTGCTGGCGGCGTAGTAGGAAGCGGTGTGCCGGGCGCTGGCGGTCATGGGGAGCATCCCTGTTTGGAAAATTTGACGCAGGATACAGCGGTCGGACGAAGCTGTCTGCGCAGGGCGTTTTGCGTCAGAATCCACGCCTATTCGCCGTCCGGTATGTGTTTCGATGAGTTGCAACAGTCAGAAAATCAGCGCGCTGCGCAGGCAGATTCCTTCGTTCGAGTGTGTTCCGGGTTGCCACGACTGCTGTGGGCCGGTGACGACCTCGCCCGAGGAAATGTCGCGCCTGCCACGCAAGACCGCAGCCGAGCAGGACGCCGCCATGGACGAGCTGAACTGCGTGCACCTTGGGCCCGATGGCTGCACGGTGTACGACGAACGCCCGCTGATCTGCCGGTTGTTTGGTACCACCAAGACCTTGCCATGCCCCAACGGGCGGGGGCCGGTGGAGCTAATTCATCCGCGGGTTGAGAAGCAAATCCATGAATACATGGCCAGCACCCGGCAAGTCTTGGTCTAGGGATGTACTCGGTCAAAAATGTGGGAGCTGGCTTGCCTGCGATAGCGGTGTATCAATCACACCGCTATCGCAGGCAAGCCAGCTCCCACCTTTGCGCACGTTGAATCAGTTAATCCGGGATCGGCAGGTTCAAGCTCTCCTTCACCTCTTCCATCACGATATAGCTCTTTGATTCGCGCACATGGGGCAACTTGAGCAAGATGTCGCCGAGCAATTTGCGGTACGAGGCCATCTCGGAAATCCGTGCCTTCACCAGGTAGTCGAAGTCTCCCGACACCAAATGGCATTCCAGCACATGGGGCAGTTTGAGCACGGCGCGGCGGAATTCTTCAAAGGTGTCGCCGGACTTGTAATCGAGGCTGATCTCGACAAATACCAGCAAACTGCCCTTCAAATGCTGCGGATTGAGCCGTGCGTTGTAGCCCATGATGATGCCTTCGCGTTCCAGTCGGCGTACGCGCTCGGTGCACGGCGTGGTCGACAGCCCGACTTTTTCTCCCAGCTCCGTGAACGAAATGCGCCCGTCGGTTTGCAGGATGCGCAGGATATTGCGGTCGATCTTGTCCAGCTCCCGCTTGGTCTGGGTGTTGGTACGCATAGGGGATACGCCTCTGTGAAAAGGGTTTTTGCCGAGAATTGTCGCCAAATATAGGCATTTATATAGTGAAATGCACTGGCAATAGCTTTTTATACTGCGCTGATCATTGCTCGAATAACACACGTCAGCGGCCAAGCCCGCGATGAGGATATAAAAATGCGCGTTCTGGTCTTGGGTAGCGGCGTCATTGGTGTGACCAGTGCGTACTATTTGGCGCGGGCCGGCTTTGAAGTCGTCGTGGTCGACCGTCAGCCAGCCGCTGCCATGGAAACCAGTTTCGCCAACGCCGGCCAGGTGTCGCCTGGTTATGCCTCGCCCTGGGCCGCCCCAGGCGTTCCGCTCAAGGCGATCAAGTGGCTGCTGCAGCGCCACGCGCCGCTGGCGATCAAGGCCACCGCCGATATCGACCAATACCTGTGGATGGCGCAGATGCTGCGCAACTGCACCGCCAGCCGCTATGCAGTGAACAAAGAGCGCATGGTGCGCCTGTCCGAGTACAGCCGCGACTGCCTCGACGAACTGCGTGCTGAAACCGGCATTGCCTACGAAGGCCGCAGCCTCGGCACGACGCAATTGTTCCGCACCCAGGCGCAACTGGACGGCGCGGCCAAAGACATCGCCGTGCTCAAAGAGTCTGGCGTGCCGTTCGAGCTGCTCGACCGCGCCGGTATCGCCCGCGTCGAGCCGGCCCTGGCCAGCGTCACGGATATTCTTGCTGGCGCGCTGCGCCTGCCGAACGATCAGACGGGCGACTGCCAGATGTTCACCACGCGCCTGGTCGACATGTGCAAGCAGCTGGGTGTTGAGTTCCGCTTCGACCAGGATATCCAGCGCCTCGACTCCGCAGGCGACCGCATCAATGGCGTGTGGATCGACGGCAAGCTGGAAACCGCGGACCGTTATGTACTGGCCCTCGGCAGCTACTCGCCAAAACTGCTCAAACCGCTGGGGATCAAGGCACCGGTGTACCCGCTCAAGGGTTACTCGCTGACCGTGCCGATCACCAATCCGGCGATGGCACCGACTTCGACCATTCTGGACGAGACTTACAAGGTTGCGATCACCCGTTTCGACAATCGCATCCGCGTCGGCGGTATGGCTGAAATCGCCGGTTTTGACCTGTCGCTGAACCCGCGCCGGCGTGAAACCCTGGAGATGATCGTCAACGACCTTTATCCTCAGGGCGGCGATTTGACCGAAGCCACGTTCTGGACCGGCCTGCGCCCGACCACGCCCGACGGCACGCCGATTGTCGGCGCCACGCCTTTCAAGAATCTGTTCCTCAATACCGGGCACGGCACACTTGGCTGGACCATGGCCTGTGGCTCTGGTCGTTTGCTGGCCGACCTGATGGCGAAGAAAACCCCGCAGATCAGCGCCGAAGGCCTCGATATTTCCCGTTACGGCAACCACCAGGAGTCCGCAAAACATGTCAATCCAGCGCCAGCTCACCAATGAGCGCATGAGCCAGATCGTTGTTCACAGCGGCACCGTGTATCTGGCAGGGCAAGTCGGCGACGACATGAGTGCCGGGATTGAAAAGCAGACCCGTGAAACCCTGGCCAATATCGAGCGTTTGCTGGACTTGGCCGGCACCGACAAATCCAAGCTGCTGTCGGTGACGATCTACTTGAAAGACATCGACGCCGATTTCGCCGGCATGAACGCGGTGTGGGACAAGTGGCTGCCTAAAGGTGTCGCCCCGGCCCGTGCCACGGTTGAAGCCAAGCTGTGCGAACCGGAAATCCTGGTAGAGCTGTCCGTCGTGGCCGCGCTGCCCTAAACAACGATCCCTCTCCCGGTGCCGACGCTGTTGGTCGGTGCCGGTTTTTTCTTCACTCTGCCGCCTAGAAGCCTGCCGCCATGCGTCCTGCCCGTGCCCTGATCGACCTCCAAGCCCTGCGCCACAATTACCAACTGGCCCGTGAAGTCACGGGGGCCAAGGCCCTCGCCGTGGTCAAGGCCGATGCCTATGGCCATGGCGCCGTGCGCGTGGCCCAGGCGCTGGAAGCCGAGGCCGACGGGTTTGCCGTGGCTTGCATCGAAGAGGCACTGGAGCTGCGGGCCGCCGGGATTCGCGCGCCGGTATTGCTGCTGGAAGGCTTTTTTGAAGCTGACGAACTGCCGCTGATCATCGAGCACGATATGTGGTGCGTGGTGCATTCGCTGTGGCAGTTGGACGCGATTGAGCAGGCCCGGTTGAGCAAGCCGCTGACCATCTGGCTCAAATTGGATTCGGGCATGCATCGTGTCGGCCTGCATCCCAAGGATTACCACGAGGCTTATCAGCGCCTGCTGGCCAGCGGTAAAGTGGCGAAAATCGTATTGATGAGCCACTTCGCCCGTGCCGACGAGCTCGACTGTGTACGCAGCAATGAACAAGTGGCGGTGTTTGAAGCGGCGCGCCAAGGTTTTTCGGCCGAAGTCAGCCTGCGCAACTCGCCTTCCGTGATGGGCTGGCCGAACGTGTCCAGCGACTGGGTGCGCCCAGGCATCATGCTCTACGGCGCCACGCCGTTTGGTGAAGACCAGGCCATCGCCGCGCGCTTGCAGCCGGTGATGACGCTGGAATCCAAGGTCATCTGCGTGCGCGAACTGCCGGCCGGCGAGCCGGTTGGCTACGGCGCCAAGTTCATCACACCCAAACCGATGCGGATCGGCGTGGTCGCCATGGGCTACGCCGATGGCTATCCACGTCACGCGCCAACCGGCACGCCGGTGTTGGTGGCGGGCCAGCGCAGCCAGTTGCTGGGCCGCGTATCCATGGACATGCTGTGTGTCGACCTCACCGACGTGCCGCAGGCCGGGCTCGGTTCCACCGTGGAGCTGTGGGGCAAAACTATTCTCGCCAGCGACGTTGCGACTGCTGCCGAGACCATTCCCTACCAGATCTTCTGCAACCTGCGCCGCGTGCCAAGGCTCTATTGCGGGGCCTAAGCGCTGCCTACGAGTGAAGCCGGCCGGGATTTAGGCCCAAGTGTTGTAAATACTGAACGCTGTCGCCATGATAACGCTCAATTACAACAAAGCCTGAATCCTAGGAGGCTCCTGCATTGGACGTCGGCGAACGACTGCAATCCATCCGTAAACTGAAGGGTCTTTCCCAGCGCGAGCTCGCCAAGCGCGCGGGTGTCACCAACAGCACCATTTCGATGATCGAAAAAAACAGTGTCAGCCCCTCGATCAGCTCCTTGCGCAAGGTGCTGGGCGGCATTCCCATGTCGATGGTCGAATTCTTTTCCGAGGAGATCCTCCAGGAAAAACCGACCCAGGTCGTCTATAAAGCCAATGAGCTGATCGACATATCGGACGGCGCCGTCACCATGAAACTCGTGGGCCGCGCACACCCGAGCCGGGCGATTGCGTTTCTTAACGAGATTTACCCGCCGGGCGCCGACACTGGCGAAGAAATGCTCACCCACGAAGGCGAGGAAACCGGGATTCTGGTGGAAGGTCGCCTGGAATTGGTGGTCGGTCTTGAAACTTTTGTGCTCGAAGCCGGCGATAGCTACTACTTTGAAAGCACCAAGCCCCATCGTTTTCGCAACCCGTTCGATGTGCCGGCGCGACTAATCAGCGCAGCCACACCCGCGAACTTTTGACACAAGAGGCGTGCTGCCAGCGTTGCAGACACACCCGTAGCTGTATTCCGCAGGGCTGAATCTCCCTTTATTTAATAGGGTTGTTTCGGCCGGACGGGCTAACCGTTATACTTTCGCCGCCTGCGAAACCGTGGCCGCAGGCGTGAATAGCCACCATTGAGGGTGAACGCGTGAACCTAATTATGAAAATGCTGGCTGCACCAGCAACCGTACTGGCCCTATGGGCTGTCAGCGCTCAAGCTGCGACCAATGATGAAATTGCCAAGCGCCTGGAGCCTGTCGGCCAAGTCTGTGTTCAGGGCCAGGAATGCAAAGGCATGGAAGTGGCGGTGGCAGCCGGTGGCGGCGGCGGTGCAAAAACACCGGATGACGTGATCGCCAAGCACTGCAACGCCTGCCACGGCACCGGCCTGTTGGGCGCACCGAAAATTGGTGACACCGCGGCGTGGAAAGACCGTGCCGACCACCAAGGCGGCCTCGATGGCCTGCTGGCCAAGGCGATTACCGGCCTGAACGCCATGCCGCCCAAAGGCACTTGCGCCGATTGCTCGGATGCCGAGCTTAAAGGTGCGATCGAGAAGATGTCGGGCTTGAAGTAGACCGATCTTCGCCAAAAAAGCCGCTGCCCAGCGGCTTTTTTGTGCCTGGGATTTGTACTTCGAGACTGTTCATTGCAGCAAAGACCCGGCAAGCTCGGTCCAACCCCTAATCATGGAATGTCAGGAGGGTCGGATGGTGCAGTTGTGTTCAATCGAGCAAGCAGTTGACGACGTATTGGCGCGCTTGCCCGCGCATATCCACATGGGCATGCCGCTGGGCCTGGGCAAGCCCAACCTGTTCGTCAATGCGCTGTACCGGCGTATCGCCAAGTTGCCGGAGCGCGCGCTGACAATCTACACCGCGCTGGCCCTGGGTCGTCCGACCTTGGGCGACGGTTTGCAGAAGCGCTTTCTCGAGCCCTTCATCGAACGCGTCTTTGGCGACTACCCCGAGCTGGATTTTCTTGCCGACCTGCAAAAGGACAGCCTGCCCGCGAACATCCGCGTGCAGCAGTTCTTCATGCAACCCGGCAGCCTGCTCCACAGCGCATCGGCGCAACAGGATTACGTCAGCAGCAATTACAGTCATGCGGCGCGCGACATCAACGCCGCCGGCCTGAATCTGGTGGCGCAACTGGTGGCCAGCAGCACTGAGCATCCGGATCGCCTGAGCTTGAGCTGCAACCCCGACATCACACTCGACCTGCTGCCGATGATCGAGAAGCGTCGCGATGCTGGCGAAACCATCCTGATTGTTGGCCAAGTGCATTCCGATCTGCCCTACATGCCGGGCGATGCTGAACTGGGCATGGACGCGTTCGATTACCTGATCGACGCAAAGGACAGCACCACGCTGTTCTCCACGCCCAACATGCCGGTGGGTTTTCAGGACCACTTTATCGGCCTGCATGCCAGCACCCTGGTGCGCGATGGCGGCACGTTGCAGATCGGTATCGGCTCCATGGGCGACGCGCTGACCGCCGCCTTGCTGGCGCGCCAGGCGGATAACGAGGCCTATCGACTGCTGCTCACCGACCTTGATGTGTATCAGTGGGCGCCCCTGATCAGCCGCGAAGGCGGTGTGTCGCCCTTCGCCCGTGGCCTGTATGGCTGCAGCGAAATGTTCGTCAACGGCCTGCTGGTACTGGCTGACGCCGGCATTATCCGGCGCAAGGTTTACCCGGATGTGGCGACCCAGGCGCAAGCCAATGCCGGCATGCTGGATGACGCGGCGCAACCTGACGGCGTGTCGATCCATGGCGGTTTCTTCCTCGGGCCGCGCAGTTTTTACCAGCGCTTGCAGGAAATGACTCACGCCAAGCGTCTCGAATTCAACATGACTCGCATCAGCTACATCAACGAGCTGTATGGCCAGGAAGAGCTCAAGCGCCTGCAACGCCTGGACGCGCGGTTTATCAACAGCGCGATCATGGTGACCTTGCTCGGCGCAGGTGTGGCCGATCAGCTGGAAGATGGCCGCGTGCTGAGCGGCGTCGGCGGGCAGTACAACTTTGTTGCCCAGGGCCATGCATTGGAAGGCGCACGTTCGATCCTGATCCTGCGCAGCTGGCGCGAGTCGGCCGGGGAGGTCAGTTCCAATATCGTCTGGGAGTACGGCCACTGCACCATTCCCCGGCACCTGCGCGATATCGTCATCACCGAGTACGGGATTGCCGATTTGCGTGGGCAGACAGATGCCAAGGTGATCGAGGCGCTGCTGAATATCACCGACTCGCGCTTTCAAAACGACTTGATCGAACAGGCGCAAAAGGCCGGCAAGCTGCCCAAGGACTTCGAGCTGGACCCGCGCTTTGCCGACAATACGCCGGAGCGGCTCAAGGGTATTCAGGCGCGGCATCACCGGCTGTTTCCGGAGTATCCGCTGGGCACTGACTTCACGGATGAGGAGAAGGATCTGCTGCGCGCGCTGAATTGGCTCAAGAGCAAATTCAAGCTGACCGAGATTCTGGAGTTGGGCAAGGCGGCGCTGGATGCACCGGAGCCGGAGGCGTTTCCCAAGCATCTGGAGCGGATGCGGTTGGATCAGCCGGAGGGGTTGAAAGAGGATCTGTACCAGCGTTTGCTGCTCGCCGGTCTACAGGCCACCGCACACTAAAAACCACCTCGAAACCAACGGTGGGAGGGGGCTTGCCCCCGATTGCGGTGTATCAGTCACCCAATGTGTTGGCTGACCCACTGCTATCGGGGGCAAGCCCCCTCCCACATTTTTTGAATTGTGCTCACCCCAAATATTTGGGGTGTTATCGATTACTCGATGAAAGTAACCACACCACCGGCCAACGACTTCACCCGCGCCAGCGACTCAACCCGATAACCCTGCGCATCCAGCTCGGCACGGCCACCCTGGAACGACTTCTCGATCACAATCCCCAGGCCTGCGACGGTCGCGCCGGCTTGCTTGATGATCGAAATCAGCGCCTGGGACGCCTTACCGTTGGCCAGGAAGTCATCGATCACCAGCACGCGGTCGCTGCTGGTCAGGTGGCGCGGCGAGATCGCCACGGTGCTTTCGACCTTCTTGGTGAACGAGTAGACCGTTGCCGACAGCAGGTTCTCGGTCAGCGTCAGGGACTGCTGCTTACGCGCGAAAATCACCGGCACGCCCAGGTTCAGGCCGGTCATGATCGCCGGCGCAATGCCCGAGGCTTCGATGGTGACGATCTTGGTGATGCCCGAGTCCTTGAAGCGCTCGGCGAATTCGTCGCCGATCAGTTTCATCAGCGCCGGGTCTATCTGGTGGTTCAGAAAGGCGTCGACCTTGAGTACCTGATCGGAAAGCACGATGCCTTCTTCGCGAATTTTCTTGTGCAGTGCTTCCACGGAAAGCTTCCTCTAATGGCGCGGTGTGCGCCGAAAGTAGATTAAAAAGTAGTCGATTCTAGCGCTTTAACATCGCGCGTATATCCGCCAAGGCGGTATTGCCGCGAACGGCCTTCACCTCGGTCGGGGTGTCGTCATTGCCTTCCCAGGCCAGATCGTCCGGCGGTAGCTCGTCGAGGAACCGGCTGGGGGCACAGTCGATGATTTCGCCGTATTGCTTACGCTTGGCGGCGAAGGTGAAGGCCAGCGTCTGACGCGCGCGGGTAATGCCCACGTAGGCCAGGCGCCGTTCTTCTTCGATCGTGTCGGCTTCGATGCTGGAGCGGTGCGGGAGGATTTCCTCTTCCATGCCCATGATGAACACGTAGGGGAATTCCAGGCCCTTGGAGGCATGCAAGGTCATCATCTGCACGCCTTCGGCGCCGTCTTCCTCTTCCTGCTGGCGCTCGAGCATGTCGCGCAGCACCAGCTTGCCAATGGCGTCTTCGACGGTCATCTCGCCGTCTTCGTCTTTTTCCAGGGTGTTTTTCAGCGCTTCGATCAAAAACCAGACATTGCCCATGCGGTAATCCGCGGCTTTGTCGCTGGAACTGTTGGTGCGCAGCCAGTTTTCATAGTCGATGTCCATGACCATGCTGCGCAGCGCGCTGATCGGGTCTTCGCCGGCGCACTGCTCGCGCACCTTGTCCATGAAGCGCTTGAAGCGCGACAGGCGGTCAGTGAAGCGTGTGTCCAGGTGCTCGCCCAGGCCGATTTCGTCGGTGGCGGCGTACATCGAGATTTTGCGTTCCGTGGCGTAGTTGCCGAGCTTTTCCAGCGTAGTCGAACCGATTTCCCGGCGTGGGACGTTGATCACGCGCAGGAAGGCGTTATCGTCGTCCGGGTTCACGATCAGGCGGAAGTAAGCCATCAGGTCTTTCACTTCCTGACGTCCGAAAAAGCTGTTGCCGCCCGACAGGCGATACGGCACCTGGTGATGCTGCAATTTCAGTTCGATCAGCTTGGCCTGGTAGTTGCCGCGGTACAGGATCGCAAAGTCGCTGTAGGGGCGGTCGGTGCGCAAGTGCAGGCTGAGGATTTCCACGGCCACGCGCTCGGCTTCGGCGTCTTCATTGCGGCAGCGGATCACGCGGATTTCGTCGCCGTGGCCCATCTCGCTCCACAGTTGTTTTTCAAACTCGTGGGGGTTGTTGGAGATGAGCACGTTGGCGCAACGCAGGATACGGCTGGTGGAGCGGTAGTTCTGCTCCAGCATCACCACTTTCAGGGACGGATAGTCGTCCTTGAGCAGCATCAGGTTTTCCGGGCGCGCACCGCGCCAGGCATAGATCGACTGGTCGTCGTCGCCCACCACGGTGAACTGGTTGCGCGTGCCGATCAGCATTTTTACCAGCAAGTACTGGCTGGCGTTGGTGTCCTGGTATTCGTCCACCAGCAGGTAGCGGACCTTGTTCTGCCATTTTTCGAGGATGTCGGCGTGTTCCTCGAACAGCTTTACCGGCAGCAGGATCAGGTCGTCAAAGTCCACCGCGTTGAACGCCTTGAGCGTGCGCTGGTAGTGGGTGTAGACGATGGCGGCGGTCTGTTCCTTGGGGTTGCGCGCGTTTTCCAGGGCCTGGGGCGGCAGGATCAGGTCGTTTTTCCAGGCGCCGATCATGTTCTTGATCTCATCCACGCCGTCGTCGCCTGCGTATTCCTTTTGCATGATGTCGGTCATCAGCGACTTCACATCGGTTTCGTCGAAAATCGAGAAACCGGGTTTGTAGCCCAGCCGCGCATGCTCCTTGCGGATGATGTTCAGGCCCAGGTTGTGGAAGGTACACACGGTGAGGCCACGGCCTTCGCCGCCCTTGAGCAGCGTGCCGACACGCTCTTTCATTTCGCGCGCCGCCTTGTTGGTAAAGGTCATGGCGACGATGTACTGGGCGCGGATGCCACAGTTCTGGATCAGGTGCGCGATCTTGCGGGTAATCACGCTGGTCTTGCCGGAGCCTGCGCCGGCGAGCACCAATAGAGGGCCGCCGACGTAGTTCACGGCTTCTTGCTGCCGGGGATTGAGTCGGGACATACAGAATTCAGGGAGTCGTTGTTCAAAAGGGCGGGCATTTTAACAGGCTCGCAGGATTCTGCTCTCACAGAACGACAGTGTGACGTACCACTCGATCTAAATTTGCCGGTTTTGATACTTTGCCGCAGGATGTGGGGGCCTTCTGTCCTTGAAGATCGGGACGAATGCTTACAGCCAGCGTATTTGATAACCCTTATCATTGGTGATTATCAGGCCGCGCGTCATAATGCCCGCCGCCAACGAAATTTTGCAGAGTCTAGGGAGCTAGCTTGTCTACGCCTGTCGAACCCTTGCGTTTGCTGCTACTGGCCGATGAGCCAGCGTGGGCAGCGTTGTTGCGCGAGTGCCTGGCGCCGATGGGCGATGGGGCTGTGCTGATCAGTGCGCCCAACTGGGACTCGGTGAGTCGTCTGTTCGATGACGACCACACGGCCGTGTTATTGACCACGCCCAGCCTGCAACCCGGCCCCGGCCGTTGCAACTTGCCGTGCGTATTGCTGCTGGAGCAGGAACCGCTGGTTTCCCCGCTGGGTGTCAGCGATTGGTTGATCCGCGAGGTGTTGGATGCCGATACATTGCGCCGCTGCCTGCGCCATGTCCGCGAGCGCGGCGTGCTGGAGACCACCTTGCAGCGCCTGGCCGAACAGGACCCGCTCACCGGGATCGCCAATCGCCAGGGTTTCCAGACCCTGCTGGCGGCGCGGCTGGTTGAAAACGAAGGCCGTGGCCTGGCGCTCGGCCACCTTGACCTCGATAACTTTCGCCATGCCAACGACGCTTTAGGCCACCAGGCCGGCGACCGGTTGATCCTGCAAGTGGTTTCGCGCCTCAAGAGCCAGCTCGAAGCCGGGGACCAGTTGGCGCGCCTGGGCAGCGATGAATTCGCCCTGCTGATCGATACGCGCCGCGCGCCCCAGCGTGCCGAATGGATGGCCGAACGCATCACCGAAGCCATGGCCGAACCCTATTGGGTGGATGGCGAAAGCCTGTTGATCGGCTGCAGCCTGGGCGTGGCGCATGCCCGCGCGCGTGCTGGCGCCGACCCACTGATGTGGCACGCGCACATCGCCATGCAGCAAGCCAAAAGTACGCAAGGCTGCACCTTTCATATCTTCAACGAACGCATCAACCGCAACGCGCGCAGCCTGGCCGACCTGGAAAGTGAACTGCGCCGCGCATTGCGCCGCGACGAGCTGGAACTGCACTACCAGCCGCGCCTGGACCTGGACGACGGGCATATTGTCGGCCTGGAAGCCTTGGTGCGCTGGCGCCATGGCGAACGCGGCCTGTTGCCACCCAGCGAGTTCGTGCCGCTGGCCGAACAGAGCGGCCTGATTGTGCCGCTGGGCTACTGGGTGATCTCCCGTGCCCTGCGCGACATGCAAGACCTGCGTGAACGCGGCCTGCCGCCGCTGCATATGGCGGTCAACCTGTCGTTTCGCCAGTTCCAGGACAGCCAACTGCTCTCGACCCTCAGCCGGCTGATTGCCGAGCGTGGTGTGGAAGCTCAGTGGCTGGAGTTCGAATTGACCGAAACCGCCGTCATGCGCCGCAGTGACTTGGTCAAACAAACCATGGACGCCCTCGGCCGCCTGGGCGTGCGGTTTTCCCTGGATGACTTTGGCACTGGATTCTCGTCGTTCGTGCACCTCAACAGCCTGCCGATTGCCCTGTTGAAGATCGACAAGAGCTTTGTCGGCGGCATGGAAGAGCGCGAAGAGAACCGCAAGCTGGTGCACGCCATGATCAACCTGGCGCACAACCTCAACCTGGAAGTGGTGGCTGAAGGTGTGGAAACGCCCGAGCAGTTGGCGCTGTTGCGCTTGTTCGGTTGCGACCAGGCGCAGGGTTATTTGATCAGCAAGCCGTTGCCGTTGCCGGAATTGGTGGAGTATTTGACGTTTGGCAAGAGCCAGCAGGCTTTGCTGGGTTGAAGTGCGAACCCAATCAACTGTAGGAGCTGGCTTGTGTGGGAGCTGGCTTGCCTGCGATGCAGACACCTCGGTGTGTCAGGCATAACCAGGTGATGCCATCGCAGGCAAGCAGCTCCCACATTGAACGAGTACAGTCTCTAGTCGGGTTGCATGGCCTGAAACGCAGCACGAATTTCCGGCTCCCGCCTAATCATCCGCTTCATCTTCGCCTCAAACGCCCAGGTCAAACTGACGGCCGCGCAGGCCAGGCCCAACGCCAGGCCCCACCACACACCGGTCGGCCCCCAGCCGAGGGTGAACGCCATCAACCACGCCGCCGGCGCGCCGATCAGCCAGTAGCAACCCAAGCCCACCAGAAAGGTCGTCTTGGCGTCCTTCAACCCACGGATGCAGCCCATGGCGATGGTCTGCACACCGTCGAACAATTCGAACCAGGCCGCCACGGCCAGCAGGCTGACGGCCAGGACGATTACGTCATGGAAGGCCGGGTCGTTATGGTCGAGGAACAGCCCGATAAGCGCATCGGAAAACAGCCACAGCACTGCGGCAAATCCCAACATCACTGCCGCACCGAATCCGATGCCGACACGCCCGGCCATGCGCGCCTGCAGCAACTGTCCGGCGCCGTAATGCTGGCCGATGCGCATGGTGATCGCGTATGACATTCCCGCCGGCACCATGAACGCTACCGAGACGATTTGCAGGGCAATCTGATGCGCCGCCAGTTGCGTACTGCCCATGGTGCCCATGCACAGCGCCGCGAAGGCAAACAAGCCGACCTCCACCGCATAGGTGCCGCCAATCGGCAAGCCCAGGCGCCACAGCTCGCGCAGATACAGGGTGTTGAGGCGCAGCAGGCCTGAACTCAGCGGGTAGGCGGCGTAAGCCCGGTTACTGCGGATGTACCACATCAGCGCCAAAGCCATGCTGTTGGCGACAATCGCGGTGACCAGGCCAATACCCATCAATCCCAGTTTCGGCAGGCTGAACATGCCTTCTATCAAGGCGTGGTTGAGGAAGTAGTTGAGCACCGTACCGCCCAGGCTGATCACCATCACCGGCGTGGCTTTGCCGATAGCGCTGGTAAAGCCGCGCAAGGCCATGAAGCTCAGGTAGCCGGGCAGGGCGAACGGCAGGATGGTCAGAAATTGCCCCGCCGCGTGCACGTTGGTTTCGGTCTGGCCAAACATCAGCAATACGGGCTTGAGGTTCCACAGCAGCAAACCGGCGACCAACGCCATCAGCCAGGCGAGCCACAGCCCGGCCTGGGTCAGGCGGGTGGCGCCTTCGATGTCGCCCGCGCCTTGGCGAATGGCCACAAGCGTGCCGACTGCAGCAATCACGCCGATGCAGAAAATCGCCACAAACGAATAGCTCGCCGCGCCCAGGCCGCCACCGGCGAGGGCTTCGGGGCTCAGGCGGGCCATCATCAGGGTGTCGGTCAGCACCATCAACATGTGCGCCAACTGTGAGGCAATCAACGGACCCGACAGCCGCAGAATGGCCCAGAGTTCAGTACGCACCGGATGCTGCATGGTCATCACGCTCAAAAAGTCAGAGGGTTAGGCAAGGGTGGATTCTCGGCGCTCCTGAGGCATTACACAAAAGGATAAAAGCGATCGTTTGCATGATTAAAACTCATGGTAGGGTTTGGTCTTGCTCTGTCGGAAGTTTCCCTATGCCACGTCGTCTCCCTCCGTTGTACGCCTTGCGCGCATTTGAGGCCGCTTCACGGCACAACTCCTTTACCCGTGCGGCAGAGGAGCTGTCGATCACGCAAAGTGCCGTCAGCCGGCATATCCGCACACTCGAAGAGCATTTTGCCTGCCGCCTGTTCCAGCGCAGCGGCCGCAACCTGCAGCTCACCGAAGCGGCGCGCTTGCTGCTGCCCGGCGTGCGCGAGGGTTTTGCTGCGCTGGAGCGGGCCTGCCACACCCTGAATGCCGAAGACGACATCCTGCGCATGAAAGCGCCGTCGACACTGACCATGCGCTGGTTGCTGGCGCGGCTCAGCCGCTTCCGGGCGTTGCAGCCGGGCAACGAGGTGCAACTGACCAGTGCGTGGATGAGCGTGGACGAAGTGGACTTCAACCAGGAGCCGTTCGACTGCGCGGTGTTGCTGAGTTATGGGCATTTTCCGGCGGACTGGGAAGCCAGTTACCTGTTTCCCGAACTGCTGATCCCCGTGGGCGCCCCCAACCTGCTGGCAGACGGGCCGTGGGACGTAACGCGTCTGGCGTGCGCTGAGCTGCTGCACCCCACGCCCGACCGCCGCGACTGGCGCAATTGGCTGCAGCGCATGGGGCTTGCATCTCAGGTCTCGCTCAAGGGCGGGCAGGTGTTCGACACGCTTGAGCTGGGCATGATCGCCGCAGCACGGGGTTACGGGGTGTCGATGGGCGATTTGCTGATGGTCGCCGAAGACGTGGCCCAGGGAAGATTGAGCCTGCCGTGGCCGACCGCCGTGGCCAGTGGCGAAAATTACTACCTGGTGTGGCCGAAAACCCGCCCTGGTGGCGAGGGTTTAAGGCGCCTGGCGGAATTTCTTCAAGGTGAGGTCAAGGCCATGGAGTTGCCCCAAGTCGAGCGCCTTGACTGAAGCGTTACTGGCCTTTTGTGCAATCGTTTGCGCGATACCCCTGTGAATCGCTCAAGTATTCCCCGCGCCCGCCGAATAAGGTGTGTTGGAACTACCGTGCACCAACGTTTCCCACTAGATAATTTGCCGAGTAGCGCTATGAGATCAGGATGATCCTGGCCTCGGCCAGGAGCTGTCATGTCTCAACCTCGCGCTCGGATTGCCTCCCAGTTAGGCCTCGCATTAGCCGTGATACTGGCTGTCGTCATCAGCGGCAGTACGGTTTTCGCCTTGCGGTCGCTCGACTCCGCCAACCTCGACACCCGCGAGGAACACCTGGCCAGCGAAGCGCGTTTGCTCGCCGACCAACTCAATACCTTCCACAGCACCTTGCGCGAAAGTACCCAGCGTTTGAGCGGGCTGTTTGAAAAGCGCTTCGGTGCGGGGTTGAGTGTGCGCGGCGAGCAGCAGGTCGCAGTGGCGGGTGTACAAACCCCGAGCCTGTTCCTGGGCAACGACCTGTTGAACAACGATTTCGATGAGGTCGATGAATTCAAGGATACCTCCGGCGGCGTGGCCACCGTGTTTGTGCGCAGCGGCGAAGACTTTGTCCGCATCAGCACGTCCCTGACCAAACAAGACGGCAGTCGCGCCATCGGTACGGCGCTGGACCACCAGCATCCGGCGTATCAACGCCTGCTTGCCGGGCAAAGTTACGTCGGCCGCGCCGTGCTGTTCGACCGCTCCTACATGACCCAATACACACCGGTGCGCGATGCCGGCGGCAAAGTGATTGCGGTGCTGTTTGTCGGTTTCGACTACACCGATGCCCAGAACGCCCAGTTTGAAAACCTCAAGCGCTTCCGTATCGGCCAGACGGGTTCCCTTGCGCTGCTGGACGAACAGAAGCACTGGCTGGTGCCACCGGCCGGCGTGCAGGCACTGGACCAGGCGGTACCGGTGATGCTCGACCTGGCCAAAAAACCGGGCGAGGGGCGTTTCTGGAGTGACAAAAACGAGGATTTCTACAGCGTCTCGGTGCCGTTTGAAGGCGGCCCGTGGTCGGTGGTGGCGAGCATGCCGAAATCCGAAATTCGCGAAGTGACCTGGGCCGTTGGTATTCGCCTGGTGATTGGCAGCGTGTTGGCAATGTTGTTCGCGGTGGGCGCGGCGGTCTGGCTGTTGCGCAGCAAGTTGCAACCCTTGAGTGACCTCGTGCGTCAAGCCGAAGCCCTCGGCGCGGGTGACTTGAGTGCGCGCCTCAATGTGTCCAGTAATGACGAAATCGGCCAATTGGCGCGCAGCTTCAACCAGATGGGTGAAGCGCTGTCGACCATGGTCTCGCATATCCGCAAGGCCGCCGAAGAGGTCAACAGCCGTGCCCAGGCATTGTCCGGTTTGTCGGGTGGCGCCTATGAAGGCATGGAGCAGCAGTCCGGCGAAATCACCAGCATGGCCGGCGCGGTGGAAGAATTCAGTGCTACCTCGCTGAACATCGCCGACAACATGGGCAACACCGAGCGGTTGGCCCAGGAAAACGCCCAGCAAACGCGCATCGGCCGCACCTCGATGCAGGAGGCCTCGTCGTCGCTGGAACATATCGCCACCGCGCTGAACAGCACGGCCACGGTGATCAATACCTTGGGCCAGCGCTCCCAGGAAATCGGCGGGATCGTGGGTGTGATCACCTCGATTGCCGAACAGACCAACCTGCTGGCGCTCAACGCGGCCATCGAAGCCGCCCGCGCCGGTGAGCAAGGCCGTGGTTTTGCCGTGGTCGCCGACGAGGTGCGCAACCTGGCCTCGCGCACCCGCCAGGCTACTGATGAAATCTCCGGGATGATCCAGAGCATTCAGCAGGAAACCGGTAATGCCATCAGCACCATGGAACACGGCAATGCGTTGATGCAGGAAGGCCTGTCGCGCAACGCCGACGTGGCTTCAGCCCTGGCGCGTATCGACGAGCAAAGCCGCTCGGCCGGTCAGCAATTTGCGGCAATTACCACGGCAACCCAAGAGCAGAGCAGCACCGCGACCTTGCTCAGCAGCAACCTGCAAAGCATTGCGCTGGCCAACAGCGAGCAGCGTGAAGTGGTGTCGAACCTGGCCGTTACCGCCAAGGAGCTGGAAACCCTGGCGGCGGGTTTGCGGCATGAGGTTGATCGGTTTCGTTGAGGCTTAGCGCTCGCCCAGGCCCGGGTCCACGCGTTTGCCGATGTCTTTGAGGCGCGCCAGTTGATCGACCATGCCGGGCGCCTCGTCCAGGCTGCTGACGAAGGTCCACAGGTAGGTCATCACTGCGTACACGTGGCCGGCCTTCACCGCCGGCGACAACGCCAACTGGCTGATGGCGACCACAAACAGCAGGGCTGCCAGCGTACCGATAAACAGGAACGCGGCGGCCTCGCGGTCTGACAGCCAGATGCGCAGGCGCGACAGCACTTGATAGTGGCGCTGCAAGGTGTGCGCACCGACCTTTTCCACCAGGCCGATTTCCTTCTCCAGGCGGTCATTCAGGCGTTCATGCAACTGCTGATTGCGCCGCGCAAACCGTGGCAGCAAGGTGGTGCACAACAGCAATGCACTCAGGCACGCCAGGCCGATCCACGGCTCGATCACCAGCAACATCACCGCCGCGCCGACGATGGAAACCAGCGCCGTGGCGATGATCGGCACGTGTTTTTCGAAGAAATCCACAAAGTCCCGCGCCAATACCACCCGCGCCGCCGCACGTGAGGTGCTGTGATTTTGCAGGCGCTGGTTGAGAATCACCGGTACCGCGAGGTCGGCGTAGATCCGCGTGAAGGTGCGCGTGTCCAGCGCACGGCGTGCCGCCCCGACCACCCAGAATGCCAAAACCACCGCAGCGTAAAACAGCGCGCTGGCGGCATCGCCACGGATGATCGAATCCACCGCGAACCCGGCAAACAGCGGGTAGGCCAGCAGCAGCGCATTTTCCAACGCGACCAGCGAGAGTGTGCAAAAGAGCTTGCCGGGATATGCGCGGGCGATTGCCTTGAGCGTTTGGCTGGCGGACTGTTGGCCGATTTTCTTGCTTTCTTCAATCAGGATTTGTGGGGTGACGGATGACATGGGTGCACCAAAGGAGTGATAGACGCTATTATTGAGCGACTGCTCAAGTATCCTTGAGCGACCGCTCAAAAAGCAAGCGCCACTCATCTTCCGACGCCTGAGGGAAATGCCGAATGTCGCGTATCGACCGTAAAGACCAGATCATCGCCGCCGCCCTGGAGCTGTTTCGCAACAAAGGGTTTGCCGATGTGTCCACCCGCGACCTGGCCGAACATGCCGGCCTGTCGCGCAGCCACGTTTACCACTACTTCAGCGATTGGAATGAACTGCGCCGGGAAGCCTTTGTGCGCTTTGCCAATGAACAGTTGGAGCAAGTGCGTGCGCCGTTGGTGGGCGTGGCACCGCTTGAGGCGCTGGTGGGTTTCTTGCGCGACTGCCTGCCGTGCACGGCCGACGCGGGATGGGCGCTGTGGCTGGATGCCTGGGACGAAGCGATGCACGACCCGCAGATGGCCCAGGCGTACTTGGTGATCAACGCGCAGTGGCAGGGCATGCTTGCCGAGGTGATCGAGCGCGGCGTCGCTGCCAACGTTTTCCGCTGTGATGCGCCCCATCGTGCAGCCCGGCAGATCTTCGCCATGGCGATGGGGTACGCCGATGACCTGATGCTGAATCCTTCCACCGAGTCGGCAGAAGCGGTGCTGGATGAAGTCATGGAAGTGGCGAGACTGTTGCTGGATTTCACCGCTTAGGCCTCCGCGCCACTTTTGGCGGCCACCACATTCCTGCGTGGCGAGCGGGCGTGTCCCGCGTTGGAGTGCGAAGCGGTCCCAGTCCGGCTGCCATGTTTCAACTGTTAGACCGCGTCGCCAATTTCTGGGGCTGCTGCGCAGCCCAACGCGGGGCAAGCCCGCTCGCTACAAGAAGGCCGTTCACTGCTAGGGCTGATGCTGGCCTCAGGTTAACCGACCGCCGCAGGCCGATATTGCAATGCCTCGGCCAAGTGATGCCGAGCGATATTCTCAACCCGCTCAAGGTCTGCCAGCGTGCGCGCCACCTTGAGCAAGCGATGTGCCGCGCGCAGCGACAGCGTCAGCCGCTCGCAGGCGCTTTCCAGCCAGCCTTCATCGGCTTTCGCCAATTGGCAGTGTTTGCGTAACCCTGGCAAATCCAGAAAGGCATTGGCGCAACCCTGGCGCTTGAGTTGGCGCTCGCGGGCGTCGGCCACCTGTGCCGAGGCCTTCGCCGTGTTATCGCCAGGCGGCTGGGTCGGGTTTAGTGCTGTGGTTTCCCGGGCGACGGTAAGGTGCAAGTCGATCCGGTCCAGCAGGGGGCCGGAAAGTTTGTTGCGATAGCGCTGAATCTGCTCCGGCGTACACCGACAGCGCCCACTCGGTTCGCCCATATACCCGCAAGGGCAGGGGTTCATGGCCGCCACCAGTTGAAAGCGTGCCGGGAAACTCACTCGGTCGCGCGCACGGGAAATGACGATGTGTCCCGATTCAAGCGGTTCGCGCAGCACCTCCAGGACCTTGCGATCAAACTCCGGCAACTCATCCAGAAACAATACGCCGTGGTGGGCGAGGGTGATTTCCCCCGGTTGCGGTTTTGACCCGCCGCCCACCAGCGCCGGCCCCGAGGCCGAGTGGTGTGGCTGACGGAACGGCCGGTGCGGCCAATGGCTCAGTGGTGCGAGGCTGACCACCGACTGGATCGCCGCCACTTCCAGCGCTTCCTGCTCGCTCAACGGTGGCAGCAACCCCGGCAGCCGGCTGGCCAGCAAGGTCTTGCCGGTGCCGGGCGGCCCGCTGAACAGCAGGTTATGCGCGCCCGCTGCAGCGATCAGCAGCGCGCGCTTGGCCGCCAGTTGGCCTTGTACTTCGCTCAGGTCTGGATAGGGCTTGTTCAAGTACTGCAAGCCATCGGACTTATAGGGCTCGATCGGCACCTGCCCATTCAGGTGCGCCACCACTTGCAGCAAGTGATCCACCGCAATCACCTTCAACCCAGAGGCCAGGCACGCCTCCTCGGCATTCGCCCGCGGCACTATCACGGTGCGTCCGGCCTTGCGGGCTGCCAGCGCTGCCGGCAACACGCCTTTGACTGCGCGTACTTCGCCGGACAGTGCCAATTCGCCCAGGCATTCCACGTCATCCAGCATCAACGACGGCACCTGCAGGCTTGCAGCCAGGATGCCCAAGGCAATCGCCAAGTCAAAACGCCCGCCGTCCTTGGGCAGGTCGGCGGGCGCGAGGTTGAGGGTGATGCGCCGGGCTGGGTATTGCAGCGCGCAGTTCAGGATGGCGCTGCGCACGCGGTCCTTGCTTTCCTTGACGGCGGTTTCCGGCAGACCCACCAGTGTCAGGGATGGCAGACCATTGGCCATGTGCACTTCAACCGTGACGGCAGGGGCTTCGACGCCAATCTGGGCGCGGCTGTGGACGATGGCGAGGGACATGCTCGTTCCTTGAGTGGAGGGCCGCTTCCTGCGGGTTTTTCAAGGGTAGACGAGGTGGCGAAGAGCGAGGCGGGGAAGGTTTTACAGAACGTATCCAGAGCGCAACGTAGAGCAAATGTGGGAGCTGGCTTGCCTGCGATGGCATCGACTCGGTGTAACTGATACACCGAGGCGCCCGCATCGCAGGCAAGCCAGCTCCCACACTGAGCGTGTTTATTCAGCAGCAGGTGGCGTCAGCCGCGCTTCCAACTCCGCGACTTTCGCCTCGAGGCTCTCCAGCCGTGCACGCGTGCGGGCCAGCACCACCATTTGGCTGTCAAATTCTTCACGGCTCACCAGGTCGAGCTTGCTGAAGCCGCTTTGCAGCAGCGCCTTGAACTGGCTTTCGATTTCGTTGCGAGGCAGCGGGGTTTCGCCGCTGAACAGGCGAGAGGCGTGGCCGCTCAGGGCGTCGAGGAGATCTTTGGGCGCGAGCATGGGAAACATTCCGGAAAAACGGTTGGCGGGCAGTGTATCACGCAGCGTCTATAGTCTTTTTCACCGCCTGGAGCGCACGCTTTTCGCGCAGTGCTCCAGGCGGCCGCGCACTGTTTTTGTGCGCATTGGCGTCGCCAAAACGCCCCGCAGGTGGGCATAAGTGGGCAAAGGACTGATTTCAGTGATTTTTACGGAGCTGGCAAGCTTTCTGCTTAGACGATCATGACCCATGCACTGACGCAGTCGCTGTGACGAATGCAGTGCGCCGACGGATCAGGGGTACAGGTTTCGTCACAGTGGTTCGCTGGCGTCGCAACGGTAAATGCCGAGGCGACGACGCGTTACAAAGCCAGGCACTGCGCTTAGACTTGAGACGGGTTTGTTTTCCTGGGGCAAGTCCACCAATTCGGGAGAGAGTTTTCATGAAGCTAGTCACTGCCATCATCAAGCCGTTCAAGTTGGACGATGTACGCGAGTCGCTGTCCGAGATCGGCGTGCAGGGCATTACCGTTACTGAGGTCAAAGGCTTCGGTCGGCAGAAGGGTCACACCGAGCTGTATCGCGGCGCGGAATACGTGGTCGATTTTCTGCCAAAGGTGAAGATTGATGTCGCCATTGACGACAAGGATCTTGACCGGGTTATCGAGGCGATAACCAAGGCGGCCAACACCGGCAAGATCGGTGACGGCAAGATCTTCGTGGTCAATCTGGAACAGGCTATTCGCATCCGTACCGGCGAAACCGATACCGACGCAATCTAAGCCGCCAAACCCCCAACGCCCCAGGAGAAAACAATATGACTCTGCGTAAATTCGCAGGGCTAGGAGCCCTGTTGTCCCTCGTAATGCCGGCCCTGGCATTGGCGGCGGACCCAGCCCCCGCTCCAGTCCTCAATTCCGGCGACACGGCGTGGATGCTCACATCCACCGCGCTGGTGCTGTTCATGACCATTCCAGGCCTGGCGCTGTTCTATGGCGGCATGGTTCGCTCCAAAAACATTCTTTCCGTGATGATGCAGTGCTTCGCCATCACCGGCTTGATCACCATTTTGTGGTTCGTTTACGGCTACAGCATGGCGTTCGACACTACCGGTATGGAAGCAGGCGTCGTCAACCTCAACTCGTTCGTGGGCGGCCTGTCCAAACTGTTCCTGTCGGGTGTCACCCCGGCGAGCATCACCGGCCCTGCGGCGCTGTTCCCTGAGGCGGTGTTCGTCACTTTCCAGATGACGTTCGCCATCATTACGCCTGCGCTGATCGTCGGTGCCTTCGCCGAGCGTATGAAGTTCTCCGCGATGCTGATCTTCATGGGCGTCTGGTTCACCCTGGTCTACGCACCGATTGCGCACATGGTGTGGGGCGGTCCGGGTTCGTTGCTGGGCGATTGGGGCGTGCTGGACTTCGCCGGCGGCACCGTGGTGCACATCAACGCCGGTGTGGCTGGCCTGGTGGCGTGCCTGGTACTCGGCAAGCGTAAAGGCTTCCCAACCACGCCGATGGCGCCTCACAAC
The DNA here is from genome assembly GCF_963878885.1 of Pseudomonas sp. R9.37. NCBI lineage: Bacteria > Pseudomonadati > Pseudomonadota > Gammaproteobacteria > Pseudomonadales > Pseudomonadaceae > Pseudomonas > Pseudomonas sp. R9.37. The sequence continues at coordinate 435,189 of NZ_CAWNZA010000011.1, read as the reverse complement.
CTGGGTTACACCCTGGTCGGTGCTGCCATGCTGTGGGTCGGTTGGTTTGGCTTCAACGCCGGTTCTGCGGCTGCGGCCAACGGCACTGCCGGTATGGCGATGCTGGTCACTCAGATTGCGACCGCTGCTGCCGCGCTGGGCTGGATGTTTGCCGAGTGGGTCACTCACGGTAAGCCAAGCGCACTGGGCATCGCCTCGGGTGTGGTGGCAGGTTTGGTTGCAATCACCCCGGCTGCGGGCACCGTGGGCCCAATGGGCGCCCTGGTGATTGGTCTGGCGGCGGGCGTGGTGTGCTTCTTCTGCGCCACTACCCTGAAACGCAAACTGGGCTACGACGACTCCCTGGACGCCTTCGGCGTGCACGGTATCGGCGGTATCCTCGGCGCGATCCTCACCGGCGTGTTCGCGGCTCCGTCTCTGGGCGGCTTCAACGCGGCGACCACTGACATCGCAGCGCAAGTCTGGATCCAGTGCAAAGGCGTCGGCTTCACCGTGATCTACACGGCTATCGTGACCTTCATCATCCTCAAGGTGCTGGACATGGTCATGGGCCTGCGGGTTACCGACGAAGAAGAGGCCGTGGGCCTCGATCTGGCACAACACAACGAGCGCGGCTACAACTTGTAAGTACGCGAAAAAAAGATGCCCGGCTTGCCGGGCATTTTTTTGTCTGGGGTTTGTCTGTGGCTAAAGGTGTACGGGTTTATGCCGACTTTGTGATGGGAACCACACGGCACTTTTAAGGGTGTGAATGTCTTACAGGCATGTAGGTGTATTCGGTACTTTGTTTTTTTCCAGAGCGCGCTAGAATGCGCGCCGATAGGCGGAGAACTGTATGTGGCAACAGACCCTGATAACCCTGCGGGCCAAGCCCCGGGGCTTTCACTTGGTGACGGATGAGTTGCTCGCCGGCCTGCCTGAATTGAAGGCGTGCCGTGTGGGCCTGTTGCATTTGTGGTTGCAGCACACCTCGGCTTCGTTGACGGTCAACGAAAATGCCGACCCGGCGGTTCGCCGTGACTTCGAGCGTTTTTTCAACTCGCTGGTGCCGCAAGGGCGTGCAGGGTTCGAACACAACGACGAAGGTCCGGATGATCTGCCGGCGCACTTCAAGGCCAGTCTCCTGGGCTGCCAGCTGAGTTTGCCGGTCAAGGCCGGCCGCTTGGCGATGGGGACCTGGCAAGGTGTTTATCTGGGCGAGCACCGTGATCATGGCGGTGCTCGTAAAGTCCTCGCCACCTTGCACGGTGATGGGGCATAAGCCACTGGTAATCCGGTGGATGTTGATTTTTTTCCGGCGACCTCGACAGAGGGTGAAGCTGGGCTATAACTAATCTGCTTTTCGCAAGTCATGAGGTAGAACATGAGCGACGATGATCTGGAAAACGACGAACTCGAAGTCGGTGACGACGACGAGGCCGAAGAAGGTCTTGAGGCGGCAGCTGAGGACGTTGCTGACGACGACGGTGGCGACGATGCACCTGTCCCGGCAGCCAAAGGCAAAGCCAAGGCCGCTGTTTCGGTAGATGAACTGCCAAGCGTTGAAGCCAAGAACAAAGAGCGCGATGCGCTGGCCCGTGCGATGGAAGAATTCCTCGCCAAAGGCGGCAAAGTGCAGGAAGTCGAGGCCAACGTGGTAGCAGATCCTCCGAAGAAGCCGGATAACAAGTACGGTAGCCGTCCTATCTGAGGTCAGCCGCTCGCTTGCATGAAAAAGCCCGCCGTCGCTGCGGGCTTTTTCATGGATGTAATAAATCCTACGGGTCGCCACCCATCAAATGTGGGAGCGGGCGTGCTCGCGAAAGCGCTCTGTCAGTTACTGATGTGCTGACTGATACACCGCCTTCGCGAGCAAGCCCGCTCCCACATTTTGGTTTTTAGTGTTACCGCGATAGCGTTACTGCCAACTGCGAAGCAACGGCGGCAGTTCTTTCAAGCTGCGAATTTCCGCATCCGGGCGTTTATCCGCTTCCCATGCTTTGCCCGCCGGGTTGAACCACACCGCCCGCAGCCCCGCCTGCTGCGCCCCGGCGATGTCATCGCCGGGGTGATCGCCAATATGCACGGCCTGACTGGCGTCCACGCCGGCGCGTTGCAGCGCTTCCTGAAACAGTCGCGCATCCGGCTTGGCGATGCCGATATCTTCGGCGCGCAGCGCAAAGTGGAAATAATCTGCCAGGCCCACGCGCTGCACGTCGGCGTTGCCGTTGGTGATCACGCCCAGGAGGAAATGCTGGCGCAATGCTTGAAGCATCGGCTCGGCTTCGGGAAATGGCGTGAGCTGGTGCCGGGCATGAATGAACGCCTCATAGCACACGTCTGCCATTTGCGTGGCCTCGGGCTGTGGATAACCCGCCTCTTCAAACGCGTGCATCAGCACGCGGTGGCGCAGGAGGCTGATGCGGTACTTGAGTTCGGGATGGCGCTCCAGCACCTGCTGGCGAAGGCCGGCGAAATGCTCAAGAGGCAAATCGCCGACCTTGGAGGCATGGGTCGCCAGCCATTCGCGCATCGACGCTTCGGCGCCGATGATGACGGGTACGTTGTCCCAGAGTGTGTCGTCCAGGTCGAAGGTGATCAGCTTGATACTCATGAGTCGCCGCCCTTGATGCGTTTGGCCCGTGGATGGGCGCTGTCGTACACCGTAGCCAGGTGCTGGAAGTCGAGGTGGGTGTAGATCTGCGTGGTCTTGATGTCGGCGTGGCCGAGCAGCTCCTGCACCGCGCGCAGGTCCTGGGACGATTCCAGCAGATGGCTGGCAAAAGAATGTCGCAGCATGTGCGGGTGCAGGTTCTGCCCCAGCTCGCGTTCACCGGCGAGCTTGACCCGCACCTGGATCGCCCGTGGCCCCAGGCGTCGACCTTGCTGGCTGACAAACACCGCGTCGTCCGCGGGGTTGGTCAACAGACGCAGCGGCAACCATAGCTGCAAGGCTTCCCGAGCCTTGCGGCCGACCGGCAGCACGCGGGTCTTGCTGCCTTTGCCGAGCACTTGCACCAGGCCGTCCGCCAGGTCCAGTTGATCGAGGTTCAGGCCGGTCAGCTCTGACAAACGCAGGCCCGAGGAATAGAACAGCTCAAGGATGGCCTGGTCGCGGTGGGCGAGGAAGTCGTCTTCGACGGCACCGTCCAGCAATTGCAGGGCACGATCAGTGTCGAGGGTCTTGGGCAGGCGCCGTTCGCCCTTGGGCGGGGCCAGGCCATTGGCCGGGTCGTGATCGCACAGGCCTTCACGGTTGAGGTAGTGATACAGGCCGCGCACTGCCGAAAGCAGGCGCGACAGGCTGCGTGAAGACTGGCCTTGCTGGTGCAGACGCGCGATGAGGCTGCGCAGGCTCTGGATATCCAGGGCTTTCCAGCTGGCGATCTGTTGTTTTTTGCAGTACGCCAGAACCTTGTTCAAGTCCCGTCGATAGGCTTCCAGGGTATGGGGCGACACCTGGCGCTCGTTGCGCAGGTGAGCGCAATAAGCGTCCAGTTGCCGTTCCATGACTAGCGCACCGCGCGCAGGGCGGTGGTGAAGCGCGGCAGTACCCGGCCCAGCACTTCAGCGATGTAGGTCAAAAACAGCGTGCCTACAGAGCTTTTGTAATGCTGCGGGTCACGGCTGGCGATCGCCAGTACGCCGTGCAGGCCTTGATGGCTGAGGGCGACCACGGCGGTGGAGCCGATCTGTTTGCGCTGTTCGGCGCCAAACAGAAAATCCAGCTCATGCTCACGCAAGGTGCCGCTGATGGTCTTGCCTTCAGAGAGCAAGCCGCCAATCGCGGTTTGCGCTTCACCACCGCTGACCCAGCGACCCACCGGCATCGGGTTGTCGCTGAACAGGATCAGGCTCACAAACGGCACCTGGAAGTCCTGGCGCAGGCTGTCTTCCACGGCAATCACCGTTTCTTCCAGGCTGGTGGCGTCCATCAGGGTGAGAATCAGGCGACGGGTCTTGTCGAAAAGGCGGTCGTTGTCGCGGGCCACGTCCATCAACTGCGAGAGCCGATGGCGCATTTCGATATTGCGCTCGCGCAGGATCTTCATCTGCCGCTCTACCAGCGACACGGTATCGCCGCGCTGGTGGGGGATGCGCAGGGCGGGCAACAGCTCTTCGTGTTCGACGAAGAAGTCCGGATTAGCCTCAAGGTACGCCGCGACAGCAGCGGCCTCCAGACTTTCGCTCGGGGATGCTTGGGCGGGTACTTGAGGCGTGTCGGTCATTAGCTTTGCTCACTCATAGGCGGACCTGTCCTTCGTATACGCGCGAGGCCGGCCCGGTCATCATCACCGGGTGGCCAGGGCCTGCCCATTCGATGGACAAGCGTCCGCCGGGCAGGTCGATCAACAGCGGCGAATCCATCCACCCCTGGCTGATCGCGGCCACGGCCGCAGCGCAAGCGCCGGTGCCGCAGGCCTGGGTTTCGCCGGCGCCGCGTTCCCACACACGCAGTTGTGCGCGGGAACGGTCGATCACCTGCAGGAAGCCCACATTGACCCGTGCCGGAAAGCGCGGGTGATGTTCGATTTTCGGCCCCAATTCATGCACCGGGGCGTTATTGATGTCGTTGACCCGCAGCACGGCGTGCGGGTTGCCCATCGACAATGCGGCGATATCGACGTGCTTGCCATCGACGTCGAGCGCATAGCTGGTCGCCTGCTCGGCGGCCTGAAACGGAATATCCGCCGGCACCAGGCGTGGCGCGCCCATGTTGACGCTGATCTGGCCGTCGCTGCGAACATCCAGTTCGATCACGCCGCTTTTGGTTTCGACGCGAATCTGGCGTTTGGCGGTCAAGCGCTTGTCCAGAACAAAACGCGCAAAGCAACGCGCACCGTTGCCGCACTGTTCCACTTCGGAACCGTCGGAGTTGAAGATCCGGTAACGGAAATCCACTTCCGGGTTGCTCGGCGCCTCGACGATCAGCAATTGATCAAAGCCAATGCCGGTGTGACGGTCGCCCCATTGTTTGGCGTGCTTGGGCAGGATGTGCGCGTGCTGGCTGACCAGGTCGAGGACCATGAAGTCGTTGCCCAGCCCGTGCATCTTGGTAAAACGCAGCAGCATGGCTTACTCCGGCAGCAGGCTTTCGCCAGCATACAACTCGGCTACCGTCTCGCGGCGACGCACTTCAAACGCTTGATCACCGTCCACCAGCACCTCGGCGGCACGGCCGCGCGTGTTGTAGTTGGAACTCATGACAAACCCATAGGCACCGGCCGAATGCACGGCCAGCAGATCGCCTTCTTCCAGGGCCAGCTGACGCTCCTTGGCCAGGAAGTCACCGGTCTCACAGATCGGGCCGACGATGTCGTAATTACGGCCTTCGCCAGCACGTGGCTTGACGGCTGTAACATTCATCCAGGCCTGGTACAGCGCCGGGCGGATCAGGTCGTTCATCGCCGCGTCGACGATGGCGAAATCCTTGTGCTCGGTGTGCTTGAGGTACTCGACTTGCGTCAGCAGCAGGCCGGCGTTGGCGACGATGTAGCGGCCCGGCTCGAACATCAGGGTCAGGCCGCGGCCTTCAGTGCGCTCGCGCACAGCCTGGATGTAGTCGGCGATCTGCGGCGGCTCTTCATCGCGATAACGCACACCCACGCCACCACCCAGATCGATGTGTTGCAGGTAGATGCCGCACTCGCCCAGGCGATCGATCAACGCCAGCAGGCGGTCGAGCGCATCCAGAAACGGAGGCAGGCTGGTCAATTGCGAGCCGATATGGCAGTCGACACCCAGCACTTCCAGGTTCGGCAACTGCGCGGCGCGGATGTACACGTCCTCGGCGTCGGCAATGGCGATGCCGAACTTGTTCTCTTTGAGACCGGTGGAAATGTAGGGGTGAGTGCCGGCGTCGACGTCCGGGTTGACGCGCAGCGAGATCGGCGCACGAACACCCATCTCGGCGGCGACGACTTGCAGGCGCTCCAGCTCGTCGGTGGACTCGACGTTGAAGCAATGCACGCCGACTTCCAGAGCGCGGCGCATGTCTTCGCGGCTCTTGCCGACGCCGGAGAAGACGATTTTGTCAGCCTTGCCGCCCGCCGCCAGCACACGTTCCAGCTCGCCACGGGAGACGATGTCGAAACCGGCGCCCAGACGCGCCAGGACATTGAGTACACCCAGGTTGGAGTTGGCCTTGACCGCGTAGCACACCAAGTGTGGAACGCCGTTCAGTGGGTTGGTAAAGGAGCGGTATTGGGCTTCGATGTGCGCACGCGAGTACACATAGGTCGGGGTGCCAAAGCGCTCGGCAATCGCGGACAACGCCACGCCTTCCGCGAACAGCTCGCCGTCCCGGTAGTTAAAAGCGTCCATGGGTTTCCCTTATTGATAGGTGTCGTGCTTGTGCGCTTTTGACGGCTTTTGTGACGACTGCGCCTGGTCATTTGGGTCTTTGCTGTCATCGGGCAGGTAGAGCGGGCCTTTTTGACCACAGGCACTAACGAGGCAAGCGACCGCGACGAGCGCAGCAAGGGAAGAGATCAGGCGCTTCATGGCGAAATCCTTGAATATGCATTAATTGCGCCCGAGTATACCGACCACCCGCCAGCTTGCCTATGCGCCGAAATACCCGTCCGGCGGGGGTTTGCCGACTTGAGCACGAAGCAGGCTACGCTGGCCGGGGATATTTCATACCTCCATCGGCAATGAACTCGGTATCCTTTGCAATCAGCGGGGCTCGCCCGTATCGTGCGGCGCTTGAGCAGAACCAGACACTTTTGAGGTTGCCACAATGAGTTTGACCGAAGCCCGTTTTCACGACCTGGTGGATGCGACCCAGCAGGCGCTGGAAGATATTTTCGACGACAGCGGCCTGGACGTGGACCTGGAAAACTCGGCCGGCGTGCTGACCGTCAAGTTTGAAAACGGCACCCAACTGATCTTCAGTCGCCAGGAGCCGTTGCGTCAGCTATGGCTGGCGGCCCGTACCGGTGGTTTTCACTTCGACTATGACGAGGAAGAAAACCGTTGGGCGCACGACACCACCGAGGAGCTGCTGAGCGAAATGCTTGCGCGCCTCACGAAGGAACAGTCCGGCGCCGACCTGGACTTCGACGAGATCTGATCGTGACCCAGCCTGCACCCGTACGCCCGCCCAAGCCGCTGTTCAGCAATGTCAGCCCGGCGGTGCCGTCACCTTGTATCAGTTTGTGTCGCCTGGACGAGCAGAAAGTCTGCCTCGGCTGCTTCCGCCATGTGGAAGACATTCGTGAATGGCGCTCCGCTGACGATAACCGGCGCCGGGTGATCTGCGCCGAGGCCGAGCAACGCAGGGAGCGTGCCTGAGGTCGTCTTGTTTATTTGTGTCGCTGTGGTAGTGTCCGGGTACACCTCAACTCATCGAGGTCCGTGAGAACCCCGCCTTTTTCTGGCGGGGTTTTGCTTTTTTGTGCAGAAAAAAGGAGTCTGCCTGAATCATGACCGCACCTTCCATCATACTTACCCGTCTCGACGTGCAGCGTCTTGAGCAATTGATCGACCGTGTAGGCGAGGACTCGCCGGGCGTCGAAGCCCTGCAACACGAACTCGACCGCGCTGAAGAAGTGGTTGGCCACGAGGAAGTGCCTGCAAGTGTCGTGACGATGAACTCCAGCGTGCATTGCCGTGAGCAAGGCAGCGGCAAGGACTATCACCTGACCCTGGTTTACCCCAAGGATGCCAACGCAGACGAGGGCAAGATCTCGATCCTCGCGCCGGTAGGCAGTGCATTACTCGGCCTGAAGGTGGGCCAGCATATCGACTGGCCGGCACCCGGCGGCAAAACCCTCAAGCTTGAGCTGCTCAGCGTTGACGGCCAGCCCAAAGACGGTGGCGCGTTCTCTCTGTAACAAGAGCCGCTTTAAACCTGCTTCAGTGCGTTGTTGAGCGACAGCTCCAGCTCGGCCTTGTAACGCAGGTACAGGTTGCTCGGGCTTGGCACATCACCGAGCAGGCCGGACAGGTCCAGGTCGGTGATGTAGCAGCGGTAACGTTCGGTTTCTCGACGTTGCCCGACGATTTCCTGGGCGACCACGGCAAACAGCTGGTCGCCAAACTCCAGTTCGCAAAACTCCCGCTGGTTGCAGTACAGGGTGATGCCCACTTGGCCGGGCGCCGCCTTGCCGATAATTGCCTGCACGTCATAAAACGGCTTATTGGCCGGGTTCTGCGGCGCGGGGCGCGGCTCGATGCCGCGTGCGCGATTGCTGCCTGATGGCAACAGTTGGTAATACAAGATTTGCACTTCGCCCAACGGCTGCTGCGTATCCAGCGGCGCCAGCGCTTCGCGGCGATAGATGATCGATTGCAGAAAACGCTGCAACGGCGCCAGCAGGCTCTGCTCATCATGAAACGGCAGGCGTTGCTGCCAGAGCGCGTTGAACTCATCCAGCACATACAACTCGGCAACGCCTTCATTGACCCGGTAGAACACCTGCACGCAATCGGCCAAGCCCATCGGCAACAGCAGCGCCAGGTCGTGGTCTTCCAGGGCCATGGCGTCCAGGTGCAACGGGCTGTAGCTGGCCAGTTCTTCGCTGAGGTAGGCAATCAGCGCGTCTTGGGTCGGCAGCGACACATGGGTGGCCTGGCCCGGCATCAGCTCCATCACGTGGTAGTGCTGCTGCACCTGCAACAGGTAGCGGTGATTGGACTGGCTAAGCTGCAGGTTTTGCGCGGTGTCGAAAATTTCTTCTACACGCTGGGCAATGAACTGCGCACGGTTGTGACAGAAGCAGCGCACTCGCAGGCGTGGCAGGTGATCCGACGGCAGTTGATTGAGGTAGTCACGCAGGCAGTCGAGCAGTGCGTGGGGGCCGTCGTAGCGGCTGACCATGACCTCGTTCCAGCTATTGAGCGTGACCTGATCCAGGGTCAGCACCAGGTTGTCGCGTACGCCGGCATAGCTCAGGGAGTCGGTGCGTTCGGTGGTCATCAGGATGTTCAAGTCGCGATGATGTTTGAGCGGGTCGACACCGACGTTGATCAACAACAGCACTTCTTCCGGTACCGCCGAGCGCAACAGGCGATCCTCATCGACGCTGGCCAGGGGCAGGGCGATGGTGTGTTGCAGGCTGCCCAGCAGGTTGAACAGCTCGAATTCGGTCATGTCACTGACGCCCGGGTGCAGCGCCAGACGGGTGCTGCTGTCGATCACGCCGTTGCGATGGCACCAGGTGAGCATTTCCAAGAGGTCGCGGCTGCGCTTGATCGGCGCGAAGTGCTCCCATTCCAGCGCCGTGAGGTTACCGTTGTACAGGCCCCAGTGATGCTGGCCCGGCTCCTTGCGATTGGGGGACTGCACCAGCGTGAGCGTGTCTTCGGCCAAGTCAGGCGCGATGCCGGGGTTGATGAACTCGACCTTGCCGGCCTTGCGTTCGAACGCTGCATACAAGCGCCGGCCCAGCACGTTCAAATCACGCTTGTTGATCAGGCTGGCGGTTTGCTCGGTGCGGGCGAACTGGGTGAGGAAGCGGTAGCTGTAATTCAGTTCGTTGACCAGCGCGCGGCGCTCGGAGGCGACCTGGCGCACTTTCCACTGGCTGCGGCTGTCCAGCAGCGCCAGTTGGCGCGGGTCCCAACCCCACTCATTGGCCAGGCGCTCCAGCAGGCGTCGTTGCCAGCCAGTGCTGCGTTGGCCGACGCTGAGCTTGCGATTGACCTTCAGGTAGAGCGCGCGCCGCACCAGTTCAAGGCGCTCCGGCTCATTGCGCGCCTTGAGGTATTCCTCGATGCGGCGGTAAACCACGATGTACGGGTCTAGCTCGTCCAGGTCCATCTGATTGGCGAACACGGCGCGCTTGAAGCGCAGGCTCAGGCAGTGCACGTTCGGGTGCTCGCTGGCGTAGACCTCGGTCAGCAGCAGCTTGAGCACTGATTTGTAGGGCGACTCGATGCCCTTGAACAACTGCCACAGCCCGGCGCCGATGAATTCGCCCGGAGGGATGTGGGCCAGGTGCCCAAGGTCCAGGGTTTCGTCGGCGCGGATGAAGCGCTTGGAGATCAGCGCATGGGTGAACTCGGCGTAGCGGCTTTCCTCGTACACCGGCACCAGCCACCAGATCGGCGTACGCCCGGCCAGCCAGATGGCGGTGCGGTAGAACTCATCCAGCAGCAGGTAATGCTGGGTGGTGCCGCAGTCGTCGGAGCTCAGTTGCGTGTCGCGCTCACCCAATACAAAGCGCGTCGGTTCGATCAGAAAAAAATGCGCCTCGGCGCCCATGGTCAGGGCCCAGGCTTCCAGCAACTGGCACTTTTTGCGCAGCTCGGCCAGTTCGGCTTCGCCAAGTTCGGGCGAGTGGCAGACCCACACGTCCATATCGCTCTGGTCCGCTTGAGCCAGGGTGCCAAGGCTGCCCATCAGGTACAGGCCAAGGATAGGCCGTGGCGGATTGCCATGGCGTGGCTTGTAGGAGAACGATCGGGTCAGGCGCTGAGCTTCAGTAAGCGCCTGGGCGTCCGGTTCGAAATTGGACAGCCCGGCCGGCGTGCTGCCCGAGACATAACCGGGCAGCAGGGGGTGGTTGACGTGGAAAAACAGCGGCAACAGCGTTAACACGCTTTGCTGGCGCGGGGTCAGACCTTCGACGGCCCGGGCCATGCGCCCTTCATTGAGGGCCATGAAACGCGCGCGCAATTGGGCCAGCACCTTGCGGTCGATGCCTTCGTCCAGGTCGGGGCGGATTTCATGGGTGCGGGTCATGTCGAACTCGTTGGCTCGCAGGGCCCGACGTGGGCGGCCGTGTAGGAGTTTACAGACAGAAGCGTAGGAGGTTTAGAGGGAAATGGTTTCTGGCGTCAGAATTTTGTGCCGTCCACAGCAGTGCCCTCGGAATCCGCAGAAAGCGGACTCCATGGGCGGTATCAGGGATCAGGCAGCTTCTTTGGTGGTAGCGGTCGTCAGAATGGTCAGCAGGGTTTGGGCCTGCTCTGCAGCGTCCCGGCCAAGGCTGGTCAGGTAGCCCCCGTCTGGCTGGTCAATAAGGCCTTTCGCGTGGAGGCGCTTGGCCGCGGCAATGGCAGCGGGAGCAGCGGTCTGGTGGACTTTCAGACCTTCCTTGGTGCTGTCCAAGGGGAAGAGTACAAGGATTTCCAGTTCGGCAACCAACTCAGGGGTATACGACATAAGGACTCCAGACTTTCTAAAATTTATTAGAGGCTAGCAGGGCATAAGGTGAACGCACTTTGCCGGGCTGTCCAGTGTGAAAGTCATGGGTCTTGATATGGCGCAGGTTTGTGGCGAGGAAGCAGGCTTCCCGGCCACGAAAGTGCTCGATTCAGTCGTTTTCCGGGGGTAATTCCGGCAATGCGCGCAGCGCGGTTTCATACCATTGGGTATCGAAGGCGCGGTCTTCTTCAAGCATCTTGTCGATTTCCACAGCCAGCACGTGGGCCATGAGATTCAGAATGTCTTCGCGCTCGTAGCCCACCAGGGTCAGTTTGTTGAAGGTGGCTTTGGCGGCAGGCGGGTTGTCGCTTTCGATCTGGTTTTCGATGGCCTGGGTCAGCGTGCTTTCGGTGAATTCTTCTTCGTCGTTGTCGATATCGGTCGGCTCGCTCATGGCGGGGCTCCTCAAGGAAAGGGCGCCAGTCTACCCCCATTCAGGCAGGTGATGCTGCTGGTCAGGTCGGGCCGCACGCTCTATAACTTCTGCAGCCAACCCCACACCCGGCCTGGAGGCATTCGCGATGCTCAAGCTTTACGGATTTTCGGTCAGCAACTACTACAACATGGTCAAACTGGCGCTGCTGGAGAAAGGCCTGCCGTTTGAAGAAGTGCCATTTTATGCAGGCCAGACGTCTGAAGCGCTTGCGGTAAGCCCGCGAGGCAAAGTGCCGGTGCTGGGCGTCAAGCAAGGCTTTATCAATGAAACCAGCGTGATTCTGGAGTACATCGAACACACTCAGGAAGGCCCTTCGTTGCTGCCGGCCGAGCCTTTTCAGCGGGCTCAGGTGCTGGCGCTGTGCAGGGAAATCGAGCTGTACATCGAGTTGCCCGCCCGCGCGTGTTTCGCCGAGGCGTTCTTCGGTATGCCGGTGCCGGAGGCGATCAAGGAAAAATCCAGGGCTGAGTTGCTGTTGGGGATCAGTGCTTTAGGTCGACACGGCAAGTTTGCGCCGTACGTGGCGGGGGAGAGCTTCACGCTTGCCGATCTGTATTTCATGTACAGCGTGAACCTCGCCTGTGCCGTGGGCGATAAGCTGTTTGGCCTGGATTTGCTGGCTGAGTTGCCGAAGGCGAAAGCGCTGCTGGAGCGACTGCACGCGATGCCCAATGCGCAGAACGTGGCGGCGGACAGGGAAGCGGCGATGCCGGCGTTTATGGCGATGGTTGCGGCCAAGAAGTGATCAGCCGTGCACACATCAAATGTGGGAGCGGGCTTGCTCGCGAAAGCGGTGTGTCAGTCAATACATATAGAGACTGGTCTACCGTATTCGCGAGCAAGCCCGCTCCCACACTTTGAGTGGTGAACCATTCAAAGGTGGGAGCTGGCTTGCCTGCGATGCTTTTAGCGGCTGGCGAGCAATTCCTTGCCACGCACGACCGTGGCCTTGACCTGCGCCGGCGCAGTGCCGCCCACATGGTCACGCGCATTCACCGAGCCTTCCAGGGTCAGCACGGCAAACACGTCCTGTTCGATCTGGTCGCTGAATTGGCGCAACTCTTCCAGGCTCATTTCCGCCAGGTCCTTGCCGGTGTCCACGCCGTATTTCACGGCATGGCCGACGATTTCGTGGCAGTCGCGGAATGGCAGGCCACGGCGCACCAGATAGTCCGCCAGGTCGGTTGCCGTGGAGAACCCGCGCAAGGCCGCTTCACGCATGATCGCGTGCTTGGGCTTGATCGCCGGGATCATGTCGGCAAATGCACGCAGCGAATCGCGCAGCGTGTCGGCGGCGTCGAACAGCGGCTCTTTGTCTTCCTGGTTGTCTTTGTTGTAGGCCAGTGGCTGGCCCTTCATCAAGGTCAGCAAGCCCATCAGCGCGCCGAATACACGGCCGCTTTTGCCACGCACCAGCTCGGGCACGTCGGGGTTTTTCTTTTGCGGCATGATCGAGCTGCCGGTGCAGAAGCGGTCCGGCAGGTCGATGAACTGGAATTGCGCACTGGTCCACAGCACCAGTTCTTCGGAGAAGCGCGACAAGTGCATCATCGCGATGCTGGCGGCAGCGCAGAATTCGATGGCGAAGTCACGGTCCGACACGCCGTCCAGGGAGTTGCCGCCAACCGCGTCAAAACCCAGCAGTTGTGCGGTGTATTCGCGGTCGATCGGGTAAGTAGTGCCGGCCAGTGCGGCGCTGCCCAACGGCATGCGGTTGGCGCGCTTGCGGCAATCCACCAGGCGCTCGTAGTCGCGGCTGAGCATTTCGAACCAGGCCAGCAAGTGGTGGCCGAAGGTCACCGGTTGCGCAGTTTGCAGATGGGTGAAGCCGGGCATGATAGTGCCGGACTCACGCTCGGCCTGCTCGAGCAAACCTTTTTGCAGGCGGGTGATTTCGCCCAGGATCAGGTCGATTTCGTCACGCAGCCACAGGCGAATATCGGTAGCCACCTGGTCGTTACGGCTGCGACCGGTGTGCAGTTTCTTGCCGGTCACACCGATGCGATCGGTGAGACGGGCTTCGATATTCATGTGCACGTCTTCCAGGTCGACGCGCCAGTCGAACGTGCCGGCCTCGATTTCACCGCGAATGGTGGTCAGGCCATCGATGATGCTGTCGCGCTCGGCGTCGGTCAGCACGCCGACCTTGGCCAGCATCGTGGCGTGGGCGATCGAGCCCATGATGTCGTGGCGGTACAGGCGCTGGTCGAAAGTGACGGAGGCGGTGAAGCGCGCGACGAAGGCGTCGACGGGTTCACTGAAGCGGCCGCCCCAGGACTGGTTGGTCTTGTCGGTGCTCATGGATTCGCTCGTGATCTGCTTAAAAGAGGCGTGGAGGTGTGCCGCCGATAATAACAGGGTTGCACTTGGAGGCGGTGCTGCGGGTGGTCGGCATTTTTATTTGTGCCAAGGATGGCTAAGTGCCTTGCCGCCGAACGCTTCCGGGAAGAGACTGGAGCAGGCCTTTATTGAAACGATATTTGACGATTGAGCAATATCGTCTCAGCGAGCGTCTACAGTTGCACTGATAGAGCGTGAATGCACCAAAGTCGGGTGATGCGGTCATAGCCTGACTATCCGTTAAAAAAGGGGGGTATTCGGATTGTGTATCAGCAAACCCTACGACGATGCCCGAAGGCAGCAGGTCTTGGGCGCAATTGAACAGGTCCGGGTAAATATGGGTGCCGCTGCCGGGGCACTTTTTGCCGCTCGCGCTAGTCTTAGCGTGGATCGCTGTGACGCAAGTCACCGCACCTGTCTACGCTATCCTTGTGCGAGACTCACGCAGGAATCCAGCGCAATATGAATGTCCTGATCGTTGATGACGAACCCCAAGCCCGCGAGCGACTGAGCCGTTTGGTCAGTGAACTCGAGGGTTATACAGTCCTTGAACCGAGCGCCACCAACGGCGAAGAGGCGTTGACGCTGATCGACAGTCTCAAGCCGGATGTGGTGTTGCTCGATATTCGCCTGCCGGGCCTTGATGGCTTGCAAGTGGCCGCCCGCTTGAGCGAGCGAGAATCGCCGCCTGCCGTGGTGTTGTGTGCAGCTCACGAAGAGTTTTCTGCGCAAACCCTGGAAGACAGCGGTGTCAGCTTTCTTGCCAAGCCGGTGACCGCTGAGGCGCTGCTCAAGGCCCTGAAAAAGGCCGAGCGTCCCAATCGCGTCCAGCTCGCCGCTTTGACCCAGCCAGCAGCTCAGAGTGGTAACGGGCCACGCAGCCATATCAGTGCACGTACCCGTAAAGGTATCGAGCTGATTCCGCTGAACCAGGTGGTCTACTTTATCGCCGACCACAAGTACGTGACCTTGCGTCACGAGACGGGTGAAGTGTTGCTCGATGAGCCACTCAAGGCCCTTGAGGACGAATTCGGCGACCGCTTTGTGCGCATCCACCGCAACGCGCTGGTGGCCCGTGAGCGAATAGAACGCTTGCAGCGCACGCCTCTGGGGCACTTTCAGTTGTTCCTCAAAGGGCTTAACGGCGATGCCCTGATCGTCAGCCGACGCCACGTCGCCGGTGTGCGCAAGATGATGCAGCAGCTTTAGCCAGGGGCTTTGGCGAGGTCTGCATTCTGTATCCCGGTGCGACGCGGCCAGGGAGGCCCCGCACTTGCTGATTCAAATCAAAGCGTGTTTGCCTGAGCTGTTATTATCTGCCGTATCTATTCAGTACGGATTGATCCATGTCCTCTCGCGAAATCCGCATCGCCACCCGTAAAAGTGCCCTGGCCTTGTGGCAGGCCGAATACGTCAAAGCACGCCTTGAGCAAGCCCATCCAGGGCTGAAAGTGTCTCTGGTGCCCATGGTCAGTCGCGGCGATAAGCTGCTCGACTCGCCATTGTCGAAGATTGGCGGCAAGGGCTTGTTCGTCAAGGAACTGGAAACCGCACTGCTGGAAAACGAAGCCGACATCGCCGTGCATTCGATGAAAGACGTGCCGATGGACTTCCCTGAAGGTCTTGGCCTGTATTGCATCTGCGAGCGCGAAGACCCGCGTGACGCGTTTGTATCCAACACTTACGCGTCGCTGGATGAGCTGCCCTTGGGCAGTGTCGTCGGCACCTCAAGCCTGCGTCGCCAGGCGCAGTTGCTGACTCGCCGGCCGGACCTGCATATCCGTTTTCTGCGCGGCAACGTCAACACCCGTCTGGCCAAGTTGGATGCGGGCGAATATGACGCGATTATTCTTGCAGCGGCTGGCCTGATTCGCCTGGGCTTCGAAGACCGCATCACCTCGGCCATCAGCGTAGAAGACAGCTTGCCCGCGGGCGGACAAGGCGCTGTGGGTATCGAATGCCGCACCGCGGACAGTGAAATTCACGCCCTGCTCAAACCCCTTGATCATCAAGACACCGAAGTGCGTGTCACGGCCGAGCGCGCGCTGAACAAACGCCTCAACGGCGGCTGCCAGGTACCGATCGCCTGTTACGCCGTGCTCGAGGGTGAAAACCTGTGGCTGCGTGGCCTGGTAGGCGACCCCGCAGGCGGCACGCTGCTCACCGCCGAGGTTCGCGGGCCGCAGCGTGATGCTACCGCGCTGGGAATTCAGGTGGCAGAAGAGCTGCTGGAAAAAGGCGCCGGTGTCATTCTGCAAAAAATCTATGGCGAGGCTGGTCCGCAGTGACCGACTGGCGTCTGTTGCTGACGCGGCCTGCCGAGGAAGCCATGGCCCTGGCCGCGACGTTGTCCGAGGCCGGCATTTTCAGCAGCACCCTGCCATTGTTAGCGATCCAGGCCTTGCCGGTGACGGCTGAGCAACAAGCGGTCTTTTGTGATCTGGGCCGTTATAGCGCGGTCATCGTGGTCAGCAAGCCTGCCGCGCGCCTGGCCTTGCAACAGCTGGATCGGCATTGGCCGCAACTGCCCTGGTTCAGCGTCGGTGCGGCCACCGCGCAAGTACTGGCCGATCACGACCTCACTGTTCATTACCCGCAAACCGGCGACGACAGCGAGGCCTTGCTTGCACTGCCCGCCTTGCGCGAGGCTATCGCACACCCCGATGCGCAGGTGTTGATCCTGCGTGGCGAAGGCGGGCGAGAGCTGCTGGCTGAGCGTTTACGCGAGCAAGGTGCTAGTGTCGATTATCTGGAGTTGTATCGTCGTTCCCTTCCGGCGTACGACGCCGGGGAGCTGATGCAACGCATACAGTTGGAACGCTTGAACGGCGTGGTGGTCAGCAGTGGGCAGGGTTTTTTGCACCTGCAAGCGTTGGCTGGCCCCGATTGGCCGCAGGTGGCACGGCTGCCATTGTTCGTGCCCAGCCCTCGCGTCTATGAAATGGCGCGGGCCGCTGGCGCAGAAAAAGTTGTGGATTGTCGCGGTGCGAGTGCCGCGGCTTTGTTAGTGGCGTTGCGCAGCGCTGCCTTGTGAGGCAAGCCGCGCCCACTCTCTGATACGCAAAGGACGGATACGTGAGCGAAACAGCCTTGCCTAAAGATGAAACCCAGCCCGCACTCGATGCGCCGGTTGAGTCACCGGTCGCCGCGCCACGCCGTGGCAATGGCCTGGCAATCGTGGCCTTGTTGCTCGGCGCCGCAGGTGTCGCCGCTGGCGGATGGGGCATTTGGCAGGTCCGCGCCCTGCAAGCCGGCAGTCAACAACAGTCCAGCCAGGTGCAGGCACTCGACGAGCAATCCCAATCCCTCAAGCAGAGCCAGCAACAGCTGACTACCCGACTGGCGCAATTGCCCGGTGCAGATGAACTGGAAGAGCGCCGCCGTCTGGTAGCCCAGTTGCAGGGCGATCAGCAGCGTTTGAGCCAGCGCCTGGAAACCGTGCTGGGTGCCAGTCGCCAGGACTGGCGCCTGGCTGAAGCCGAGCATTTGATCCGTCTGGCCAGCTTGCGTTTGTCTGCCCTGCAGGACATCAACAGCGCGCAGTCACTGGTCCAGGGGGCTGACGAAATTCTGCGTGAGCAAAGTGATCCGGGCTCCTACGCCGCACGCGAGCAACTGGCCAAGAGCCTTGCCGCGTTGCGCAGTACCGAGCAGCCGGACCGCACCGGGCTTTATCTGCAACTCGCCGCGCTGCGCGATCAGGTTGTACAACTGGCGGCTATTGCCCCGGAATATCAGCTCAGCGAGCCGGGCTCTCAAGGTCGTCCGACCAGCGATACGCAAGGTCGCTTGAGCCAATGGTGGGAGGAGATTTCCCGCTACTTCCGCATCGACTTCAACCCGGACGACAACATTCGACCGTTGCTCGCCGGTCAAGGCCTGAATCAGGTACGCCTGGCGTTGAGCCTGGCTCTTGAGCAGGCGCAATGGGCTGCGCTCAATGGTGAAACGGCGGTGTACAGCCGTTCCCTGGGCGAGGCGCGCAGTGTCCTGCAAGATAACTTCAACCAGGACAACCCGCAGAGCAAAGCGATGCTGGCGCGTATCGCCGAGCTTGAGCCCAAGGCCGTTTCCGTGGTCACGCCTGACCTGGCGGCCAGCCTGGCCGCCGTGCAGGCCTACCTCGAACGTCGTCATCTGTCTGCCGATGAAGCCAAGGCGTCGGCGGGCACGCCAGCGACCCAGGAGTAGAGCCGATGAAGCGTTTCTATGTGATCCTGGTCCTGGCGATTGCAATCGCCCTGGCGCTGGGCGTGGGCATTTCCAAGCACACCGGCTACGTGCTGATTACCTATCCCCATCTGCTGCATTACGAGTCGAGCCTGTGGGCGACGCTGGTGGCCGTGTTTGCCGTCGGCCTGGCGATCTATCTGATCCGTGTGTTGCTGAGCCTGCTCAGCACCTCCGGTGGTGTGGTCAACCCATGGTCGCGACGTAACCGCAGTCGCCGGGTACAAATTGCGATTGAGCAGGGCCAGCTGGACCTCGCCGAAGGTCGCTGGGCCAGTGCCGAACGCCACCTGCACCGCGCCGCCGAAGCGGAGCGCCAGCCACTGCTGTACTACCTTGGCGCGGCACGCGCGGCCAACGAGCAGGGCCGTTATGAAGAATCCGACGGTTTGCTGGAGCGCGCGCTGGAGCGCCAGCCCCAGGCTGAGCTGGCCGTTGCCTTGAGCCATGCGCAATTGCAGATGGACCGTGGCGATACAGAAGGCGCCTTGGTGACCTTGCAGGCAATGCACGAGCGTCATCCGCACAATCCGCAGGTGTTGCGACAGTTGCAGCGTCTGCATCAGCAGCGGGGCGATTGGTCATCAGTGATTCGCTTGTTGCCGGAACTGCGAAAAGACAAAGTCCTTCCCGCCAGCGAGCTGGCCGAGCTGGAGCGTCGCGCCTGGGGTGAAAACCTCGGGCTGGCGGCCCAGCGTGAAGAGCAGGGTGAAGCAGGCTTGCAGTCTCTTGATCGGGCGTGGGAGCAACTCACATCCGCCCAGCGCCAGGAGCCGCAGCTGGTTCTGGCATACGCCGAGCAACTGCGCCGGCTGGGGGCCGACGCCAAGGCTGAGGACGTGCTGCGCAGCGCCATCAAGCGCGGCTATGACAGCCACTTGATCCGGCTTTATGGTTTGTTGCGGGGCGCTGATTCGGCCCGGCAATTGAAGTTTGCCGAAGGCTGGCTCAAGGATCACCCGGGTGACGCCAGCTTGCTGCTGACCCTGGGCCGCTTGTGCCTGCAAAACAGCTTGTGGGGCAAGGCGCGGGATTACCTTGAAAGCAGCCTGCAGGTGCAACGCAACCCTGAGGCCTGCGCTGAACTGGCACGGCTGTTGGCCCAATTGGGTGACACCGAGCGCAGCAATCAGCTGTTCCAGGAGGGGCTGGGGCTGCTGGACAGTCGCTTGCTGGCATCACCGTTACCCATGCCCGCGCGGGTTTGAAGTAGGAAAGTTGGCGAAGGTTGGCTCGGACGTTTCTGAGAGCCAACCCTTCGTTAGCCAGTAAATACTGGGTCTAAAGCGCTACGTAGTAAATTCCTACTGATAGCTGCTTAAAGTCATCCAGGGTCTGACGAGATATCCCTATGCTCTCGCGGAATTGTCTGCTCTAACGAGTATTGAAAGGGGTCAGGCCTTTCCTCTACCGTGACGGCCTATCTCTTGCGGTACGGATAACAATGTCTTTGGCCCCTTCACGCTCCTTGTTTTTCCTGGCGTTCATGGCTGGTGTGCTGACGTTGGGCGCGTCGTTTTATCTTGAGTACGGCGCGTTGCTACGCCCGTGTTTCCTTTGCCAGCTGCAACGTATCTTTCTGGCAGCCTTCACGCTGATCAATCTGGTCGCGGCAATTCATAATCCAAAGCGCTCTGCGGTTTACCTCTACGGGTTTGCCAGCATGGGCTGCGCATTGCTCGGCGCCATCACTGCCGTACGCCAGGTGCTGCTACAAAATGCCGCACCGGGGCAGACCACCGATTGTTGGCCAAGCCTGCACTACATGATTGAAAACCTGTCGCTGTGGCAAGCGCTGCAATTGACCGTCAAAGGCACTGTCGATTGCGTTGAGATCAATTGGACACTGTTCGATCTCAGCGTTCCCGAATGGAGCTTGCTGTTCTTCCTGGCCATGCTGATGCTGGGCATCCTGCAGTTTTCGCGGTTGTTTTTAAGTCGCCGATGGGGTCTCGCAAGGCCTTGAAAGTGTGTCGCGGGTCGTAGGACGGGATTAAACACTTGTATGAACTTTCTCTCCTGCGTACCTTGAAGCCATAGTCATGCGGGCATAATCTGGCCCGCACGCATTATCGAAACCGTTTGCCAAATGCGGCCTTGTCCGGCTGCTGCTTTTATCCTTGAGTGTTGCGCGGGCACAGGCGGCAGCGCCCCCTATAGGGAAGAGAGATCATCATGCTGGAAAGTTGTCAGAATGCTCAGGAACGCTGGGGTGGGGTGCACAAGCTGATCGACAGCTGGTTGAAGGCACGTCACGAACTGGTTCGGGCCTTTGATGCTCTTGGCGCCAAGCCCGAAGCATTGGGTGAGAATCGCGAGCCGCTGCAAGACTTTTGCGCTGTGTTGGTGGACTACGTGTCTGCCGGACATTTCGGCGTCTACGAACAACTGACCAAAGAGGCGGAAGCCTTTGATGATCAGCGTGGTCTGGACTTGGCCGAGACCATCTACCCGCGCATCGATGTCATCACGGAAAAACTGCTGGTGTTCACCGAATTGTGCGATGCCGGCAAATGTGTCGCCGAAAAATTCAAAGAGCTTGGCGGGTTACTGCACGAACGTTTCGAGCTGGAAGATTGCCTGATCGAAGTGTTGCACAACGCTCACAAAGAAGAGGCCGCCACCCAGGCCTGAGCCTTGGCGGCGAGACAAAAAACGGTGCGCATGGCGCACCGTTTTTTATTGGGTCAATGGCGAGTGCCGAGCAGTTCGATCTCGAACACCAGCGGCGTATAAGCAGGGATCAACTCG
Organism: Pseudomonas sp. R9.37; assembly: GCF_963878885.1. Lineage (NCBI taxonomy): Bacteria > Pseudomonadati > Pseudomonadota > Gammaproteobacteria > Pseudomonadales > Pseudomonadaceae > Pseudomonas > Pseudomonas sp. R9.37. Next base: position 414,298 of record NZ_CAWNZA010000011.1, on the reverse strand, counting down.
CCAGCACCGTCGGCGCCATAGGCTTGGGCGGAAGGGATCACCAGACGCCATTTCGCGCCTACCGGCATCTGTTGCAGCGCGCTGCTCCAACCGCTGATCACACTGTCCAGGCGAAACCATTGCGGTTGTGTGCTCTGATCGAAGACAGTCCCATCGGGCAACCGCCCTACGTATTTCACTTGCACCTCATCACTGGCCAACGGCTTGCTGCCGGTACCCGGCGTCAGCTCCGTCAGCAGGATGCCATTCGATAACTCACGCACGCCGGCTGCTGCTTTTTCCTTGGATAAAAATTGCTGTTCGGCAGCGAGTGCTTTTTCGCTTTGCGGTGCCTCAACCTCGGCCGCGCTCTGTGCTTCGTGCTCGGCGAGGATCTGCTCGATACGTGCATTGTCCAGCGCCAGTGGTTTGCCTTGATAGGCTTGTTTAAGGCCATCGATCAACGCCTGGATCTGCAGGTCGGGCACTTCCTGGCGCAGTCGTTCGCCGAGGCTGGCGCCCAAGCTGTAAGCAAGGTCGTGCGGGTCTTGGGCTGTAGTTTTTGACGGCGATTGTTCTGCCGCATGGGTCATGGAAACCACCAAGCCAAGCATTAAAAAAAGGTAACGCGACATGGTTATTCTCCCGCCGAAAGTGCGACGGATTATGCCAGTGTGAGTGCGTAAAAAGTGCCGTGGTTTTTCGTTATATCGATAAGAATTTTCCTACGGTGCAACGCAAGGCAAACGATACTGTCAACATGCCCTAGCGGCGGTAAGAGCAGAGGGCTAGTATGAGCCGCACCCACGTCAGCCAGGAGGTAAACCATGTCGGCCAAACAGAAGCCTGTAAATACCCCGTTGCATTTACTCCAACAACTTTCGGGCAGCTTGCTCGAACATCTGGAAAGCGCGTGTTCCCAAGCCTTGGCTGATGCAGAAAAACTGCTCGCCAAATTGGAAAAACAACGCGGTAAAGCGCAAGAAAAGCTGCACAAATCCCGTACCAAACTGCAAGACGCCGCCACCGCCGGCAAGGCCAAGGCACAAGCCAAAGCCAAAGACGCCGTCAAAGAACTTGAGGATCTGCTGGACGCCCTCAAGGATCGCCAAGCTGAAACCCGCACCTACATTTCCCAACTCAAACGCGATGCTCAGGAAAGCCTGAAGCTGGCCCAGGGCGTTGGTCGTGTGAAAGAAGCCGTGGCTAAAGCACTGGGTGCTCGCACGCCAGCAAAAGCCGTTGCGTCGAAGGCTTCGACTAAAGCAGCGTCCAAATCCGCGGGCAAAACTGCTGCTGCAAAACCAGCTGCTAAAACTGCTGCTGTAAAATCAGCCGCCAAGCCAGCCGCTAAAACTGCTGCTGCAAAACCAGCCGCCAAGCCAGCCGCTAAAACTGCTGCTGCAAAACCAGCCGCCAAGCCAGCCGCTAAAACTGCTGCTGCAAAACCAGCCGCCAAGCCAGCTGCCAAAACTGCTGCTGCTAAGCCAGCTGCCAAGCCAGCCGCTAAAACTGCTGCTGCAAAACCAGCCGCCAAGCCAGCTGCCAAAACTGCTGCTAAGCCAGCTGCCAAGCCAGCCGCTAAAACTGCTGCTGCAAAACCAGCTGCCAAGCCAGCCGCTAAAACTGCTGCTGTAAAACCAGCCGTCAAGCCAGCCGCTAAACCCGCTGCTGCAAAACCAGCGGCCAAGCCAGCTGCCAAACCGGCTGCTGCAAAACCAGCTGCCAAGCCAGCCGCAAAACCCGCTGCTGCAAAGCCAGCCGCCAAGCCTGCACCGGCCAAGCCAGCAACCCCTGCAGCTCCGACTGCTACCCCGGCACCGTCCACCGCTCCAACGGCGTCGGCCAGCAGCACGCCTGCACCGGTAGCGCCAAGCACCACCCCAACCAGCGCTTCCTAAGTGCCGGTGGCCTCGACGCGCAGCGACTGCAGCGCGTCGTGGTCAAGGTTGGCGGCTTCGGTCGCCAAGCCTTCAAGCCATCTCGATTGACCCCCTTTCTCGCCCGTCGGCCATGTTTGCGCCAGCGCTTGCAGGCGCGTCAGCAACTGCCGTTCAGCTTCCAACTCCAGGGCCTTGACCCTTTCGCGTAGCGTCGCCAATTGCGCATCCTGTTGCGCCACGGCTCGCCATTGCACGCGTATCTGCCGCAATGGTTCGACCACTTCTTGCTGCCACGGCTGCGCAATCTGGCGCAACGCCTGCATGCGTTCGGCGGTCGGTGCAACACCGCGCTGCTCCAGCCAGGCGCCGCAGAGCAACAGGCACACATCCGCGCCTTGTGCCTGCAAGCGCAGGCAAGCGGCTTCGACGCCCGAGTGGGCATACGTCGAGAGGGCAAAGCTCCACAGGTCAGCGCACATATTCACACCCAAGCCAGCGGCCAACGAAGCTGGTAGACTCCGCCGCCATTATGATCCGACTTCAAAGCCTAACATTACAGCGTGGCCCGCAACGTCTTCTTGAAGACGCCGAGCTGACCCTGCACGCCGGTCACAAAGCCGGCCTGATCGGTGCCAACGGCGCCGGCAAATCCACGTTGTTCGCCCTGTTGCTCGGTGAGCTGACCCCGGATTCCGGGAACTGCCTGCTGCCGGCCGACTGGCGCATCGCCCATATGCGCCAGGAGATCGACACCCTGGACCGCATCGCGATCGACTACGTGCTCGATGGCGACCTGCGCCTGCGCCAGGTACAACACGACCTGGCCGAGGCCGAGAAAGCCCAGGACGGCGCCGCCCAGGCCCGCCTGCACTCGGAACTCGACAGTGCCGACGGCTACACGGCCGACGCTCGCGCCCGCAAGATGCTGGCCGGCCTTGGTTTTACCAATGAACAGATGGACCGTCCGGTCGCCGACTTCTCCGGCGGCTGGCGCATGCGGCTGAACCTGGCCCAGGCGCTGATGTGCCCATCCGACCTGTTGCTGCTCGACGAACCGACCAACCACTTGGACCTCGATGCGATCCTGTGGCTGGAGGATTTCCTCAAGAGCTACCCGGGCACCTTGCTGCTGATTTCCCACGACCGGGATTTCCTCGACGCTGTGGTCGACAATATCGCCCACGTCGAACAGAAGAAAATCACGCTCTACCGTGGCGGCTACACCGCGTTCGAACGCGCCCGTGCCGAACGCCTGGCTCAGCAGCAGCAAGCCTTCGAGAAGCAGCAAGCGCAACGTGCGCACATGGAAAGCTACATCGCCCGGTTCAAGGCCCAGGCCACCAAGGCCCGTCAGGCCCAGAGCCGGATCAAGGCGTTGGAGCGCATGGAAGAGCTGTCGGCGGCGCACGTCGATTCGCCGTTCGACTTCGTGTTCCGCGAGTCGGTAAAGATCTCCAGCCCGTTGCTGGACCTCTCGGATGCACGCCTGGGTTATGGCGACAAAACCATCCTGGAGAAGGTCAAGCTGCAGCTCACGCCGGGTGCGCGTATCGGTTTGCTCGGCCCCAACGGCGCAGGCAAGTCGACGCTGATCAAGAACCTGTCGGGTGAACTGCAACCCCTGGCCGGCCGCCTGACGCGCGGCGAGAACCTGGTGGTGGGCTACTTCGCGCAGCATCAGCTGGATTCCCTCGGTTCCAAGGCCAGCCCGTTGCTGCACCTGCAGCGTCTGGCGCCGACCGAACGTGAGCAAACCTTGCGTGACTTCCTCGGTGGCTTCGACTTCCGTGGCGCACGCATCGATGAGCCCGTGTTGAACTTCTCCGGCGGCGAAAAAGCCCGCCTGGCTTTGGCCCTGATCGCCTGGGACCGGCCAAACCTGCTGCTGCTCGACGAACCGACCAACCACCTGGACCTGGAAATGCGCCTGGCGCTGACCATGGCCTTGCAGGAATTCAGTGGTGCGGTACTGGTGGTGTCTCACGATCGCCACTTGCTCAAGAGCACCACCGACAACTTCCTGCTGGTGGCTGACGGCAAAGTTGAAGAGTTCGACGGCGACCTGGACGACTACGCACGGTGGCTGACGGACTACCGTCTGCGCAACGCGCCGGCCAGCAACACGCCGGTCAACCCGGACAAAACTGACAAGAAGGCCCAGCGCCAGGCCGCCGCCGCACTGCGCCAGCAGCTGGCGCCGCACAAGCGCGAAGCCGACAAGCTGGAAGCCGAGCTGGGCAAGGTGCACGAGCGCCTGGCCAGGATCGAAACCAGCCTGGGCGACAGCGCCGTGTACGAGGCGGCGCGCAAGGACGAGTTGCGCGACCTGTTGGCCGAACAAGCCAAGCTCAAGGTGCGTGAAGGTCAGTTGGAGGAAACCTGGATGGAAGCCCTCGAACTGCTGGAAACCCTGCAAGCGGAGCTGGAGGCGCTGTCCTGATGGAAGCGCTGCAATTGCCATTGCCGACGCAGTGGGTCGAACCGGTCTGGATCGCTGTGCAAATCCTGCTGATCCTGCTGGCGGGTTATCTCGCCCAGCGCTTCGTCGCCAAGGGCCTGAATCGTCTGGGGGAGCGCTACCCGTTCCCGCCACAACTGCTGATGCCCCTGCGTGGCGGCCTGCGCTGGCTGATCATGGGCAGCGCGTTGATCTTTGTGCTGGGCCGTCTTGGTGTGTCAGCCACGGTGCTGTGGACGGCGCTGTCGGGGTTTGTCGCAGTGGCCGCCGTGGCGTTTTTCGCCATGTGGTCGGTGCTGTCCAACCTGCTGTGCGCGATCTTGATTTTCACCGTCGGGCCGTTCCGCCTGGGTGACATCGTCGAGTTGGTGGATACCGTCGACAAACCGGGCGTCAAAGGCCGGGTCGTGGCGATCAACCTGCTCTACACCACATTGATCGAAGTGCAGGACGCCGGTACCGACAGTGCGATGGTGCAAGTGCCTAACAGCCTGTTCTTCCAGCGCTCGGTGCGGCGTTGGCCCGGCACCCATGTGTTTCCGGGCGACCGCTAGTATTTACATCCTGTAAAAATATCTAGCCAGCCTTTGCTCGGCGGAGTTAGCTTTAGGCTCAACCGCTAACTCTCCCTCTGAGGTGTGTAATGGCACTCGACACATGGCTGGCCTTTTTTGTGGCCAGTTGGATCATCTCCCTGTCCCCCGGCGCTGGCGCCATCGCGTCGATGTCCAGCGGCCTGCAATACGGTTTCCTGCGCGGCTATTGGAATGCCATTGGCCTGCAACTGGGCCTGGCGATGCAGATTGCCGTGGTCGCGGGTGGCCTGGGTGCCATTCTGGCGGCGTCCTCGAACGCGTTTTATGCGATCAAATGGTTTGGCGTGGCGTACCTGGTGTACCTCGCGGTCAAGCAATGGCGCGCGCTGCCCATGGACATGAGCGAAGATTCAGCCATACGCCCGATCGGCAAGCCGCTGGCGATGATGTTCCGTGGTTTTCTGGTCAATGCCAGCAACCCCAAGGCGCTGGTGTTCATGCTGGCGGTGCTGCCGCAGTTCGTGAACCCGCAGGCGCCACTGCTGATTCAGTACCTGATCCTGGGCGCGACCATGATCTGCGTCGATATGATCGTGATGGCGGGCTATACGGGGCTGGCGTCGAAGGTCTTGCGCCTGCTGCGCACGCCTAAACAGCAAAAACGCATGAACCGCACCTTTGCCGGGTTGTTTGTGGGGGCTGCGGGTTTCCTGGCCAGTCTGCATCGCGCAACGGCTTGATTGACGAAACCGGATCAAAAATGTGGGAGCTGGCTTGCCTGCGATAGCATCACCGAGGTGTAACTGACGCACCGCAGTGTCTGTATCGCAGGCAAGCCAGCTCCCACATTTGTTATGTGTTGGCTCTGAGACGAGTGCTCAGCGCAGAATCTTCGGCGCTTCGTCCCTTGGCAGGTTGTTGCGCAGCGCAGGCTTGCCGGGTTCTTGATACCCGCCGCCCAGCTGCTCTGCCAATTGCCGGGCCACATCTTCACCCAAGGCTTTGGACACGTCCCTTACCACCCGTGGCCGGTTCAGGCTCACGCGTAGATCGCGGCTGTTCACCAGCTTGGTGTCCTGGCCTTCACCCATCGCGGTAAATGCCGAGGTAATCTCGAAGGTGCGCGTGTTGATCAGGCTGAAATCCGCCACCAGCGTCAGGCCCAGCACGGCCGAGTAGCTGTTGGTGTGGTCCAGGGCGTTGATGTCCTGGGTGAAGTCGATGTCTGACAAGGTGCCGAACAGCACGTAGTCGGCGCCCTTGAAGTTGCCAGCCTTGATGCGCTTGATCACGTCATACACATCGCCCTTGGCGTCGGCGGTGTAAGGCGTGCCCTGTACCAGCTGGAACTGGTGCGACTTGAGAATCTCGCCCTTGATATCACCACTGAATTTACGCAGCTCAGCCTGTTCGATGTAGCTGGTGCGGCTCTCATACTCGCTGTAGCTCGACGCACCGCTGGCCTGATAGGCGCTGGCCTGGAAGTTGTTGCTGGCCGAGACCGCGTGGATGTACTCCTCAACCCGCGCCTCGTAGGCAAGGTCAGTCACCGCGATCTTCGGGGCGGCCGAGGCGCCAAAGGCGCACAGCAGGCCGATCATGCCGATCCATGCACGCATTGCTCAGCGCTCCGTGGTTTTGCGGATTTCTTTCTCGTCCATCCATTCGGCCAGGCCGCTCTCGACGTCGATCAGCTGCAGGCTGAATTTGTAGAAGACGTCTTTGTAGTCCGAGCTGCGCTTGACGATGGAGCTGATGGAGCCTTCCAGGCGGTACTTGGCGGCGACCATATTGCCGGTCTTGCTGACCGTGGCTTTTTTGTACAGGCCGCTTTGGTTTTGCAGCTTGAGCTGATCAACCTGGCTCTGCATATCGGTGTTGTCGCTGGCGAAGCGCGCAGTGCCGGTCTTCATCAGCTGGGTCTTGATCGACGTGGTGATCTCACGGGTGTCGATGTACTCGCTGGTCTTGTTCTTCACGTCATACACCTGCACGACCGGGCGGCCCTGCAAGATGCCGGACTGGGCCAGGGAGCGGGTCATGCTTTCGGCGATCATCTGCAGGTCGGTCGAGCCGAACTCGTTGGTGACCAATTCCACGGCCTTAGAGTCGCCGTAGCTGATGTTCTTGCCGCCAAGGACCGGCGAGGTGTTGGAGCAACCGCTGGCCAACAGGGCAACCACGGCGAGAATCGAGACGCGTGCAAACATGGGGAAATCTCTCTGAAAACTGATAGGTGAAGGCTTCAAGGCGTTTTCACTTCAAGACGAAAGTCCGCCGCCTGAGGCAGGTTGGCGATGGCCGGCAGAAAAGTGGCCTGGTTGGCGTACAGGTTCAGCACTTTCCAGGTTTCTTCATCGCCCACCGGGAAGCCGTCGGCGCCCAGCCAGGCAAAGCGGTAATACATCATCTGGTTGCTGCTGGTGATGTTGCTCAGCTGCACCTTGGCGGTGAGAAAGCCATTTTCGCGGGCCACACGAATGGCACCGACGGCGATGCCCTTGAACGTGCCCATCACCACGATTTTGCTGGCGGCGCTGCCAGGCTCCGGCGGCGGCGGGGTGGCACAGCCGGCGAGCAGGACCAGCGCCAGGGCGCCGAGAATGAAATGACGCATAGCGTGCTCCTTAAGGTTGTTTGAGGGCGATGGCCTGGTTGGCAGCACTCGGCACCACGTGGGCCGCGAGGCCACCCGCGAATACCTGGTTGCCGACCACGCGCAGGGTGATCACTTGATAGCGCTGGTCGGCCTTGACCGTCACCAGCGTGCCGCCCAGGGCGTTGGGGAGGCTGACCTGATGGTCGCCGTGCTTGAGGCGCAGTCGCGTCACTTGGGTCAGGTCCGGCAGCGTGCGCCAGGTGCGAGTGTCGGCGCCTTCGGTCACGGCCGAGGCGATGCCCAGCACCAGGCCCGCCATGGGGTTGGTCTTGTTCAGGTTGTTCTGCGCCACGCCACGGCTGACCGCACGCACGGTGGTGCGCAGGATGATCCCCGGCATGTCGTCACGCAGCGCGCGGCGCGACATGGCCGTGGTGCTGTTGAGTGCGGTGAGGTTCTGTTGCCTGCCGTCCACGCCGATCTGGGCAAAGGTCGCCGTGGAGTTATCGGCCTTGATCACCGGGAACGACAGCGGTGTGATCACCAGGTTGCCATTGATCGGGATTGGCAATGGCAGGCGGATCGAATCGCGTGCCGGTGCCAGGCCGCTCTGGACCACGATCAGCACGTCGGTCTCATCGGCGCCGACCCTGGACTTGTCCAGCTCGAGCAACGCCTGCTCCAGCAGCGGCGTGTTGGGGCGCAGCTCGGCGGCCTTGCGGTAGCCGGGCGCAGCCAGGTCTTTTTCGCCGAGGGCTTCGTAGACGAAGCCTGCCAGGTAATGGCTGAACGCACTCTGGTAGCTGTTTTTCAGGCCGACCACATCCGGCGCGTCCAGCGCTTCCACCGGGTAACCGCGCAGGTCTTTGATCTGAGTGGTCACGCCTTGGCGCTCGGCTTCGTTTTCGCGCTTGAGGTATTCCTTGTCGCGCAGGTCGGCGATCACCGCTTCACGTTCGTGGGTCTTCTTGATCTCGGTGCGGGCACCGTCGAAGTCATTCACGGCCAGCAGGTTCAAGGCCATCTGGGTGGTGAGCATGACTTTTTCGTAGTCATAACCTTCGTAGCGACGCACTTTGTCGTTGACCAGGAAGCTGCCGAACTGGGCGAGGTACTTTTCGCTGTCGAACTTGACCGACTCTTCCCACTTGTAGACTTGCAGGTCGGCGCTGCGCCAGGCGGTCTGGCTGCCGGTGAGGTCGCCCTTGGCGCGCAACAGCTCGCCCTTTTCGAAGAAATAGAGCAGGTCTTTGTCGTCGCCAGTATTGTTTTTTTCCAGCAGGGTCAGGGCACCGTCGACATTGCCGGTGGCCAGCTGTTGGTTGGTGGCTTGCAGCTCCGTGTCGTAGCTGCGAAACATCGAACAACCGGACAGCAAGGTCACCGCCGCGAGCGCGAGCGGGGTTAAGGCGCGAAATGCCATACAAACTTCTTCCCTGAAAATAATCAGCCTATGTGCCTATTCCTCATAAAAACGAGGAAATAAATTCCCTTTCGCAATAACAGGGCGCGGCATTATAGGCGCCATTACTGGCAAAACAATGGCTTTTTGCTTCGTTTATTGGTGCGATTGCCATCATGTCGACCGCGATATTTCCATCGCCTTATCACTGACGTCTTGAGTCAAACCCCTTAACGTTAAACAATGTGTTACTTCGCATTTCCCTTTGAGATTCATTCATGACTGCCCTTTACCGTTTTCTCGCCTGGCTGATGCTGCCGGCGCTGATGTCGTGCAGCTTTAATCTGTTGGCGGCCACTGCCGAGGGCGCGCCTCAAGCCTTGCATCTGCTCGATTACATCGGGGCCGACTACCCGCCGACGGTGGACGCGGGCACGGTCGTGGATGAATCCGAATACCGCGAGCAGGTGGAGTTTCTTGGGGTATTGCAGGGCCTGGTAGCGGATTTACCCGAGAAGCCCGAACGCGCCGATTTGATAAAGGGCGTCAATGAATTGCTGGCGGCGGTGACCGCGCGCGAAGAGGGCGCGACCGTCGCCCACCAGGCCCGTCAATTGGGTGCCAAGTTGGCAGTGGCGTACGAAGTCAGCCAGGCTCCGGCGATCACACCAGACCCCACGCGCGGCGCACCGCTCTATGCCCAGCACTGCTCGGTGTGCCACGGCACTGCGGGCGCCGGTGATGGCCCGGCCAGCACCGGCATGACGCCGCCGCCCGCGAACCTGCGTGACGCCGCGCGCCTGGACCGCCTGAGCCTTTACGCGATCTACAACACACTCGGCCTGGGCGTCGAGGGCACTGACATGCCGTCTTTCGCCGACCAACTCGATGACCGTCAACGCTGGGACCTGGCGACCTACATCGCCGGTTTCACCGCTGACCCGGCTGCGGCAAACAGCGAACAACCCTTCAACCTTGCCGACCTGGCCCGCCAGACCCCCAATGAAGTGCTGGCCGCAAACGGCCCGGCCGCCGCCGCGACGTTCCGCGCCCAACGTGCGCAGCCGCCGCAGGTCAAGCGTGGCCCGGCACAGTTGCTCGATTACACCGCGACCACGTTGGACAAGAGCCTTGCCGCGTTCCGCAACGGTGATCACGAACAGGCCTACGACTTGTCGGTAGCCGCCTACCTGGAAGGGTTTGAGCTGGTAGAAAGCTCGTTGGACAACGTCGATGCCAACGTGCGCAAGGACACCGAGAAAGCCCTGATGGCCTACCGGCAGTCATTGCAGGACGGCCTGCCGATCGAGCAGGTGCAACAGCGTCTGGACGTGGCCAAGGGCAAACTCACTGAATCTGCCGGCTTGCTGGGCAGCGATGGCTTGAGCTGGTCGTTGAGCTATATCTCCGGCCTCCTGATTCTGTTGCGTGAAGGTCTGGAAGCGATCCTGGTGCTGGCGGCGATTCTGGCTTTCCTGCGTAACACCGGCCAGCAATCGGCGGTGCGCAGCGTCAACGTCGGTTGGGGCCTGGCGCTGTTGGCCGGCCTGGCGACGTGGGCATTGGCGGCGTATGTGATTGACGTCAGCGGCGCCCAGCGCGAATTGCTTGAGGGCTGCACGGCACTGTTCGCCAGCGTGATGGTGCTGTGGTTGGGCGTGTGGATGCACGACCGACGCCACGCGGCGGCCTGGCAGGATTACATCAAGAGCAGCCTGGTGGGCGGCGGCGGGCGCTTCGGCTTTGCGATGCTGGCGTTCTTCTCGGTGTACCGCGAGCTGTTCGAAGTGATCCTGTTCTACGAAACCCTGTGGCTGCAAGCCGGCCCTGCCGGGCACAACGCGGTGCTGGCCGGTGGCGCCACGGCGCTGGTGCTGCTGGTGGGCCTGGCGTGGGTGATCCTGCGCGGCTCGGCGAAGCTGCCCTTGGCGTTGTTCTTCGGCATCAACGCAGCGCTGCTGTGCGCGCTGTCGGTGGTGTTCGCCGGCCATGGCGTGAAGGCCTTGCAGGAAGCCGGCATCTTCGGCACACGGCCGGTGGCGTTCTTTGACTTCGACTGGCTGGGCATCCACGCCGACGCGTATTCGTTGAGTGCGCAGGCCGTGGCGATCCTGGCGATTGTGGTGCTGTACGGCCGCAGCCGCCTGGCAGAAAAACGCCGCGTGGCAGCCTGACCATGCGCGTGTGGATCGATGCGGATGCTTGCCCACGGGCGGCCAAGGACCAGGTGGTGAAATTCGCCCTCAAGCGCCAGTTCGAGGTGGTGCTGGTGGCGGGGCAAAGCCAGATCAAACCGAGCTTTGCGTGTGTGAAGTTGATCGTGGTACCCAGCGGCCCGGATGCGGCGGATGACTACCTGGTGGAACACGCCGTGCCCGGTGAGCTGGTGATTTGCAGCGACGTGCCCTTGGCCGACCGGCTGGTGAAGAAGGGCGTCACGGCCCTTGACCCACGCGGTAAGGAGTTCAGCCCGGCAAACATGAGCGAACGGCTGGCAGTGCGTAACCTGTTTACTGATCTGCGCGAGCAGGGCCAGATGGGCGGAGGGCCGCCGCCCCATGGCGAAAAGGATAAGCAGGCGTTTGCCAATGCGCTGGACAGGATATTGACCAAGCTAATGCGCGAGGCCTGACGTTGGCGAGCGGTGTTCTTGTGGCGAGCGGGCTTGCCCCGCGTTGGGGGGCGAAGCCGCCCCAAAACTTCACGCCGCAGATTAACTGACTGACCGCGTCGCCTGAATTAGGGCTGCTGCGCAGCCCAACGCGGTGCAAGCCCGCTCGCCACAATAAGCCCTGATCGCCACGAAGAGCTTGCCCGCCACAACGGGTGGGCTAGCCACCCTTAAGTGTTCGGGAGGCGATCAATCATCCTCGTGAGTCAATTCCAATACCCGATCCACGAGTTTGTTGATACCTGAGGCCACTTCGCTGATGTTCTTGCCAAGCATGTAGGCCGGGGTGCTCACCAGTTTGCGCGGGGTGTCCTCGACGATGTCTTCCACTGTGCAGTCGCGGTGGGTGGCGCCCATCTTGTCGAGGGCAGCGGCGGTGTCGGCATCGTTGCCGATGGTGCAGGTCACGCCGGGGCCGTAGATTTTCGCGGCCAGTGCCGGCGAAATGCAGATCAGCCCCACCGGCTTGCTCGCTTCGGCGAAGGCTTCCGCCAGCGCCAGCACCTGCGGATTGACGCTGCAACCTGCGCCTTCCACGGCAAAGTTCGACAGGTTCTTCGCTGCGCCAAACCCGCCGGGCACGATCAGCGCATCAAAGTCTTCGGCGCGGGCCTCTTGAATATTTTTCACGTCACCCCGGGCAATCCGCGCCGACTCCACCAGCACGTTACGCGACTCGGGCATCTCTTCGCCGGTGAGGTGGTTGATCACGTGATGTTGCGCGATATCCGGCGCAAAACATTGGACCTGGGCGCCCCGCTGGTCCAGGCGCAGCAAGGTGATCACGCTTTCGTGGATCTCTGCGCCGTCGTACACGCCACAGCCGGAAAGGATCACTGCAATCTTTTTGCTCATGAGTATTTCTCCCTATTTCATGGCGTTAAATGTCTACTAATTTGTCACCTGTTGCCAATGGGATCTCGCGCCGCTACACCTAATCTTGATGTAACAAAAACAGACCGGACTAGCCCATGGACTTTGTGCCTTACGCGGTACCGTTTTTCATCGCCTTGATCGTCGTTGAGCTGCTGGCCGACCGCTGGCGCGGCGAGCGCAACTATCGGGTGGCCGACGCCATCAACAGCCTCAGCACGGGCGTGCTGTCCACCACCACGGGCTTGCTGACAAAAGGCGTCGGGCTGCTGACCTACGCCTTCGCCCTCAAGCACCTGGCCTTGATCGAACTCTCGGCCCAGAGCGTGTGGACCTGGGTATTCGCCTTTGTGTTCTATGACTTCTGCTACTACTGGCTGCATCGTTGCGGGCATGAGCGCAACATCCTGTGGGCCGCGCACTCGGTGCATCACCAGAGCGAGGACTACAACCTCACCACCGCCCTGCGCCAGACCAGTACCGGCTTCTTGCTGAGCTGGATTTTCTACCTGCCCCTGGCCGTGGTGGGCGTGCCGCTGGTGGTGTTTATCAGCGTGGCCTCGCTCAATCTTCTGTATCAGTTCTGGGTGCACACCCGCCACGTGCCCAAGCTTGGCTGGTTCGAATGGTTCTTCGTCACACCGTCCAATCATCGGGCTCACCATGCACAGAACGCTCTTTACATGGATCGCAACTATGGCGGCGTGTTCATTATTTGGGACCGGCTGTTCGGCAGCTTCCAGGAAGAAGACGACAACGAGCCGGTGATCTTTGGCGTGACCACGCCCTTGGCCAGTTGGAACCCGCTGTGGGCCAACCTGCAGTTTTATGCGCAGTTGTGGAGTGATGCGCGGCGTACCGAGAGCTGGTGGGACAAGCTGCGCATCTGGTTCATGCGCACCGGGTGGCGCCCGGCGGATGTCAAAGCCAAATACCCGCTGGCCAAGCCCGATTTGAGCCAGTTCCGCAAATTCGAAGTGCCGCTGGACGCACGCCAGCAAATCTACGTTGCCCTGCAATTTGCGGCATATGTGGGGTTTGGCAGCTATCTGATGAATGCCGGCGAAGGGCTGCCCACAGCGGCGTTGATCCTGGGCTGGAGCGCGATGGCGTCAGGGTTGTTCACGCTGGGCGTGGCGTTGGAAAATCGCCCCTGGGCCCTGAAAGCCGAGCTGGTGCGCCTGGGCCTGAATGTACCGTTGGTATGGCTGGCGCCGGTGGTGGGGCTGTGGCCGGCCAGCAATTTGGGCTGGCTGGGCCTAGTGAGTTACAGCTTGCTCAGCGTGATGGGTCTCTACTGCTGCAGAGACCGGCTTACTCGATTGGCGTCTTAGGCGCGTCGACCTTGGCGGGCTCGGCGAGTTGCTCTGCGGCCAGCCGGGCCTTGGCATCTTCGCAGGCCTGGCGGGCAATGCGCGCGTTCTTGAAGCGTCGGCGCAGCCACAGGCCCAAGCCCAGCAACAGCAGTGCGCCCAGCACCCACAGCTCATATTTCTTGATGCTGCCGAGCATGCCTTCCAGCACCGCGCCAAAATGATAAGCCGCAGCGCCCAGCGCCGCCGCCCACACCGCCGCGCCAATGCCGTTGAGCAGCAGGTAGCGCAAAGGCGGGTAGCCGGACAAGCCAATCGCCACCGGCATCACGGTGCGCAGCCCGTAGACGAACCGAAAGCTCAACACCCAGATATCCGGATGCTTGCGGATGTGTTCCAGCGCTTTGTCGCCCATCAATTGCCAGCGCGGCTTGCGCGCCAACAGTTTGCGGCCATGCTTGCGCCCCAGGAAGTACCACAGCTGGTCACCGGCATAGCTGCCAAAGAAGGCAACGACCACCACCAGGTTGATATCCATGTATCCACGGAACGCCAGGAAGCCTGCGAGAACCAGAATGGTTTCGCCTTCGAAGAACGTGCCCAGGAAGAGCGCAAAGTAGCCGAAGTCATGCAGAAATTGTTGAAGCATGGTCTGGGGTGCTGGCGAAATGAACGCGCAGCCTACGCCTTCGTGAACATTCATGAAAGTATCGAGATGTGTCACGAAGTGAACAATTCCTACATATGCGACGAATGCGACTGCAGGTCGCATCGATAAGCACAACTGTCATTCCTTCGTCATAATGGCCGCTTATAACTGCAACGCTCGCCCGTAAACACGGGCTCAGGAGTCTGTCGTGAGCTTTACCCCTGCCAATCGCCTGTTCCCTGCTACCCGCCTGCGCCGCAATCGCTGTGATGATTTTTCTCGCCGCCTGGTGCGTGAAAACGTGCTGACGACGAACGATCTGATCTTGCCGGTGTTTGTGCTGGACGGTGAAAACCGCCGGGAAGCCGTGGCATCGATGCCGGGTGTGGAGCGCTTGACCATTGATCAGCTGCTGATCGAGGCGGCGAACTGGGTGGAACTCGGAATTCCGGCGCTGGCGCTGTTTCCAGTGACGCCGTCTGAACTCAAGTCTCTTGATGCTGCGCAAGCCTGGAACCCGCAAGGCATTGCCCAGCGTGCCACGCGCGCGCTGCGCGAGCGTTTCCCGCAGCTGGGGGTGATCACCGACGTGGCGCTGGACCCGTTCACCACCCACGGCCAGGATGGCATTCTTGACGAAGACGGCTATGTTCAAAACGACATTACCGTCGATGCGCTGGTCAAACAGGCGTTGTCCCACGCAGCCGCTGGCGCCCAGGTCGTCGCACCGTCGGACATGATGGACGGTCGCATCCAGGCGATTCGCGAAGCCCTGGAGCTGGCCGGTCACGTCAATGTGCGGATCATGGCCTACTCGGCCAAGTACGCCAGCGCCTATTACGGGCCTTTCCGCGATGCGGTGGGCTCGGCACTGAACCTGGGCAAGGCCAACAAGGCTTCGTACCAGATGGACCCGGCCAACAGCCAGGAAGCCCTGCACGAAGTCGCGGCGGATCTGGCTGAAGGCGCCGACATGGTGATGGTCAAGCCAGGGATGCCGTACCTGGACATCCTTTATCGGGTCAAAGAGGAATTCAAGGTGCCGACCTTTGTCTATCAGGTCAGCGGTGAATACGCGATGCACATGGCCGCGATCCAGAATGGTTGGTTGAGTGAAGCGGTGATCCTCGAATCCCTGACTGCCTTTAAACGTGCCGGCGCTGATGGCATTCTGACCTACTTCGCCGCCCGCGCCGCCCAATTGCTTAGAGAGCAACAATAGCCCTCACAGGAACACTCAATGAATACCGAAGGACTCTCAGAAGTTGCCGTAAAAGACGCTCACCCGGTGGTGGAACAAGTCACCGAAACGCCGCCGGAGCTGGAGCCCGCACCGCCTGCCGTGGTGGCCGAGGCCCCCGCGCCGGCGCCGGTGGTGGCGGTGACCAACCTGGATGACAGCAGCCTGTACATCCACCGCGAGTTGTCACAACTGCAATTCAACATCCGCGTGCTCGAGCAGGCGCTGGATGAGTCCTATCCGCTGCTGGAGCGGCTGAAATTCCTGCTGATTTTCTCCAGCAACCTGGACGAGTTCTTCGAGATCCGCGTCGCCGGCCTCAAGAAGCAAATCACCTTCGCCCGCGAACAAGCGGGCGCCGACGGCCTGCAGCCGCACCAGGCCCTGGCGCGCATCAGCGAGCTGGTGCACGGCCACGTGGACCGCCAATACGCGATCCTCAACGACATCCTGTTGCCGGAGCTGGAAAAACATCAGGTCCGCTTCATTCGTCGCCGGCACTGGACCACCAAAATCAAGACCTGGGTGCGCCGTTATTTCCGAGACGAAATTTCGCCGATCATCACCCCGATTGGTCTGGACCCGACGCACCCGTTCCCGCTGCTGGTGAACAAGAGCCTGAACTTCATCGTTGAACTGGAAGGCATCGACGCCTTCGGCCGCGATTCGGGCCTGGCGATCATCCCGGCGCCGCGTCTGTTGCCACGAATCATCAAGGTACCGGAAGAGGTGGGGGGCGCTGGCGACAACTATGTATTCCTTTCGTCGATGATCCACGCGCACGCCGATGACCTGTTCCAGGGCATGAAGGTAAAGGGCTGCTACCAGTTCCGCCTGACCCGTAACGCCGACCTGGCGCTGGATTCCGAAGACGTCGAAGACTTGGCCCGCGCCCTGCGCGGTGAGCTGTTCTCGCGCCGCTACGGCGACGCGGTGCGTCTGGAAGTGGCAGACACCTGCCCTAAACACCTGTCGGACTACCTGCTCAAGCAGTTCAACCTGGCCGAGTCCGAGTTGTACCAGGTCAATGGCCCGGTCAACCTGACGCGCCTGTTCAGCATCACCGGTCTGGACAGCCACCCGGAGCTGCAATACACGCCGTTCACGCCGCAGATCCCGAAATTGCTGCAAAACAGCGAGAACATCTTCAGCGTGGTGAGCAAGCAGGACATTTTGCTGCTGCACCCGTTCGAGTCGTTCACCCCGGTGGTCGACCTGCTGCGCCAGGCCGCCAAGGACCCGCATGTTCTGGCTGTGCGCCAGACGCTGTACCGTTCCGGCGCCAACTCGGAAATCGTCGACGCACTGGTAGACGCCGCGCGAAACGGCAAGGAAGTCACCGCGGTGATCGAGTTGCGTGCGCGCTTTGACGAAGAGTCCAACCTGCAACTGGCCAGCCGCCTGCAAGCGGCCGGTGCCGTGGTGATCTACGGCGTGGTCGGTTTCAAGACCCACGCCAAGATGATGCTGATCCTGCGCCGCGAAGCCGGCGAGATTGTGCGTTACGCGCACTTGGGCACTGGCAACTACCACGCCGGCAACGCCAAGCTCTACACCGACTACAGCCTGCTGACCTCAGACGACGCGTTGTGTGAAGACGTCGGCAAGTTGTTCAGCCAGTTGATCGGCATGGGCAAGACCTTGCGCATGAAGAAGCTGCTGCACGCGCCGTTCACGCTCAAAAAGGGCATGCTCGACATGATTGCCCGCGAGACCCAGTTCGCCCTCGACGGCAAACCGGCGCACATCATCGCCAAGTTCAACTCGCTGACCGATCCGAAGATCATCCGCGCGCTGTACAAGGCCAGCCAGTCCGGTGTGCGCATCGACTTGGTGGTGCGTGGCATGTGCTGCCTGCGTCCGGGCATCGCCGGGGTTTCGCATAACATCCACGTGCGATCGATCATCGGGCGCTTCCTGGAGCACACGCGGGTGTTCTACTTCCTCAACGGCGGCGAAGAGCAGATGTTCCTCTCCAGTGCCGACTGGATGGAGCGAAACCTCGATAAGCGTGTAGAGACCTGCTTCCCGGTGGAAGGCAAGAAGCTGATCATGCGCGTCAAGAAAGAGCTGGAAAGCTACCTCACTGACAACACCCACAGCTGGAGCCTGCAGTCGGACGGCCGCTACGTGCGCAACACGCCGACCGGCAACCAGAACCCACGCAGTGCGCAGGCGACGTTGCTGGAAAAGCTGGGTAGCCCGATTCTTGCGGTGAACTAAAGCCAACGCGCTCTGAAAATGTGGGAGGGGGCTTGCCCCCGATGAAGGAGTGTCAGTCAACAGATTCATTGACTGGTCCACCGCCATCGGGGGCAAGCCCCCTCCCACATGTGTTTGTGCAGTGTTCTTTAGATCGGCTCAGCGCAGGTTCAGGCTGAACCCCACCCGCGTCAGCCATTCCGCTTCCTGGGCAAAATCCGCCTGGGTCAGCTGGTTTTCATCCAGCCAGCCTTTGGGGAACACCACATCCAGGCTGTCGCCGTGGGCGCGCAGGGTAACCTGGGGCATTTCCTGGGTGCCGCGAATGTGGTGGAACAGGATCGCAAAGCGCAGCAGCACGCACAGGCGAATCAGCTTGCTGCCTTCGCTGCCGAAGTCGGCAAACTTGTCCTTGGGAATGTTGCGGCGATGGCCACGCACCAGCAGGGCGAGCATCTGTTGGTCTTCGCGCGAGAAACCGGCGAGGTCCGAGTGCTCGATCAGGTAGGCGCCATGCTTGTGGTAATGGTAGTGGGCGATGTCCAGGCCCACTTCATGCACCTTGGCAGCCCAGCCGAGCAGCTCGCGCCACACGCCGTCTGCCAGGTCCCAGTCCTCGGCCACCTGGTCGAAGGCATGCAGGGCCTTGCGCTCCACGCGCGCGGCTTGTTCCAGGTCGACGTGATAACGCTCCATCAACGAGCTGAGGGTGCGCTCGCGCACGTCTTCATGGTGATGGCGGCCCAGCAGGTCATAGAGCACGCCTTCGCGCAGCGCGCCGTCGCAGTGGTCCATGCGTTGCAGTTCGAGGGCGTCGAAAATCGCCTCGAGAATCGCCAGGCCGGCCGGGAAAATGGTGCGCCGATCAGGCTTGATGCCGTCAAAGTCGATTTTCTCTGCGTCGCCCAGCTTGAACAGTTTGCGCTTGAGCCAGGCCAGGCCTTCGGCGTTGACCTCACCGGTGCCATGGCCGCCGGCTTTGAGGGCCAGGCCGATCGCGCGGATGGTGCCGGACGAGCCGATGGCTTCATCCCAGGTCAAGCGATGCAGGGCGTGTTCGATGCTCATGATTTCCAGACGCGCCGCGGTGTAGGCCTGGGCATAGCGCGCCGGGGTGATCTTGCCGTCCTTGAAATAACGCTGGGTATAACTGACGCAACCCATCTGCAGGCTTTCGCGCAGCAGCGGTTCGAAACGCTGGCCGATGATGAATTCGGTACTGCCGCCGCCGATGTCCGCCACCAGGCGTTTGCCCGGGGTGTCGGCCAGGGTGTGGGAGACGCCGAGGTAGATCAGGCGCGCTTCTTCGC
This sequence comes from Pseudomonas sp. R9.37, assembly GCF_963878885.1. Classification (NCBI taxonomy): domain Bacteria; kingdom Pseudomonadati; phylum Pseudomonadota; class Gammaproteobacteria; order Pseudomonadales; family Pseudomonadaceae; genus Pseudomonas; species Pseudomonas sp. R9.37. Next base: position 395,183 of record NZ_CAWNZA010000011.1, on the reverse strand, counting down.
GGCCCGAAATGACCTCTACCGGATGCCCGAGGATTGCTTCGGCGCGGCGGATGAACTCGCCGCGGTTGCGGGCTTCACGCAAGGCGTTGGTGCCAACGATTCGCACAGCGCCCAGGGGCATGCCGTTGATCAGTTGGGCAAAGCGCTTGAGGCAATCGAGCCCGCGCTGCATGGATTCTTCATTGAGCTGGCGCTCGTCGTCGATCCCGGCAGCCAGTTGCACTTTTTCGCCGAGCCGCTCAAGGATGCGGATTTCGCCGTTCTGGGCCTTGGCCACGACCATGTGAAAGCTGTTGGAGCCCAGGTCGATAGCGGCGATCAAGGACAGATTCTTGGCTTGGGATTGCGGCATGGTTTGGGGGTCTCGGTCGATAACCTGACCATCGTGCCACGATCGAACGCTGGCGCCAACGCGTTGTGCTTCAGTAATTTGCGTGATGCTGTCTGTGGGGAATTCATGTGGGAAATGTAGGCCGGCTTCGTAAGCATGCGACGAATAAGCCATTCAATGATGTAGGCATTTTGACGTTTGTGGTTTTCAAGGCGGATTCTGAATTTGCCTACAATGATTGAGTCGCTGTTCTCTTAGTTTGTTTTGTTATGGACTACCTTGTTATTAACTGAGAGCCACTATTTATTTTCATCACTCCGACAATAACTGATGTGTTGTCCGATTTTTTAATGAGGTACCAAAGCAGCAGACTGTCACTCGGCAATGTTGCCTGGGTGTTATTTATTTATCGTTATGTATGTCCGGGAAGATAAGTGGTTGGGCGATGGATTCGCCAGGACGCGAATAAACAATGCCTGTTAACTTCGTAGTGACAGGACAAAAATGAAAACAATTGTTGGTTTGACTCTCGGTATCGCCTGCCTGGCTGCAACCCTCAACGCTCAGGCGACCACCAGTGCCCAATTGGTCGTCAGGGGCACGATTACTCCCGCTGCCTGTAACCTCAGCCTCGCCGGCAGCGGCATCATCGACTACGGCACGATTCGCTCCGGCGAATTATCCCAGACCGCGTTCAACACCCGCGAAGAGAAGACCACTTCCCTGGTGGTCAATTGCGGCACGACGCCGGCGAGGTTCGGAATCTCCTTCACCGACCTGCAGGCGGGCAGCAAAGTGCCGGGTGTCCTGGGTCCAGGCTTTACCGAGGCGCAGAATTTTGGTCTGGGTTCTGTAGGGACTCGGCGAACCGGTGGCTATTCGGTCACGCTCAGGGACCTACGTTCTGCCGGCGTGGCGCTGTACCCCATCCTGCGTAATGGCACCGGCGTTTGGCTCACCAGCGATGGCAAAGTTGCTCAATCACCTGCCCAGTATTCGTGGCGCAATAGCACCACCTTTACGCCGGCCTCTATCAACCAGTTGACCGGCACTCTTGCGGTGAAGGCGGTCATCAACCGGGCGCAGGATCTGGACTTGAGTCGCGATGTCTCCCTTGATGGGCGCGCCACACTGGTATTGAGTTACATCTAAACAGCGCAAAACAGCCAATCAAGAAACTGACACTTTCTGGTTGGCTGTTTTTTTGTGGGCGTTTAACTGCCCAGGGTCAACTTTGTCGGTTGCGGGGAACGTCGAGTGCGTGGGTTTTCAATAATAAGTTTTATGTTGTTTTGGAGTGCAGGTGCCTGTGGTTTTTTTACCGATGTTGCCCTGGCGGACGGCATGCTGCCGGAAACAACGGTCGTGGTGCTTTATGAGGAAGAGGGCGAGGCCACAATAAACATCAAGAACACCGATGCCGGGCCGGCGTTGCTTCACTCGGTGGTGGAGAACGTGCCCGAGGACCCGCAACTGCTGTTGATCGTTACACCGCCCATCACACGAGTGGAGGCGGGCGACACGCAGTTGGTGCGTTTTATCAGCACCCAGGGTGAGCCGCTCAAGACCCAACGCCTCAAGCGTGTGTCGTTCGAGGGCATCCCCCAGGCGCGCACGGCGGGCGGTGCGACCATCGGTATCACCCTTCGGCAGAATTTGCCGCTGATCCTGCACCCCAAAGGTTTGCCTCGGCACACAACCCCCTGGGAGTTGTTGAAGTGGAAGCGGACCGGGCAGGGCCTCACGGTCCATAACGACAGTGCCTATGTGGTGCGCCTGGCGCCGGAGGTGCGCCTGCTTCCACAAGGCGCCTCGGCCACGTTGCCGCGCGCTTACCTTTTGCCGGGTGAAGCATTGACCGCAGAGGTCGATGGCCCACTGGACGGTGTGGCCGAGGTCGAGATCCAGCCCGCCACGGTCTATGGGTTTTCGGTAGAAAACTACCGCGCCCCGATCCTTACCGATGAGGGTTGATCGGCCGATGATTAACCCTTCGAGTCACCGCATTGCGGCATTTTTTGGGCCCGGCAGGCCCACCTTGATCATGGGTTTTGCAGCCCTCTGGAGCTTGCCCGGCGTTGTTTCTGCGCTGGAGCTGGGAGAGGGCTTTGACCTCGCGGCACTGACGACCCACGGTATTGACCCCAAGGTCTCCGACTACTTTCGCAGTGCAGCGCGCTTTCGTGAAGGCGTCCACGTGGTGGGCCTGCGGGTCAATGGAAACCCGCTTGGGCTGGTAGATGCACGTTTCGATCACGAGGGTCGATTGTGTTTTACGCCTGGGCTGCTGGAAAAAGCCGGGCTGGTAAAGCCGCGCGACATCCTCCACGAAGGCGCTACACCGGACGCGGCCTGTCATGACTTTCTCGCTGCGTTCCCGACCACAATGCTGAGGTTGCGCCCCGGTACCGAGGAAGTGACGCTGGTTGTGCCGACCCAGTCATTGCGTGCGCCGCAGTGGGAGGCCGGGCCCTTTTCCACGGGCGGCGCAGCCGCGCTGTTCAACTATGACGTGCTGGGTCTGGACAGTCATTCGCGCAGTGGGCCCAGCCGGTTCATCTCGGCCTACACCGAGGCAGGCTTCAACCTTGACGATTGGGTGGTCCGCAGCCGCCAGTTCTATGTGTCCGACAACGGCAAGACCCGCACCGAACACCTTTACGCGTTTGCCCAGCGGGATATTGCTGCGTTGCAGTCGACGTTCCAGGTCGGCCAGATCTCCAGCCATAACCCGTTGTTTGGCGGGGTCCAGTTGTCGGGGCTGCAGTTTTACCCCGATGGCCAATCGCGTGCCGCTGCGGGCGGCAACCATGCGGTGGTTGAAGGGCTCGCCCAGAGCCAGTCGCGGGTTGAAGTGCGCCAGTCCGGTGCGTTGATCTACAGCACGTTGGTGCCTGAAGGCCCGTTCAGGCTTGCGGGGTTGCCGCTGCTCAATGACACCAGTGACCTGGACGTCAGCGTGATCGATGTGCGCGGTGTCAGGCGCAGCTTCGTGGTGCCGGCGGCTTCGTTCGCGGGGGCTGGTCCGGCGGCGCCTGGTTATTATTTCTCGGTTGGCAAGTTGCGCAAAAACACCCTCGAAGAGGGGCCATCACCGCGGGTCGCCATGGCCAGCGGCACATGGGGGCTGGGGCGCGACTCGTCGGCGGGCTTTGGCTTGTTGAGCGCCGATGACTATGGGTCGGCGGGCGGCACCCTGAACAGCGTGTTTGTGCAGCGGGTTTCCGTGGGGGCGCGTCACAACTTGTCGCGAGACAGCAAAAACGCAGTGTCCGGGTCGCGCAGCAGCGTCTCCGTGAGCAGCCCGGTGCTGCCCAATGTTGACGTCAACCTCAGTGCGACCACCCAGACCCAGGGTTATCGTGAGGTCACTGAAGCCGGCCGCGTCTCCCGGCCCGACGAATTGGGTTCGCGCTTCAAGAACCAGTACACGGCAGGCATGAGCTGGGCCGACCCCACGCTGGGGGTGTTCTCGCTGGGTTATACCCGCAGCGCCCAATTTGACGGGCGAACGAGCGAGCATGTGTTCACCTCGTGGAACAAGTCATTCAGCCGCGCCGATGTCGCGTTCATTGCCGACTCGCAAGTGGGCGGCACTCGGTCTGATCGTGACGTCACGCGTGCCGGCAACCGGCGCGAACGGGCGCTGGACAACGATTTGTCCGTGCGGTTGCAGGTCAGCGTGCCATTGGGTGGGGAGCGTCGTGTGCACAGTTACACCAGTCGTCGCGGTGATCAGTTCACCGCCGGCACGTCGCTCAGCGAACGGGTCAACGAGTATGTGAATTACGAAGTGGGCGTCGAGCGCGACCTCAAGGCCCGGCAGGCATCGGTGCGCGGGCAGGTGGACCTGCTGCCTCGTTATACCCGGGTCGGCCTGGGTGTCAGCCGCGACCCGCAGGGCACCAGTTACACCGGGCAGCTGCAAGGCGGCGTGGTGGCTCACGCAGGCGGGCTGACCTTTTCGCCTTACCCCGTGCAGGACACCTTTGGCATCGTCTCTGTCGGGGATATCGGCGCGGCAAAAGTCCAGACCCCCCAAGGCCCGGTGTGGACCGATTTCAGCGGGCAAGCCGTGATCGCAGGCCTGCCGGCTTATACCAACAGCCGGGTCGAGGTGCAGACCCCGTCCTTGCCCAGGCGCGTCGACCTGAAAAACGGCACACAGGTGCTCACGGCGGGCCGTGGATCCTTCAATGCCGTGGATTTCGATGTGGTGAAAGTGCGCCGTATTTTGCTCACCGCAAAGGATCAGCATGGCCGGCCATTGCCTCAAGGTGCCTCGGTGTTCGGCACGGGCGATCGCTTCGTGACCAGCGTGGTGGGCGAGGGCATGGTGTTCCTCAATGACGTCAATGAGGCGCAAAGCCTGCGTGTTTCATTGCCGGACGCTTCTACCTGCCTGCTACGCATTGACCTCAAGAGCCGACCCGACAATGACAAGTTCTATGAAACCACCTCGGCGGTGTGCCATGGCCGTTAAGCTTAAAAGCGTGCCTTTGGTAATGCTCTGCGCACTGCTCGCGACGCCTGATGCCCGGGCTGAAAATTGCCGGTTATCGGTGAGTCAGCCGCGCATAGACTACGGCGCTATTCGCAGAGAGGCGCTTGTTGAAAGCACGTCCATGGCGCTCGGCACTCGCTCGTTGAGCGTGAATGTGCTGTGTGCTGAGCCCGCGGCAATTGCGTTGCGTTTTGTCGGCGTGGCGGCCGATGGCGAGAGCTTTCGTTTCGGGCGCCAGGGGCGTTTGCGCCTGAACCTCAAACACGCGCGTTTAGATGGGCAAGCCGTCGGCTGGGCGCCCGCGCACTCAGCCGGCGAGACGGTCAGCGGGCACTTGTTGCCCGGCCAGACGTTGATAGCGCGAGTGGCCGGGGGGCCGAGGGCGGGGCGTCAATTCACGGCTCAGGTCGATATCGACACCGACCTGGCTGCCGACGCCTTCCAGGTGCGTAGCGAGACGCACCTTGAAGGGCAGGGCAGTTTCGAATTGGTCAGCCCGGTTGTTCCACTGAGCCAATGAAGTTGGCGAATTCCGGCGTTTTTGGGTTGGCGAACAATGTCTTGGGGTCGCCCACCTCATGCACTTTGCCTTGGTGCATGAACACCAGTTTGTCGCCGACTTCCCGGGCGAAGCGCATTTCGTGGGTCACCATGATCAGGGTCATGCCGTCGTTGGCCAGTTGACGCACCACGCTGAGCACTTCATTGACCAGTTCAGGGTCCAGGGCCGAGGTGATTTCGTCGCACAGCAGCACCTTGGGTGACATGGCCAGTGCACGCGCAATGGCGACGCGCTGTTGCTGGCCACCGGACAGGCGATCCGGGAAGGCGTCGAACTTCTCGCCCAGCCCGACGCGCTCCAGCATCTGCCTGGCAAGCTGTGCGGCTTTGGCCTTGGGCACTTTCTGCACCACTTGCGGCGCGAGCATGACGTTTTCGCCCACCGTCAGGTGCGGGAACAGGTTGAACTGCTGGAACACCATGCCGACTTTCTGCCGCAGGCTGCGCAGGTCGGCGCGCGCGGCATCGAGGTATTCGCCATCGACTTCGATCACACCGTCGTTGATCGATTCCAGGCCATTGAGGGTACGCAGCAAGGTGGACTTGCCCGAGCCGCTACGGCCGATGATCGCCACCACCTGGCCCTCTTCCACGGTCAGGTCGATGCCTTTGAGTACGTGGTGATCGCCGTAATACTTATGCAGGGCGGAAATTCTAAGCAGAGGCATGCAGTCTCCTTTCCAGGTAGCGGGCACTGAGGGACAAGGGGTAGCAGAGCAGGAAGTAACCGAGGGCCACCAGTCCGTAGACCATAAAGGGTTCGAAGGTGGCGTTGGCGAGCATGCCGCCGGTCTTGGTCAGTTCGGTAAAGCCGATGATCGACGTCACGGCGGTGCCTTTGACCACCTGCACCGAGAACCCCACGGTGGGTGCCACGGCAATCCGCAGCGCTTGGGGCAGGATCACGTAGCGCAGTTGTTCAAGCGGGTTGAGCGCCAGGCTGGCCGACGCTTCCCATTGCCCATGGGCGATGGATTCGACGCAGCCGCGCCAGATCTCGGCCAGGTAGGCGCTGGTAAACAGGGTCAAGGCGATTGCCGCTGCCAGCCAGGGCGAAATATCCACACCCAGCAGGGCAATGCCGAAAAACACCAGGAACAGCTGCATCAACAGCGGCGTGCCCTGGAACAGTTCGATGTAGGTGCGCGCAACATTGCGCGCGAAGGCTTTGCGGCTGATGCGCATGGTCATCACCAGCAAACCGATCAGGCCGCCGCCGACAAACGCCACCAGCGACAGCAACAGAGTCCATTGCAGGCCAACAGCCAGGTTGCGCACGATGTCCCAGAACGAAAAATCACTCATCGGCTGTTCCTCATCACAAACCGCCGGCCAATCCAGTTGAGCAACTGGCGAATCATCAACGCCATGCACAGGTACACCAGCGTGGTCAGTGCGTAGGTTTCAAAGGCGCGGAAGTTGCGCGACTGAATAAAGTTGGCGGCAAAGCTCAGCTCTTCGGTGGCGATCTGCGAACACACGGCCGAGCCGAGCATCACGATGATGATCTGGCTGCTCAGGGCCGGCCACACCTTGCCCAGCGCCGGCAGCAGCACCACGTGGCGGAACGCTTCGAAACGCGTCATTGCCAGTGCGGCGGCGGCTTCCAGCTGGCCGCGAGGGATGGCCTGGATGCCGGCGCGAATGATCTCGGTCGAGTAGGCCCCCAGGTTGATCACCATCGCCAGCACGGCGGCTTGCCATTCGGTTATTTTCAGCCCCAGCGAGGGCAGGCCAAAGAAGATGAAGAACAGCTGCACCAGAAACGGCGTGTTGCGGATCAACTCGACATACACACCGAAGAACCACGCAAACGGCTGGATCTTCCACGCCCGCACCACGGCGCCGACGGTGCCCAGGGCCACCCCGAGGATCGCGCCGATGGCCGTCAGCTCAAGCGTGAACAGCGCACCGCGCAACAGCAGGTCGGTGTTGGCGAGCACAGGCATAAAGTCAAATTGATACGCCATGAATCAGCTCCGTCGCTTTAAAGGTCGGCGGGCAGCGGCTCTTTAAGCCACTGCATCGCATTTTTCTCCAGGCTGCCGTCGGCTTTGGCCGCTACCAGGATCTGGTTGACCTTCTCCAGCAGCGCCGGCTCGTTCTTGTTCACGCCCACGTAGACCGGCGAGTCCTTGAGTTTCACTTTCAGCGCCGGCACGCGTTTCGGGTTGCGCTCGCTGATGGCCACCATCACCACGTTGCCACTGGCGATCAGGTCGACCTGGCCGGCCAGGTAGGCGGCGATGGTCGAGTTGTTATCTTCGAAGCGCTTGATCGTGGCTTCCTTGGGCGCTACGGCGGTCAACTCGATGTCTTCGATGGCGCCGCGGGTCACGCTGATGGTCTTGCCCTTGAGGTCGTCAGTGGTGCTGATCGGCGCATCAGGCGGACCAAACACTGCCAGGTAGAAGGGCGCATAGGCCTTGGAGAAATCGATGACTTTTTCCCGCTCGGCGTTTTTGCCCAGGCTGGAAATCACCAGGTCGACCTTGCCGGTGGTGAGGAATGGAATGCGGTTGGTGCTGTTGACCGGCGTCAGCTCCAGCTTGACCTTGAGCTGGTCAGCCAGCAGCTTGGCGGTGTCGATGTCCAGGCCGCGGGGCTTCATGTCCGGACCGACCGAGCCGAATGGCGGGAAGTCTTGAGGCACGGCGACCTTGAGGGTGCCACGGGCGACGATGTCGTCCAGACCATTGGCCTGGGCGGGTGCCTGGCTCAGCATCAGGCTGGCAAACAGGGCAGTGAGCAGGGCGCTGTAGCGCTTGGTCATGGCGACTCTCCGAAAAGGGCGAAGGGATTTTCTGATTTTGCTCAGTGCACAGCCCATGCCATCACTGCTGGTATCGCCTGCAAGGCCGGGATTTGTTGAGGTGCGGTGGTCTTACTGGTCTGAACAGTGCGTGAGCTTTTCGCACCTTTTTCGAGCGCCGATAAAAGCCCGCGAGCCCCTTTGGGGCGTGGCTTGCCGCCGGCTGCGAATAGCTTTACAACTAGCCGCTCAGTTGTCTGGAACTATGAGTTTTATATGAATTCCATCGCCCAAGCCGTACCGGAAGCGGCCCTGCAGGCCATCCGCAAACTGATCAAGGAGCAGGGCTTTGCAGCGGGCGATGCGTTGCCCTCACAGCGCGACCTGGCGGTGCAGTTGGGCGTGAGTCGGGCATCGCTGCGCGAGGCGTTGTCGTCCTTGAGTGCGCTGGGCGTGGTCAGCGTGCAGCCGGGCAAGGGTGTGTTCGTGCAAGAGGTGCAGGAGGCGCCGGGTTTTGCCTGGCCCTTTGCCGCTCAGGCCACACCGCTGGATATCTTCCAGTTGCGCTATGCGCTGGAGGGTTTTGCCGCCGGGCTGGCGGCCGTAACGTTGAGCATCGATGAGTTGGACGGCCTGGAAGACAATGTCGAGGCGATGCGCAAGGTGCTCAAGGCCGGCGATTTTGAAGCCGCCGCCCGGCTCGACTTCGAATTTCACCAGCGGATTCTGCTGGCCAGTGGTAATCAGGCGATGGTGAGCATCCTGAGTGCCAGCGCCGAGGTGTTTCTGGAGAGCCAGAAACTACCGTTCATCCGGCCGGAACGGGCCATGGAAACTTGGCAGGAGCACCGCAAGATCCTGCGCGCACTGGCGCGGCGCGCCAGTGCGCAAGCCCAGAGAACCATGCAGGAACACGTACGCAATGCGGCATTGCGCACTGGCATTGCCTTCGTGACTCCCGTGACACCGTAAGTTGAGCTATACCCAAACTCATGCGTCACCATAGCAAGAGTCAATCAGAGGCGGCTTCCTGAACGGGGGAAGGGCGGCTATGATGGGCCACGTTTTTTTTGCTTACAATCCGGAGACATCCATGAGCAACGATCTTATCAAGCACGTCACCGACGCGAACTTTGAGGAACAAGTACTCAAGGCTCAAGGCCCGGTCCTGGTTGACTACTGGGCTGAATGGTGCGGCCCTTGCAAAATGATCGCCCCTGTTCTGGACGACATTGCAACCACCTACGACGGCAAGCTGACCATCGCCAAGCTGAACATCGACGATAACCAGGAGACTCCGGCCAAGCACGGCGTGCGTGGTATTCCGACCCTGATGCTGTTCAAGAACGGCAACGTCGAAGCCACTAAAGTAGGCGCGCTGTCCAAGTCCCAGCTGCAAGCTTTCCTCGACGCGAACATTTAAGCGTCGTCAAAAAAGCCCCGCAAATTGCGGGGCTTTTTCGTGAAACAGGGCTAGACGCTCCGAAACTCAGGTGGTACATTCGGCCCCGCACTGGTTTCTCCACTGCCCCCTGCAAGCCGTCGCCGACGCATTCCTTTTCGATTAGTACGCGATCCTGTCGCCTTCTCTGCGGCGCGGCCTCATTAAGCCAAAAGCTTAATTTCCCCCCTCCATAAATGATTACGTCATTCCTATATGAATCTGACTGAACTCAAGCAAAAGCCGATTACCGACCTGCTCCAATTGGCCGAAGAAATGGGCATAGAAAATATGGCCCGTTCGCGCAAGCAGGACGTGATTTTCTCCCTGCTCAAAAAGCACGCGAAAAGCGGCGAGGAAATCTCCGGTGATGGCGTGCTGGAGATTCTCCAGGACGGCTTCGGCTTCCTCCGCTCTGCAGACGCTTCCTATCTTGCCGGCCCAGACGACATCTATGTCTCGCCGAGCCAGATCCGTCGCTTCAACTTGCGCACCGGTGACACCATCGTTGGCAAGATCCGCCCTCCTAAGGAAGGCGAGCGTTATTTCGCCCTGCTCAAGGTCGACACGATCAACTTCGACCGTCCCGAGAACGCGAAAAACAAGATTCTCTTCGAGAACCTGACCCCGCTGTTCCCGACTGTGCGCATGAAGATGGAAGCCGGTAACGGTTCCACCGAAGACTTGACCGGTCGTGTCATCGACCTGTGCGCCCCGATCGGTAAAGGCCAGCGCGGTCTGATCGTCGCACCGCCGAAAGCCGGTAAGACCATCATGCTGCAGAACATTGCAGCGAACATCGCTCGTAACAACCCGGAAGTTCACCTGATCGTGTTGCTGATCGATGAGCGTCCGGAAGAAGTAACCGAAATGCAGCGCACTGTGCGCGGCGAAGTGGTTGCCTCCACGTTCGACGAGCCGCCAACCCGCCACGTGCAGGTTGCCGAAATGGTGATCGAGAAGGCCAAGCGCCTGGTCGAACACAAGAAAGACGTGGTGATCCTGCTCGACTCCATCACCCGTCTGGCCCGTGCCTACAACACCGTGATCCCAAGCTCCGGCAAAGTGCTCACCGGTGGTGTCGATGCCCACGCCCTGGAGAAACCAAAACGTTTCTTCGGTGCTGCGCGGAACATCGAAGAAGGCGGCTCGCTGACCATTATCGCCACCGCGCTGGTTGAAACCGGCTCGAAGATGGACGAAGTGATCTACGAAGAGTTCAAGGGTACCGGCAACATGGAACTGCCGCTTGACCGTCGTATCGCTGAGAAGCGTGTGTTCCCTGCGATCAACATCAACCGCTCCGGCACCCGCCGCGAAGAGTTGCTGACCGCCGACGACGAACTGCAGCGCATGTGGATCCTGCGCAAGCTGCTGCACCCGATGGACGAAGTCGCCGCCATCGAGTTCCTGATCGACAAGCTGAAAACCACCAAGACCAACGACGAGTTCTTCCTGTCGATGAAGCGTAAGTAACACGACGCTCCAGGTCCGAAAAAATGGCGCCCTTCGGGGCGCCATTTTTTTGTGTTGAGAAAGAGAGCTTTGCAGGACAATAGTGTCAGTTAAGAAACAAAAAAACTGAGTGCGGCTACGCTCATTCCCATTCGAATCAGGCTGACCTACGATTTATGACCGCTCTTGCTTACCGAAGGGACATTGACGGCCTGCGTGCCATCGCTGTCCTGGCTGTTGTGCTGTTCCATTTTGGAGTACCAGGCGTCACTGGCGGCTTTGTTGGCGTTGATGTGTTCTTTGTGATTTCAGGGTTTCTGATCACTTCGATTATCTGGCGCGAGCGTGAAGCCGGGCGTTTCAGTTTTCTCGATTTCTGGGCTCGCCGGGCCCGGCGCATCCTGCCGGCACTGGTCGTCATGATGTTCGTGTCATTGGTGGTTGGCTGGTTTTTGATGGCGCCCAAGGACTATTCAGAGCTGGGACGCTCGATTCACAACCAAGTGATCTTCATCTCCAACCTCTTCTTTATGCGTCAGGACGGCTATTTCGATACAGCCTCCGATATGAAGCCGATGCTGCACACCTGGTCGCTTTCGGTTGAAGAGCAGTTCTACATCGGTTTCCCACTCTTGCTGGCGCTGCTGTCGAGCCGGCTCAAGCAATGGCGTGGTGCCTTGTTTGTGCTGATGCTCGCCTCATTTGCTGCCAGCGTGTGGGCGGTGTCCCGAGAACCGGACAAGGCCTTTTTCCTGCTGCCGATGCGGGCCTGGGAGTTGTTGGCGGGCTCCATGCTGGCGGTAATGCCGGCGCGGGCGCAGCGCGCAAGCCCGATGCTGGCGCAGACCGTCAGCTTGATCGGCCTGGGAATGATTCTGGTGGCGGTACTGGGTTATGACGCCAGCACCGCCTTTCCAGGGGTTGCAGCGCTGTTGCCGGTAGTGGGTGTGGTGGGGCTTATTTGGGCCAACGGTCAGCACAGCACACTGGTAGGCCGGTTGTTGGGTAGCCGTGTGCTGGTGGGTGTAGGGCTGATTTCCTATTCCTGGTACCTGTGGCACTGGCCGGTGCTGGTGTTTGGCAAGTACGCCAGCATTTTCGGCCTGGCACCTGTGGAGGTTGCGGGCCTGTTTTTCCTGAGCCTGTTACTGGGCTATGGGTCCTGGCGATTCGTTGAGGGGCCCTTTCGCGAGCGGCGTCTGTTGGCGGGCAATCGGGCAATCCTGGCCGCGGGCGTCATGGCGCTCGTCAGCCTCGGCCTGATCGGCAAGAGCCTGGTGTGGTCGGATGGTTTTGCGTGGCGGCTGCCGCCTCAGGCGCTGCAATTTGCCCAGGCGTACACCTGGAGTCCCACGCTTATGAACTGTTTGTCGGACGACAAGAAAAACAAGCACCGTGAGTTATGCCATTTTGGTCCGCAGGCGGCCACGGCCAAGGCGCTGGTCTGGGGCGACAGCCATGCCTCGGCGTTGATTCCGGCATTGAGCGATGCTTCAAAACAGTACGACTTCAGCATCACCCAGGCGGGCTACGCCGGTTGCCTGCCGTTCTACCGCAAAGAAAACACCCCAGGGTGCGGGGCGTTCAACGAGCGCGTTACGCAGTTGCTCAAGCGCGAGCCCTTCAGTGATGTGGTGCTGGTGGCGCGCTGGAGCCTCTACGTGTATGGGCAGCGCTCCGGTGATACCGGTGCGTCGATCCATGACCCGGCGACGGGGAAATATGACCGCGCCGTGGCTGAGCAGCTATTCAGCGAGGGTTTGAATACCTTGGTGCAGCAATTACGCGCCGGTGGTCATCGTGTATGGCTGGTCAAGGAAGTGCCGCTGCAGGAATTCAATGTGCCGTACCGGCTTAGCCGTTTGGCCATGTTGGGGCGCCCGACCGACCGCGAAGGCTTGCCCCTGGCCGAACACCTGCAGCGCCAAACCTTCATCAGCGGTGTCTTTGAGCAGATCGCAGCGGCCGATCCAGGTGTTCAACTACTGGACCCGGCGCCGAAGCTGTGCGACACCAATGGGTGGTGTCGCGTCGAACTCGGCGGCCAGTCGCTGTATACCGATGACAACCACCTCTCAAGCGTGGGCACGCGGTATGTGGAAGGGTTCCTGGAGCCGTTCTTCCGCACCCTGCGCCAGGCCTCGGTGCAAACAGATGTAAGCCGCAATGATGTGCAATAAGCTGCCAGCGCTCGTAAGAGCAGGTAGGATGTACGCCTATTTTACGAGTGGCATGGTTAATGAAATTCAAGGATCTTCGGGATTTCGTGCAGCAACTTGAGCAGCGCGGAGAGTTGAAACGTATCCAGGTGCCGATTTCCCCGGTGCTGGAAATGACTGAGATTTGCGACCGTACCCTGCGTAACAAGGGCCCGGCGCTGCTGTTCGAAAACCCGACCGGCTTTGATATTCCGGTGCTCGGCAACCTGTTCGGCACGCCCGACCGTGTTGCCTTTGGCATGGGCGCCGAGTCGGTCAGCGAGCTGCGCGAGATCGGCAAGCTGCTGGCCTTCCTCAAGGAGCCCGAGCCACCCAAGGGCCTCAAGGATGCCTGGTCGAAGCTGCCGATCTTCCGCAAGATCATCGCCATGGCGCCCAAGGTGGTCAAAGACGCCGTGTGCCAGGAAGTGGTCATCGAAGGCGATGACGTCGACCTCGGCATGCTGCCTGTGCAGACCTGCTGGCCGGGCGACGTCGGCCCGCTGATCACATGGGGCCTGACCGTCACCAAAGGCCCGAACAAAGACCGCCAGAACCTCGGCATCTACCGTCAGCAGGTGATCGGCCGCAACAAGGTGATCATGCGCTGGCTGAGCCACCGTGGCGGCGCACTGGACTTTCGTGAGTGGTGCGAAAAACACCCAGGCAAGCCGTTCCCGGTTTCCGTGGCCCTGGGCGCTGACCCGGCGACCATTCTCGGCGCCGTCACGCCAGTGCCCGACAGCCTCTCTGAATATGCCTTCGCCGGCTTGCTGCGCGGTAACCGTACCGAACTGGTGAAGTGCCGCGGCAACGACCTGCAAGTGCCGGCCACCGCCGAAATCATCCTTGAAGGCGTGATTCATCCGGGCGAAATGGCCGATGAAGGCCCTTACGGCGACCATACCGGCTACTACAACGAAGTCGACAGCTTCCCGGTGTTCACCGTCGAGCGCATTACCCATCGGATCAAACCGATCTACCACAGCACCTACACCGGCCGTCCGCCGGATGAGCCGGCCATCCTGGGCGTGGCGCTCAACGAAGTGTTTGTGCCGATCCTGCAGAAGCAATTCCCGGAAATCACCGACTTCTACCTGCCGCCGGAAGGCTGCTCGTACCGCATGGCCATCGTGACGATGAAGAAGTCGTACCCGGGCCACGCCAAGCGGGTAATGCTCGGTGTGTGGTCGTTTTTGCGACAGTTCATGTACACCAAGTTCGTTATTGTCACCGACGACGACATCAATGCCCGGGACTGGAACGACGTGATCTGGGCCATCACCACGCGCATGGACCCCAAGCGCGACACGGTGATGATCGACAACACGCCGATCGACTACCTCGACTTCGCATCGCCAGTGTCAGGCCTGGGCTCGAAAATGGGCCTGGATGCCACCCACAAATGGCCGGGTGAAACGACCCGCGAATGGGGCCGGGTAATCGTCAAGGATGACGCCGTGACCGCGCGTGTCGATGCAATCTGGAAAGAATTGGGAATAGATTGATGCGTGTAACCCTGCAACCTTCCGGCGCTGTACTGGAACTGGTCCCTGGCGAGCGGATCCTCGAAGGTGCGCGCCGCCTGGGCTACGAGTGCCCGCAAGCCTGTCGCAATGGCGTGTGCCATGTGTGCGCGGCGCTGCTGGTAGAAGGGCGGGTACAGCAAGCCGGCGAGGTGCGCGACCATGGTGAGTTCTACACCTGCATCGCCGAGCCGCTGGAAGATTGCGTTGTGTTGTGGGATGGCGTGCTGGCGCCGGGAGAGTTGCCGTTGCGCAAGTTGTCGTGCCAATTGAGTGAGTGCGTGGAAGTCGGTGGCGATGTATGGCGCGTGCGCCTGCGGGCTCCGGCCGGCAAGCCGGTGCGTTACCACGCCGGGCAATACCTGATGATCGAGCGGGAGAATGGCGAGAAGTCGGCGTTTTCTTTGGCCTCGGCGCCCCACGCCGGGCGTGAGCTGGAATTGCATGTGCTGGCCCGTGAGGACAGCGCGCGTAACCTGCTCGAACAGTTGCAGCGTAATCAGATGGCTCGCATCGAATTGCCGTTTGGCGACACCCACCTGGCTGAACTGCCGGACGGGCCGCTGGTATTGATCGCCGCCGGCACCGGCATGGCGCAGATGCACAGCCTGATCGAGCATTGCCGCGCCTCTGGCTTCAAGCACCCGGTGCACCTGTACTGGGGCGTGCGCCGCCCGGAAGACTTCTACGAAATCGAGCACTGGGACCAGTGGCTGAAACTGCCCAACCTGTTCCTGCACAAAGTGGTCAGCGACCTCTGTGGTTGGGAAGGCCGTTGCGGCCTCCTGCATGAAGCGGTGTGTGAAGACATCAGCGACCTTAAAGCCGTGCATGTCTACGCCAGTGGCTCGCCGGCGATGATCTACGGCACGCTGGATGCGCTGGTTGAAGCGGGTATGGATGCGCACCAGATGCGCGCCGATGTGTTCGCCTACGCACCGCGCCCTTAAAAGCGCACGCCGGTGGTGACCATCGCGGCATTAAAGCCCAGTAACACCAGCTCTGCTGCTACCGGCCCATAGTGGGCACCCACGGACGGGATGATCACCGGCGCAACGCCGAAACGGTTCAACGGGATCTTGTCGCGGTACTCGCCGCGATAGCCCTGCAATAACCCGCCCGTGAGTTTCACATACACCGGATAGTCGGCCATGTCATAGCGCTTGCCTGCATAGGCGTAGTAAGCGCGTTGGCTGAACGAATTGCGAAATGTCGCCGCGCCATACACAAAACCTGACGCCTCATTGCGCTCCAGGCCGATCAGGTCCTGGTTGTTGTTGTGCTTAGGGTCGGGCGCGAAATGCCGGGTGTAGACGCTGGTCTGCGCGTACCAGAACCCCTTGTTTTCATCAGCCGGCGGTACTTCGGCCGCCAGTGCGGTGGTGGCCTGGGCCAGGAACAACAGGCTGGGCAATCGAAACTTCTTCATGGGTGCGACCTCGATAGGCGGTTGGACGGCTAAGTGGGTCGTGCTGTGCGCTATTTTGAGGGCTTGGCGCGTTGTCAGGCTGAACCGCGGCTGAAATTACCGGGATTGCTGGCCCCAATCCTGATGAACAGGTGCGGCGCTTATGCTTTTGCTTATGCTTTAAAGGTATTTAATTTGTTACATAAATATCATTAAGCTATATCTCAACGGACTACCGACTATCTGCCAATAACCAATAACTGACCGCCACCGCCCGCCAGCCGGATCGATCGTAGGAACTCAGAGCATGACGTTCTGATGTTTGATTCTGAGGGGAGCGGTATGGGGAGCTACAAGAAACACGCGCTGTACACAGCGATTTTGTCGGCCAATTTGCTGACTGCTGTGGGATTCAATCCCGTCATGGCTGCGCAGACAGCGACCACCGACGCACCAAAACTCGACACCGTCATCGTCACCGGCACTCGCGCCCAAGAGCGCACGGCCAGTGCTTCGCTGTCGCCCATTGATGTGATTTCCGGCGACAGCCTGCGCAGCACCGGCTCCGATGAGCTGGGCGCTGTGTTGGCGCGCCTGATTCCGTCGATCAACTTCCCGCGTCCGAGCCTGGTGGACGGCGCCGAACTGGTGCGCCCTGCGCAACTGCGCGGTCTGTCGCCGGATCAAGTGCTGGTGCTGGTCAATGGCAAACGCCGCCACACCAGCGCCTTCGTCAACCTTGGCGGGGCGGTGGGGCGTGGCTCGGCGCCGGCGGATTTGAATGCGATCCCGTTGTCGGCAGTCGACCACATCGAAGTGCTGCGTGACGGCGCGTCAGCGCGTTATGGCTCTGACGCGATCGCCGGCGTGATCAACGTGATCCTCAAGCACGACGACCACGGCGGTTCGATCTCGACCAAGTTCGGCGAATACAAAAAGGGTGATGGCATCCAGCGCAATGTCAGCGGCAATACCGGGTTTGCCTTGGGCGACAATGGCTTTATCAATGTCTCGGGCGAAAGTGCCGACAACGATTACACCAACCGCGCCGGCGACGACTTCCGTCCAGGCAGCATCGGTTCCACCACGTATGGCCAGCGCGTGTTCCGTCAGGGCGAACCGGCCACCAATGAAGGCAAATTCCAGTTCAACTCGGAATATTCCTTCAACGATGCAGCCGAGTTCTACACCTTCGGCGGCTACAGCAAGCGTCGCGGCGAGACGGCGGCGTTCTACCGGGCGAGCAATGCGTCCAATAACATCCCGGCGCTGAACCCTAATGGTTATCTGCCGTTGATCAAAGGCAACCTGGAAGACACCTCATTGGTCGTCGGCCTGCGCGGCTTGCTGGCTTACGACTGGCATTACGACCTGTCGGCCAACTACGGCAAGAACCAGTACGAGCTGAGCACCGAAACCATCAACACCTCACTGGGCCTGGCCACGCCGCGCAAGTTCGACAACGGCACCCTGAGCAATGACCAGAAGCAAGTCAGCCTGGACCTGTCGCGCGAATTCGACGTGGGCTTCCTGCCGTACCCGGTGTCGGTGGCGTTTGGCGGCGAGTACCTGCGCCAGGGCTATGAAATCGAAGCCGGAGAACCTGCGTCCTACTATCAAAGCGGCAGCTCGGGCCTGGGTGGTTTTCGTGATGCCGACGCCGGCAGCAGCGCGCGGCATAGCTGGGCGCAGTACCTGGACCTGGAAACCAACTTCACCGAAAAACTCAGCGCCTCGGCCGCCGTGCGTCATGAGGACTACAGCGACTTTGGGTCCAACGTCAGCGGTTCGCTGTCGGCCCGTTATGACTTCACCCCGCAAGTGGCCTTGCGTGGCAGCATCTCGAACGGCTTTCGCGCACCTTCCCTGGCCCAGCAGAACTTTGCCTACACCTCGTCCCAGTTGATCGGTAACACCATTCAGGAAGCCGGCACGTTCCCGGCCAACAGCCAGGTGGCCCGCCTGCTTGGCGCCGAAGACCTGAAAGCCGAGAAGTCGCGCAACTACAGCCTTGGCCTGGTGCTGGAGCCTGCCGATGACTTGACCGTGACGCTCGACGTGTACCGGATCGATATCCGCGATCGCATCAGCCTGTCGTCCAACCTCAATCTCAACCCGGCCACCATCGCCTACCTGCAAGCCAATGGGGTAGGCAATATCAACTACACCAGCGCCCGTTACTTCACCAACGCCACCGACACCAGCACCGACGGCGTCGATCTGGTGGCCAACTATCGCTACCCGTTCGATAACGGCATCCGCTGGAACAGCACCGTGGGCTACAACTACAACCACACCAAAGTGACCGACGTGAAGCCTAACCCGGCGATTCTGGACAGCCTGGGCGCCAACCTGGTGCGGGTGGACCGTCGTGAGCGCATCGGTTTGCTCGGCGACACCACGCCTCAGCACAAACTGAGCCTGGGTAACGATTTCACCTATGGCCATTGGGCGCTGCACAGCAACCTGGTTCGCTACGGTGAATTCACCAGTTATCAGGCGGACAAGGTCAACGACCAGACCTTCAAGGCCGCCTGGGTGTTGGACCTGTCGGCGGACTACAAGCTCAAGAACTGGACCTTCACCCTGGGCGGCGACAACGTCACCGATAAATACCCGGAAAAGGTCAACGCTTACGCCAGCAGTGGCGGCAACCTCGCCTATAGCACTTTTTCGCCGTACGGTTACAGCGGCGCGTTTTATTACGGTAAAGTTGCTTACAACTGGTAACAGCTTATTTGAGTGATAAAGGAGACCTAAGCGATCCGCCATGACCGTTATTGAAACCGATCTTTTGCAATTGGCTTACCCTCCGCGGCTCGATCTGGGGCCGCAACTGACTCACGAGCAATTAATGAGTTCGATGCAGGCCACCATGGCCAAGCACAAGGGTGGGCCGGTCTGGCTGTTCGCTTATGGTTCGCTGATCTGGCGCCCCGAATGCTCGTCGACCCAGCGCATGCGCGCACGGGTTCACGGCTATCACCGGGGTTTGTACCTGTGGTCACACGAGCATCGGGGTACGCCGGAGTTGCCGGGGTTGGTGTTCGGACTGGATCGCGGCGGCTCATGCAGCGGGTTTGCCTACCGCTTGCCGGAGGATCAGCTGGAGGCCTCGCTTTACGCCCTGTGGCAGCGCGAGATGCCGTATCCCTCATACCGGCCGCACTGGCTCAGCTGCCGTCTGGAAGATGGCAGTCAGGTACAAGCGTTGGGGTTTGTGTTGGAGCGGCATTTGCCCAGTTATGCCGGCAACTTGCCCGATATCGTGCTCAATCACGTACTGGAAAGCGCTTGCGGGCGTTACGGCACCACGCGCGATTATGTCGAGCAGACCGTTAACGCCCTGCGTAGCCACGCCATGCCAGATAAAAATCTGGAGGCGCGGCTCAAGCGTTGTGCAAGGGATTGCTCAGGCGGTTAACGCGCTGCGCTGACGCTGTTGGTGTGCCACAGCGTTGGGATCAGGAAGGCAATCGCCAACAGACACGCGCCTACCAGCAACACAAAACCGCCGTCCCAGCCGAAATGGTCCACGGTGTAGCCCATGGCCGCACTCGCTGCCACTGAACCGCCCAGGTAACCGAACAAGCCCGTGAAACCCGCAGCGGTGCCCGCAGCTTTTTTCGGCGCCAGTTCCAGCGCCTGCAGGCCGATCAGCATCACCGGGCCGTAAATCAGGAAGCCGATGGAGAACAGCGCGATCATGTCGATCATCGGGTTGCCTGGCGGGTTGAGCCAGTAAACCAGGGTCGCCACGGTGACCAATGCCATGAACACGATGCCGGTCAGGCCGCGGTTGCCACGGAAGATCTTGTCCGACATCCAGCCGCACAGCAGCGTGCCCGGAATACCCGCCCACTCGTAGAAGAAGTATGCCCACGAGGTTTTATCCACGTCGAAGTGCTTGGCTTCCTTGAGGTACGTTGGCGCCCAGTCCAATACGCCGTAGCGCAGCAGGTAGACGAAGACGTTGGCGAAGGCGATGTACCACAGCATTTTGTTGCGCAGCACGTACTTGACGAAGATTTCCTTGGCGCTGAATTCGTCTTCGTGGCTGGCGTCGTAGCCTTCCGGGTAGTCGTTTTTGTATGCCTCGATTGGCGGCAGGCCGACCGATTGCGGGGTGTCACGCATGGTGATGAAGGCAAACGCCGCCACCAGCAATGCCACGGTCGCCGGCACATAGAACGCTGCGTGCCAGTCGTTGAACCAGGCCATGCCCAGCAGGAACAGCGGGCCGATCAGGCCACCGCCGACGTTGTGCGCCACGTTCCATACCGACACCACGCCGCCGCGTTCTTTCTGCGACCACCAGTGCACCATGGTGCGTCCGCTCGGCGGCCAGCCCATGCCCTGAGCCCAGCCGTTGATGAACAGCAAAATGAACATCATGGTCACGCTGGACGTGGCCCAAGGCGCGAAACCGAAAATGAACATCACCCCGGCCGATATCAGCAGCCCGAAGGGCAGGAAATAGCGTGGGTTGGAGCGGTCGGACACCAGGCCCATGAGGAATTTGGACAAGCCGTAGGCAATCGCAATCGCCGACATCGCCAGGCCCAGCTCACCACGGGTGTAACCCTCGTCGATCAGGTACGGCATGGCCAGCGAGAAGTTTTTGCGCAGCAGGTAGTAACCGGCGTAACCAAAGAAAATACCGGCGAAGATCTGCCAGCGCAGCCGTCGGTAGGTACTGTCTATTTTTTCTTCAGGCAGAGGCGCCTGGTGTGCGGCAGGACGAAAGAAAGCAAACATTCAAGAGCTCCAAATTTCTTGTTTTGACTGCGGATGCGAATGTTACAGTTTCGTTACCGAAAATAGCATCGCCTCTTATCTGCAAACACAGGAAATCGGAGCTATTGCATGTTCTCTTATGAACATGTCGCTAATAGGTAAGTGTGGGTCGTGATTGCGTTCTGCAGAACGATGGGAATCCAAATGTGGGAGCGGGCTTGCCCGCGAAAGCGCTGGGTCAGTCAGAACATGTATCGCTGACAGACCGCCTTCGCGAGCAAGCCCGCTCCCACATTGACTGCGTTTCAGATCAGTCAGCGGGTCTGGACGACGACCTTGCCCACCGCCTTGCGCTGCCCCAGATCATTGATCGCCTGGGCAGCCTGCTCCAGCGGATACACCTGCGACACCAGCGGCTTCAACTTGCCCTCGGCGTACCAGGTGAACAGTTGCTGGAAATTCGCCGCATTGTCCTGCGGCTGGCGCTGGGCAAACGAACCCCAGAACACCCCGACCACCGACGCACCTTTGAGCAGCGCCAGGTTCACCGGCAGCTCGGGAATACGCCCACTGGCAAAACCCACCACCAACAGGCGGCCGTTCCAGGCGATGCCGCGAACGGCCTGGTCAAACAGATCGCCGCCCACCGGGTCGTAGATCACATCGACACCGTTGCCGTCGGTCAGGCGCTTGATCTCATCCTTGAGGCTGGCTTCGCTGTAGTTGATCAACTCGTCTGCACCGGCCGCCTTGGCCACGGCGAGTTTGTCGGCGCTGCTGGCGGCGGCGATCACGCGGGCACCCATGGCCTTGCCGATTTCCACGGCGGCCAGGCCCACGCCGCCAGACGCGCCGAGCACCAACAGGGTTTCGCCGGGCTGCAGGTTGGCCCGTTGTTTCAAGGCATGCATCGAGGTGCCGTAAGTCATGCTGAACGCGGCCGCGACGTTGAAATCCATGCTCGGCGGGATCGGCAGCACGTTGTAGCCGGGGACCGCGACCTGCTCGGCAAAGCTGCCCCAGCCGGTCAGCGCCATGACCCGGTCGCCGACTTTCAAATGGCTGACCTTCTCGCCCACTTCACTGATCACGCCCGCCGCTTCGCCACCCGGCGAGAACGGGAAGGGCGGCTTGAACTGGTATTTGCCCTCGATGATCAAGGTGTCCGGGAAATTGACCCCGGCCGCGTGCACGTCCAGCAGGATTTCGTTCTTCTTGATCGTGGGGCTTGCGATCTCTTCCAGCACCAGGGTTTCGGCGGGGCCGAAGGCTTTGCACAGCACAGCTTTCATCGGACTATTCCTTTTGGCGTCATGGCCGATAAGTGTAGGAGGGTACGCCCGTGGGTCAACGAGCATGCCCAGGCCTGATAAGTCGCCATAAGCTTGTGCTCAGCCTTGCTAGCGTTATGCTACCCGGCAACCGAATTTGAGGAATGAACTGTGAAAGCGTGGATCCTGTTGATGCTCGCCCTGACCTTGCCGATGGCAGCCCAGGCCGAAGAAGCGAAAGAAGGCGAGGCACCGAAGGTCAGCTACATCAGCCTGACGCCGCCGTTCGTGGGCAACTATGGCCTGGACGGCTCCGCAAAGCTCAAGGTGTTCAAGGCCGACATTGCCCTGCGCGTGACCGGGCCTGAAGCCGCCGCTGCGGTCAAAGCCAACGATGCGTTGATTCGTAACCAACTGGTGGCGTTGTTCACCCAGCAGACCAACGAGGCCATGAGCACCGTTGAGGGCAAGGAAAAGCTGCGCCAGGAAGCCCTCAAGCAAACCCAGCAAGTGATGAACGACGAGACCGGCAAACCGGTGGTGGAAGACCTGTTGTTCAACAACTTGATCATCCAGTAACGGTTCCATGTGGCGAGCGGGCGTGTCGTGGCAAGCAGGTTTGTCGTGGCGAGCGGGCTTGCCCCGCGTTGGGTGGCGAAGCCGCCCCCAACCATACGACTCGGTACACCTGAACCAATGCGCTGACTTTGAAGGGAGCTGCTGCGCAGCCCAACGCGGGGGCAAGCCCGCTCGCCACAACACGCCCGCTCGCCACAATTAAGAGGCCAGGCTCTTTCTGAACCGTGCCAGTGCCACTGCAAAAAACACTAACCCAATCCCCGCCAGCGCCAGCACATCCGGCCACACCACGCTCACGCCTGCGTCCCTGAACAGAATCGCCGCGCTCAAACTCACAAAGTGTGTCGACGGCGATCCCTGCATCACCCATTGCAACCACTCGGGCATGCTGTCCAACGGCGTACTGCCGCCCGACAGCAACAGCATCGGGATGATCACCGGAATCGCCAGCAGCCCGAACTGCGGCGTCGAACGGGCGAGAGTGGCGAGGAATATCCCCAGCGCGGTGCTCGCAAACAAATACAGCGCCGTCACAAACAGAAACAGGCTCAAGGAGCCGGCCAACGGCACGCCGAGCAGGCCTTTGACCACCAGCTCCAGCGACAGCCACGTGCACAGCACCACCACCAGCATGTTGCTCCAGATTTTTGCCAGCATGATTTCCAGCGCGGTCAGCGGCAGCACCAGCAAATGGTCGAGGGTGCCGTGCTCGCGTTCGCGCAGCAGCGCGGTGCCGGTCAGCACAATCGCGAGGATGGTGATGTTGTTGACGATCTGGATCACCGCCAGAAACCAGCCGCCTTCCAGGTTGGTATTGAAAAGCGCGCGGGTGGTCAGCAGTGCAGGCGCCTTTTGGCTGGCGTCGGTTTGGCCGCTGTAGTTGAGCAATTCGCGCTGAAAAATCCTGCCGATGTAACCTGCGCCCATAAACGCCTGGCTCATCGCCGTGGCATCCACGTTGACCTGCACACCTGGCTGGCGCCCGGCCAGCAGGTCGGCCTGGAAATTGGCCGGCACGTTGATCACGAATGTGTACTCGCCGCTGTCCATGACCTTGTCCAGCTGGTCGTAGGCCAGCGGCGCAGGCGGCTGGAATTCGGGCGGTTGCAACGCCTCGGCCATTCGCCGCGAGAGCGCACTGTGGTCTTCATCGACAAAGGCCACGCTGGCGTTGTGCACGCCAATCACCGAACCGGCGGCGGGCATGTAGATCGCGACTGTAAAGGCGTAGGCCAGAAACAGCAGCAATACGCTGTCATGGCGCAGGCTGGTCAATTCCTTGAAGCCCAGGCGCAGGATATGAGCGAGCTTGTGCATCAGGCCTCCTGCTTCTTGAGCATGATCAGGCTCAGGCCGGTGAACCCGACAAAAAACCCGAACAGCGCCAGGCATTGCGGCCACAACTGGCGCAGGTCGAGGGCCTTGGTGAAGGTGCCCACGGCGATATCCAGAAAGTGCCCGGCCGGAAACAGCATGCCCATCAGCGCGGCCGCGCCCTCCAGGGATGAGCGCGGCACGATCAGCCCGGAGAACTGGATGGTCGGCAGGCTGGTGATGATCATGGTGCCCAGGATTGCCGCGATCTGCGTGCGTGTGAACGCCGAAATCAGCAAGCCCATGCTGGTGGTGGCCAACACATACAACAGGCCGCCGAATGCCAGCGCCAGGCCGCTGCCCTTGAACGGCACGCCGAACAACCAACGGTTCATGGCCACCAGTAACGCCAGGTTGACCAGGCTAACGGCCAGGTACGGCGCCTGCTTGCCCAGCAGAAATTCCAGTCGGGTCAGGGGCGTGGCATAGAAATTGGTGATCGAGCCCAGCTCTTTTTCGCGCACGATGCCCAGCGCGGTGAGCATCGCCGGGATAAACGCCAGGATCAGCGCCATCACGCCGGGGCCAATGGCATTCACGCTGACCACGTCCTGGTTGTAGCGAAAGCGCGTTTCCAGCTTGGCCGCGGCTTGAGTGCTGCGGGGCAGGCTGCTCAGGTCGGCCAGTTGCTGGAGGTTGCCTTGGTGTACCGCTTCCACGTAATTACGGCTGGTTTCCGCGCGAAACGGCATGCCGCCGTCAATCCACGCCGCCACGGTGGGTTGGCGGCCGGCGTAGAGGTCACGGCCAAAGCCGGGCGGGATTTCCAGGGCGAGTTTGATTTCCGAACGTTGCAGGCGCCGATGCAGTTCGTTGGCATCGCGAATGGGCGCCTGTTCGGCGAAATAGCGCGAGCTGCGGAAGGCTTCCAGGTAGGCGCGGCTTTGCGGGGTCTGGTCCTGGTCATAGACGGCGAAGGCGAGGTTTTCCACGTCCAGGGAAATGCCGTAGCCGAAGATCACCATCATGAACATCGCCCCGAGCAGGGCAAAGGCCATGCGCACTTTGTCGCGCAGTAGCTCTTTGCCTTCGCGGCTGGCCACGGCCAACAGCCGAGAAAGACTGAAACCACGTTTGCTCACGGGCGGCGCACTGGTTTCGCTGACGGTGCTGCTGGGTGCTGCGCGTTCGGGAGCGCCTTGAGCTTGCTCCAGACAGGTGACGAACGCGGCTTCCAGGGTGTCGCCGTGAAATTGCTGTTGCAGGGCGTCGGGTGTGTCACATGCCAGCACTTTACCCGCGTGCATCAGAGAGATGCGGTCGCAGCGCTGGGCTTCGTTCATGAAATGGGTGGACAGGAAGATCGTCACGCCTTGTTCGCGGGACAGCTCGATGAGCAGTCGCCAGAAGTCATCCCGCGCCGCCGGGTCGACGCCCGAGGTGGGCTCATCGAGGATCAGCACTTCCGGGCGATGCAGCACCGCCACGGCCAATGACAAGCGCTGGCGCAGGCCAAGGGGCAATTCGCCGGAAGGCTGCTCGGCCACCTCGCCGAGGTCGAAGCGCTGAATCAACTCATCGATACGCGGGCCGCTGTCGGCCTTGGGCAAATCGAATAGCTGCGCGTGCAACACCAGGTTCTGGCGAACGCTGAGTTCGCCGTACAGCGAGAAACTTTGCGACATGAACCCAACGCGCTTGCGGGTCGCCAGGTCCTTGGCATTCACCGGGTTGCCGAGCAGCGTGGCACTGCCCTCGGTGGCCGGCATCAGCCCGGTGAGGACTTTCATGGTGGTGGTCTTGCCGCAGCCGTTGGAGCCGAGAAAGCCGAAAATCTCACCGCGACCAATCGCGAAGCTGACCTTGTTTACCGCCGTGAAATCACCAAAGCGCAGGGTCAGGTCGTGGGCTTCGATGGCGATATCGGTGTTGCCGCTTTCGCGCGGCGGGATCACCAACGGCTGATTGTTGTGGGCGCTGTCGCCCTGGAAATGGGTAAAGGCTTCATCGAGTTTGCCGCTGGGTGTCGCGGCTGCCAGTTCGCGGCTCAGGCCATCGGCGATGAGTTTGCCGCGGTCGAGCATCAGGCAATGTTCGAACTGCTCGGCTTCTTCCATGTAGGCCGTAGCCACCAGCAGCGTCAGTTGCGGGCGCTCGCTGCGCACGCTTTCGACCAGTTCCCAAAAGCGTCGGCGCGACAGCGGGTCGACGCCGGTGGTGGGCTCGTCGAGGATCAACAGGTCCGGGTCGTGGATCAGTGCACAGCACAGGCCGAGTTTCTGTTTCATGCCGCCGGACAACTTGCCGGCCGGGCGCTCGGCGAAGCGTGCAAGGTCGGTGGCCAGCAGCAGGTTGTGCATGCGCTGTTCGCAATCGCCTTTCGACAGGCCGAACAGTGTGGCGAAGAAGCGGATGTTCTCGCTGATGGACAATTCCGGATACAGGTTGCCACCCAGGCCTTGGGGCATGAAGGCAATACGCGGGTACAGGCTGTTGCGGTGGCGGCGATCCTCGATGGAGCCGCCGAGCACTTCGAGCTGCCCGTCTTGAAGTTTTTTAACCCCGGCGATCAACCCCAGCAAGCTCGATTTGCCCGCGCCGTCCGGACCGATCAACCCGCAGCGCGTGCCGGCGGGCAGGCTGAAGGCAATGTCGACCAGTGCCTGTTGCTTGCCGTAGCGATGGTTGATGCCCGTGGCGTGCAGCGCCAGGCCGGTCATTGCAGGTTGGCCGGCCAGTCGATATCCGCCGTGCGCACGTAGCCGGCGCCGGGCATGCCCGGTTTGGCTTGCGGTACGGCACTGGGTTGGGTCAGGCGCAGTTTGACGCGAAACACCAGCTTCTGGCGTTCGTCGCGGGTTTCCACTTCCTTGGGCGTGAACTGCGATTTAGCCGCGACAAAGCTGATTTTGGCCGGCAGCGGTTGTTGGGGCAGGGCGTCGAGCAGAATGCGCGCGTCACTGCCGACGGTCAGGCGACCGGTGACAGAGGCAGGCAGGTAGAGGTTCATGTACTGGTCATTCGGATCGATCAGCAGCAACACGCGACCGCCCGCGCCGAGCACTTCACCTGGCTCGGCCAGGCGCAATTGGATAATGCCGTCGATGGGCGCGCGCAGGCTGCTGTCGTCGATTTCGCTGGTGAGCTGCGCAACCTGGGCCTGTGCGGCGCCGATGGCAGCCTTCACCGAGTTGACCTGGGCTTGCGCGGCGATCACCGCGGCATTACCGGTGTTCTGGCGTGCTTGTTGTTGGTCAATCAACTGGCTGCTGGCGAAGCCGCGCTTGTACAGCTCCTGGGTGCGCTTGAGTTCCTGATTGGCCAGCAGTTGCTCGCTTTGGCGCAACTGCACGTTGGCCTGGGCGGCGGCGAAGTTTTCTTTGGTGCGCAGCACTTCGGCTTCGGCCTGGGCGCGCTGGGCTTCGAGGGTGCGTGTGTCCATGCGCGCGAGCAATTGGCCCTTGAGCACTTTGTCGCCTTCATCCACGCGCACTTCGGCCAGGCGCCCTGGGATCTTGGCGGCGATCTGTACTTCGGTGGACTCCAGGCGGCCATTGCCCATGCTCAAGCCTTCGGGCAGGCGGTCCTGGGTCGATCGCCAGTAACCGAAGCCGCCTGCGCCCAGTAACAGGACGATCAGGGCGATGGCGAAAAGGCGCGACATATGATGGTTCGTAGACATGGCTGCATCCTGCGGCATTAGCATCCTAGTTTGACCGATAGCGCCGGAGCGGCCGTTGATACCGGTCAAATGAAGCGCAAGCCTAACCCGCTTGGCACGCAGATGCATGCGCCAGAAGTGTGACCGCAGGGTTCTGCCCTTTCAGCGCAGCGCCAGCACCGCCGCCCACTGCTCGGCGGTCACCGGCATCACCGACAGTCGGCTGCTTTTTTGCACCAAGGGCAACTCGGCGAGGGCGCTTTGTTGTTTCAGATAGCCCAGGCCCAGCACCTTTGCGAAGGTTTCGACGTGGGCGACGTTGATTGCACTCCACGGATTTTTCTGCGGGCTGGCCTTGGCGTCGAAATAGTGGCTTTGCGGCTCCAGCGCTGTCGGGTCCGGGTAGGCTGCTTCGACGATCTTGCCGATGCCGGCAATGCCGGGCTCGGGGCAGCTGGAGTGGTAAAAGAAAAACTCGTCACCGACGGCCATGGCGCGCAGGAAATTGCGTGCCTGGTAATTGCGCACGCCGTCCCAGCGGGCTTCGCCGAGCGTTTCCAGGCCCTTGATGGAGAGTTCGTCGGGCTCGGATTTCATCAGCCAGTAGGCCATTGTTGGGCTCCTGAAAAAGGCATTGGGCAAGTTGTCGGGCAATCCCATGACAAACCGACAGTCGGTTGGCGCCAAGGTTTGCGTGTTGGTTCACGTTACCGCAGAATGCGCGCTTTTAAGCTTGACGCAGCTGCAACGGACTACTTTGGAACGTTGTTGTCATCGTGTACGAGGTGCCTGAAGGGGGGCAATCGATGCAACGTAAACCGGATTTACTATGGATTTTGGTTATTTTGTTTGGTCTGGGCGTCGTGACCACCGGGTATGCCCAGAGCTTGTGGTCGAACAAGACCGATGCGCCGGTTGAACTGGCTCAGCAGCAGCCACAACCGTTCAAGCGTTAACACCCTTCAAGGCGTCGCTGGTTCCAGCGACGTTTGTGCGACATACCACTGCTTATCCGTGACGGTGCCTGCCAGCGGCACATCCCAGCTTGCCTGCGCCAGGCGCTCGACTTTCTGACATTCATGGGCCAGCCCCAGCAGCGCGGGCGTGCGCCAACTCTGGCGCCTGGCGAGGTAGGCCAGGCTGCGGTCGTAAAACCCACCGCCCATGCCCAGACGCCCACCCACATCATCGAACCCCACCAGCGGCAGCAGCACCAGGTCGAGTGCCCAGACGGGGCGCTGGCGATTGGCATTCACGCGCGGCTCCAGGATACGAAAACGGTTGGGCGACAACTTGTCCCCAGGCCGCACCCGCTGGAACACCATCTTGGTTCGCGGCCAGGCGCTGAGCACTGGCAGGTAGGTGGCCTTGCCCCGGCGCTGAGCGGCGCGCAGCAGCAGGCGCGGATCGATTTCACCGTCCGTCGGTAGATATAAGGAAATATGTTTAGCCCGGCGAAACAGCGGGTGCTGCGCCAGTTGCCGATACAGGCCAAGGGCGGCCTTGCGCTGCTCGCTCGGCGTCAGTTCGCGGCGGGCTTTGCGCAACATGCGTCGAAGTTGCGGACGGGAAAGCGGCGCAGGTTCGGTCATGGTTTTTCGGCTCATAAAACAATGCCAGTCCGAGGACTGGCATTGAGTTTGGAATTCAGGCTCCCCGACAGAGCCGCTGTCGACTTAGCCCTTGAACCCGAAAGTTCAAGGTGGAAGATGCAGTAGGCTTTAAGGCTTTCCGTCTAGCGGACATGCACACCAGCCCAACGTGCAACTTCCAGGGTAGTGCGAATCGGCTCAGGGACATCGCCGACTGGCAAACACGCCAGGGAGTGGGGCGAGTATACCTTAAACAGACTCGGCAATCAGCCCTTGGGTGGCTCTGGATCGGTAGAAAGTACCAGATCAACCCGTTCCAGCAGGTCGCGCACTTGCTCGCGCGTCGAACCGCTGGCCTGCACGTCAGGCCGTTCCTGCTTATGCAGCAAATCGTGGGTAATGTTCAGCGCGGCCATCACGGCGATACGATCGGCGCCGATGACTTTGCCGCTGCTGCGGATTTCACGCATCTTGCCATCCAGGTAGCGGGCAGCACTCACCAGGTTGCTGCGTTCTTCCTGGGGGCAGATGATCGAATATTCTTTGTCGAGGATCTGCACGGTAACGCTATTGCTTGAACTCATGAGTCTTGCTCCAGGGCCTTCAGGCGCGAAATCATCGATTCGACCTTACGCCGGGCGATTTCGTTTTTTTCAATGAGGTGAGCGCGTTCCTCGCGCCAGGTCTTTTCCTGAGCTAATAGGAGTCCGTTTTGACTCTTAAGTTGCTCGACCCGATCAATTAGCAATTCGAGTCTGGCCATCAGCGCTTGCAGGTCGGTGTCTTCCATTGGGTTCCACTGGATTTGTCTGATGAATGGCAACTGCAGGATAAACGATCTGACGCCCTCGATAGTCTTGGTACGTCTGCCGGTGCTAGGATACAGCGCTTCATTCTAGACATTGCGCCGTCTGGCGCCTAGCTCACCATGCCTATTCAGAACTCCCCGTACGACGCTTTTTCCAAACTGCTGAGCACCAGCGGTCATCCTTGCTCGCCTGCCGAACTGCACGGCGTGTTGTTGGGCCGCAGCTGCACCGGTGTTGGCTTTGATGCCGACAATTGGCTGGCTGATGTGGCCGAGCTGCTGGAAACCGAGCCGACCGAGAACGTGCGTAACGCGCTGATCGGCCTGCAAGAGATGGTCAAAGGCGAGCTGACCGGTGATGACGTCACCGTGGTTCTGCTGCTGCCGACCGACGACGCGCCGCTGACCGAGCGCGCTGCCGCACTGGGCCAATGGTGCCAGGGTTTCCTCCACGGTTTCGGCGTGAACGCCGGCGGCCTGGAACTGAGCACCGACGCCAAGGAAGTGCTGCAGGACCTGGCGGCTATTTCCCAGGTGCAAGACGCCCTGGAAGAGTCCGAAGACGGCGAAGGCGATTACATGGAAGTCATGGAATACCTGCGCGTCGCGCCACTGCTGCTGTTCACCGAGACCAAAAAGGCCGCTGAGCCAGCCGCACCCAAGCCGTCGCTGCACTAAGAAAGGAAGCCCATCTGCCCATGATCCATATCCCGAAAGCGGAATACACCCGTCGCCGCAAGGCGCTCATGGCGCAGATGGAACCCAACAGCATCGCAATTCTGCCGGCCGCCGCCGTGGCGATCCGCAACCGTGATGTGGAGCATGTTTACCGCCAGGACAGCGACTTTCAATACCTGAGCGGCTTCCCTGAACCGGAAGCGGTGATCGTGCTGATGCCCGGTCGCCAGCACGGCGAGTACGTGCTGTTCTGCCGCGAGCGCAATGCCGAGCGCGAATTGTGGGACGGCCTGCGCGCTGGCACCGAAGGCGCGATCCGTGACTTTGGCGCCGACGACGCGTTTCCCATCACCGATATCGACGACATCCTGCCCGGCCTGATCGAAGGCCGTGACCGGGTGTATTCGGCCATGGGCAGCAACGCCGAATTCGACCGGCACGTGATGGAATGGATCAACGTGATCCGCTCTAAAGCGCACCTGGGCGCCCAGCCACCGAACGAGTTTGTTGCCCTGGATCACCTGCTTCACGACATGCGCCTGTATAAATCGGCGGCAGAAGTGAAGGTGATGCGCGAGGCCGCGCGAATTTCCTGCGCGGCGCACGTCAAGGCGATGCAGGCCAGCCGCGCCGGGTTATATGAGTTCAGCCTCGAAGCCGAGCTGGATTACGAATTCCGCAAGGGCGGCGCGAAGATGCCGGCCTATGGCTCCATCGTCGCTGCCGGGCGTAACAGCTGCATCCTGCATTACCAGCAGAATGACGCCGTGCTCAAGGACGGCGACCTGGTGCTGATCGACGCCGGTTGCGAGATCGACTGCTACGCCAGCGACATCACCCGCACCTGGCCGGTCAACGGCAGGTTTTCGCCCGAGCAAAAGGCGATCTACGAGATTGTGCTGGCCTCCCAGGAAGCCGCCTTTGCCGAGATCGCGCCGAACAAACATTGGAACCAGGCCCATGAGGCGACGGTGCGCGTCATCACCGCCGGGCTGGTAAAGCTGGGACTGCTGCAAGGCGATGTCGACGAGTTGATCGCCAGCGAAGCCTACCGCGCTTTTTATATGCACCGCGCCGGCCATTGGCTGGGCATGGACGTGCATGATGTGGGCGAATACAAGGTGGGCGGCGAATGGCGGGTGCTGGAAGTCGGCATGGCGTTGACCGTGGAACCCGGCATCTATATTTCGCCGGACAACCAGAACGTGGCGAAGAAATGGCGTGGCATTGGCGTACGCATCGAGGACGACGTGGTAGTGACCAAGCAAGGCTGTGAAATTCTGACCGGCGGCGTGCCCAAGACTGTCGCTGACATCGAAGCGCTGATGGCGGC
Source organism: Pseudomonas sp. R9.37 (assembly GCF_963878885.1). NCBI lineage: Bacteria > Pseudomonadati > Pseudomonadota > Gammaproteobacteria > Pseudomonadales > Pseudomonadaceae > Pseudomonas > Pseudomonas sp. R9.37. The sequence continues at coordinate 363,034 of NZ_CAWNZA010000011.1, read as the reverse complement.
TGCCCGATGAGCCGGGTCAACCTGGCCATCATCGGCGGCGGACTGGTAGGCGCCAGCCTGGCGTTGGCCTTGCAGGCGGGTGCCAAGGCACGGGGTTGGAAAATCGTGCTGATCGAACCGTTCGCGCCAGGCGACAGTTACCAACCGAGCTACGACGCGCGTTCTTCGGCGTTGTCCTACGGCGCCCGGCAGATTTATCAGCGCTTGGGTGTGTGGCAGGACATCTCCCGCCGCGCCGAGCCGATCAAACAGATTCACGTGTCGGACCGTGGCCGTTTCTCCACCGCACGCTTGTCTGCCATGGAGGAGGGCGTGCCGGCCCTCGGCTACGTGGTGGAAAATGCCTGGCTTGGCCAGTGCCTGTGGCAAGGTTTGGACAAACAAGTGGTCAGTTGGCGCTGCCCGGCGGAAGTCACCCGCATGGAGCCACTGCCCGACGGGTATCGCCTGACGCTCAACGACGAAACCGTGCTCGAATGCGACCTTGCGGTATTGGCCGATGGCGGCCGCTCCGGTTTGCGCGAGCAATTGGGCATCGGCGTGAAAACCCGGCCCTACAACCAGAGCGCGCTGATCGCCAACATCACTCCAAGCGAGGCGCACAATGGCGAGGCGTTCGAGCGCTTTACCGACGAAGGCCCAATGGCCTTGCTGCCGCTGCCGGACAACCGTTGCGCGCTGGTATGGACGCGCATCGGCATGGACGCCCAGCGCCTGGCCAACCTCGATGAGCGCAGTTTCCTGAGTGAATTGCAGGGCGTGTTCGGCTACCGCCTGGGCACGCTGAAACAAGTTGGCGCCCGCCATTTGTACCCGCTGACGCTGGTGGAGGCCGAAGAACAAGTGCGCTCGCACCTGGCGATCCTCGGTAATGCCGCCCACAGCCTGCACCCGATTGCCGGGCAGGGTTTCAACTTGTCCCTGCGCGACGCGAACGCCTTGGCCGAGGCCTTGCTGGCCGGGCCGGCAGTGCCCGGCGACCTGGCAACCTTGCAACGCTATCGCGAGCGCCAGCACCAGGACCAGCAACTGACCGTAGGTTTTTCCGATCAAGTGACCCGACTGTTTGGCAGCGCGCAACCGTTAGTGGCATTGGGCCGTAACATGGGCCTGCTGGGCCTGGATTTGTTGCCGCCCGCCAAACGCTGGTTCGCCCGTCAGGCCATGGGCCTGGGCACACGCCCTGATGCGTAACTGGCTGACCCGACGCCTGGGCAAGGCGCGGCTGTTGCGCTGGGTGCTGTCCCTGTACCCGCCGTACCTGGGCGCGGGAATTCGGGTGCAGGTCCTCAGCGCCGATTTTCGCCATGCCAAGGTGCGCATGGGCCTGGGCTGGTACAACCGCAATTACGTCGGTACGCAATTTGGCGGCAGCCTGTATTCGATGGTCGATCCGTTCTACATGTTGCTGTTGATGGAGAACCTGGGGCGCGACTACATCGTCTGGGATAAAGCTGCGAGCATCGACTTCGTGTCGCCGGGCAAAGGCTCGGTCTACGCTGAGTTTTCCATCGACGAGGCCTTGCTGGACGAGATTCGCCGGCAAACCGAAGGCGGCGAGAAGTATTTGCCCCTCCTCAAAGTACAGATTCATGACGGCTCCGGCACTCTGGTGGCGCGGGTCGACAAAACCCTTTACGTGCGGCGCAAGCCGCCAGCAAAGCAGGCTTAAAGCATGGACATGCGCGCAGATGTGCTGATTGTCGGGGCCGGAATGGTCGGAAGCGCCCTGGCGCTGGCGTTGCAAGGCAGTGGCCTGCAGGTGCTGCTGCTCGATGGCAGCCCGCTGAGCGTCAAACCGTTCGACCAGGATGCGGCCTTCGAGCCCCGCGTGAGTGCCTTGTCGGCCGCCAGCCAGCGCATTCTGGAGCGCCTGGGCGTGTGGGATGGCATTGTCGAACGGCGCGCCAGCCCTTACGGTGAAATGCAGGTATGGGACGGCAGCGGCACCGGGGAGATCCATTTTTCGGCGGCCAGTGTGCATGCCGAAGTGCTCGGGCATATCGTCGAGAACCGGGTGGTTCAGGATGCTTTGCTCGACCGCCTGCACGACTGCGACCTGGGCCTGCTGGCCAACGCGCGCCTGGAGCAGATGCGTCGCTCCGGCGATGACTGGTTGCTGACCCTGGCCGACGGTCGCAAATTGCGTGCGCCGCTGGTGGTGGCCGCCGACGGCGCCAATTCTGCCGTGCGCCGCTTGACCGGCACCGCCACGCGCGAATGGGATTACCTGCACAACGCCATCGTCACCAGCGTGCGCAGCAGCCAGCCGCACCAGCGCACGGCGTGGCAACGCTTTACCGATACCGGCCCGCTGGCATTTTTGCCGCTGGTGCGCGAGGGTCAAGAGGACTGGTGCTCGATCGTGTGGTCGACCACACCCGCTGAGTCCGAGCGCCTGATGGCGTTGGATGATGAACGCTTCTGCCGTGAGCTGGAGCGAGCCTTTGAAGGGCGACTCGGTACGGTCATCAGCGCCGATCCACGGGTCTGTGTGCCGTTGCGCCAGCGCCACGCCAAACGCTATGTGGCCGAAGGCCTGGCGTTGATCGGTGACGCGGCCCACGTCATCCACCCGTTGGCGGGGCAAGGTGTGAACCTGGGCTTTCTTGATGCGGCGGTGCTGGCCGAAGTGCTGTTGTCGGCGACCGAACGCGGCGAGCGCCTGGCGGATGTGAAGGTGCTGAGCCGTTACGAGCGTCGGCGCATGCCGCATAACCTCGCGTTGATGGCGGCAATGGAAGGCTTTGAACGGTTGTTCCAGGCGGACCGGCTGCCGTTGCGTTGGCTGCGTAATGCCGGATTGAAACTGGTCGACCAGATGCCCGAAGCCAAGGCAGTGTTTGTGCGCCAGGCCCTCGGGCTAACGGGCGACCTGCCAGACCTCGCAAAGCCCTGAGTCGAAATATGCCCCCTGTGGGAGGGGGCTTACCCCGATGAGGCCAGCCCATCCATCGCACATCCCAACTATGCAACATCTGGTAACGCCTCCAGCAAGCGCTACTAAATGTGAGTCCTTATCATTTGCCCTCTTTTTGCAAATGAGAGACCGCACCCATGTTGGCACCCAAGCGCCTCCTGACTGCCCTGGCACTCACCCTTATCGGCAGCACCACCGTGCAGGCAGCCGACGAAGTCGTGGTCTACTCCTCGCGCATCGACGAACTGATCAAACCGGTGTTTGACGCCTACACCCAGAAGACCGGCGTGCAGGTGAAGTTCATCACCGACAAGGAAGCCCCCTTGATGCAGCGGATCAAGGCCGAAGGCGAAAACGCCACGGCCGACCTGCTGCTCACCGTCGATGCCGGCAACCTCTGGCAAGCCGAACAGATGGGCATCCTGCAGCCGTTCACTTCTGCAGTGATCGACAAGAATATCCCCCTGCAATACCGCTCTTCCAACCATGCGTGGACCGGCTTGAGCCTGCGCGCGCGGACCATCGCCTATTCCACCGACCGGGTAAAGCCCGGTGACCTGACCACCTACGAAGCGCTGGCCGACAAGCAATGGGAAGGGCGTCTGTGCCTGCGCACGGCGAAGAAGGTCTACAACCAGTCGCTGACCGCTACGCTGATCGAAACCCATGGCGCGGCCAAGACCGAAGAAATCGTCAAGGGTTGGGTCAACAACCTGTCCACCGACGTGTTCTCCGATGACATCGCCGTGCTCGAAGCGATCAACGCCGGGCAGTGCGACGTAGGCATCGTCAACACCTACTACTACGGCCGCTTGCACAAGCAGAAACCGGACCTCGCGGTGAAGCTGTTCTGGCCGAACCAGGGCGACCGTGGGGTGCATGTGAACCTGTCGGGCATCGGGCTGACCAAACATGCGCCGCACCCGCAAGCCGCCAAGGCCTTGGTGGAATGGATGACCACGCCTGAGGCGCAGAAGATCTTTGCCGACGTGAACCAGGAGTTCCCGGCCAACCCCGCTGTGCCGCCATCGGCGGAAGTCGCAACCTGGGGCAAGTTCGTGGCCGATACCTTGCCGGTGGAAGTAGCCGGTAAACGTCAGGCTGAGGCCATTCGCCTGATGGATCGCGCGGGCTGGAACTGAATACCGATCTAAATGTGGGAGCGGCCTTGTGTGGGAGCTGGCTTGCCTGCGATAGCATCACCTCGGTGTGACTGACGCACCGAGGTGCCTGCATCGCGGGCCAGCCCGGCCCCACACAACCCGCTCCCACAGTGTTAGCCGCGACTTCAACACCATCATTTCCAGAGAGTTTTTCCTTGGCCCACCCCGCCCAAAGTCGCTGGTACCTGCCGGTTTTCACCGTCGCCGCACTGGTGCTGTTGCCGCTGAGCGTGTTGTTGTTGTCCTGGCAGAGCATCGATCAACAGATCTGGTCGCACCTGTGGGAAACCCAGATGCCCCGCCTGCTGGGCAACACCCTGACATTGGTGTTGGGCGTTGGCGTTGGCGTGACGCTGTTGGGCGTAAGCCTGGCCTGGCTGACCAGCCTCTGCGAATTTCCGGGGCGGCGCTGGCTCGACTGGGCGTTGATGCTGCCCTTCGCGATTCCGGCCTACGTGTTGGCTTTTGTGTTTGTCGGCCTACTGGATTTCGCGGGGCCGGTGCAAACCCTGCTGCGCGAATGGTTCGGCAACGGCCTGCGCCTGCCACGCGTGCGCTCTACCAGCGGCGTGATCATCGTGCTGGTGCTGGTGTTCTATCCCTACGTCTACCTGTTGGCGCGCACTGCATTTTTGGCGCAGGGCAAAGGCCTGATGGAAGCGGCGCGGGTGCTCGGTCAATCGCCATGGCAAGCGTTCTGGCGTGTCGCATTACCCATGGCGCGGCCGGCGATTGGTGCCGGCGTCGCCTTGGCATTGATGGAAACCCTGGCGGACTTCGGCGCGGTTTCGGTGTTCAACTTCGACACCTTCACTACGGCCATCTACAAGACCTGGTACGGCTTTTTCAGCCTTTCCAGCGCCGCCCAGCTCGCCAGCCTGTTGCTTCTGGTGGTGATGCTGGTGCTGTACGGCGAACGACGTGCCCGAGGCGCCAGCCGCCCGACTAATGAGCGACCCCGTGGCAAGGCGTTGTATCACCTGCGCGGTTTCAAAGCGGCGGCAGCCAGCATGTGGTGCGGCTTGGTGTTCGCCTGCGCTTTTGTCATCCCCATGCTGCAACTGGTCGCCTGGTTCTGGCAACGTGGCCGTTTCGACCTGGATGAGCGTTACAGCGGCTTGATCATCCATACCCTTTACCTGGGTGGCATCGCGGCACTGATTACGGTCAGCGTGGCGTTGATATTGGCCTTTGCCAATCGCCTGGCGCCTACGCGGGCGATTCGCTCCGGGATCAGTCTGGGTAATGTCGGCTATGCCTTGCCGGGCTCGGTGCTTGCGGTGTCGATCATGCTGGCGTTCAGCTACTTGGACCGTGAGCTGGTGGTGCCATTGTCGAGTTGGCTCGGCGGCGCGGGCAAGCCTCTGTTGCTGGGCAGCCTGTCGGCGCTGGTGCTGGCGTATCTGGTGCGTTTCCTGGCAGTGGCCTACGGGCCGTTGGAAAACAGCCTGGCGCGAATCCGCCCTTCGTTGCCGGAAGCAGCGCGCAGCCTCGGCGTGAGCGGACCGCGACTGTTTTGCAAAGTGTATCTGCCGCTGTTGCTGCCGGGGACGTTGAGCGCGGCGCTGCTGGTGTTTGTCGATGTGCTCAAGGAAATGCCTGCGACCCTGCTGATGCGCCCGTTTGGCTGGGACACCCTGGCTGTACGAATTTTTGAAATGACCAGTGAAGGGGAGTGGGCGCGAGCCTCATTACCCGCACTCACGTTGGTGTTGGTGGGCCTGTTGCCGGTGATCGGCCTGATTCGACGCTCCGCCCGGCAAATCGGTTAGGTGCCAGTCCTACGGCTTGCGGCTACAATGCGCGGCATTCGGTGCGCTCCGTCCTTCGGATCGAGTCGCTGTGTGTCGCTGCAGGCCTTGTAGTCAGAGGTATTGAGCGCAAACAGCAGCTCTGTGCATCTTCGCCAATCCCGGAAGGAGAAACCCATGGGACAGCGTACGCCTCTGTATGACCTGCATCTCGCCCTCGGCGCGAAAATGGTCGATTTTGGCGGTTGGGATATGCCTCTGCACTACGGCTCGCAAGTTGAAGAGCACCATCAGGTGCGACGCGACTGCGGGGTGTTTGACGTATCTCATATGACCGTGATCGATGTCACAGGCCTTCAGGCCAAGGAATGGCTCCAGCACCTGCTGGCCAATGATGTCGATCGTTTGCATGGCTGCGGCCGTGCGCTTTATAGCGCCATGCTCAATGAGCAGGGCGGCGTGGTGGACGACATGATCGTTTACCGTACCGAGACCGGTTACCGGCTGGTGGTCAACGCCGCTACGCGTGATCAGGACATGGCCTGGATGCAGGCACAGCTGGGCGACTACGCGGCTCAGCTGCATGAGCGGCCAGAGTTGGCGATGCTCGCCATTCAAGGCCCGCACGCCCGGCAGAAAATCGCCGAGCTGGTCACGCAGGCCCGCGGCACACTTATCCACCAGCTCAAGCCCTTTGAAGGCCAGGCCGATGGCGATTGGTTTATCGCCCGCACGGGTTACACCGGCGAAGACGGCCTGGAAATTGTCCTGCCGGCCGAGCAGGCTCCGGGCTTTTTCAACGATCTGGTAGGGGCCGGTATCTCACCTATCGGCCTTGGCGCCCGCGATACGCTGCGCCTCGAAGCCGGCATGAACCTGTACGGCCAGGATATTCACCAGAATGTATCGCCTCTGGCGGCCAATATGGCCTGGAGCATCGCCTGGGAACCGGCTGAGCGTCAGTTCATCGGCCGCACTGCCCTTGAGGCGGAAAAGGCCGCAGGTGTGCAGTTCAAATTGGTCGGGCTGGTACTGGAAGAGCGTGGTGTTTTACGCGCTCATCAGGTGGTTCGTATCGCCAATGTTGGCGAAGGGGAGATAACCAGTGGTAGTTTCTCTCCTACGCTGAGCAAATCCATTGCCCTGGCGCGCGTACCGACGGCCACCGCCGATCGGGCCGAAGTGGAAATCCGCGGCAAGTGGTACCCGGTTCGAGTGGTCAAACCGACCTTCGTGCGCCATGGCAAAACCTTGATCTAACTATTTCCGGCAGGCCTGAGGCCGCTGACATTTCTTCTTGAGGACACAGACTATGAGCGATATCCCTGCCGACCTGCGTTTTGCCGAAAGTCACGAGTGGGCCCGTCTGGAAGCCGACGGCACCGTGACCGTCGGTATCTCCGACCATGCTCAGGAAGCTTTGGGTGATGTGGTGTTCGTTGAGCTGGCTGAGGTGGGTGCCAACTTTGATGCTCAAGGCCAGGCTGGCGTCGTTGAGTCGGTGAAAGCTGCGTCAGATATCTACTCACCGGTTGCTGGCGAAGTGATCGCCGTCAACGAGGAACTGAGCGGCAGCCCTGAACTGTTGAACTCCGACCCGTATGGCGCCTGGATCTTCAAGCTCAAGCCAAGCAACCCGGCTGACTTGGAAAAACTGCTTGATGCCGCTGGCTACAAAGCGGCCATCGGCGAGTAAACGCAAGCCGTTGGAACAGCAAAAATCAAGGTGGGAGCTGGCTTGCCTGCGATAGCATCACTGCGGTGTGATTGAATCACCGCGGTGCCGGCATCGCAGGCAAGCCAGCTCCCACAGTTGATTGCGGATAGCTGGCAGTTTGTTTTCAGCTCGCTTTCAGTACCGCTTTTACCGCCGCTACAGACCGCTCTACGTCCGCTTCTGTCATCGCCGTGAACATCGGCAACGATACGATCAAACGCCCAACACGCTCCGCTACCGGGAACATGCCTTCCTTGAAACCCTGCGCCCGATACAAGCTCAGCAGGTGGATGGGCGGGTAGTGATAGCCAATGCCGACGCCGTGGGCCTGCATTTGCTCCATGAACGTAGCGCGGGCGGGCAGACCGTCCTGACGCTCCGGCAGTACCAGCTGGAACAGGTGCCAGTTGCTGTTTTCGAAATCAGCTGGCGGCAGTTGTGCGCCATATTGCGCTTCAAAGTCGCTGCCGAAGCACTTGAAGTAATGGCGTGCGAGGTTCTGGCGATGCGCAGTGATTTTCTCGATATGCGCAAACTGGCCCAGGCCGATAGCGGCGGCGATATCGGTCATGTTGAACTTGCCGCCCAGCACATCCACGTCCAGGCCGTCGAAGCCGGTGCGGGTAACACCTTGCAGGCGATACTTTTCAGCCAGACGGGCTTCCTCGGCATTGTTCAACACCAGGCAACCGCCTTCGGAAGACGTGATGTTCTTGTTCGCCTGGAAGCTGAACGACACGAAGTCGCCGGTCGCGCCGATACGCTCGCCATCCCAGCTGGAACCCAATGCCTGGGCGGCGTCTTCGACAATGCGCAGGTTGTACTTGTTGGCCAGCGCGTAGAGCATCGGCATATCCAGGGGCAGGCCTGCCAGGTACACAGGAATGATCGCCTTGGTGCGCGGGGTGATCGCGGCTTCTACCTGAGCCAGGTCGATATTGCGGGTGACCGGGTCGATATCCGCAAATACCGGCGTGGCACCTACTTCCAGAATCACGTTGGCCGTGGCGACCCAGGAAATCGGCGTGGTGATCACTTCATCCCCAGGCCCGATGCCGGCGATGCGCAACGCGATCTCCATGGTGCAGGTGCCGGAATTGAAGGTACGCACCGGACGGCCGCCAAAGTATTCCGAGAGCTGCGCTTCGAACGCCTGCACTTTCGGCCCGCTGGTGATCCAGCCCGAGCGCAGTACATCGCCGACCGCCGAGATGGTCGCTTCGTCAATGGTAGGTTTGGAAAACGGCAGAAAGGGCTGTTGGCTCATAACGACGAAGGCATCCGTTTCAGATAGGCGATGAGTAAGAGAGGTATCAGTACCGCATGGTTGCACGGCTCGACTGAATATAGCCTGTCGTCGGTGAACGAATTGTCATGTGGCGCATAAAAATGCCGCTTGTCAGCGGCATTTTCTGTTGCAGGTCAGAATGAAACGCGAGCTTCAAGAAACACATTCTGCTCCTTGAGTTTGCCCTTGAGCTGTTCATCGCGGGCGTTTATCCGGTTAGCGAAGGTGTTGTAGCCGGTTTCGACCTTGCCCATGTCCACGTAACGCCAGCCTGTGCCCAGAGTGACTTTTTCGCTGACCTTGGCCTCCAGGCCCAAGCCTGCGCTGTAGGCAAAGTTGTAGTGGCGGTTACTGGCGAACTGGCGGGTGGCATTGCTCTGGTACCCCGCGGCATCAATTTGCGCCATGCCGATACCGGCCATGGCGTAGAACGACAGCCAGTCATTGACCGCGATATTTTTATAGCCGTTGAGCATCACGCGCTGGCTGTCGACCTCCAGGCGGTTGACGTTGGCATTGAAGGGCGCCCAATAGGAGTCGAACGTCGAGCTGCTGCGCGTGGTGTATTCCCCTTCCAGGCGCCAGCCATCAGCAAAGGCGTAGCCTAGAGCCAGTGACCCAGTGAACGCCTTGTTACTGTCAGGGGCCTGCACGCGATCAGTGACGCGTGGGCTGGTCAATTGCGCACTGGAGAGGTTCTGACGGGCACTGTTGAGTTTTGCCGACCCGTACCAATTTTCTGCCTGAGCCAAAGGTGCAGCTAACGCAGAGAGCGCCAAAGCGTAAGCAAGTTTTTGCATGGGAGATGATTCACTTTAAATAAGAGAATCTCAGTGTGGCGCTTGGTACTTTTGGGTTCGGCAGGAGTTTTCCGCTTTCAACGGGAAAAAGCAGAAGGCCTGGGCGGCGGCGGAGATCGTAGAGAAACGGGCATAAAAAATGCCGCTTAAAAGCGGCATTTTTTACGGGCAGGTATTACTCGGTCACAGCATTTTTCGCGAGGATGGCGTTGGCCAACTCCATGTCCGTGGCTTGCAGGCCAGGGTTGTCGGCGCGAACTTTTTGCATGGCAGCTTCCAAGTAGGGGCCGCGGATGCCGCCGTCGCTGGCGACAAAGCTACCAGCGTCGTCTTGGGCGGCGACTACCAGCTTGTGGTCCTTGAAGGTCAGGTACGTCGAGCCGGTCGTGGCACCCGACGAGATGACATTGCGCCAGAAGCTGTCGGCCATGGCTGAACCGACAGGTAGGGAAAGCACAGCGAGGGTTGCGACAGCATATTTGAGACGCATGGTGGGTGACTCCGGGTGGGTTATCTGAACAGTTTGATTGTAGATAACCCAGGCGAGTTCCATCACTGACTAAACAGTTTCGACCTGTAAAACCACGCCATCCTGACCAATGACACGTACTTGAGCGCCGACGGGGCTGTCCGGCCCGGTTGCCATCCACACGCCATCGCCGACTTTTATCTTGCCTCGACCATCGACGATGGCTTGATGCACCACAAAGGTGCGGCCTACTAATTCCGAGCCGCGCATGTTCAGCCCCGGCTGGTCGCTCACCTTCGCGCTGCTGCGCTGGCGTTTCCACCAGTACACCGCAGTGAGGATCGACAACACGGCAAACAGCAGCAGTTGCCATTCCAGCCCGAGCGGTGGGATCAAAAACTTGATCACGCCCACAGCAGCGGCAGCGATCCCCATCCACAGCAGGTAGCCACCGGCGCCAAACACTTCAAGAATCAACAGCACCGTACCCAGCGCCAACCAATCCCAGAACGACAGATGCTGCAGGAAATCCCACATGGCGATTGCCTCAGCCTTTCTTATTGTCGAAGGTTGCCTTGACGATCTCGCCGATACCACCGACGGCGCCAATCACCTGGCTGGCCTCCAGCGGCATCAGGATGACCTTGCTGTTGTTGGCCGACGCCAGCTTACCCAGGGCATCGATGTATTTTTGCGCGACAAAGTAGTTGATGGCCTGCACGTTACCGGTGGCGATTGCTTCTGAAACCACCTGGGTTGCACGGGCCTCTGCTTCTGCCTGGCGTTCACGGGCTTCGGATTCGAGGAAGGCTGCCTGGCGTCCGCCTTCGGCCTCAAGGATCTGCGCCTGCTTCTTGCCTTCGGCGGTCAGGATTGCCGATGCCCGCAGGCCTTCGGCTTCCAGGATCTGCGCGCGCTTGATTCGCTCGGCCTTCATCTGGCCGGACATGGCGGCCATCAGGTCGGCGGGCGGGCTGATGTCCTTGATCTCGATACGGGTGATCTTGATGCCCCACGGCGCCGTGGCTTCGTCCACGGTGCGCAGTAGTTTTTCGTTGATGCCGTCACGCTGGCTAAGCATCGCGTCCAGCTCCATGGAGCCGAGCACGGTACGGATATTGGTTTGCAGCAGGTTACGGATGGCATGCTCGAGGTTATTGACCTCGTAGGCGGCCTGGGCGGTGTTGACCACCTGGAAGAAGCACACGGCGTCGATCTGCACGGTGGCGTTGTCGGCGGTGATCACTTCCTGGGGCGGAATATCCAGCACGCTTTCCATCACGTTGATCTTGCGACCGATGCGGTCCATGACCGGGATGATGATGTTGAGGCCGGGTTTAAGGGTGTTGGTGTAGCGGCCGAAACGCTCGACCGTCCACTGGTAACCCTGAGGCACCACCTTGAAACCCATGAAAAGGATGGCCACGGCCAACCCCACGAAAAGAAGCAGTACGGTTCCGATCTGCATAGCGATTCCCTATCTGATGGTGTCAGTGAAGCGACGTGCGGCCGATTGTAACGGTCTGGTCACTGATAAGGACGGTTTCAGGGTGCAACAAGCAAATCATTTGTTTCTGAATCCCCAGGCGTTACCCGTAATACTTCTGCCATCGTTGTCAGCCCGGCATTCACTTTGTCGATGCCACTCATCCGCAGGCTGCGCATGCCTTGGCTGCGCGATGCCCGACGTAAAGCCTGCACGTCGGCGCCGGGTGTAATCAGCGCCTTGAGCTTCTCGTCTATCACCATGATTTCGTAGAGCCCGGCCCGGCCTCGATAACCACTATCACGACAGTCCGCGCAGCCGACCGCTTCATGGGTATTGCCCTGCCCAGTCACCCCACGTTTGCAGTGAGGGCATAAAAGCCGCACCAAGCGCTGCGCCATCACGCCTATCAGCGTAGCTTTGATCAAATAATGAGCAATGCCTAGTTCCTGCAAACGGCTGATAGCGCTGGGTGCGTCGTTGGTGTGCAGGGTCGATAGCACCAGGTGCCCGGTGAGCGCGGCCTGGATGGCCATTTCTGCAGTTTCCTGATCGCGAATCTCGCCGATCATGATGATGTCCGGGTCCTGGCGCAGCAGTGCGCGAACACCGCTGGCGAAGGTCAGGTCGATATTGTGCTGCACTTGCATCTGGTTAAAGGCGGGTTCCACCATTTCTATCGGGTCTTCTACCGTGCACAGGTTGACCTCGCGGGTCGCCAGTTGCTTGAGCGTGGCGTAGAGCGTGCTGGTCTTGCCTGAGCCGGTAGGCCCGGTGACCAGGATGATGCCGTTGGCCTGGCCGGCCATGGCATGCCAGCGTTGCTGATCATCGGCAGACAAACCCAACTGGTCAAAATCCTTGAGCAGGACGTGCGGGTCGAAAATTCGCATCACCAGTTTTTCGCCAAACGCTGTCGGCAGTGTCGAGAGGCGCAACTCCACTTCGATGCCCGCCGGGCTCTTGGTCTTGACCCGGCCGTCCTGGGGTTTGCGTTTTTCCGCCACATTCATTCGGCCCAGACTTTTCAGGCGGCTGACCACCGCCATGGTGACCTGGGGTGGAAACTGATAGACGTCATGCAGCAGCCCGTCGATGCGAAAACGCACGCGGCCCTGATCGCGGCAGGGTTCGATATGGATATCACTGGCTCGCTGGCCGAAGGCGTACTGCAACAGCCAGTCGACGATGTTGACGATATGCGCGTCATTGGCGTCCGGCTCCTGATCATCGGTGCCGAGGTTGAGCAGTTCGAAGTTGCCAGCTACTGCGACTTTTTGATCGGCGCCGCTGACGGACTTGGCCAGCCGGTAAAAGTCACCGATACAGCGCTGAATCTCTCGGGGGTTGGCGACTACGCGCCTGATCGAGCGCTTGAGCACCTGTGCCAAACCGGCCTCCCATCCACGGATATGCGGCTGGGCGCTGGCGACGGTGACGGTCTGCGCATCCACCGCCACCGCAAGGATGGCGTGGCGCTGCGCGAACGCGTGGGACATCAACGGCACCACCGCCGCCACGTCGATCTTCAGCGGGTCGATACGCAGATAAGGTTGCCCGACATGCCCGGCAAGCCATTGAGTCAACGTTTCGAGGCAAGGCCCTTCAGCCGCGATGCTTTCCAACGGATGTTGAGTGGCGGGTGCTGCCGCTGACCTTTGCGCCTCGTGCGCTGTAATCAGCCCCTGCTCGACCAATGCAGGTAACAGTTGATGCAGTTCCAATCGCTGATCGTGCAAGGCGGCGAGCATGAAGATTTCCTGAGTGACGTCGGGCGTAATCTCAGGCTAGCCATCCTTTGAACACTCACCGCTCAGGGTGTGTTGCAGGCTTTTACTGATTGGCTGCCGCCGCCGCTTGGGGCCGCATGGAATCGGCCTGCCACACCTCCAGCGAGCACACGCTGATCAGGTTTCGAATCTTTTCACCGATCACCTGGGCGCGGTGCCAGCTCAGACCGTTCATCACGATATCAATGCTCAGCAGATCGTCGTCACGGCTCACATTGACCTGTTGCGGCGTCAGGAACTGCAGCGCGAAGTGATTGAGTACCCGGCACAGCAGGTCCGGTTCTGCCTCGGCGGTGATCTGATAATGCGCTTGGCAGTGGGCGCTGTTGACGGCCCATGCATCGATACGCGTAGCGGGGCAGGTGGTTTCGACGGCGTGCATGCTGACTCTCCAGATTCGACTGGAGAAATTTTTACATTCGCGTGCGGAGATTTCTTATCTAAGATGCGGCTTATTGGTGAGAAAAAGACTCACGTAATTCAGGCTTAGCGCCTTCAGAGGTGTTTTTATGCACAGTGAGTTGGACGTCTACGACCGCCGCATTCTGGCCCTGCTGCAAGAGGACGCCTCGCTTTCCAGCGCGCAGATCGCCGAGCAGGTGGGTCTCTCGCAGTCGCCATGCTGGCGGCGTATTCAACGGCTTAAAGAGGAGGGTGTTATTCGCGGCCAGGTCACGCTGCTGGACCGCAAGAAGATCGGTCTCAACACGCAGATTTTCGCCGAGGTCAAACTCAATGCTCATGGACGGTCCAACTTCACCGAATTCACCGAAGCGATTCGCGGGTTTCCGGAAGTCCTGGAGTGCTATGTGCTGATGGGGGCGGTGGATTTTCTGCTGCGCATCGTTACCTCTGACATCGAGGCGTATGAGCGGTTTTTCTTCGAGAAGCTGTCGATGGTGCCGGGGATTCAGGAGGTGAATTCGATTGTGGCCCTGTCGGAGATCAAGTCCACCACCAGCCTGCCAGTGCTGCGCTGACGGTGGGAGCGCGCTTGTTCGCGAATGCGGTGTGTCAGCTACTAAAGAAGTCGACTGATCCAGCGCTTTCGCGAGCAAGCCCGCGCCCACATTTGACCCAGCTGCCTGGTATTACAGGCGCAGCAAAGTCTTCCACGCACGGTTCTGATACACCGCAATCGCCTGATGCATACGCGCATCCAGCGACTCGTCGGTAATCGGCTGATTAGCCAGTACCGCCAGCTTGTTCAGCTCACCGTACAAACGGTCCAGTTCCGGAATGTCTACCACCTGACGCGCGTGGTGCAGCCAGGCCTGGATGCGTTCGATGCGCGGCAGCTGCTCGGCCAGGTCTTCCGGTTGTTGCTGGTAACGCGACAGTTGCAGGGCAACGGCGTCGTCAGCCAGCAGGCGCGGCAGCCAGTTGGTGATTTGCGCGGCGCCCTGGCGGTTGCCACGTACGTTACGGTCGGCGGTCCAGGCGCGGGCCAGCAGCCAGCGCGAGGTGTTCAGCGAGAACAAGCCCCAGCGCACGTCTTGCAGCTCTTCAACAAACTGTTCAGGTGCGGCTTTGCGGATGTCTTCATCGTCGTCACCGGCCTGCACCAGTGGGCGCCAGTCTTCCAGCAATGCATCGAGTGCGCTGCGCAGCTCGCTGGTGGATTGACGCGGAGCGGCCTGGCCGAGGCTGCCGATCAGCGCGCGCAGTTCACCGAGGTTTTCGACCCAGTCCTGCAGTAAGCGCCAGTGACCATTGAAGCGATATTGCTCGGCCAGGCGCTGGCTGCTGCCCAACAGGTGCCACATGATCGCGGCGAAGGCGTCGTCCAGCGGCATTTCGGCGTGGGTCTGCGGCGCAGGCAGGCTCAGCGAGTAGCTGCTGGCGTCGTATAGACGGTAGCCGCGCTCGGCCTTGCTGATATCACACGGCATCAGCGCCAGGGTGGCGGCCAGTTCGGCAGCCAGTTCCAGCAGGGCCGCCGGTTCACCTTCGCGCAGTTCCAGTTCCAGCTCGCAGATTTCTTCTTTCTGCTTGCCGACCACCACGTGGCCCAGGTCCAGGGCGGCTTCGATCACGACCTTGGCCTTGCCACGACCCCAGGCGATTTCGGCACGTTCGCGCACAAAATCGGTGGTGAAAATCGGCTTGAGGGTCTTTTTGTCCAACTCGGCCAGTTGCTCGGGCCAGCATTCGCCGTCGAGCTTTTTCACGTCGAGCTTGGCTTTGGGCAGGTCCCAGTTGTACTCATTGCGTTCCGACAAGCCGGCGACGCTTTGGCCACGGGTCTTGAGGGTCTGGATGATTTCGTCACCGTCCTTGCGCAAACGCAGGGCGACTTTGGCCTGGGCCAGGTCGCGCTCGGGGGTGTCGAAATACTGGTTCATCAACTCACGGCGTTCCCAGCCACTTTTGTTGCGTTTTTTCAGTAGCGGGTGCTCACGCAGCGCGGCGAGTGTTTCGCGGCTGACGCGGAGCTTGATTTCGGTTTCTTTCTGCATGGCCGGAAAATCCAGGATCGGGAGCGCAGCCGGGGAAAAGAGTGGCTGCCAAGGTCGTGCAGTGTACAGGACTGAGCCCGGCAACGCGCCGCAACGGTTTATTGTGGCGTGCAGATGGTTCTATAGTGGGGCTCATCCGGGAAGTTGAGAGGCCGCGCATGCCGTTACCGTCCATGAAAGAGCAATTCGCCGCATTGATTGCCGCGCCGTCGGTCAGTTGCACCCAAGCGTCTCTCGACCAGACCAACCGTCCGGTGATCGACCTGCTCGCCGGGTGGCTGGGCGACCTGGGTTTTGCCATCGACATCCAGCAAGTCAGCCCGGGCAAATTCAACCTGCTCGCCAGTTTCGGCAGTGGCCCCGGCGGCCTGGTGTTGGCTGGCCATAGCGATACCGTTCCCTACGACGCCGCGCTGTGGAAGACCGATCCGCTCAAGTTGACGGAAGTTGACGGCCGCTGGGTAGGACTGGGCAGTTGTGACATGAAGGGCTTTTTTGCGCTGGCCATTGAAGCCGTGCTGCCGTTGCTGGACCAGCCGTTCAAACAACCGCTGCTGATCCTCGCGACCTGCGATGAAGAAAGCTCGATGTCCGGTGCCCGCGCACTGGCCGAGGCCGGGCGCCCTCTGGGCCGCGCGGCGGTGATTGGCGAACCGACGGGCCTCAAACCCATCCGCCTGCACAAAGGCGTGATGATGGAACGCATCGACATCCTTGGCCAAAGCGGCCATTCGTCAGACCCAAGCCTGGGCCACAGTGCTCTGGAAGCCATGCACGATGCCATTGGCGAGCTGCGCGGCCTGCGCCTGGCCTGGCAGCGCGAGTACCGCAATCCGCAATTCAGCGTGCCGCAGCCGACGATGAATTTTGGTTGCATCCACGGCGGCGACAACCCCAACCGTATCTGCGGCCAATGTTCCCTGGAGTTCGACCTGCGGCCCCTGCCGGGCATGGACCCCAAGGTGCTGCGCGACGCTATCCGGCAAAAGCTCGAACCCCTGGCCGAGCGCCATAAGGTCAAGATCGACTACGCGCCGTTGTTCCCCGAAGTGCCGCCGTTCGAGCAGGCCGAAGACGCCGAGCTGGTGCGGGTGGCGGAACGATTGACCGGTCATCGTGCCGAAGCAGTAGCGTTCGGCACCGAAGCGCCTTATCTTCAGCGCCTTGGGTGCGAAACCCTGGTGCTCGGCCCTGGCGATATCGCCTGCGCCCACCAGCCGGGCGAGTACCTCGAAATGTCACGCTTGACGCCTACAGTGCGTCTATTGCGGGAACTGATCGACCATTACTGCCTGAAACCTGCATAAATTAACCCCCGCCCATTCGTACATAAGGAGAGCGAGCGTGTCGCCAAGCCTGTTCCGACGATAATCATCAGCCCGCTGTGCGCTTTTATGTTTCATCCTTTTTTGGCTGCTTTTTATTACAGGCCCAGGTTTTATGCCCGAATACGTCAATTGGCTTCGTCACGCTTCGCCCTACATCAACGCCCACCGCGACTGCACCTTTGTGGTCATGCTGCCCGGCGATGGTGTGGAACACCCCAACTTCGGCAATATCGTCCACGACCTGGTGCTGCTCCATAGCCTGGGTGTGCGGCTGGTATTGGTTCATGGGTCGCGCCCACAAATCGAAGCGCGCCTTGAAGCGCGCGGCCTCACCCCGGCTTACCACGACGGCCTGCGCATCACGGATGCCGCGACGCTGGAGTGCGTAATCGACGCGGTCGGCCACCTGCGTATTGCTATCGAAGCACGCCTGTCGATGGACATGGCCTCCTCGCCGATGCAGGGCTCGCGCCTGCGCGTCGCCAGCGGCAACCTGGTTACGGCGCGGCCGATCGGAGTGCTTGAAGGCGTGGATTACCACCACACCGGCGAAGTGCGCCGGGTCGACCGCAAGGGCATCAACCGCCTGCTGGACGAGCGCTCCATCGTGTTGCTGTCGCCGTTGGGTTACTCGCCGACCGGGGAAATCTTCAACCTGGCCTGCGAAGACGTCGCCACCCGCGCCGCCATCGACCTGGGCGCCGACAAGCTGCTGCTGTTTGGCGCCGATCTGGGCCTGATCGACGAACATGGTCGCCTGGTCCGCGAGCTGCGTCCGCAGCAAGTGCCGGCGCACCTGCAGCGCCTGGGCAGCAACTATCAAGCTGAACTGTTGGACGCTGCCGCCGAAGCGTGCCGTGGCGGAGTAGGGCGCAGCCATATCGTCAGCTACGCCGAAGATGGCGCGTTGCTCACCGAGCTGTTCACCCGGGACGGCGGCGGTACGCTGGTGGCCCAGGAGCAATTCGAACAAGTGCGCGAGGCGGCGATTGAGGATGTGGGCGGTCTGCTCGACCTGATCAGCCCGCTGGAAGAGCAGGGCATTCTGGTGCGGCGTTCGCGGGAAGTGCTGGAGCGTGAGATCGAGCAGTTCAGCGTGGTTGAGCGCGAAGGCATGATCATCGCCTGTGCGGCGCTGTATCAGATCGCGGATTCGGATGCAGGGGAGCTGGCGTGTCTGGCGGTCAACCCGGAGTATCGTCACGGCGCACGCGGTGACGTGTTGCTGGAGCGCATCGAGACCCGTGCGCGGGCGCAGGGTTTGAAGACGCTGTTTGTGCTTACCACGCGAACCGCACACTGGTTTCGCGAGCGCGGGTTTGTGCCGAGCAGCGTTGACCGCCTGCCGTCAGCGCGGGCGTCGCTGTACAACTATCAGCGTAACTCGAAGATTTTCGAGAAGGCCCTGTAAGCCCGATTTTGGAACTCAAGCAGGTCCAAGTGTGGGAGCGGACTTGCTCGCGAAGGCGGAGTGTCAGTCACCGAATGTGTTGACTGATCCAGCGCTTTCGCGAGCAAGCCCGCTCCCGTATTTGATCGCGTTCAGTCCTTGATGAATTTGTCGGTCACGAAAGCCGAGTAGTCCGGCAACACCGTTTCAACCTTCCCCTGTTCCTTCAAAAACTTTGCCGTTTCCCCAATCGCCTTCGCCGTGCCCCCTTTAAGCAGGGCATCGGTTTGCTGCGCCTGCGCATCCGGGAAAGTGCTGCCGGCCAACAGCTCGGGAATATCGGCGGCATTCGAACCTGTCAGTTTGGCGATTTTCTGCACCGGTTCCGAATCCACCGTCCAGCTGTCTTTATGGGCGGCGTAGTCGGCGAATGCGTCCAGCGTGACCTTGGCAAACTTGGCCACTGTGTCAGGATGTTTTTCCGCGAAATCCTTGCGTGCCACCCACACCTCAAACGTCGGTGCACCCCACTGACCCACCTGGGCGGCGTCTGTCAGGGTTTCTCCGGTCTTGCGGATTTCCCCCAGCGCCGGTGACCACACGAACGCGCCGTCGATATCGCCACGTTTCCACGCGGCCGCAATTTCGGCGGGCTGCAGGTTCACTACTTTGACTTGTTTGGTGTCCAGCCCCCAATGCTTCAGCGCGCCGAGCAGGCTGTAATGAGAGGTTGAGACGAAGGGCGTAGCGATGGTTTTACCGATCAGGTCCTGCGGTTTGTCGATACCACTGCCATTGCGCACCACCAGGGCTTCAGAAGCATTGATCTGCGCCGATACGATAAAGGCCACGATGGGTAGATTGCGTGAAGCCGCCGCTGCGAGGGGGCTGGAACCGAGGTTGCCGATTTGCACATCGCCCGATGCAATCGCGGTTACGACGTCGGGCCCACTGTTGAAACGGCGCCAGGCAATCTTCTCGCCGAGGGCTTTTTCATAGAGGCCGTCGGCCTGTGGGACTTTGCTGGGGTCGATGCCGGTCTGGTAGCCGATGGTTAAATCGGCCGCTTTGACACCAAAAGAAAGTATTAGTGACACAAAAACTGTAACAAATTGACGGGAGGATGTGCGTTTGGCCATGATGGCGTCGCCTTTTTGATCGTGGGTGACGTATGCAACTGAACGTCCACACTAATCGATCTAAAAAAAGGCTAGTAAATACCCTTTAGGAATTAGCTTATGGAGCGGTTGATCTATGCTGATCGGCTCGCGTCATGAAAGGGCTTATTCCTGGATGGTATGAAAAAGAATGAAACAATTCTTTTTGGGTGTATGAAAAACTCATTACCCTGCAGGGACCAAATTAACTGCGGCTAGACGAAGGTAGTAGACACACAAGGTTACGATTGACTTGTCGGTCACTATCTTGCGCTAATCGCGCATCTGTGGATCGAGGGCGTCAGACCCGAGACCAAAGAAATACAAAAATTAGAAATGAGAGGAGCGGTACATGAAGAAGTCAACATTGGCGTTGGCCGTGGCTGTCGCTGCGATTGCCCAACAGGTAAACGCCGCCGGTTTCATCGACGACAGCAAAGTAACACTGGGTCTGCGTAACTTTTACATCAACACCGACAACCGTGATTTGAAGCCTTCGGCGACCTCGAATACCCGCAGCAAGAACGCTGAATGGGGCCAAGGTTTTGACCTGCGTTTCATCTCCGGCTTCACCGAAGGGACCGTTGGTTTCGGCCTTGATGCGATCGGCCTGTACGGTGTGCGTCTGGATTCCAGCCGTGCCGACCACGGTAACTACACGGGCACCGCGTCTGGCGGCACCGTGTTCCCAAGCGATGGCAACAAAGCTGTCAACGATTTCGCCAGCCTGGGTGTGACCGGTAAGGTCAAGGTTTCCCAGACCGTGCTGAAAATCGGCACCCTGCAGCCAAACAACCCGGTCATCAAGACCAACGACGGTCGTTTGCTGCCGCAAACATTCCAGGGTGGCGAGATCTCCTCGAACGAGATCAAGGACCTGACCCTGACTGCTGGTCAGATCGAGCACTCCAAGGGCCGTAACTCCAGCAACAACGAAGGCCTGTCGCTGGCGGGTGCCAACGGTAGCTCGAACTATGACGCTGGCAACTTCGTCAACAAGTTCTACTACGCCGGTGCTGACTACAAAATCACCAAGGATCTGACCGCTTCGTACTACTACGGCGAGCTGAAAGACTTCTACGCGCAGAACTTCCTGGGCTTGGTCCACAACTGGGCTATCGGTCCTGGTGTGCTGAAAAGTGACCTGCGTTACTACCGCAGCCGCGACAACGGCGCCAACGGCAACGAAGCGGGCTACTACACCTCGGGTTACTACTCGGATCACCCGACCAACGCCACCAAGGTTAAAGGCAAGGTCGACAACGATCTGTACAGCTACCTGGCGTTGTACTCGGTTGCCGGTCACACCTTCGGCGGTGGCTACCAGTACACCAAGGGCGACAGCGACTTCCCTTGGCTGAACCAGGGTGATGGTTCTTCGAACAGCACCACCACCGACATGCAAATCCAGAAGTTTGCCCGTGCTGGCGAACGCACCTGGCAAGCTCGCTACGCGTATGACTTCGCCAAGGTTGGCCTGCCAGGCCTGACTGCGGGTGTTGTGTACCTCAAAGGCAGCAACATCCAGACCACCGCCGGTGATAAAACCGAGTGGGAACGCGACCTGACTCTGGCATACGTTGTTCCAGAAGGTCCGCTGAAAAACCTCGGCGTCGCCTGGAAAAACGCTATGTGGCGTACCGACCTGGTCAATACCCGTGCCCAGGACGAAAACCGTGTAATCGTTAGCTATAGCTACGCGTTCAAGTAAGAGCGTAAAACCTTGCCCGGCGCAACGCCGGGCAGGGTGACTTACTGTTCAAGTCGGGCTCAACCCCCGCAAGCCCTTCCTGAATCCCCTCTTTGTACAGCGTCTCAAGGCCTTCTCGAACCTTGTGATGGATGTTGATCCTCGGCCTTTGCCGCGTCCAATGAATTGATTTTTAATATTCGTTTATCGTCTAAATAAATCGATATTTATTCTTTTTAAATAATCTTCAACCCATGCACAGTGGCTCCATAAGCACTCACCAGGAGCCACACCATGAGCCTAAGACTGGGCGACATCGCCCCCGACTTCGAACAGGATTCCAGCGCCGGCAAGATTCGTTTCCACGAATGGTTGGGCGATAGCTGGGGCGTGCTGTTTTCCCATCCGGCGGACTTCACTCCGGTGTGCACCACCGAGCTTGGCTTTACCGCCAAGCTCAAGGACGAATTCGCCCAGCGCGGCGTCAAGGCCATTGCCCTGTCGGTCGACCCGGTGGACTCGCACCACAAGTGGATCGAAGACATCAATGAAACCCAGAACACCGTCGTCAACTTCCCGATCCTGGCCGATGCCGATCGTAAAGTGTCGGACCTGTATGACCTGATCCACCCGAACGCCAGTGACACCCTCACCGTGCGCTCCTTGTTCGTGATCGACCCGAACAAGAAAATCCGCCTGACAATTACCTACCCGGCCAGCACCGGCCGCAATTTCCACGAAATCCTGCGGGTCATCGACTCGCTGCAGCTGACTGACAACTACAAGGTGGCCACGCCCGCCAACTGGCAGGACGGCGATGAGGTGGTGATTGTGCCGTCGCTCAAGGACGAAGAAGAGATCAAGAAACGCTTTCCCAAGGGCTATCGCGCAGTGAAGCCGTACCTGCGCCTCACCCCACAGCCCAACCGTTAACACGCAACCCAATGTGGGAGCGGGCTTGCCCGCGAATGCTGGCTTTCAGTTAATGCATCTTCGAATGACACACCGCCTTCGCGAGCAAGCCTGCTCCCACATTTGAACGCATTTGCAGTCTCACATAGCAGGGGTTTTCAGGCCGTTTCGACGGCCTTTTTTTTCGCCCCAGGATTTCTAAAGTACATATGCATTTATAGAATAAACAAATGAAAAAATAAGATTTAAAGATATATAAATATGCTGATAGGGTCTGTCCCATCTTGGCGCCATCGCCACACAGCGAACCGCCGACACTTGCTCAAGGAATACCTGCATGCTGGTCGTAACACTTGGAGGCAGTCCCAGCCAGCGTTCCCGCTCCGGGGTCTTGCTGGAAAAAACCCGTCAGTGGCTGCAAGACAAAGGCGTGGAAGTGGTGAGTTATCAGATACGGGACTTCCCGGCCGAAGACTTGCTGCATGCACGCTTCGACAGCCCCAAGGTCATCGACCTGCTGCAACAGGTCGCCAACGCCGACGGCCTGGTCATTGCCACCCCGGTGTACAAAGCCTCGTTCTCCGGCGCGTTGAAAACCGTGCTGGATCTGCTGCCCGAACGCGCCCTGGCCCACAAGATCGTATTGCCCATGGCCACGGGCGGCAGCATCGCGCACATGCTGGCGGTGGACTACGCGCTGAAGCCCGTGCTGTCAGCCCTCAAGGCCCAGGAATTGCTCCACGGCATTTTTGCCGAGGACAGCCAGATCGCTTATGCCGAAGGCAGCGCCCAGGCGCAGCTGGTGCCCGTGCTTGAACAGCGTTTGCACGAGGCCCTGGAGACCTTCTATAGCGCCATGGCCCGTCGCCCCAAACCGCTGGACCCCAATGTGTTGAATGAACGTTTGTTGAGTGCTCGCTGGAGCATTTAAGCCTGACCCGATTGTTGTAGTACTCACCTTACTCAGCCGCCAACGGCCAAGCAGGTGCAGCCAACCCCCTCATCGCATTTTTGGAGAGAGCGCCATGCGCACTGTCATCTTGCGTCGTGGTCTGGTCGCACTGTTTGTTGCGGCTGTGTCCTTCGGCGCCATGGTTCAAGCCCAAGCCGCCGAAACCCTGCGGATCGGCTATCAGAAGTACGGCACGCTGGTGCTGCTCAAAGCCAAGGGCACCCTGGAAAAACGCCTGGCCGCCCAAGGCGTGCAGGTGCAATGGACTGAGTTCCCCGGTGGCCCGCAACTGCTCGAAGGCCTGAACGTCGGCTCCATCGACTTCGGCGTCACCGGCGAAACCCCGCCGGTCTTCGCCCAGGCGGCCGGTGCCGATCTGCTCTACGTGGCTTACGAGCCGCCAGCGCCGACCAGTGAGGCGATACTGGTGCCGAAAGACTCGCCGATCAAATCCGTGGCCGAGCTCAAGGGCAAGAAAATCGTGCTCAATAAAGGCTCCAACGTGCACTACCTGCTGGTGCGTGCGCTGGAAGATGCCGGCCTGAAATACACCGACGTGCAGACCGTGTTCCTGCCGCCCGCCGATGCCCGCGCCGCGTTCGAGCGTGGCAGCGTCGACGCCTGGGTGATCTGGGACCCGTACCAGGCTGCTGCCGAGAAACAACTGCAGGCACGCACCCTGCGTGACGGCACCGGCATTGCCGACAACCACCAGTTCTACCTGGCGACCAAGCCCTATGCCACGCAGCACCCTGAAGTGATCAAGGCGCTGGTGGAGGAAGTGCGCGCAGTGGGCGAATGGTCCAAGGCCAACCCGCAGGAAGTCACCGAACAAGTCGCACCGCTGCTTGGCCTGCCGGCTGAAATCACCCTGACCTCGGTGAAGCGCCAAGGCTACGGCGCGCTGTTCCTGACCCCGGACGTGGTCGCCGCTCAGCAGAAAATCGCCGACAGCTTCTACCAGCTCAAACTGATCCCCAAACCCTTGAACATCAAGGACGTGATCTGGACGCCACCCGCCGCCGTTGCCACAGCGCCGTAATCCGATTTCTTCAGGAGACAACTCCATGAGCCTCAATATTTTCTGGTTCCTGCCTACCCACGGCGACGGCCATTACCTTGGCACCGCCGAAGGCGCTCGCGCCGTCGATCACGGTTATCTGCAGCAAGTGGCCCAGGCCGCTGACCGCCTGGGGTTTGGCGGTGTGCTGATTCCCACCGGTCGTTCCTGCGAAGACTCGTGGCTGGTGGCCGCCTCGCTGATCCCGGTGACCCAGCGTTTGAAATTCCTTGTGGCTCTGCGCCCCGGGATCATTTCTCCGACGGTGGCCGCACGTCAGGCCGCGACCCTGGATCGCCTGTCTGGCGGCCGTGCGCTGTTCAACCTGGTCACCGGTGGTGATCCGGAAGAACTGGCCGGCGACGGCTTGTTCCTCAGCCACGAAGAGCGCTACCAGGCCTCGGTCGAATTCACGCGCATCTGGCGCCGTGTGCTCGAAGGCGAAACCGTGGACTACGACGGCGAGCACATCAGCGTCAAAGGCGCCAAATTGCTCTACCCGCCGATCCAGCAACCGCGTCCGCCGCTGTACTTCGGCGGTTCTTCCGAAGCGGCGCAGGACCTGGCAGCCGAACAGGTGGAAATGGTCCTGACCTGGGGCGAACCGCCGGCTGCGGTCGCGGAAAAAATCGAACAGGTGCGCGCCAAGGCCGCGAAGCTCGGGCGTACCGTGCGCTTTGGCATTCGCCTGCATGTAATCGTGCGCGAGACCAATGACGAAGCGTGGAAGGCCGCGGACAAGCTGATCTCCCATTTGGATGACGACACCATCGCGCGTGCCCAGGCGTCCCTGGCGCGCTTCGATTCCGTCGGCCAGCAACGCATGGCCGCCTTGCACGGCGGCAACCGCGACAACCTCGAGGTCAGCCCCAACCTGTGGGCCGGCGTTGGGCTGGTGCGCGGCGGGGCGGGCACTGCGCTGGTGGGCGATGGCCCAACTGTGGCAGCGCGCGTCAATGAATACGCAGCGCTGGGCATCGACACCTTTATCTTTTCCGGCTACCCACACCTGGAAGAGTCGTATCGCGTGGCTGAGCTGCTGTTCCCGCACTTGGATATCGAACGTCCCGAGCTGCCCAAAAGCGCCGGTTACGTCAGCCCGTTCGGCGAGATGGTTGCCAACGATATCCTTCCCAAAGCGGCGTCGCAGAGCTGAGGCGTAGTCATGAACTATGAAAAATTAAGCCATCGTGTCGCGCCTTGGGTGCTGCCGATCCTGTTGCTGGCGGTGTGGCAGCTGTCGGTGTCGGCGGGCTGGTTGTCGACCCGCATTCTGCCGGCGCCGAGTGCGGTGATCGAGGCTGGGGTCAACCTGGTTCGCACGGGCGAAATCTGGACGCACCTGGCTATCAGCGGCTGGCGTGCCGGCCTGGGTTTTGTGATCGGTGGCAGCATCGGTTTGGCCCTGGGCTTTATCACCGGCCTGTCGAAATGGGGCGAGCGCCTGTTGGACAGTTCGGTGCAGATGATCCGCAACGTGCCGCACCTGGCACTGATTCCGCTGGTGATCCTGTGGTTCGGCATTGACGAGACCGCGAAGATTTTCCTGGTCGCCCTCGGCACACTGTTCCCGATTTACCTGAACACCTATCACGGCATCCGCAACGTCGACCCGGCGCTGGTAGAAATGTCGCGCAGCTACGGCTTGTCCGGCTTCAGCCTGTTCCGTCAGGTGATCCTGCCGGGTGCGCTGCCGTCGATCCTGGTCGGCGTGCGCTTTGCCCTGGGCTTTATGTGGCTGACGCTGATCGTGGCGGAGACCATCTCGGCCAGCTCCGGCATCGGTTACCTGGCGATGAATGCGCGTGAATTTCTGCAAACCGACGTGGTGGTATTGGCCATCGTCATGTACGCCATCCTCGGCAAGCTGGCCGACCTGGCCGCGCGCGGTCTGGAGCGTGTGTGGCTGCGCTGGCACCCGGCGTATCAAGTGAATAAAGGCGGTGCAGCATGACGGCTCAACAACCTCCGCGCCTGCTCAAGGGTATCCCGCTGGCGGTGCGCAAATTGCGCAAGGCCTTTGGTGCGCGGGAAGTCCTCAAAGAGATTGATCTGCACATTCCCGCCGGCCAGTTTGTGGCGGTGGTGGGGCGCAGCGGCTGCGGCAAAAGTACCTTGCTGCGTTTGTTGGCTGGCCTGGACAAAGCCAGCGGCGGCGAGCTGCTGGCGGGCTCTGCGCCGCTTGGCGATGCGATTGAAGACACGCGGTTGATGTTTCAGGAAGCGCGCCTGCTGCCGTGGAAAAAGATCATCGACAACGTGGGTCTGGGTCTGAAGGGCAACTGGCGTCCCAAGGCGCTTGAAGCGCTGGAAGCGGTTGGCCTGGCCGAGCGTGCCAACGAGTGGCCCGCGGCCTTGTCCGGTGGCCAGAAGCAGCGCGTGGCCCTGGCCCGCGCGCTGATTCATCAGCCGCGCCTGCTGCTGCTGGATGAGCCGCTGGGCGCGCTGGATGCCCTGACCCGTATCGAAATGCAGCAACTGATCGAAAACCTCTGGCAGAAGCACGGCTTTACCGTGTTGCTGGTGACCCACGACGTCAGTGAAGCCGTGGCGATTGCCGACCGGGTGATTCTGATCGAGGACGGCGAGATCGGTCTGGACTTGATTGTCGACCTGCCGCGCCCACGCGCCCGGGGCTCACATCGCCTGGCGGCGCTGGAAGCCGAAGTGCTTAACCGCGTGCTGTCGTTGCCCGGCACGCCGCCTGAACCCGAACCTGTTTCACCGCTGCCTACGCAATTGCGTTGGGCTCAATAACTTACTTGTCCCACGAAGGAAAAACACCATGACTATTAAAGCCATCAACGTGCGTAACCAGTTCAAGGGCACCATCAAGGAAATCGTCGAAGGCGACGTGCTTTCCGAAATCGATGTTCAGACAGCGTCTGGCATCGTGACTTCTGTGATCACCACGCGCTCGGTGAAAGAGCTGGAATTGGTGATTGGCAGCGAAGTGATTGCCTTTGTGAAGTCCACTGAGGTGTCGATCGCCAAGTTGTGATTGCCGTCGCCCTGGAGGCCGCCTTCGCGAGCAAGCCCGCTCCCACACTTGACCGAGTTCCAACGCTGGAATGCATTCAAATGTGGGAGCGGGCTTGCTCGCGAAGAGGCCGGCCCAGTCACCACGAGCCTTACCGCTTGGGCAAATACGCCGGCAAATAAAGCCCCACATACGCATCAAACACCCGCATCCCTTCTTCTGCCATGCGCGGCGTGATCTGCCCGTGCTGATGCACCGAGCGTGCGTAAACGCGGTCGCTGAGTTCCAGCGCCAGGGCGAACACATCCACATCAGCGGGCAACGTCGGCACTTCGAAGTGACGATTGAACACCTCCAGCATCAAATCCCCCAGTTCCAGATCATGCTGACGGTCCGCCTGGGTCACTTCGGTCAGCCCATGCTGGGCCAGGATCAATTGGCGTGCGGCGGCGTCACGGTCGTAGATGCTGAGCATGCGTTGCTCGACGACGCAGGACAGGTCACGCCAATGCTTGAGTGGCTCGTGCTCGATGGGCGCCTGGATCGCCGCCCGGAACGCCGCGTGCACATCGGCGGTCAGGGCTTCCAGCAACGCCGGCACACTGGCAAAAAAGTGATACACCGACGACGGTGGAATCTGCGCGCGCTCGGCCACGCTGTAGATCGACAGACTGGCCACGCCTTCGGTTGCCAGCAAGGTGCGGGCGGCGTCGAGGATCGCATCAATCCGGGCCTGGCTGCGGGCACGGGGTTTGCGAGGAGCGGCGGGGCGAGTCGTCATGGAAGTCTCCTACAAGGCAGCGGGCATTGTATGAGCACACAACTGTGTTGTCTGCCGCGCCGCCTTCGCAGGCAAGCCAGCGCCCACATTTGACTGCGTTCCGAAGTGGGAACTCGGTTAAATGTGGGTGCTGGCTTGCCTGCGAATGAACCAACCCGGTCCTCATGAATAAACCCATAAAAAAACGCCACCGACCAAAAGCCTGTGGCGTTTTTTCAATCCAGCAACCGCTTACACGGTATGCAGGTACCAGTTGTACTCAAGGTCGGAGATGGAGTGTTCAAACTCCTCCAGCTCACTTTCCTTACAGGCGACGAAGATATCGATGTACTTAGGATCGATGTACTTGGCCATCACCTCGCTGTCGTCCAACTCGCGCAGGGCATCGCGCAGGTTGTTCGGCAGGCTTTGTTCGTTCTGCTCGTAGCTGTTGCCTTCCACTGGAGCGCCCGGTTCGATCTTGTTGGTCAGACCGTGGTGCACGCCTGCCAGGACCGAAGCCATCAGCAGGTAAGGGTTGGCGTCGGCGCCGGCCACACGGTGTTCGATACGTACGGCATCGGACGAGCCGGTCGGTACGCGAATCGCCACGGTGCGGTTATCCAGGCCCCAGCACGGCGAGTTCGGCACGTAGAACTGTGCGCCGAAACGACGGTAGGAGTTGACGTTGGGGCACAGGAACGCCATTTGGGCGGGTAGGGTCTCGAGCACACCGCCGATCGCGTGACGCAATGCGGCGTTCTGCTCGGGATCCTCGCTGGCAAAGATGTTCTTGCCGTCCTTGTCCAAAATCGAAATGTGTACGTGCAAACCGTTGCCTGCCTGGCCTGGGTAAGGCTTGGCCATGAAGGTGGTGTCCATCTCATGGTCGTAGGCGATGTTCTTGATCAGGCGCTTGAGCAGTACCGCGTAGTCGCAGGCCTTGATCGGGTCGGCCACGTGGTGCAGGTTCACTTCGAACTGCGCCGGGGCACTTTCCTTGACGATGGCGTCGGCAGGGATGCCTTGCTCTTTGGCCCCTTCCAGAATGTCCTGGAGGCAGTCGACGTATTCGTCGAGGTCGTCGATCAGGTAGACCTGTGTCGAGTGCGGGCGTTTGCCGGAGATCGGCGAGCGGGGCGGTTGGGGGCGGCCGTTCACGTTCTCCTGGTCGATCAGGTAGAACTCAAGCTCGAAGGCGGCGCAGATGGTCAGACCGAGGTCGTCGAATTTGCTGACAACTTGGCGGAGCACTTCGCGAGGATCGGCGAAGAAAGGTTCACCTTCAAGTTCGTGCATGGTCATCAGCAGTTGCGCGGTGGGGCGCTTTTGCCAGGGTTCATTGCACAGGGTGTCGGGGATCGGATAACAGATTCGGTCAGCATCACCGATGTCCAGACCCAGGCCGGTGCTTTCCACCGTCGAGCCGTTGATATCCAGGGCAAATAAAGAGGCAGGCAGGTTAATGCCCTTCTCGTAAACCTTGTGGAGGCTGGTGCGTTCGATGCGCTTGCCGCGCACCACACCATTCATATCCGCAATTAGAAGGTCTACGTACAGAACCTCAGGATGATCCTTAAGGAACGCGTTCGCTTCGTTAAGCTGAACGGCACGCGGGGGTACCGACATGATGCAACACCTTTGTTGTTAAAAATATCAATCATTGATCTTTTCTGGTTTCAGTCAACCCGAACGGCATGCCGAAGTCAAGCGAGGCCTTTTTTGCCCTAAAAAAGCGCCTTGAGGCCTTTTTTGGGGCTTTTTGGGGCGGTTTTTTGGGTTTGGAGGGCTTGGGACTAGCAGGCTTGAGCGGGCCGTGTTGTATTTTTTACGGGGGTGTTGTGTAAAAAAATGAACAAGGCTAAGCTCGATTCAAACCCATAACAGCAATAATACCGGGGTGCTTCATGTCTCGCCTGCCGTTAATCGGCGTCACCGCCTGCTCCAAACAGGTCGGTCTGCATGCTTATCACATCAGTGGCGACAAATACGTCCGTGCAGTGGCCACCGCTGCCAAGGGCTTGCCATTGATCATTCCATCCTTGGGCGATCTGCTCGACCCGGCCAATATTTTTGACGGCCTGGATGGCATTCTATTTACCGGCTCTCCTTCCAATATCGAACCCTTCCATTACGACGGTCCGGCCAGCGCGCCCGGGACTGCTCATGATTCTGCACGCGACCAGACCACCTTGCCGTTGCTGCGTGCCGCGATTGCGGCAGGCGTGCCGGTGCTGGGCATCTGCCGTGGCTTCCAGGAAATGAACGTGGCGTTTGGCGGCAGCCTGCACCAGAAGGTTCATGAAGTGCCGGGCATGATGGATCACCGCGAAGACGACACTCAGCCGCTGGAGGTCCAGTACGGCCCGGCGCACGCCGTGGCGATCTCCCCGAATGGGGTATTGGCAAGCCTGGGTTTGCCGCAGACGATCCAGGTCAATTCGATTCACAGCCAGGGCGTTGACCGCCTGGCGCCCGGTTTGCAGGTCGAAGCCACCGCGCCTGATGGGCTGATCGAAGCTTTTTCTTACACCGCGGGCAAGGCTTTTGCTTTAGGAGTGCAATGGCACCCCGAATGGCAGGTAAGCTCTAACCCGCACTACCTCGCGATCTTCCAGGCCTTTGGTTCGGCCTGTCGACAGCGGGCGATGCAACGCGACGCGGATGCTGCGTCAACTTACGCCTGACCTTTAATGGATGTCAGGAAACACAGCCCAGAGGCATTTATGAGTAACAACCTCGACCAGCTCACCGATTGGTTGAAAGACCACAAGATCACAGAAGTCGAATGCATGATTGGCGACCTCACCGGCATCACCCGGGGCAAGATCTCGCCGACCAACAAGTTCATCGCCGAAAAAGGCATGCGCCTGCCCGAGAGCGTTCTGTTGCAGACCGTGACCGGCGACTATGTCGAAGATGACATCTATTACGAATTGCTCGACCCGGCCGACATCGACATGATCTGCCGCCCGGACCAGAACGCCGTATTCCTGGTGCCCTGGGCCATCGAGCCCACCGCCCAGGTGATTCACGACACCTACGACAAGCAAGGCAACCCGATTGAGCTGTCGCCGCGCAACGTGCTCAAGAAAGTCCTCAAGTTGTACTCCGACAGAGGCTGGCAGCCCATCGTGGCGCCGGAGATGGAGTTCTACCTGACCAAACGCTGCGAAGACCCGGACTTCCCGCTGCAACCGCCGATCGGCCGTTCCGGGCGCCCGGAGACCGGTCGCCAATCCTTCTCTATAGAAGCGGCCAACGAATTCGACCCATTGTTCGAAGACGTCTACGACTGGTGCGAGCTGCAGGAGCTGGACCTCGACACGCTGATCCACGAGGACGGCACGGCGCAGATGGAAATCAACTTCCGTCACGGCGATGCCCTGTCCCTGGCCGACCAGATCCTGGTGTTCAAGCGCACCATGCGTGAAGCCGCGCTCAAGCACAACGTGGCCGCCACCTTCATGGCCAAGCCGATGACCGGCGAGCCCGGCAGCGCGATGCACTTGCACCAGAGCATCATCGACATCGCCACTGGCAAGAACGTCTTCTCCAATGAAGACGGGACCATGAGCCAACTGTTCCTCAACCACATTGGCGGCCTGCAGAAATTCATCCCTGAATTGCTGCCGCTGTTTGCCCCCAACGTGAACTCGTTCCGCCGCTTCCTGCCCGACACCTCGGCGCCGGTGAATGTGGAGTGGGGCGAAGAGAACCGCACCGTGGGCCTGCGCGTACCGGATGCCGGCCCGCAGAACCGTCGCGTCGAAAACCGCCTGCCGGGCGCCGACGCCAACCCGTACCTGGCGATTGCCGCCAGCCTGTTGTGCGGCTACATCGGCATGGTCGAAGGCCATAACCCGAGCGCGCCCGTGGTGGGTCGTGGCTACGAGCGGCGCAACCTGCGCCTGCCGTTGACCATCGAAGACGCCCTGGAACGCATGGAAAACAGCAAGACCATCGAGAAATACCTGGGTCAAAAATTCATCACAGGCTACGTCGCGGTCAAGCGGGCCGAGCATGAAAACTTCAAGCGCGTGATCAGTTCATGGGAGCGGGAATTCCTGCTCTTCGCCGTCTGATGCGCCGGGCGCGCCGCAGGATTGGCGCGCCCTCACCTGAAAAAGTCTAGGAGATTGGTATGTCCAGCAACAACCCGCAAACCCGTGAATGGCAAGCCTTGAGCAACGATCACCACCTGGCGCCGTTCAGTGACTTCAAGCAATTGAAAGTGAAAGGCCCACGGATCATCACCAAAGCCCACGGCGTTTACCTGTGGGACAGCGAAGGCAACAAGATCCTCGACGGCATGGCCGGCCTGTGGTGCGTGGCGATCGGTTACGGTCGCGATGAACTGGCTGACGCCGCCGCCAAGCAGATGAAAGAACTGCCGTACTACAACCTGTTTTTCCAGACCGCTCACCCGCCGGTGCTGGAGTTGGCCAAGGTTATTTCCGACATCGCACCGGCCGGCATGAACCACGTGTTCTTCACCGGTTCAGGCTCCGAAGGCAACGACACCATGTTGCGCATGGTCCGCCACTACTGGGCGGTCAAAGGCCAGCCGAACAAGAAAACCATCATCAGCCGCAAGAATGGCTACCACGGCTCTACCGTGGCCGGCGCCAGCCTGGGCGGCATGACCTATATGCATGAACAGGGCGACTTGCCGATCCCGGGCATCACCCACATCGCCCAGCCGTACTGGTATGGCGAAGGCGGCGACATGAGCCCGGAAGAGTTCGGGGTGTGGGCCGCCAACCAGTTGGAAGAGAAGATTCTGGAACTGGGCGTGGACAACGTCGGTGCCTTTATTGCCGAGCCGATCCAGGGCGCCGGTGGTGTGATCGTGCCGCCAGAAACCTACTGGCCGCGCATCAAGGAAATCCTCGCCAAGTACGACATCCTGTTTGTTGCTGATGAAGTGATCTGCGGTTTCGGCCGGACCGGTGAGTGGTTCGGCAGCGACTTCTACGACCTCAAGCCGCACATGATGACCATCGCCAAAGGCCTGACCTCGGGTTACATCCCCATGGGCGGCCTGATCGTGCACGACGACGTGGTCGCCGTGCTCAATGAAGGCGGCGATTTCAACCACGGCTTCACCTATTCCGGTCACCCGGTAGCGGCAGCCGTGGCGCTGGAAAACATCCGCATCCTGCGCGATGAAAAAATCGTTAACCGTGTGCACGACGAAACGGCACCGTATTTGCAGAAACGTCTGAGGGAACTGGCTGATCACCCGTTGGTGGGTGAAGTTCGCGGAGTCGGCATGCTCGGGGCGATTGAGCTGGTGCAGGACAAGGCCACGCGCAAACGTTACGAAGGCCGTGGAGTGGGCATGATCTGCCGCACGTTCTGCTTCGAGAACGGCCTGATCATGCGCGCCGTGGGCGACACCATGATCATTTCGCCGTCGCTGGTGATCAGCAAGGCGGAAATCGACGAGCTGGTGACCAAGGCTCGCCAGTGCCTGGACCTGACTTTGGCGGCATTGCAGGGCTAAGTGCTAGGCTCAGGGCGCAGCGGCTTCGGGTGCTGCGTCCGGGCAGTTACAAAAACGCAGTAATAAGGGCGCTTTGGTTGAAAGCCGGCCCCTGAACTTGCCAGACTGTCGCCCTGTTTTGTTGCCCTTTGGAAGGGCCGCTGAACGTGTAAAAAATGTGGCCCAAAAAAGAAAAATTGGAGCATCACCAAATGAAGGCATTAGGTTTGAAGAACGCTGGCAAGACCCTCCTCGCCTTGTCCCTGTTGGGCGCAATGGCGGGCGCGGCCCAGGCAGACGATAAAGTGCTGCACGTCTATAACTGGTCCGACTACATTGCACCGGACACCATCGCCAACTTTGAAAAAGAGTCGGGCATTAAAGTGGTGTACGACGTTTTCGACAGCAACGAGACGCTGGAAGCCAAGTTGCTGGCAGGCAAGTCCGGTTACGACATTGTCGTACCGTCGAACAACTTCCTCGCCAAGCAGATCAAGGCCGGTGTCTATCAGGAGTTGGACAAGTCCAAGCTGTCCAACTACGACAACCTGAACAAATCCCTGCTCAAGGCCGTGTCGGTCAGCGACCCGGACAACAAGCACGCCTTCCCGTACATGTGGGGCTCGATCGGTATCGGCTACAACCCGGAGAAGGTCAAGGCTGCACTGGGCATCGACAAGATCGAATCCTGGGACACCATCCTCAAGCCGGAAAACCTCGCCAAGCTGAAAGGCTGCGGCGTGAGCTTCCTCGATTCGCCAACCGAAATGCTGCCGGTGGCGCTGCATTACCTGGGGCTGCCGACCGACACCCAGAAAAAGGCCGACCTCAAGCAAGCCGAGGACCTGTTCCTCAAGCTGCGCCCTTCGATCGGCTACTTCCACTCGTCCAAGTACATCTCGGACCTGGCCAACGGCAACATCTGCGTAGCCGTGGGCTACTCGGGTGACATTCAACAGGCCAAATCCCGCGCGGCTGAAGCCGGTGGCAAGGTCAAGGTGGCCTACGACATTCCGAAAGAAGGCGCCGGCAGTTTCTATGACATGGTCGCCATCCCTAAAGATGCCGAAAACGTCGACGCTGCCTACAAGTTCATGAACTACCTGCTGGAGCCGAAAGTCATGGCTGCCATCACCAACAGCGTACGTTTCCCGAACGGTAACGAGAAAGCGACCCCACTGGTCGACAAAGACATCACCAGCGACCCGGGCATCTACCCGTCCGCCGATGTGCAAGCCAAGCTCTACGCCATTGCTGACTTGCCGGCTGCAACTCAGCGTGAAATGACCCGCAGCTGGACCAAAATCAAATCGGGTAAATAAGCCTTAAACCCTGTGGGAACGGGCTTGTGTGGGAGCGGCGGTTCGACGATTCGATTTGCTCGCCAAAGCGGTGTATCAGTTGATGCACCTGCTGGCTGACACATCGCCTTCGCGAGCAAGCCCGCTCCTCCTAAACCGACTCCCACAAATTAAATGACAGAAAGTTTTGCCGGATCGGTTTATCGAGGGTAAGTTGCGCGCCGGTTTTGTTGCCGGGCAACAACTTTAAGGCCCAACTATTTAAGAGGACCTCCACTTGCCAATTTCTTTATTTCGCAAAGCCGTGCTGGTAGGTGCAGGTATCACGCTGGCTGTCAGCGTGCAGGCCGCGCCGACTGTGCATATTTATAACTGGTCGGACTACATCGGCCCCGACACCCTGGCCAACTTCGAAAAGGCCAGCGGCATCAAGCCCGTGTATGACGTGTTTGATTCCAATGAAACCCTGGAAGGCAAATTGCTCGCCGGGCGCACCGGTTACGACGTGGTCGTGCCGTCGAACCACTTCCTCGGCAAGCAGATCAAGGCCGGGGCGTTCCAGAAGCTCGACAAGTCATTGCTGACCCATTATGCAAACCTCGACCCGGCGCTGCTCAAGCGTCTGGAAAAGAACGATCCGGGTAACCAGTACGCCGTGCCGTATCTGTGGGGCACCAACGGGATCGGTTACAACGTCGATAAAGTCAAAGAAGTACTGGGCGTCGACCATATCGATTCCTGGGCCGTGCTGTTCGAGCCGGAGAACATGAAAAAGCTGGCCACCTGTGGCGTCTCGTTCATGGACTCGGCCGATGAAATGCTGCCGGCGGTGCTCAACTACATGGGTCTGAACCCCAACAGCACCAACCCGGCCGACTATAAAAAGGCCGAAGAGAAACTGCTGAAAGTGCGTCCTTACGTGACTTACTTCCACTCGTCCAAGTACATCTCGGACCTGGCCAACGGCAACATCTGCGTGGCGGCAGGCTTCTCTGGTGATGTGTTCCAGGCCAAGGCCCGCGCGGCCGAGGCGGGCAAGGGCGTGAAGATCGCCTACGCGATTCCGAAAGAAGGCGGCAACCTGTGGTTTGACGTGCTGGCGATCCCGGCGGATGCCACCAACGTTAAAGAGGCCCACGCCTACATCAACTATTTACTGCAACCTGAGGTGATCGCTCAGGTCAGTGATTACGTCGGTTACGCCAACCCTAACCCCGGGGCGGACAAACTGATGGAGCAATCGATACGCACCGACGCAGCGGTTTACCCACCGCAGGCGGTTCTCGACCGGACGTTTGTCAACTTCGAGTTACCCCCGAACGTGCAGCGTTTAATGACCCGTAGCTGGACCAAGGTCAAGACGGGCAAGTAAGGCTTAAAGCTCAAACTATCCAAGGTTTCGCCCGTATTGGGTGAACCTCAAATTTTGTTGGGAGTTTCGTAAATGGCAGTTGCCTCCGGCGCCTATAAGAAAGCCCTCGAGGGCGACCAGACACCGAAAAAGGTGTTGGTCAAAATCGACCGGGTCACGAAGAAGTTCGACGAGACGATTGCCGTGGACGATGTGTCCCTGGAAATCAAGAAAGGCGAGATCTTCGCCTTGCTCGGCGGTTCGGGTTCGGGCAAATCCACCTTGCTGCGCATGCTCGCAGGCTTCGAGCGCCCAACCGAAGGTCGCATTTACCTCGACGGTGTGGACATCACCGACATGCCGCCGTATGAGCGGCCGATCAACATGATGTTCCAGTCCTACGCCTTGTTCCCGCACATGACGGTAGCGCAGAACATCGCGTTCGGCCTGCAGCAGGACAAGATTCCCAAGGCTGAAGTCGACGCACGCGTGGCCGAGATGCTCAAGCTGGTGCAGATGAGCCAGTACGCCAAGCGCAAGCCGCATCAACTGTCGGGTGGTCAGCGTCAGCGTGTGGCCCTTGCGCGTTCGCTGGCCAAGCGCCCGAAACTGCTGCTGCTCGATGAGCCGATGGGCGCCCTCGACAAGAAACTGCGTTCGCAAATGCAGCTGGAGCTGGTTGAGATCATCGAGCGCGTGGGCGTGACCTGCGTGATGGTGACCCACGACCAGGAAGAGGCCATGACCATGGCCGAGCGCATCGCGATCATGCACCTGGGCTGGATCGCGCAGATCGGCAGCCCGATCGACATCTACGAAACGCCTACCAGCCGGCTGGTGTGCGAGTTCATCGGCAACGTGAACATCTTCGACACCCAAGTGGTGGACGACGCCGAAGGCCACGCGGTGCTCAAGTGCCCGGACCTGGACCGCGACATCTACGTGGGCTACGGCATCGCCACGGCGGTGGAAGACAAGTCGGTGACCTACGCCATCCGCCCTGAAAAGCTGCTGGTGACCACCGAAATGCCGACCTGTGAGCACAACTGGTCCAGCGGCAAGGTGCACGACATCGCCTACCTGGGCGGCCACTCGGTGTTCTACGTCGAGCTGCCGAGCGGCAAGCTGGTGCAGTCCTTTGTCGCCAACGCCGAACGCCGTGGCCAGCGCCCAACCTGGGGCGACCAGGTGTATGTGTGGTGGGAAGACGACAGCGGCGTGGTGCTTCGCTCATGAATATGAAGAAGTTCAAACGCCAGCTGCAACGAATAACACCCGGTGGCCGGCATGTGGTCATCGGGATCCCTTTCCTCTGGCTGTTCCTGTTTTTCGCGCTGCCGTTCTTCATCGTCTTGAAGATCAGCTTTGCCGAAGCCGACGTAGCGATCCCGCCTTACACCGAGATCTACACCTTCGTTGAGCAAAAGCTGCAATTGGTGCTCAACCTGGGCAACTACGCGATGCTGGGTGACGACGAGTTGTACATCGCCGCGTACCTGGGCTCGCTGAAGATGGCGTTTTTCAGCACGATTTTGTGCCTGTTGATCGGCTATCCGATGGCCTACGCCATTGCCAGCGCACGTAAAGAGATGCAGACCGTGCTGGTGCTGCTGATCATGATGCCGACCTGGACCGCGATTCTGATCCGCGTGTATGCGTGGATGGGCATCCTCAGCAACAACGGTTTGCTCAACGGCTTCCTGATGTCCATCGGGTTGATCAACGAACCGCTGCAGATCCTCAACACCAACATCGCGGTGTACATCGGCGTGGTCTATTCGTACCTGCCGTTCATGATCCTGCCGCTGTACGCCAACCTCGTCAAACACGACCAGAGCCTGCTGGAAGCCGCGTCCGACCTGGGCTCGAGTACCTTCAACAGCTTCTGGAAAATCACCGTGCCGCTGTCCAAGAACGGCATCATCGCCGGCTGCATGCTGGTGTTCATTCCGGTGGTGGGCGAGTTCGTGATCCCGGAACTGCTGGGCGGCCCGGAAACGCTGATGATCGGTAAAGTGCTGTGGCAAGAATTCTTCAACAACCGTGACTGGCCGGTGGCGTCTGCCCTGGCGGTGGTGATGCTGGCGATCCTGATTGTGCCGATCATCCTGTTTAACCGCAGCCAAGCCAAAGAGATGGAGGGCAAGATATGAAGCGCTTCAGTTTCTCGAGTTTCATGCTGGTGGCGGGGTTGCTGTTCATCTACCTGCCGATGCTGATCCTGGTGATCTACTCGTTCAACGAATCCAAGCTGGTGACGGTGTGGGGCGGTTGGTCGATCAAGTGGTACGTGGGCCTGCTGGACAACACCCAGTTGATGGGCTCGGTGGCACGCTCCCTGGAAATCGCCTGCTACACGGCGGTGGCCGCCGTGGCGCTGGGGACGTTGGCGGCGTTCGTGCTGACGCGCATCAGCCACTTCAAGGGCCGCACGCTGTTCGGCGGCCTGGTAACGGCGCCACTGGTCATGCCCGAGGTGATCACCGGTCTGTCGCTGTTGCTGCTGTTCGTGGCCATGGCGCAGATGATCGGTTGGCCCCAGGAGCGTGGCATCGTCACCATCTGGATCGCCCACACCACGTTCTGTGCGGCGTATGTGGCGGTGGTGGTGTCGGCGCGCTTGCGTGAGCTGGACCTGTCGATTGAAGAAGCGGCGATGGACCTGGGCGCGCGGCCGTGGAAGGTGTTCTTCCTGATCACCATCCCGATGATTGCGCCGTCGTTGGCGGCGGGCGGCATGATGTCGTTCGCGCTGTCGCTGGATGACCTGGTACTGGCCAGCTTCGTGTCGGGCCCTGGTTCGACCACCTTGCCGATGGAAGTATTCTCGGCCGTGCGTCTTGGGGTTAAGCCCGAGATCAACGCCGTGGCCAGCCTGATCCTGTTGGCGGTGTCGCTGGTGACCTTCCTGGTGTGGTTCTTCAGCCGCCGTGCCGAAGAGCACCGCAAGAAAGCCATTCAGCAAGCGATTGAAGAAGCGGCTGCGGATGGCTGGCAGCAGCCGGACAAGCGCCGGGCGCCTGCGCCGGTCTAACCCGCGCAGCCTGGCGGAACCGGCTCAAAAATGTGGGAGCGGGCTTGCTCGCGAATGCGGAGTGTCAGTCACCAGATGTACTGACTGATCCACCGCATTCGCGAGCAAGCCCGCTCCCACAGTTGGTTGTGTTTCAAGTCAACTATGCCGCCCAGGGCGACTTGCGAATCACCTCGACAAAGTTCATCGGCTTGAACCCCGGCTCCTGATCGACCAGCACGTCGGTCTTCACGTTGCCAAACGTGGTCTGCGGGCGATGGCGCAAGCCGTCGGCAAACGCGCAGATAATGCATTCCTTGAACCCTTCACCGCGTGGATGCGCATGCACCACGGCTTCGCGCTGCACGCTGGAAAACGCGGCGTAGTCCATGCCCAGCACGTCCATCTCGACACCGGCAGTCACCAGCGCCACGGTCGGGCGCAAATGCTGCGGCACGCCCGGCGTGGTGTGCAGGGCGATGGACAGCCACACCTGCTCGATATCGTCATCGCTCAGACCGTAAGGCTTGAGGAACGCCGCCGCTGCATTGGCGCCGTCCACTTCAAAGCGCTCGTTGTCGCTGCGATGGCCTTCAACCAGGCCGAGGTCATGGAACATGGCGCCGACGTAAAGCAGCTCCGGGTTGTAGGCCAGTTGCTTGCGCTCACCGCTCAGCGCGCCGAACAGGAATACGCGGCGGGAGTGGTGGTAGAGCAGGTCGGATTCGACGTCGCGGATGTACTCGGTGGTGGCCTTGGCCAAGGCGCTGTCCGGGATCTGGATGCCGGCGATGGTGGTGCTCATGGTCGTTCTCCTCAACAAAGCGCCGGGGGTGGCGCCGATGAGTCCAGTCTGGGCGCGCGCCCGCGACGGGGCCATCGCGGCGAGGATGCGATGTCGGCCAATGTGGCGCGATATCGCGCCAGCGGGAATAGTCTCTTGAAGCCTAAGAGGATCAAATGTGGGAGCGGCGGTGCGACGATTCGACTTGCTCGCGAAAGCGGTATGCCAGTTAATGCATGTGTCAACTGA
The DNA here is from genome assembly GCF_963878885.1 of Pseudomonas sp. R9.37. Taxonomy (NCBI): domain Bacteria; kingdom Pseudomonadati; phylum Pseudomonadota; class Gammaproteobacteria; order Pseudomonadales; family Pseudomonadaceae; genus Pseudomonas; species Pseudomonas sp. R9.37. Next base: position 322,776 of record NZ_CAWNZA010000011.1, on the reverse strand, counting down.
ACTACCGCATTCGCGAGCAAGCCCCCTCCCACAGGGGTTTTGCATTTATTCAGTTAGAAAAGGTGTTTGCAGCATGGGCAAAACTGTCGCCATCCTGATCTTCCCCGGCGTCCAGTCACTGGACGTGACCGGTCCCATGGATGTGTTCTGCGAGGCCAACCGTTTTCTGCCGCCGCAAGACCACTACCAGCTTGAAGTGCTTGGCCTGGGCCACGGCACACTGGCCGCCTCCAATGGCTTGTCGCTGCAGGCCCACCGGCATTACAGCGAAGCCCTGCAAGCCTACGACCTGCTGCTGGTTGCCGGTGGCCCGCAATTGCCCTTCGAGGATTTCGGCGCGCCGTTTGATGACTGGCTACGTGCCGCCGCCGCGCGGGCGCAGCGCTTCGGTTCGATCTGCAACGGCGCCTTCATGCTGGCGCGAGCCGGATTGCTGGACGGCAAAACCGTCACCACCCACTGGAACGATGCCGCCGACCTGGCGCGCCTGTGCCCCTCGGCCCAGGTCGACGCCGACCGCCTCTACGTGCAGGACGGCAACCTCTACACCTCGGCCGGGGTCACGGCCGGCATCGACTTGTCGCTGTTTCTGCTGGCCCAGGACCACGGTCCGGAAGTCGCGCTGAGCGTGGCCAAACGCCTGGTGGTGTTTACCCAGCGCTCGGGCGGGCAGTCGCAGTTCAGTCCGTTCCTGACGCCCCACGCCGAAAGCACTTCGGCGGTGGCGTTGGTGCAGTTGTACGTGTTGGCGAACCTGACCGGTGATTTGACCATCGCCGACCTGGCCAAGGCGGCGAATATGAGCGCGCGCAATTTCTCCCGGGTGTTTGCCCGTGAGGCGCGCATCACCCCGGCGGAGTTTGTCGAGCGGGCGCGGGTGGATGCGGCGCGGGTGATGCTCGAAAGCAGCCCTGCGCCGCTCAAGACCGTGGCCTATCAATGCGGGTTTCGCGACGCCCAGCACATGCGCAGCGTATTCAACCGCCGGCTGGGCGTGACGCCGCAGCAGTTCCGGCTTAACTTTGCGGCGCCGGTTTGAGCGTGTCGTAGGCTTCCAGCGCACGCAGCGAGTAGATGTACGCGGCGCCGGCATTCAGCGAGATCGCGGTGGCAAGCGTGGCGGCCACTTCTTCGCGGGTCGCGCCGGCCTTGATCGCCGCGTCGGCATGCACGCCGATGCAGCCGTCGCAGCGTGTGGTGATGGCCACGGCGATGGAAATCAGCTCGCGGGTCTTGGCGTCGAGCACATTGTTTTCCTCGGCAGCCTCGCCCAGCGCCATGTAGGCTTTGACCATCTTCGGGTTGCTCTTGCCCAGCGCGCCAAAGGCTTTCTTCACGGTAGGCAGCAAGTCGGACCAGTTATTGAACATTGCGGTAACTCCTGAACAGGTGGGGTGTGAAGCCAGTTTCTGCTGTTCGGCGTTGGCGTTATTGTTCGATCCGCTCATCTTTTTGACCGATGCTCGCAAATGAATTCGATCGACACGCTTATTGCGCTGGCCAACCTGCGCGGCAGTCTGGATTTGCGTTGCCAGTTCCAGGGCGACTGGGCGCTGGATCATCCGCCTGAAAAATTCGGCGTGGCGCCGTACCACATCGTGCTCAGCGGAACATGCCGTGCGGAGCTCTCGGGTGGGCAGCAGGTGACGCTGGAGGAGGGCGACATCCTGCTGATGCCCGGCGGTGCCACCCATTTATTGCGCAGCCAGGGCGCGCGTATCCGACCGATGCAGCCGCAGGTCATCGAAGGGGGCGTGCTGCCGGTGCATCGCTTGGGCGGCGCGCGGCCAGAGGTCGACATGCTGTGCGGTAGCTTTCACTACAACCGCCAGTCTTTGCTGTTCAGTGCGTTGCCGGAGTATTTGGTGGTGTCCAGCCGGCAGTGGCAGGGCGACGAGCAGTTGGCGGCGCTGATCGCGCTGCTGCGCAGCGAAGCGGACGGCGAGCAACTGGGCGCGCGCTCGTTTATCGATGCGCTGTCGTTGGCGTTATTTACCCTGGTTCTGCGCACCTGGCTGACCCGTCAGGCGCCCGTGGCCGGCACCTTCGCCCTGCTCGCCGACAAGCGCCTGAGCAAGGCCTGGCAGGCGATGCTGGCCGAGCCCGGCCATGAATGGACCATCGACAGCCTGGCCGCTGCGGCGACGATGTCGCGGGCCACCTTCATGCGTGCGTTTGTGAAAGTGGCAGGTGTGTCGCCGTGGGTGCTGCTGACTCAGCTACGCATGGAACTGGCGTTCAACCTGCTGCGCCAGTCGCGCTTGAGCCTGCTGGACATCGCCGCCCAGGTGGGTTACCAGTCCCAGGCGGCGTTCAGCAAGAAGTTCAAGGACACCTATGGCGAGGCGCCGGGGCGAATGCGCACACGATAGTCGCTACAACACAAAGCAAATGTGGGAGCGGGCTTGCTCGCGAATGCAGGGAGTCAGTCGATACATCTGGTGACTGATACTGCGCATTCGCGAGCAGGCCCGCTCCCACATTGAACCGCATGCCTTCAGCGCTATTGCCTGGCTGGCAACAGCTTCAACGTACCCCGGGTATTCGCCGTCACTTCCTCATCGCTGAAATGCGCCTGCTCATACCCGCCTTCGATGTAGGTTTGCGCCTGGTCGTCATAGTGCGAGTCAAACGGCACGCCGCTTTGCCCCACCGGGTTGATGGTCAGGGCGTGGGCGGGGTCGGCGAAGTCGATCAGGCGGCGCGTCGATGGGCCGTATGTCACTGGCCAGGGTGCCGGGCCGATCATGGCGGATTGGTTGTTCGGCACTTCGTGGGTGCCGGGGGCGGGGAAGGGGCCGACGTTGAAGAGCTTGTCCAACGGCTTCTGCATGCCCAGCGGGTGGCCGTGGGTCAGGGTGTGCGCCTTGCCCCACTGCCACTGGGTCGGGTCGTCGCCGAACGTGGCTTTCAGATGCGCCAGGCTGTTGTCCCACGCCAGTTTGACCGTGTTGGCGCGCTTGCCGTCCCACCAGGGCGAGTCCGCCGAGGCGGCCAGGCGCGGCAGCGCCGCATCGATCACCCGCGTGGTGAGCAGGGACTTGAACATCGCGTCGCCCAGTTTGGGGTGAAATGCCGCGTCGGTGAGGTTGAACAGGAACTGGTTGAACAGCGTGGCGCTGGTGGAGTCCAGTGGGTAGTCACCCTTCCAGCTCGCAAGCTGCTCCACCAGTTTCAACTGCGCCGGGTCTTTGACCACCTCACGCAGCACCGGCAACAGCGGCGCCAGCAAGCGTGGGCCATAAGCGGTGGTCGTGCCCAGTTGCAGGGCCTGGCTGTTGTTGACGTCCCACTTGACGCTTTTGTCGCTCAACTGCGTGTTCAACTGCTGGCCACGGTCGGCCAGGTTGTAATAGCCCGGGATTTCCATGCCAGTGGGCGACACCGGCTGGGCATTTGCCGACACCACATAACCACGCGCCGGGTTTTCTTCCTGGGGGTTGGCGCTGAACGGGTAGAAGCCCAGTTTGTCGGCCTGGGCGGTGCTGCCGTCGAGGATAAAGCCGGGGTTGACCCCCGTCGGGCGGATGGGCAACTGCGCCGCCGCCCACCAGCCGATATCACCCTTGGCGTTCGCCCACACGATATTCAGCCCCGGCGCCGACACCATCGCCGCTGCCGCGCGTGCCTTGGCCAGCGTGTCGGCGCGGTTAAGTTGGTAGAAGCCTTCGAGGATCGGGTTTTCGGTGTCGAGGAATGCCCACCACATCGCGATCGGTGTGTTGCCGGCGTTCTCGCCGAGTACGTCATTGATGATCGGGCCGTGGGGCGAGCGACGCAGGGTGAGTATCACCGGGTCTTGGCCCTTGACCGCAATCTGCTGCTCGCTGCTGGTCATGTCGACCCATTGGCCGTGATACCAGACCTGGTTGGGGTTGTCCGGGTTGACCTTTTCGGCGATCAAGTCGAGGTCATCGTTCTGGAACATGGTCAGGCTCCAGCCGAAATCCAGGTTGTGGCCCAGGAACGCCACCGGCACCAGCGCGTTGTGATAACCGTAGAGCTCAAAGCCCGGCGCCGAGAGCTGCGCTTCGTACCATACCGACGGCACCGAGAAGCGGATATGCGGGTCGCCCGCCAGTAACGGCTTGCCACTTTGGGTGCGGCTGCCGCTGATGGCCCAGGCGTTGCTGCCTTCGAACTGCGGCAAACCGTTGTCGGCCAAGGCCTGATCGCTCAGAGAGGCGATGGCACCGAGGGTGTTCCAGTCGCTGGCGGCCAGGTTCAGCGCGCCTTTGGGTTGCCAGTCCAGGTCAAAGACTTTCAGGTAATCGCTGCCCAACTGGTCGCGGACGTACGTCAGCAGCGGCTCGGTACGAAACGCGGCGGCAAAACTGTAGGCCATGTACCCGGCGACGCTGATGGTGTCCTCGGCGGTAAACGGCCGCTTGGGGATGCCCAGTACGTCGAATTCCATGGGGCTGGCGTGGCTGTCCTGATATTGGTTGATGCCGTCCAGATAGGCTTGCAAGGCCTTCCACGCCTTGGAGTCGTGGTCAATGTGTTCCACGTAACTCAAGGCCCGTTCACGGATGCGCAGGCTGCGGAACAGCTTGTCGGTCTCCAGCACTTTTGGCCCCAGCACCTCGGCCAGTTCGCCTCGTGCCAGGCGCCGCATGATCTCCATCTGGAACAGCCGGTCCTGAGCGTGCACGTAGCCTAAGGCGCGATACAGGTCGGTCTCGTTCTCGGCGCGGATGTGCGGCACGCCACGGTCGTCGTAACGCACCGTGACCGTGCCTTGCAGGTTGGCCAGTGTTTCGGTGCCCTGGCGAGTGGGCTGCTTGCTGTAGACATACCAGCCGGCGCCGGCCATGAGGGCGGCAATCAGGATGGCGAGTACGGTCAGGCTGCGTTTCATGGACGGTCCTTGGTCATTCACCTTTCAGGTGAGCGGAGTCTAATAGGTTTGGCGCGGGCTGCGGGAAATGCTGATGTGCCCTGCCGACAGCCGAGGTTCAAGTGGAGAACACCCCGAAGAGGCTATTATTCCACCTGTCATCTTTGAGCTTTTTGTCATGACTTGCGCCACGCAACCACTGCCAGACTCCAGCCGCCCCGAGGCTACGTACGCGTGCTGCCTGGAAGGGCAATCGCTGATCGGGCGCTTTTTGCAGCACCCGCCAGTGGGTTTCGACGTGCGCTTGTCCGAACAGGGCCTGCCGTACTTCTTCACGCCTTTTGACCTGCTGACCACCGCCGACGATGAGTTCGTGAACCGTGTGCGGGGTTGGCCGGGGTATCGTTTCTGGCAGTCGTGGCTGCGTATCGACAGCTGTTTTGTCGGCACCACGGTCAGCGAATACTCACCGTTCCCCCAAGGCGTGTCGCCGCAGAAACTTGCGCAGTGGCTGCAACATGAGTGTGCGCCGCAGCGCAAACTCACCGTGATCAAAGACGTGCCGTGCAATTCCCCGCTGCTCAGCGACGCGGACAACCGCTACGCGCACGACTTGATCGATGACTGCACCCGGCGCGGCTTCATCAGCCTGGAAGGCCAGGCGCTGGCATATGTACCGATCAACTTCACCACCATCGATGAATACCTGGCGCGTTTGTCCCACAGCCGTCGGCGCAATATCCGACGCAAATTGCGCAGTCGTGAAGCGCTGCGCGTGGAAGTCCTGGACACCGGCGATGCGCGCTTCAACGATGAAGCCTGGCTGGCGCACTTATACGCGCTGTACAGGGCGGTCTACGACCAGAGCGAGATCCATTTTGACCTGCTCACGCCGGAGTTTTTCAGCAGCCTATTGAAGGACGCCGCCAGCAACGGGCGGGTGTTCTGCTACTGGCACTGCGACGAACTGATCGGCTACAACCTCTGCTACGTGGAGGGCGACAAGCTGCTCGACAAGTACATCGGCCTCAACTACCCGCAGGCGCTGGAGTTCAACCTGTACTTCGTCAGTTGGTTTGTAAACCTGGAGTACGCAGTCGCCAACGGCCTGAAGTTTTACGTGGCCGGCTGGACCGACCCGCAGGTCAAGGCCAGCCTCGGCGCCGACTTCACCTTCACCCGCCATCTGGTCTGGGTGCGCAACCCGCTGTTGCGCAAGCTGGGTAATCGATTCCGCCATCACTTTGAAAGCGATGCCCAGTGGCAACAGGAGCACACCTCATGAGCCAGGATCGACCACCGCTGATTCTGGATTTCGATGGCGCCGTTAGTGACATACCCGGCGCGATCACCTTGCCGTTGCAGGCCTGGCAGGAAAAAATCCGCTTTGGCTGCCGGTGGGCGCAGTTCAAAGAGCTGGAGACCGCTCTGCACGCGCAGATGCCCGGCGACTACGGCTGTGTGTTTACCGGCAGTGGCGATTATCACCACCTCAGCCAATTACTGTTGAACCGACTGCCCACGCAGCAGAAGTTTCAACTGATCATCTGCGACAACCACCCGGACAACATGCGTTACCCGTTCGGCATCCATTGCGGTTCGTGGGTCTATTGGGCCAGCCGTTTGCCGCAAATCGAGCATGTGCATGTGCTGGGCATCGGCTCGCAGGACATCGGCCTGGGCCACGCCTGGGAGAATCACTGGTCGCCGCTGCTCAAGCGCAAATTGACCTACTGGAACGTCAACGTCGACACGCGCTGGATGAACTGGGTCGGCGCTGGCCGCAGCAATCGCGCGTTCAGCCACCCGGATGAGTTGATGCGCGCATTCCTGGCGCAGTTTGACCGTTCGCTGCCGGTGTACCTGTCCATCGACAAAGACGTGTTGAGCCCCGAGGTGGTGAACACCAACTGGGACCAGGGTGAATTCCTCGAGCAGCATTTGAATGACCTGATCAGCGCCTGCCAGGGCCAGATCATCGGCGCGGACGTCACCGGCGATGTGTCGGCCTACCACTATGAAAGCAAGTTCAAGCGCTGGTTGAGTGCCTCCGATGGCCAGGAAGAACTGCCCGAAGCGCAAGTGCAGATCTGGCAACAGCAGCAGAACGAGCTGAACAGCCGTTTGGTCGCGCGTATCAATCAGGGCTGGCGACGATAGCTTTTAGCTGGGCCAATACGTGCTCGAAGAGAGCGTCCGTCAGCCAGTGGCTGTTGCTGATCGACAGCGTGCGAGTGGCGAAGGCTTGGGCCTGGGTCATGTCGCTGCCAGGCTGTAACAGCGGGGCCACCGCCGGGTAGTCCGGCAAGGTGTGGATAAACAGGCGGGTCACACCCAGCCCTGAGGTCCACAGCTGCGTCATCGCCGCATCACGCATGTGTGCCGACGGCATCATCACCATCAGAAACGGCCAGGTGCCTTGCTGCCCCGGCCGGTCCATCACCACTGATACACCAGGCAAGGCATTCAAGCGTGCGGCGCGGTGCAGTGCCCGGTTACGGCCTTGTTGCAGGTGATCGGGCAAACGAGCCAGCGCGGCGGCGCCGACTTTCTGGCGATAGGCGCCCAGGCGGTGTAGCGGGATGTCATCGACCGAAAAGTCGTCGCCCACGGCGGCCACTTCATCGCCTTGCGCCAGCGCCGCGCGCAACCCTTTGCCGTACACGTAGTACAAACCGCGCGGCTGATAGGCCAGGGCATAACCCCACAGTTCGGCGGTGCGTTGCAGCTCCCAGCGCAGGCTGAACGGCAGGTCCTGCTGGCATTGCCGGTGCAGCGCCTGATGCAGCACCGGGTTGCGGCTGAACAGCACGCCGCCTTCGGCCGTGGTCAGGCCTTTACCCAGCGCCATGCTGAAAAAGCCCACGTCGCCTTTGAGCCCGACGCTGTGGCCATCGTCGAGTGCGCCCATCGCTTGCGCGGCGTCTTCGATGACCGCCGCACCGACTGAGTCAGCAATACGTTTGGCGGTGTCGACATCTGCCACGCGCCCCGCCAAGTGGGTGACCACCACGGCCAGTGTGCTTTCATCGCACAGCTGCTGAAGTTGTTGTTCGTCCAGGTCAATGCCGCCCGGTTGCAAATCACAGGGCACCACCCGCAACGGCGGGCAGTAATGCGCAGCCAGTGCCACCAACGGGCAGGTGTAGGCGGGCACGATGAGCCGGGTGCGGCCGGGCATGCGCTGCTGCAAGGTGCGCAGCGCGATGATCAACGCCGCCGTGCCGGAGCAGGGCAGCGCCGGCTTTGGAATCGAGAATTGGCGGGCCAGCGAATCGGCCAGGTCTGCTGAGCAACCGAGCAAATCCCACCAGCGCAAAGGGAGCCCTGCGGTCGGCGGAATTTCCCATCGGCGTGTCATGACACCGGGGCCTGCACCGGCTCGACCTCGACCGGTTTGCTCTCTTTGTCTTCGCTGCGCGCCAGGCACAGAATGCCCGCAATAATCAGCGCACCGCCGATGATTTTAGGCAGGGTCAAGGTGTCATCGAACAGCCAGACAGAGATCAGCGTCACACTGATCAGCTCCAAGTGCGAGGCCGCAAACGCCGGGCCCACCGGTGCGTATTTGAGCAAGGTCATCCAGGTGAAGAACGCGCCGATATAGCCAACAAAGGCGCCGTAGATCCACGGCGCGCCGAACACACGAACCAGCCAGGCGGCGTCCATGGTCAGCGGCTCGGCATGCACCGAGGCGAACTTGAAGCTGACCTGCGCCAAGGTGTCGAAAATGATCAGCGCGAGAAAACCCAGGATATAAAAGCGTTTCATCATTCAAACCCTACGACTGTCACACCACAGGCGATCAGCATGATGCCGATCAGGCGCCATTTGCTCAGGCTCTCTTTGAACAGGAACCGTCCGGCAATCATGATCACGACAATATTGATCGAGCCCAGCATCACGCCCACCGACAGCGGCACCAGGGTCAGGAACGCCAGCCACAACACGAATTCGAAGACGTAGCAGATCACCCCCAGCCAGATCCACGGCCGCTTGAGCATGTGCTTCCAGTGGGCCATGCCATCATGCTCGGCGCTGGCCGAGGCGGCGGCTTTGAAAGCCAACTGGCCAGACGTATCAACGATAACGTTGAGCATCCAGAGGATGATGGTTAACTGGCTCATGTATTCCTACGCTTACAATCTCACTGAAAACGTACGATACAGCAGCCGATTGATCGGGTGATTGGAGTTTGCTGGTTGAACAGGCTGTGTTCAGTTTGGTGCCTTGCTCCACTCGCAATAGCAGCCCACCGCCAGCGTGTGAGTGGCATCGACCTCGCGCCCGGCCTCGAGGGCTTGCAGGATCGGCTCGATGAAGCTGTTGCTGGAATTGCACGTAAGCCCTTCGCTGTACGGCCCGAAATACGCAAGTTTGCCGCTTCGATCCCAGATTCCGACGGCAGGCGTGGCCGGTATCTGCTCGGCCCCGGACAGGGCGTGGAGGGTTTTCATTTTGCGCAGGTTGTCGGGCAGTTGGCCGTGGCTGCCGGCCTTTTGCAGGGCGTAGAACTCTACGCCCTGGGGCGCGTAGTGCTCGATCAACTCGCCCAGGTGTTGCTGGTTGCCGACATTGCACGGGCAGGCCGGGTCCCAGAAGTGCACCAGGCGGATCGGGCCGGGGCCTGAGAGTTCGGCGGGCAGGCGCAGCGCGTCGCCGGAGAACACCGCCGTGTGTTCGCTGAATGCACGCAGGTAGCGGCCCTGGAACCAGTCATACGCCGCCCACAGCACGCCGGCGCAGATGACCAGGATCAGGCTGGCGAACAGGGCGGAACGGTAGGGCTGTCGCATTCAGATCAATCCTCGAAGGTCGCGTAGCTTGCCATGCTTGTCCTGACAGATGAATATCACCGCTCGATATTCATCTTCACCGTTAGTCTGGAACCCTTTATGCCTGTGAGCTTTGACCCCGATCATCTGCGCGAAAGCTTGCGGCCACTTGTGGATGCGCAACCGCTCAGCGCCGAGGCGCGGGTCTACCAGCGTTTCTACGGGCTGGACCTGGCCGCGCGCAAGGTACCGGCGGTGAGCCGCCTGGGGCGTTTCGATGTGGATGGCTTCCAAGTGGTGGCGCAGGTGTGGTGGCCACCCCAGCCCGTGGCGACGATGTTCATGTTCCACGGCTTCTACGACCATATGGGGCTGTACCGCCATGTGGTGGACTGGGCGCTGGATCAGGGCTGTGTGGTGATTGCCTGCGATCTGCCCGGCCATGGCCTGTCCAGCGGCGCGCGCGCCAGCATCGATGATTTTGCGGTGTATCAGAACGTGGTGCAGGCGCTGTTTGCCCAGGCCACGGCGCTGCAACTGCCGCAGCCCTGGCATCTGTTCGGGCAAAGCACCGGCGGTGCAGTGGTGGTGGACCATGTGCTCCATCACGGCGCCGACAGCCCGGCGCAGGGCAAGACCTTCCTGCTGTCACCCTTGGTGCGTCCGCGTGCGTGGGGTTGGTCGCAGGTCAGTTATTACTTGCTGCGGCCCTTCGTCAAAGGCATCGCGCGGCGGTTCAGCGAGAACACCCACGACCCTGCGTTCAAACCGTTCCTGGAAGCTGATCCGCTGCAGCCGCGCCACTTGCCGACCGCCTGGGTGGGCGCACTGGCACGGTGGATCAAGCGCATCGAAGCCGCACCGCGCAGTTCGCGGCGGCCGGTGATTGTGCAGGGTGAGGAAGACATGACGGTGGACTGGCAGCACAACCTGCAAGTGCTGCGGGGCAAGTTTGATCAGCCTGAAGTGTTGATGATCCCGCGTGGCAGGCATCATTTGGCGAATGAGATTCCGGAGATTCGTGAGGAATACTTCCGTTATTTGACGGACCACCTGAAGTAACACCATCCAAATGTGGGAGCGGGCTTGCTCGCGAATGCGGAGTGTCAGTCAACTAATTTGCTAACTGACACACTGCATTCGCGAGCAAGCCCGCTCCCACATTGGTTACTGCGACAGGCTGGAAGTGCTCTGGCCGACGGCAAGTCCTGCGCGAATGGCTGCCAGCGCCGCCTTGTAATACGCCCGACCCTCCGGCGACTCCGCGAACGTCGCGAATTCCTCCAGCTCCGGATCAGACAAATCTCGATAGACATACAACAGCGTGTTGTTCAGGTCGTTGCCGATCTGCTGCATCAGCCGCTCACGCTGACCATTCAACATGCCTTGAGCCTGACCGCCGCCCAACAGGCCCGGAATCATCTGGCTCAAGCTGTCGGCGGCCACACCGGCAATCGCCAGGCTGACTTCCGCCCCGGCTTCACGGGCAGGCAGGGCCTGGGCCAAGTGGCCGATGATCAGGCTGCGGGTGGCATCGGCCTCAATGTGCGGCAGGCCTTGGGCGTTTTTCGCCAACTGGTCGCGGCGCGTGGCCAGCAACTCGGCGGCGACAATTTTGCGGCCCAATGGTGATTGGAAAAACGCCAGGGCGGGCTTCGGGTCCGCCAGGTTCTTGCGCAATTGCGCCTCGGCACGCTGGTCCACGGCCTGGGCGGCAAAGCGTTTATTGCTGTTGTCCACCAGTGCCTGGTACACCGCCGGCGGCAGGCTGTTGCGGTAGCGTTGCTGAGCGGCACTCAGAGCGTCATTGAAATGCGCACGCTGTTCAGCCCAGCCGGCGACCTTGTACAACTGGTCATGGCCGTCTGCCCAAGCGGGCAAAACGCAGAACATCAGCACGGAAAAAAACAAACGACGCATATGGACTCCTGTCAGTCGGCCACTATTGTCCGTGTCGGGCGTAGGATTTGTCGAGAAATCCTATCGGTCACCTGACTAAAGTGTATTCAGACGCTCGGCGGCTCTGTCGGATTCACAGGCGTATGGATACTATGCGCGCCATGCAAATACCCCTCGATCATCCCCTGCTGCAACGCATTGTCGACGACCTGGCCGAAAAAGGCTGGTCGCAGCAGAACGGCTTCCTGCCCCAGGCTCTGACCCTGGAACTGGCGGCTGAGTGCCGTAAACGTGCGGCGGAGGGGGAATTGGCACCTGCTGCTGTAGGACGCGGGCCGGCCCAGGAGATTCGCGAGGGCATTCGCGGTGACCATATCCAGTGGTTGGAAGAGGGTGATGCAGCGGTCTGCGAGACCTACATGGGCGTAATGGACAGCCTGCGGTCGGCCATGAACCGCGGGCTGTTCCTGGGCCTGGAAGATTTCGAAAGCCACTTTGCGATGTACCCGCCGGGTGCGTTTTACCTCAAGCACCTGGACCGTTTTCGTGACGATGACCGGCGCATGGTCTCGGCGGTGGTCTACTTGAACGACGCCTGGCTGCCCGAGCATGGCGGCCAGCTGCGCATGTACCTCAAGGGCGGCGTCGAATACGACGTGGTGCCCACCGGCGGTAGCCTGGTGGTGTTCCTGTCCGGGGAGGTGCCCCACGAAGTCCTGCCCGCCACGCGCGAACGCCTGTCCCTGACCGGCTGGTTTCGCCGGCGGGGTAACGAGCCGTTTTAAACATGGAAAAGATTCTGATCAGTCGCTGCCTGCTCGGGCACAAAGTGCGCTACGACGGCGGCGCCAGCGGCCCGTTCGATCAATTGGCGGCGTGGCAGGCGCAAGGCCGTGTGGTTGCGATCTGCCCGGAAGTGTCTGGCGGTTTGCCGACGCCCCGGCCCTCTGCCGAAATCCCGGGCGGGCAGGGCATCGATGTGTGGGAGGGCCGTGCCCAGGTGCTGACCGCTGAAGGTGAAGACTTCAGCGCCGCCTTTCTCGATGGCGCCCTCCAAGCCCTGGCGCTGGTGCAACGCCACAATATCCGTGTCGCCGTTCTCAAGGCCAATAGCCCGTCCTGCGGCAACGTGCTGACCTATGACGGCACGTTCAGTGGCGTAAAGGTCAGCGGCGAAGGCGTGACGGCGGCGTTGCTCAAGCGCCACGGGGTGTTGGTGTTCAGCGAGCTGGAGTTGCCTGAGGCAGCTGTCGCCTTGGCCCATCTCTCAAGCCTTACCTAAATCAAAATGTGGGAGCGGGCTTGCTCGCGAAAGCGCAGTGTCAGTCAACTGATTTGCCGGCTGACAGTCCGTATTCGCGAGCAAGCCCGCTCCCACAGTTGATCTAGGGTGCTTTGACGACCGGTGTGTCGCCTTCAAACCACTTCTGCGTCAGCGCCTTCAAACGACCATCCGCCTTCACCTGCTGCAGCGCCTTGTCCAGGCTATTTTTGAACGCCGGGTTGCCCTTTTGGAATGGAATGGCCAGCTCAGGTGTTTCCTTGTAGGGATCGCTGAAATCGAAACGATCCTGCAGCTCGGCAGTCATAGCGATATGGTTGATGGCTACGTCGTACTTGCCGGTTTCAACGCCTGGCAGCATGTCGGCGTCATCGGTGGTGATGAATGAGGGGCGTACATCCATTTCCTTCGCCAGCTGCTCGCCCAGTTCCACTTCAAAGCCGGTGAGCTTGTCGCCGTCCTTGAAGTTGAACGGCGGCGTGTTGGCCTCCAGGGCGATGCGCAGTTCGCCACGATCAAACACATCATCAATCAATTCGGCGTGAGCCAATGGGCTCAGAAGGGGCAGCAAAAGTACAAGGCCAGGCGAAAAGCGCATGGTCGCTCCTGATGAATTCGTCTACGCGAGGGGCCGTTCAGCATCGCTTTGCTATGGTGTTGAGTGCCTTGGACAGCAATTTGTCGCGAAGTTGTCATAACCCTACAGATTTCATAGAAAAACTGGAGAAGCGAATGAAAGCCTTTTTGTCCCGTGCCACCCTGGCCAGCGTTCTGCTGGGTGCTTCGATGTTGGCTACCGCTGCTGACGGTATCCCACGCAGCGCGCCGCCTGAAGGCGCCAAAGTCTTTATCGTGTCGCCAAAAGACGGCGCCACTGTCGATAAAACCTTCACCGTCAAATTCGGCATGGAAGGCCTGAAACTGGCCCCGGCCACCAGCCAGGACCCAGGCACCGGCCACCACCACCTGCTGATTGACCAGAAAGAGCTGCCTGACGCCAGCGTGCCGATCCCGGCCACCGACACCGTGATCCACTACGGCAAGGCCCAGACCGAAACCGAGCTGACCCTCACTCCTGGCAAGCACACCTTGCAGCTGGTAGCCGGCGACAAACTGCACATGCAGTTCAACCCGACTGTAGCCTCGAAAGTCATCACGGTTAACGTCAAGTAAGATTTGTTCAGATGTGAAAAAGGGAGCCCCGAGGGGCTCCCTTTTTTGTGCTGCGTTGAAACCTTAGAACAACACGCGGCTACGAATCGTGCCGTTGATGTGCTGCAGCTTCTCTTGCGCCAGGTCCGAGTACTCGGCGTCGACGTCGATGACCACGTAGCCGACTTTCTCGTTGGTCTGCAGGAACTGACCGGAAATGTTGATGCCGTTTTCTGCGAAGACCTTGTTGATCTCCATCATCACGCCAGGGATGTTCTGGTGGATGTGCAGCAGACGGTGCTTGCCAGGGTGAGCGGGCAGCGCCACTTCCGGGAAGTTGACCGAGGACACCGAGGTGCCGTTGTCGCTGTACTTGACCAGCTTCTCCGACACTTCCAGGCCGATGTTGGCTTGGGCTTCAGCGGTGGAACCGCCGATGTGCGGGGTCAGGATCACGTTGTCCAGGCCACGCAGCGGGCTTTCGAAGATGTCGTCGTTGGAGCGTGGCTCCACCGGGAACACGTCGATCGCGGCGCCGATCAGGTGCTTGTCCTTGATCGCGTCAGCCAGGGCGTCCAGCTCAACCACGGTGCCGCGTGCAGCGTTGATCAGGATGCCGCCTTTCTTGATGGCGCGGATTTCCTTCTCGCCGATCATCCACTGGGTCTCAGCGGTTTCCGGTACGTGCAGGGTGACGATGTCGGACATGCCCAGCAGCTCGGTCAGGCTCGACACCTGAGTGGCGTTGCCCAATGGCAGCTTGGTCAGGGTGTCGTAGAAGAACACCTGCATGCCCAGGCCTTCGGCCAGAACCGACAGCTGCGTGCCGATCGAGCCGTAACCGACGATACCCAGCTTCTTGCCGCGGATTTCGAAGGAGTTGGCCGCGCTTTTGATCCAGCCGCCACGGTGGCAGGAAGCGTTCTTCTCAGGGATGCCGCGCAGCAACAGGATGGCCTCGGCCAATACCAGCTCCGCAACGGAACGGGTGTTGGAGTACGGTGCGTTGAACACCGCGATGCCGCGCTCGCGCGCTGCGTTGAGGTCGACCTGGTTGGTGCCGATGCAGAAACAGCCGACAGCCACGAGTTTCTTGGCGTGGTCGAAGATCTCTTCGGTCAGCTGAGTGCGGGAGCGAATGCCGATAAAGTGCGCGTCGGCGATCTTTTCCTTTAACTGGGCTTCCGGCAGAGAACTGGTGATGTACTCAATGCTGGAGTACCCAGCGGCCTTCAGTACGTCGACAGCCGATGGGTGGACGCCTTCCAGAAGAAGGAACTTGATCTTGCTCTTATCGAGAGAAGTCTTGCTCATCTGCGTAAACCTGTATCCCGGAGAAAAATGGCAGGGAATCGAGCAGTTAGTGCCTTGAATCAGTGCACAAGAGCTGACCCGGACGGCAGGAAAGCCGTCACCGCAGAAACGCCCTTGGGCTCTGTCCTGCGGGGGCGGTATGCTAGCATACGTGCCCCGCTAAACACCCATTCCTGCGACGTGAAGCGTTCTCAGGATGACCATGAATTGTTCGAGAGTTCTGTCGATGACCCATCCTGCCCTGATTGATGAGCTGAAGACCCTGGTTGAGCCTGGCAAAGTGCTGACCGATGCAGACTCCCTGGAGGCTTACGGCAAGGATTGGACCAAGCACTTCGCACCCGCGCCTTGCGCCATTGTGTTTCCCAAGACCACCGAGCAGGTGCAAGCCATCGTGCGTTGGGCCAACGAGCACAAGGTTGCGCTGGTGCCTTCCGGCGGCCGCACAGGCCTGTCGGCTGCGGCGGTGGCGGCGAATGGCGAAGTGGTGGTGTCGTTTGACTACATGAACCAGATTCTCGAGGTGAACCTCACCGACCGCACCGCCGTGTGCCAGCCGGGCGTGGTCACCAAGCAATTGCAGAACGTCGCTGAAGAAAAAGGCCTTTATTACCCGGTGGATTTCGCGTCGTCCGGTTCGAGCCAGATTGGCGGCAATATCGGCACCAATGCCGGCGGGATCAAGGTCATTCGCTACGGCATGACCCGTAACTGGGTGGCCGGCATGAAAGTGGTCACCGGTAAAGGTGATGTGCTGGAACTGAACCGCGACCTGATCAAGAACGCCACCGGCTACGACATGCGCCAGCTGTTTATCGGCGCTGAAGGCACTTTGGGCTTTGTGGTCGAAGCCACCATGCGCCTGGACCGTGCGCCGAAAAACCTCACCGCCATGGTGCTCGGTACCACGGATTTCGACTCGATCATGCCGGTGCTGCACGCGTTCCAGAGCAAGCTGGACCTGACCGCCTTCGAATTCTTCTCCGACAAAGCCTTGGCCAAGGTCATGGGCCGTGGCGACGTGCCGGCACCGTTCGACACCGAGTGCCCGTTCTACGCGCTGCTGGAATTCGAAGCCACCACCGAAGAAGTCGCCAACCACGCCCTGGAAACCTTTGAGCATTGCGTCGAGCAGGGCTGGGTGCTGGACGGCGTGATGAGCCAGAGCGAAACCCAGCTGCACAACCTGTGGAAGCTGCGTGAGTACATCTCCGAGACCATTTCCCACTGGACGCCCTACAAGAACGACATCTCGGTGACTGTCTCCAAGGTGCCGGCGTTCTTGAAGGAAATCGACGCGATCGTCGGCGAACACTATCCGGACTTCGAAATCGTCTGGTTCGGCCACATTGGCGACGGCAACCTGCACCTGAACATCCTCAAGCCGGAAAACCTGAGCAAGGACGAGTTCTTCGCCAAGTGCGCGACCGTCAACAAGTGGGTGTTCGAAACCGTCGAGAAGTACAACGGCTCGATCTCCGCCGAACACGGCGTGGGCATGACCAAGCGCGATTACCTGACGTACAGCCGCTCGCCGGTTGAAATCGAATACATGAAGGCAGTCAAAGCGGTGTTCGACCCTAACGGGATCATGAACCCTGGAAAGATTTTCGCTGTTTAATCGCCCCTGTAGGAGTCGTTTCATGAGCTACCAGCACAAGTACGTCGACGGCACCAACATCCACTTTCCCCTGGGCAAAGTGGTGTGCATCGGGCGTAACTACGCCGAACATGCCAAGGAACTGGACAACCCGGTGCCCACCGAGCCGTTGCTGTTCATCAAGCCGGGCAGCTGCGTGGTCGCGCTGGAAGGCGGCTTCGCCATTCCGACCGAACGCGGTTCGGTGCACTACGAGGCGGAAATCGCGGTGTTGATCGGCAAGCCCCTGTCGAACAAACCCAGCCGTGAAGAAGTGCTGGACGCCATCTCCGGCTTCGCGCCGGCCCTGGATTTGACCCTGCGCGACAAACAGGCCGAGCTCAAAGCCAAAGGCCTGCCGTGGGAAATCGCCAAGTCGTTCGATGGCGCGGCAGTGATTGCACCGTTCGTGGTCGGCAGCACCTTTGCGGACGTGACCGATATCGGTATTCGCCTGACCATCAACGGCGAAGTGCGCCAGGACGGCAACAGCTCGCAGATGCTCAACCCGATTATCCCGATGATCCAGCACATGGCTGGCTGCTTCTCGCTGCAGGCCGGTGACGTGATTCTCACGGGCACCCCGGCGGGCGTAGGTCCGTTGAACGTGTGTGACGAGCTGGTGCTGGAGTTGACGGGTGTGAGCCGTTTCGAAAGCAGCGTTCGCTGACTCCTGGCCAAACGCAGTAAAAAATGTGGCAGCGGGCTTGCTCGCGAATGCGGTGTACCAGTCAATACATTCGGTGACTGACACTGCGCATTCGCGAGCAAGCCCGCTCCCACATTGGATCTTCATACATTCTGAATCCCTGCTTTTGCATTTTTTTCACACGCCATCCGGATAATCCACATCCTCCTGCGCGCGGGCCCGCTGATCCTGTGCTATCACCTAACGCTGACTTTCCGGAAAAGCGCTCAATGGCCGTGACTTTGCCCTCCGCTGCACCCAAGCCCCGTTCACGCTTTGCCCTGCGCTGGTATTCCTGGCTGTTCCTCGCCGGGGCGATTGTGTATGGCGTTGCCTGGCTCATGCATTGGGATGACCGTGGCGTACTGTGGGTGGCGGAACGCTTTGAGACGCCGGCTGAGCAGCAGGCCAGCGTCTGGCTGCCGGACTACCATGCGGTCATTGACGGCAAGTTGCTGCCCGGCATGGAGAAGGATGAGGCTTCGGATCTTTCCTACAATCCGCAGACCAAAACCCTGTTTTCCGTGATGGGCAAAAACCCGTTCCTGGTTGAGTTGAGCCTGCAAGGCGATGTACTGCGCAAGATGCCACTCAACGGCTGGAACAACCCGGAAGGCCTGACGATGATGGAGAACGGCTTGATGGCCATTGTCGATGAGCGCATGCACACGCTCACCGTGGTGAAAGTCGATGCCGGCACCCAGCAACTGAATATCGCTGACTTCAAGAGCTACGACCTGGGCCCGTCCAAGGATCAGAACAAAGCCTTCGAAGGCATCACGTGGGACAAGCGCAATCAACAGCTCGTGCTGGGCGAGGAGCGCCCACCGGCGCTGTTTACCTGGAAAAGCGATGGCGCCACGCTGACAGGCGACAAGCAAAAACTCGCCAGCACCGAGCTGGACATGCGCAACCTTTCGGCCCTTGCCGTGGACCCGCGTACCGGCCACTTGCTGGCATTGTCGGCCGACTCCCACCTGTTGCTGGAGCTGGATGAAAAGGGCGAGCAAGTCAGCTTCATGACCTTGCTCGGCGGCTTCAACGGCCTCAAGCGCACCATTCCGCGTGCCGAAGGCGTGACCATGGACGAGCGCGGCACCTTGTACATGGTCAGTGAGCCGAACCTGTTCTACCGTTTCGAAAAACAGAAATAACCCACCATTACGTCGGGCATTTCTCCAATAGCGGCATTCCCCAGACATCCGGCAGCGTTTAAGTTTAAATTCAGACAGGCGTGATATTCATTCGCCACTTTTTGACTTCGAGCTGCCCTGATGCGTCGATTCGCCCGCCCCAAACCCGCATTTTTTACTGTGCTGCTGATCGCCCTGGTGGCCGCCGGTGTGGTCGCACAGCAATTGCGTCTGTTCGAGCGCGCATGGTTTAACTGGCAGGCCTGGCGCCAGCCGGCCGATGAGCGCTCCATCGGCCTGGCCGATTATCGCGTCAGCCTGGAAGCCAAGGTGATCGAAGGCCTCGACGATGATGTCTCGGCCCTCACCTATGACCCGGTGCGCAAAAGCCTGTTTACCGTCACCAATAAAAACGCCGAGCTGGTCGAGCTGTCCCTGGACGGCAAGATTTTGCGGCGCATTCCATTGGTGGGCTTTGGCGATGCCGAGGCCGTGGAGTTCATCAGCGACAACATCTACGTGATCAGCGATGAGCATCAGCAGCGGCTGATCAAAGTACACGTGAACGATGACACCCAGTTCCTCGACGCCGCCGATGCGGAGCAGATGACATTGGGTTTACACATGGGCGGCAACAAGGGTTTCGAGGGCCTGGCCTACGATTCGGTCGGCAAGCGCCTGTTTGTGGCCAAGGAACGTGACCCGATGCTGATTTACGAGGTGCACGGTTTCCCTCATTTCAAGCCGGAAAAAACCTACTCGGTGCACGTCATCAACAACCCCAAGCGCGATGCCGGACTGTTTGTACGCGATCTGTCGAGTTTGCAATACGACGAGCGCAGCGGCCATCTGCTGGCGCTGTCGGATGAGTCGTTTCTGGTGCTGGAGCTGGACATCGACGGTCGCCCGCTCAGCAGCCTTTCTCTGCTCAACGGGCGCCATGGCCTGCAAAAACGTGTGCCTCAGGCTGAGGGCATCGCCATGGACGACGAAGGCAGCTTGTACCTCGTCAGCGAGCCGAACCTGTTTTACGTGTTCAAGAAACCCTGATCAAAACATCCACTGCACACCCAGCGAATAGCCGGTCTGGCTGCCTTCGGCATGCCCCAGGCGGCTGTTTACCTCGGCGTAAACGCCCAGCTGCGGGGTGATCGCCAGCTGGCTGCCGACTTGGGCGCGGCCAAAGCTTTTGTCCACGGCACCCAGTTTGGCGGTGCGCGCCTGGCCGTCGGCGCGGGCGGTCAATTGCAAGTCGTCGAGACGCCCGTCAGCCAATTCCTTGACCCAGGCGATGTCGCCGTAAGGCAGCAGGCTCACGCCATAGGGCAGGGCGACGGCACCGCGCACGCGCCAACCGAAGCTGGCTTCCAGGGAGTCGAAAGATTGCTCCTGGTACTCAAGCGCCGTGCGCAGGTTCTGTTTTTCGTGGAATTTATCGATGCGCGAGTGACTGTAATCCAGACCGGCAAACGGACCACTCTTGACCGCGCCGACGTCGAAGTCATAGCCGCCCAGGACGCGCGCGCCCAAGGACAATGCGTCGGTGTTGCCGCTCAGTTGCTGATTGAGCAAGACCGGGCCGCCATTGGCCTGGATCAACAAGTTGCGCTTGGCATCAAAGCGCGTACGACCCACGCTCAGGTCGCCGGCCAGCCAGCTCGGCCCGCCGTCGTTGAGCAAGGCGTAGGCCGCGGCCTGCCAGGTGTCGCTGTCGAGTTTGCCGCGGTGCTCGAGTTTGTCGCGACCGTTGAGGTAGCTCAGGCTGGCGCCGATGTTCAGGCTGGGCGTGAGTTGGTAGTCGCCGAGCGCATGCACGCCCAAACGCCGCGCTTGAGGGTTGAGCGGGCTGTCGAAGCCGCTGTCCGGGGTGTATTCACCGTCCACGCCAACCTCGCCGTCAAAGCTGCCAACCTCGCGACTGACTGCTTGCAAGCTCAGCCAGCGGCGATCATGCAGGCGCACCATGGCTTGGTGCTGGCGCTGTAGGTTGTCCTGCATGTTGCGTGCAACGGCGCCGCCGGAGGCAGTCGAGGCCATCAGGTCGGCGTTGGTCAGCTCCAGCACCAGGCGGCTGAGCAGGCGCGAATAGTCGCGCAGGCGCTGGTCGATGCGCGCCTGGCCGAAGGCGTCGGTGAGCACGGCTTTGTTGTCCTCGGCCGGGTCATGCCAGGTGGAGCCGCCGGGGATTTTCGGGTTGTTGGTTTGGGTGTAGCCGTCCAGGTCGCCCAACTCCCAGTGGGTGGCTTCGATATACAGAATCGGAATTTTCAGCGGCTCGAACGGCTCGCCATCGCTGCAACAGCCGGTACCCTTGGGGTATTGCGGGTCCAGGCCAGGGTTGGTGAACAGGGGGATGTTCAATTCCTTGGCGATCTGGAAAGTGTGTTCGCGCAGCGAGGCCAGGGCGGGGTTGGCCGTGCTGTTCTGGCCGGCGTGGGCGTACATCATGTCGCCGGTGATCAGGCTGTCGAGGTTGATCATTGCCAGCATGTTCGCGCGCTGGCTGGCGCTGAGTGAGTCGACAAACGCCTTGGAGCCGCGCAGGCCTTCCTCTTCCGCGCCGAAGCCGACGATTTGCAGGCCGTTTTCCAGTTGCAGACCGCCGAGGTTCTTCGCCACTTCGGTCAGCACGCTGGCGCCGGAGCCATTGTCGTCCAGGCCTTGCAGGGTCGGGCGGCCGAAGTAGGTGTCAAAATGCGCGCCAATCACCACGTACCGCGGCGTGGTGCCGGCGGCGTAGGCCACCACGTTTTGCGAGGCGCGAGTGCCGTTGTTCCAGGTGAAGTTCTGGCGACTGAGGCTGTAGGCCGAGCCCATCTGGCTTTGCATCCAATCTGCTGCGCCGGCGAAATTGGCGGTGCCGCGATACCGGCCGGGATAATCGTTGATCAGCTTTTCCAGGGTGGTGTTGGCGTGCTGGCCGTAATCATAGGCCTGGGTATGTGTCGACAGCAGGCTGCCGACCACGCTGATCGCGAGGGCTAGGGGCTTTATCACAAGGTCGTCCTTGAGGTGATGGGGAAGGTCAAGCCCAGACCCATTGCACAATGCGCGCCTCATTCCTTGAGCGATTGCAAAGTGGCGCATTGTTAAACGCGTGAGTCGCCTGGCTGTAATTTGTAACGGATTTGATACTGAGTGAGGTGTGACATGCCGCGAGGTGGAGCACGATGTTGGCGAGGGGATGCAGCGAAAAGTAGCGTTTTTGTTACATAACTATCGAGGCCAGCCCATCGCAAATGTGGGAGCGGGCTTGCTCGCGAAGACGGTGTGTCAGGCCACTGATCCAGCGACTGACACACCGCATTCGCGAGCAAGCCCGCTCCCACACAAACCCGGCTCCCACAGGGGGATTCGCAGTTTTTAAGCCTTCAGGGTTTTCACGCCTTCAGAGGTGCCCAGCAGCAACACATCAGCCGGACGCGCGGCGAACAACCCATTGGTCACCACGCCGACGATCGCATTGATCTGCGTCTCCAGCTCCACCGGGTTGGTGATCTGCATGTTGAACACATCAATGATGATGTTGCCGTTGTCGGTCAACACGCCTTCGCGGTACACCGGGTCGCCGCCCAGCTTCACCAGCTCGCGGGCTACGTGGCTGCGGGCCATCGGGATGACTTCCACTGGCAGTGGGAACGCGCCGAGTACCGGCACCAGCTTGCTGGCGTCGGCGATGCAGATAAAGGTCTTGGCCACGGCCGCGACGATCTTCTCGCGGGTCAAGGCTGCGCCACCGCCTTTGATCAGGTTCAGGTGTTCGTCGCTTTCATCGGCGCCGTCGACGTAGAACTCCAGGTCGCTCACGGTGTTGAGCTCGTACACCGGAATGCCATGGCCCTTGAGGCGTGCGGCGGTGGCTTCGGAACTGGCCACGGCGCCGTCAAAGGCACCTTTGTGCTGGGCCAGTGCATCGATAAAGCAGTTGGCGGTGGAGCCGGTGCCGACACCGACGATGCTCTTGTCGTCGAGTTTAGGAAGGATTAAATCGACGGCGGCCTGGGCCACTGCCTGTTTGAGTTGATCCTGGGTCATGCGGGCTCCGGAACGGGCGGGGAGTTATCGAGGGCGGCGAGTATAACCCAACAAAACCTCGGTATTCGTGTGGTCGCCCGGCCAAAAGCCGGGTTAGACTCCTTGGCCCTGCCCAACCTGCTCAGTGATTCCCGCCGATGCTTGAACAGTACGTCAAAAAGATCCTCACCTCGCGCGTTTACGACGTTGCCGTAGAAACCCCCTTGCAGACCGCGCGCCAGCTCTCCGAGCGGCTGGGCAACACGGTCTGGCTCAAGCGTGAAGACTTGCAGCCGGTGTTCTCGTTCAAGATTCGCGGCGCCTACAACAAGCTGACCCAACTGAGCAGCGAGGAACGTGCGCGCGGCGTGGTCACCGCGTCTGCCGGCAACCACGCCCAGGGCCTGGCCCTGGCGGCGAAGGTGCTGGGGGTCAAGGCCACCATCGTGATGCCCAAGACCACCCCGGAAATCAAAGTGGAAGGCGTGCGTTCGCGTGGCGGCAAAGTGGTGCTGCACGGTGATTCTTTCCCGGAAGCGCTGGCGTATTCGCTGAAACTGGTCGACGAAAAAGGCTACGTTTACATTCACCCCTACGATGATCCGCACACCATTGCCGGGCAGGGCACCGTGGCGATGGAGATTCTGCGTCAGCACCCTGGGCCGCTGGACGCGATTTTCGTACCGGTGGGCGGCGGCGGACTGATCGCCGGTATCGCGGCGTACGTGAAATACCTGCGCCCTGAAATCAAGATCATCGGTGTCGAACCGGATGACTCCAACTGCCTGCAGGCCGCCATGGCGGCGGGCGAGCGTGTGGTGCTGCCAACCGTCGGCATCTTCGCCGATGGCGTGGCGGTGGCGCAGATCGGCCAGCACACCTTCGATATCTGCAAAGACTATGTGGACGAAGTGATCACCGTCAGCACCGATGAAATCTGCGCGGCGATCAAGGACATCTACGACGACACGCGCTCCATCACCGAGCCTGCTGGCGCACTTGGCGTGGCGGGTATCAAGAAATACGTGGAAACGCGGGGCATCACCGGTCAAACCCTCGTGGCCATCGACTCCGGCGCCAACGTCAACTTCGACCGCCTGCGCCACGTGGCCGAGCGCGCCGAGTTGGGTGAAGGCCGCGAAGCCATCATCGCCGTGACCATTCCCGAGCAGCCGGGCAGCTTCAAGGCGTTCTGCGAGGCTGTGGGCAAGCGCCAGATCACCGAATTCAACTACCGTTATCACTCCGGCCGCGAGGCGCACATCTTCGTCGGCGTGCAGACGCACCCGGAAAACGACCCGCGCAGCGCGCTGATCGCCAGCCTCACCAGTCAGGGTTTCCCGGTGCTGGACCTGACCGAGAACGAGCTGGCCAAGTTGCATATCCGCCACATGGTCGGCGGGCACGCAGCCAAAGTCAGCGATGAGCTGGTGTTGCGTTTCGAGTTCCCGGAGCGTCCGGGCGCGCTGTTCAACTTTCTTAACAAACTGGGCGGGCGCTGGAACATCTCGATGTTCCACTACCGCAACCACGGCGCGGCCGATGGCCGTGTGGTCGCAGGCCTGCAAGTGCCGGCGGACGAGCGCCATCTGGTGCCGGCGGCGTTGGCGCAAATCGGCTACCCGTACTGGGATGAAAGCGAAAACCCGGCCTACCAGCTGTTCCTCGGTTAAGCGACTACGCTGACTGAGCGGCCTTCAAGGAATCAAGACCATGGAAACGCTGACCACCCTCAAGGTGATCCACATCACCGCCACTGTGTTACTGCTGCTCAGCGGCCTGGGCCTGGCGGTACTGGCCTGGCGCAAACGCAGCGCCGGTCCGACCGCTACCGTGCAACGTCCGTGGGCGTTTGTGTGGTTGCTGATGGGGGTGTGCATGGTCAGCATGCCGTTTACCGGCTGGTGGCTGGTGCACCTGATCGGCTGGCCGCTGGGGCAAACCTGGATTCTGGGCTCCAGCATCCTCTACACCGTGGCGGCGCTGGCCTGGTTCTGGCTGGTGGCGCGGCTTAATCGCCTGCGTAAAGGCGAGGGCGGTAGCCTGAATTTCACGTTGGTGCTGGCGGTGGTCAGCCTGGTGGGGTTTGTGGCGATTGCCGGGTTGATGGGCGCCAAGCCGGTTTAAGGCTTTAAATCGCGTCGGCTGCATCGGGGCAAGCCCCCTCCCACACTCGACCGCGTTCCAAAGGATCTACTCGGTTAAAGGTGGGAGGGGGCTTGCCCCGATAGGGCCATCAGCTACGCAGCGTGATTACCGGCCAGCCACGCTTCTGGGCCTCAGCCCGCAAATTCGGATCCGGGTCCACCGCCACCGGGTGGGTCACTTGCTCCAGCAACGGCAGATCATTCATCGAGTCGCTATAGAAGTAGCTGTCTTCCAAGCTATAGCCGGTCTCTTCCAGCCAACGATTCAAACGCGTCACCTTGCCTTCTCGGAAGCACGGCACGTCGGTGCTGCGCCCGGTGTAGCGGCCATTTTCCATCTCGCACTCAGTGGCGATCAGGGTTTCAACGCCCAGGCGTGCGGCAATCGGCGCGGTGACGAAGCGGTTGGTGGCGGTGATGATCACCAGCTTGTCGCCCGCAGCGCGGTGCCTGGCCAGCAGTTCCATGGCCTTGGGCAGCATGATCGGCTCGATGCAGTCGCGCATGTAGTCGTTGTGCCACTCGTTCAACTGGGCCATCTCGGTGCGGCCGAGGATTTCCAGGCAGAAGTTCAGGTACTCGGCGTTATCCAGCGTGCCGGCCAGGTAGTCCTGGTAAAACTCGTCGTTGCGGGCCTTGTAGGCCACCGCGTCGAGAATCCCGCGTTCGCAGAGGTAATCGCCCCAGGCGTGATCGCTGTCACCGCCCAGAAGCGTGTTGTCCAAGTCGAATAAAGCCAGGCGCATTGCAGTTACTCGCTGAAAAGTCTGTAAAAAGGCGTCCAGAATACGGTCTTTTCACAAGAGTGCACATAAGGTAAGAAGCCTCGTTGCCGCTGGAACAACGTTTGTGGAACAATGCGGTGACATGCGTTTGCGAGGTTGTTGCCGTGATCGACCCCGATGGTTTCCGTCCTAATGTCGGGATTATTCTTACGAATGATGCCGGACAGGTGCTATGGGCTCGCCGAATCAACCAAGATGCCTGGCAGTTTCCTCAAGGCGGAATCAACCCCGACGAAACCCCTGAAGACGCCTTGTACCGTGAGTTGAATGAAGAAGTCGGCCTTGAGCGCGAAGATGTGCAAATTCTGGCCTGTACCCGTGGCTGGTTGCGCTATCGTTTGCCGCAACGCCTGGTGCGTACCCACAGCCAACCGCTGTGCATCGGCCAGAAGCAGAAATGGTTTCTCCTGCGCCTGATCTCCAACGAGCAGCGGGTGCGGATGGATTTGACCGGTAAACCGGAGTTCGATGGCTGGCGTTGGGTCAGTTATTGGTACCCGTTGGGCCAGGTGGTGACATTCAAGCGCGAGGTTTATCGTCGCGCTCTCAAAGAGCTTGCCCCGCGCCTTTTAGCGCGCGACTGACGACGGAGTTCGACCCCGAGCCATGCTCAATACGCTGCGCAAGATCGTCCAGGAAGTTAACTCCGCCAAGGATCTCAAGGCGGCGTTGGGGATTATTGTGTTGCGCGTCAAGGAAGCCATGGGCAGCCAGGTCTGCTCGGTTTACCTGCTGGACCCCGAGACCAACCGTTTTGTGCTGATGGCCACCGAGGGCCTGAACAAGCGCTCCATCGGCAAGGTCAGCATGGCGCCCAATGAAGGTCTGGTGGGCCTGGTGGGGACGCGTGAAGAACCCCTGAACCTTGAAAACGCGGCCGATCACCCGCGTTACCGCTACTTTGCCGAAACCGGCGAAGAGCGCTACGCCTCGTTCCTCGGCGCACCGATCATTCACCACCGCCGCGTTGTCGGCGTGTTGGTCATCCAGCAAAAAGAACGCCGCCAGTTCGACGAAGGTGAAGAAGCCTTCCTCGTGACGATGAGCGCGCAGCTCGCCGGGGTTATTGCCCACGCCGAGGCGACGGGCTCGATTCGCGGCCTGGGCCGTCAGGGCAAGGGCATCCAGGAAGCCAAGTTCGTCGGCGTGCCGGGTTCGCCGGGGGCTGCCGTCGGTACGGCGGTGGTCATGCTGCCACCGGCCGACCTCGATGTGGTGCCGGACAAGACTGTCCACGACATCGACGCCGAAATCAAACTGTTCAAGACCGCCCTGGAAGGCGTGCGCGCCGACATGCGCAACCTGTCGACCAAGCTGGCCACGCAACTGCGCCCCGAAGAGCGCGCGCTGTTCGACGTGTACCAGATGATGCTCGACGACGCGTCGCTGGGTAATGAAGTCAAAACCGTGATCAAGACCGGCCAGTGGGCCCAGGGCGCGCTGCGCCAAGTGGTCACCGATCACGTCAACCGTTTCGAGTTGATGGACGACGCCTACCTGCGCGAGCGTGCCTCGGATGTGCGTGACCTTGGTCGCCGTCTGCTGGCCTACCTGCAGGAAGACCGCACCACCAACCTGGTCTACCCCGACAACACCATCCTGATCAGTGAAGAGCTGACCGCCACCATGCTCGGCGAAGTGCCGGAAGGCAAACTGGTGGGCCTGGTCTCGGTTCTGGGTTCGGGGAACTCCCACGTCGCGATCCTGGCCCGGGCCATGGGTATCCCGACGGTCATGGGCCTGGTAGACCTTCCGTATTCCAAGGTTGACGGCATCGACATGATCGTCGATGGGCATCGCGGCGAAGTTTTTACCAACCCCAGCGAGCTGTTGCGCAAGCAATACGCCGAAGTGGTGGAGGAAGAGAAACAACTGGCGCTGGGCCTCGATTCGCTGCGCGAACTGCCGTGCGTGACCCTAGACGGCCACCGCGTGCCGCTGCTGGTCAACACCGGCCTGCTCGCCGATGTGGCCCGCGCGCAACAGCGCGGCGCCGAAGGGGTAGGGCTGTACCGCACCGAAGTGCCGTTCATGATCAACCAACGGTTCCCGAGCGAGAAGGAGCAGCTGGCGATTTATCGCGAGCAACTGTCTGCCTTCCACCCGTTGCCGGTGACGATGCGCAGCCTGGACATCGGCGGCGATAAGTCACTGTCTTACTTCCCGATCAAGGAAGACAACCCCTTCCTTGGCTGGCGCGGCATTCGCGTGACCCTCGACCATCCTGAAATTTTCCTCGTGCAGACCCGTGCCATGCTCAAGGCCAGCGAAGGCCTGAACAACCTGCGCATCCTGTTGCCGATGATCTCCGGCACCCATGAGCTGGAAGAGGCTCTGCATTTGATTCACCGCGCCTGGGGCGAAGTGCGCGACGAAGGTGCCGACGTGCCGATGCCGCCGATTGGCGTGATGATCGAAATTCCAGCGGCGGTGTACCAGGCTAAAGAGCTGGCGCGGCAGGTGGACTTCCTTTCGGTCGGCTCCAACGACTTGACCCAGTACTTGCTGGCCGTGGACCGCAACAACCCACGGGTGGCCGACCTCTACGACTACCTGCATCCGGCGGTGTTGCAAGCCTTGCAACATGTGGTGCGCGACGCCCATGCCGAAGGCAAACCGGTGAGCATCTGCGGTGAAATGGCCGGCGACCCGGCCGCAGCGGTGCTGTTGATGGCGATGGGCTTTGACAGCCTGTCGATGAACGCCACCAACTTGCCGAAGGTGAAGTGGATGCTGCGCCAGGTTGAGCTGAGCATGGCCAAGGATTTGCTGGCCGAGCTGATGACCATCGACAACCCGCAAGTTATCCACAGCTCGCTGCAGTTGGCGCTGAAGAACCTGGGGCTGACGCGGATGATCAACCCGGCCTCGGCGAAAACCCTCTAGACCGAGGCGCGGCCATCGCAGGCAAGCCAGCTCCCACAGGGGAATGTATTCCAACTGTGGGAGCTGGCTTGCCTGCGATGGTGCCAGTCCAGTCACCGCTAAATGTTGAGTTCGACTTCACCCAGTCGGCCACCCAGCGGCCCGAAGCTACGCTCCACCATCCGCCGTGACCCATCCGCATTCACAATCAACGCCGTACTCGCCCGGGTCCCATAACTGGGACTGGCAATAAACACACTCGACAATAAACTCTCGGTCGCCAACCCCACGCCGGTGTCCGGCAAGTCGGCAAACGGCGCGGTCTGCGGGTCGCTCAGTATGTCCAGCAAAGCCTGCGGCTGCGGATTTTCCAATAATTCGCCAAATGCCGCCTTGGCCTTGAGCAGCTTTGGCCATGGCGTATCCAGCCCGGCGTTGGACAACCCATAAACCCCGGCCTTCAGTTGTGTCGGCGTAGTCTCATTGGCGTTGTAATGCCACAGCTCATTCTGCGTACCCACTAACAGGTTGAATCCGGCGTATTCAATCGAACGGCCGTTAACGTCGGCCAAGTAGTCGTCAATTGACAGCGAACCGGCGAGGAATCGCGCCACCAGTTCCCCGCGCGACTTACGCGACGGCGGCTGGTGCGGGTCGCGGATATTGGTCAGGGCCGCAAAGCGCCCTTCGGCGCTGACCCCAAGCCAGGTGCCACCGGCTTCCTGGTCGCGGCCGGCGTAAATGTGCGGCGCATCCGGCCACTGGGCCAGCGGCAGGCTGGGGCGGGCGTAGAACTCATCACGGTTGGCCGCGACGATCAGCGGATGGGCGTGGCCCGGTCGCCAGGCGAAAACAATCAGGCACATAAGGCGTTCCCCTTTGTGTTTTGCTCCACTCTACCCAGACAAACGCGGGCGTTCCATCGTATCGAGGTTGGGCCGCACGCCTTCCATCCGTTAACATGCGGGGCTATTGGGCGCGTGTGAACTTCTTAATTTGAAATAGCGGCTGTAACGCAGGCTTAATCGCACACCGGCATGGTCCGGTGCGCCATGACTAATGATTTAACGAGGAGTCGCAATGCTGCCTTACCCGCAGATCAACCCGGTGGCCGTGGCCATCGGTCCGCTGCAAATCCACTGGTACGGGTTGATGTACCTGATCGGCATCGGCGGTGCCTGGCTGCTGGCTTCCCGGCGCCTGAACCGTTTCGACCCGACCTGGACCAAGGAGAAGCTCTCCGACATGGTGTTCTGGATGTCGATGGGCGTAATCGTCGGCGGGCGTCTGGGGTATGTGCTGTTTTACGACCTGCCAGCCTATATCGCCAACCCGACGCTGATTTTTGAGGTGTGGAAGGGCGGCATGGCGTTCCACGGCGGCTTTGTCGGCGTGATGATCGCCGCGTGGTGGTTCGGCCGCCGTAACGGCAAGTCGTTCTTCCAGCTGATGGACTTCGTCGCGCCGTTCGTGCCGATTGGCCTGGGTGCCGGGCGTATCGGTAACTTCATCAACGCCGAGTTGTGGGGCAAGCCGACCGACGTGCCGTGGGCCATGGTGTTCCCGCCATTCAGCGACCCGGCGCAGTTGCCGCGCCATCCGTCGCAGCTCTACCAGTTCGCCCTGGAAGGTGTGGCACTGTTCCTGATTCTGTACATCTTCTCGCGCAAGCCACGCCCAACCATGGCCGTGTCGGGGATGTTCGCGCTGTTCTACGGGATCTTCCGCTTTATCGTCGAGTTCGTGCGCGTGCCGGACGCACAGCTGGGCTACCTGGCGTGGGGCTGGTTGACCATGGGGCAGATTCTCAGCATGCCGATGATTCTGGCGGGCCTGGGCCTGCTGTGGTGGGCTTACAACCGTCCGCAGGGCATCAAGAACGCCGCGCTTTAAATTCGAATGCCGAGGCTTTTGCAGAGCCTCGGCTTCTACGCTACGGGTACTTACATGAAGCAATATCTCGAACTACTGAACGACGTCGTGACCAATGGATTGACCAAGGGCGATCGCACCGGCACCGGCACCAAAGCCGTGTTTGCCCGTCAGTATCGGCATAACTTGGCCGACGGCTTCCCGCTGCTGACCACCAAGAAGCTTCACTTCAAAAGCATCGCCAATGAATTGATCTGGATGTTGAGTGGCAACACCAACATCAAGTGGCTGAACGAAAACGGCGTGAAAATCTGGGACGAGTGGGCCACCGAAGACGGTGACCTGGGCCCGGTGTACGGCGAGCAGTGGACCGCCTGGCCGACCAAGGACGGCGGCAAGATCAACCAGATCGACTACATGGTCGACACGCTGAAGAACAACCCCAACAGCCGTCGCATCCTGTTCCACGGCTGGAACGTCGAATACCTGCCGGACGAAACCAAGAGCCCGCAGGAAAACGCGCGCAACGGCAAGCAAGCGCTGCCGCCGTGCCACCTGCTGTACCAGGCGTTTGTGCATGACGGCCATCTGTCGATGCAGTTGTACATCCGCAGCTCCGACGTCTTCCTCGGCCTGCCATACAACACCGCCGCGCTGGCGTTGCTGACCCACATGCTGGCCCAGCAATGCGACCTGATCCCGCACGAGATCATCGTCACCACTGGCGACACCCACGCGTACAGCAACCACATGGAACAAATCCGCACCCAGCTGGCGCGCACGCCGAAGAAGCTGCCGGAGCTGGTGATCAAGCGCAAACCGGCGTCGATCTACGACTACAAGTTCGAAGACTTTGAAATCGTCGGCTACGACGCGGACCCAAGCATCAAGGCTGACGTGGCCATCTAAAGACTGTCTTAATGGATGGGCTTGTGTGGGAGGGGGCTTGCCCCCGATAGCAGTGGTTCAGTCACCCGGTTAGTGACTGACAGACTGCCATCGGGGGCAAGCCCCCTCCCACACATTAGAACCCTGTTCACTTGAGTTAATGGCCGTGGCTTCTGCCCACGTGCGAAGGCTCAGCCTCGCTGGCCGCCACACTGCCGCTGACCTCCAGTCGCTGCAAAATCGCGCATTGATCCAATCCCGGCCCACCGCCGCAGCGTTGGCGCAGGTCCAGCAACTGTTCCTGTAACGCCAGCAGTCCATCGATCCGCGCTTTCACGTGGTGGATATGCTCATCAATCAACGCATTCACGCTTTCGCATTGGTCCTGAGGACTGTCGCGCAGCCCGAGCAGGCTGCGGATTTCTTCGAGGGTCATGTCGAGGCTGCGGCAGTTGCGGATAAAGATCAGCCGCTCGGTGTGCGCCTGGGTGTACACCCGGTAGTTGGCGTCAGTGCGCGCAGGTGGCAGCAGCAGGCCTTCCTTCTCGTAATAACGGATGGTTTCCACCTGACAGTCGGTCAGTTTGGCCAATTCACCGATCTTCATCGCAGCAATCTCCAACTGGGTGCTTGACCCTATAGTGGCTACAGGGTCTTTACTTGGCAACAGGCACCTTTACGGACGCGACAGAATGAGCGATTCCATCCACACCCCCAAAAAGCATGATCACAAGCACGATCATGACCATGACCATGACCATGACCATGACCATAGCCACGATCACGGCGCCAAACTGACGCCGGTCAAAAAGCACGACCACGCCAGCCACGGCGACACGTGCTGCTCCAGCAAGGCAGCGCCTGCCGTGGTCACGTTGAGCGAAGCGCCGACTGCGGGCTCGCGCTTGAGCACTTTTCGCATCGACGCCATGGACTGCCCCACCGAGCAGACGCTGATCCAGAACAAACTGGGCAAGCTCGCCGGCGTGCAGCGGCTGGAATTCAACCTGATCAACCGTATCCTCGGCGTCACCCATGACCTGCCGAGCACTGCGCCGATCATCGATGCGATCAAATCCATCGGCATGCAGGCCGACCCCATCGAAGAAGGCGCCCCCGCCGCCGCGCCGCCGGCCAAGAAACACTGGTGGCCGTTGGCGCTGTCCGGCGTCGGTGCGCTGGGCGCTGAAGTGCTGCATTTCACCGGCGTAGCCCCGACGTGGGTGATTGCACTGGTGGCGTTGGTGTCGATCCTCAGCGGCGGTCTCACCACCTACAAAAAAGGCTGGATCGCGCTCAAGAACCTCAATCTGAACATCAACGCGCTGATGAGCATCGCAGTCACCGGCGCGATCCTGATCGGCCAATGGCCGGAAGCAGCGATGGTGATGTTCCTGTTTACCGTCGCCGAGCTGATCGAAGCCAAGTCCCTGGACCGAGCGCGCAATGCCATCAGTGGCCTGATGCAGATGACCCCGGAACAAGCCACGGTGCAGCAAGCCGACGGCGGGTGGATCGAACAAGAAGTCAAAAGCATCGAGCTTGGCGCCATCGTGCGGGTTAAGCCCGGCGAGCGCATCGGCCTGGACGGTGAAGTCACCGCCGGCCAATCCACCATCGACCAAGCGCCGATCACGGGTGAAAGCCTGCCGATTGAAAAGGGCGTGGGCGATAAAGTCTTCGCCGGCACCATCAACCAGGCCGGTTCGCTGGAATACAAAGTCAGCGCAGCGGCGAACAACTCAACGCTGGCGCGCATCATTCACGCCGTGGAACAGGCCCAAGGCGCTCGGGCGCCGACCCAGCGCTTTGTCGACACCTTCGCCAAGGTTTACACCCCGGCGGTGTTCTTGTTTGCCCTGGGTGTGGCGATTATCCCGCCGCTGTTCATGGCGGGCGTGTGGTTCGACTGGATCTACCGCGCCCTGGTGCTGCTGGTCGTCGCGTGCCCCTGCGCGTTGGTGATCTCCACCCCGGTGACCATCGTCAGCGGCCTGGCCGCGGCCGCGCGTAAAGGCATCCTGATCAAA
The DNA here is from genome assembly GCF_963878885.1 of Pseudomonas sp. R9.37. Classification (NCBI taxonomy): domain Bacteria; kingdom Pseudomonadati; phylum Pseudomonadota; class Gammaproteobacteria; order Pseudomonadales; family Pseudomonadaceae; genus Pseudomonas; species Pseudomonas sp. R9.37. Next base: position 289,453 of record NZ_CAWNZA010000011.1, on the reverse strand, counting down.
GGCGGTGTGTACCTGGAAGGCGGTTACAAGCTCGACTACCTGGCCCTCGACAAAACCGGCACGATCACCCACGGCAAACCGGTGCAAACCGATTACCTGGCGCTGTTTCCCAATATCGAAGACAGTGCGCCGGCCCTGGCTGCCAGCCTGGCCGGGCGCTCCGACCACCCGGTGTCGCTGGCCATCGCCAATGCGGCTGTGGATAAAAACCTGCAGAGCCACGTTGTGGATAACTTCGAGGCCCTGGCCGGGCGTGGTGTGCGCGGCGATATCAACGGTGAAACCTATCACTTGGGTAACCACCGCCTGGTGGAAGACCTTGGCCTGTGTTCACCCGAGCTTGAAGAAAAGCTCTTCGCGCTGGAGAAACAAGGCAAGTCCGTGGTGTTGCTGCTCGACAAGTCCGGGCCGCTGGCGTTGTTCGCCGTGGCCGACACGGTCAAGGACAGCAGCCGCGAAGCCATCCAGCAACTGCACGACCTGGGCATCAAGACCCTGATGCTCACGGGCGACAACACCCACACCGCCCAGGCGATTGCGGCCCAGGTTGGTATCGACCAGGCCCAGGGCGACCTGTTGCCCACCGACAAACTGCAAGCCATCGAGACCCTCTACGGCCAAGGCCACCGCGTGGGCATGGTCGGCGACGGCATCAACGATGCCCCGGCGCTGGCCCGCGCCGAAATCGGTTTTGCCATGGCCGCCGCCGGTACCGACACCGCGATCGAGACCGCCGACGTGGCCTTGATGGACGATGATTTGCGCAAGATCCCGGCTTTCATTCGGCTCTCCCGGCAAACGTCGAGTATCCTCAAGCAGAACATCGCCCTGGCGCTGGTGATCAAGGCGATCTTCCTTGCAGTCACCTTCCTCGGCATGGCGACCATGTGGATGGCGGTGTTCGCCGACATGGGCGTAAGCCTGCTGGTGGTGTTCAATGGCCTGCGCCTGTTGCGCAAATAATTGATGTGAGGGTGGTGTGCTGAGTGCCGAGTTGAAGGCGTTTTTTATGGTCGCCCGCCTGGGCAGCATTACCCAGGCGGCGAAAAAACTCGGGCTGAGCCAGCCCACGGTGACTACCCAGATTCGCAACCTGGAAAGCCAATACGGCGTTGAGCTGTTCTACCGTGGCGGGCGCCGCCTCACCGTCAGCGACGACGGCGCGCGCCTGCTGCCGATGGTCAAGGCGCTGTTGCAGCAGGAAGCCGACATCGAGTTCTTCCTGCGCAACAACGGACAGGTCCAGGGCACGTTACGGATTGCCGCAACGGCGCCGTATTACATCCTCGACTTGGTCAAAGCCTTTCGCGAACGCCTGCCGCAAGTGGAAGTGTCGGTGGAAATCGGCAACTCCCAGCAGGTGCTCGAAGCGCTGGACGATTACCGCGTCGATGTCGCCGCGTCCTCCCAACTGCTGGAAGACCCCCGCTTGATTCGCCGCGTGCTCGGCACCGATCCTTTGGTGTTGGCGGTGCACCGCAACCATCCCTTGGCCAAGCTCGATCACGTGCCGCTCAATGCGTTGGCCGGGCATACCTTGCTGATGCGTGAGGCAGGCTCCACCACGCGGCGGCTGACCGAAGAAATGCTGCAGGGCGCCGGCGTGAGTTACGGGCCGCTGCTGGAGATTGGCAGCCGTGAGTCGATTCGCGAGGCGGTGCTGCGCAATATCGGCATCAGCATCATCGCTCGTCAGGAAGTGCCTCATGACCCGCAGTTGCGCGTGCTGACCATCGAGAACGCGCCGCAGATTCCGGAGTATTTGTACTGCCTCAAGGAACGAAAGTCGGCGCGTCTGCCGGCTGCGTTTCTTGGGTTGGCGCAGGAAATGTCGCCACTCTGAGATTTGCTGTGGCATTGCAATCGCCATCGCAGGCAAGCCAGCTCCCACCTTTGAATGCGTTCACAAATCAAAATGTGGGAGCGGGCTTGTCCGCGATGGCGTCAGCCCTTACGACACAGTCTCCAAATCCTACCCAAATCCACCAATACCACTATCACCGCGTTTTGCCTTCCTGCCACACCAGGTACGCATTGCCCACCTAGCATGGCCTTCATCAGTTTGATGAGGTGCCTCCATGAACACAGCCCTGACCCACCCCGGCGCGCCAATGACGGTGCGCGGTATCCAGAAACGCTTCGGTGCCTTCACTGCGCTGGACAATGTGTCCCTGGACGTCGCCGCCGGCGAGCTGGTGTGCCTGCTGGGCCCGTCCGGTTGCGGCAAGACCACCTTGCTGCGCTGCATCGCCGGCCTGGAACGCCAGGACAGCGGTGAGCTGCGCCTGGGCAACCGCGACGTTTCCCTGCTGCCACCGCAGGCGCGGGACTACGGCATTCTGTTTCAGTCCTACGCACTGTTTCCCAACCTTACCGTCGAGGCGAATATCGGCTACGGCCTCACCGGCAGCGGCCGCGATGAGGTGCGCACGCGTGTCGGCCAGATGCTCGAACTGGTCGGCCTGCTGGGCAGCGAAAAGAAATACCCCGGCCAACTTTCCGGCGGCCAGCAACAACGCGTCGCCCTGGCCCGTGCCCTGGCACCGGCGCCATCGCTGTTGCTGCTCGACGAGCCCATGTCGGCCCTCGATGCCCGTGTGCGCGAGCATTTGTGCACCGAGCTGCGCCAGCTGCAGCGGCGTCTGGGTATCACCACACTGATGGTCACCCACAATCAGGACGAGGCCATGCTGATGGCCGACCGCATTGCCGTGATGAACAATGGCAAGGTCGAGCAATACGCCACGCCCCAGGAAATCTACGACCGCCCGGCCACGCCGTTTGTGGCCGAGTTTGTCGGCCAGGGTAACTGGCTGCCGTTCAGCCGCAACAGTGCGAGCCATGCCCAGGTTGGCGGGATGAACATGCGCCTGGCCGACGATGCTGGCATGGCGAAATCCGGGCGCTTGTTCTGCCGCCCGGAAGCCATCAGCGTCAACCCGCCGGTGCATGAAGAAAACCTGTTCCCGGCCAAGGTTCGCGAGATCACGTTTCTTGGCAATCGCTGCCGCATGCGGTTTGAGCTGGAACAATTGCCCGGCCACGCGCTGCTGGCTGAGTTGGCCCCGGAAGCCATGCCACGCCTGGGAGCCCAGGACATCTGGGTCGCCTTGCCGCCGCGCAGCCTGCAGGTGTTTGCCTGAGATGGCGGCTGTGATGACACTGCCGCGCCCGGTATCGCGCGCCGAAAACGGCGACCGTATTTTTGTGCTCGGCGGCAAACTGCTGTGGCTGGTGCTGCTGGGTGTCGCCGTATTGCTGCCATTGCTGGCGATCTTCTGGCGCGGTTTCAGCAGTGAAGCCGGGCAGGGCGGCGGTCTTGCTGCGGCGCGGGAAATGCTGACGAGCACTAACTTCCACTGGCTGCTGGGCAATAGCCTGAAAGTCTCCCTGAGCGTGGCGGCCATCGTCGTACCGCTGGCCTACCTCTTTGCCTACGCCCTGCAACGCACGTTGATTCCCGGCAAAGCGATGTGGCGTGGTCTGTCACTGCTGCCGTTGATGGCGCCGTCGATGCTGCCGGGAATTGCGCTGGTGTACCTGTTCGGCAACCAAGGCCTGTTGCGCGGTGTGCTCTCGGACAATATCTACGGCTTCTGGGGCATTGTTCTGGGTGAGGTGATCTACACCTTCCCACACGCTTTGATGATCCTGCTGTCAGCTCTGTCGCTGGCGGATGCGCGGCTTTTCGATGCGGCATCGAGCATGGGCGCCAGCCCCGCGCGGGCGTTTCGCAGCATCACCTGGCCGGCCACGCGCCAAGCGGTGTTCGCCGCGTTTTGTCTGGTGTTCACCCTGACCATCACCGACTTCGGAGTACCCGTTGTAGTCGGCGGCGATTATCAGGTGCTGGCGCTGGAAGCTTACAAGGCGGTGGTCGGCCAGCAACAGTTTGGTCGCGGCGCGTTGATCGGCATGGTGTTGCTGCTACCGGCGCTGTTCAGCTTTGGCGTCGATGCCTGGCTGCGCCGTCGGCAGGGCGATGCCATGAGCGGCCGCGCCCAGGTGTTCCAGCCGGCACCGTCGCGGCTGCGCGATGGTTGCTACCTGGCCATTGTGTTGCTGATCTGCGCGGTGTTGCTGCTGGTATTCGGCATGGCGGTGTATTCCTCGCTGGTGAAGTTCTGGCCGTACAACCTGTCGTTGTCGCTCAACCACTACCAGTTCGAAGACACGGCCGGCGGCGGTTGGCTGGCCTACCGCAACAGCCTGACCATGGCGCTGTGCACGGCGCTAATCGGCAGCGTGTTGATCTTCACCGGCGCCTACCTGATGGAAAAGACCAAAAGCCAGAAGGGCCTGAACCTGGCGCTGCGCATGCTCAGCTTTGTGCCGATGGCCGTGCCGGGCTTGGTGTTGGGCCTGGGCTACGTGTTCTTTTTCAATCTGGGCGGCAACCCGCTGCATGTGTTTTACGGGACTATGACCCTGTTGGTGGTGTGCACCATTGCGCACTATCTGACCACCGCGCAGATGACCGCGACCACGGCCTTGCGCCAGCTGGACAGCGAATTCGAAGCCGCCGCGCTGTCCCTCAAGGCGCCGTTGTACCGCCACTATCTGCGTGTCACCGTGCCGATTTGTCTGCCGGCGCTGCTGGACATCGTGCGCTACCTGTTTGTGTCGGCGATGACCACCGTGTCGGCCGCAATCTTCCTCTACAGCCCCGACACCATCCTCGCCGCCGTCGCCGTATTGAACATGGACGACGCCGGCAACGTGGGCGGTGCGGCGGCCATGTCGACCTTGATTCTGTTCACCTCGGCCGGCGTCTCGCTGCTGCTGGCGTGGGCCTCACGTGGCGCGCTGCGTCGCTCACAAGCCTGGCGCCAGACCGCGCCCGGCCAATAAATATCCTTGAAGGAGGTGCTCCATGTTCAAACCCCTGGCGCTGGTCGCTGCCGTACTCACCGCATTCAGCCTGAATGCCTTCGCCAAGACCGAGCTGACTGTGTACACGGCCCTCGAAGCCGAGCAGTTGAAGACCTACAAACAGGCCTTCGAAAAGGCCAATCCCGACGTCGAGATCAAATGGGTGCGCGACTCCACCGGCATCATCACCGCCAAACTTTTGGCCGAGAAAGACCGCCCGCAAGCCGACGTGGTCTGGGGCCTGGCTGCCTCTAGCCTGGCGATTCTCGATCAGCAAGGCATGCTGGATAACTATGCGCCGAAGGGCCTGGACAAGATCGGCAAAAACTACCGCGACGCTGCCAACCCGCCGGCGTGGGTCGGCATGGACGTGTGGGCCGCAACCATCTGCTTCAATACCATCGAAGCCGAGAAGCAGGGCCTGACCAAGCCGGTGAGTTGGCAAGACCTGACCAAGCCTGAGTACAAGGGCAAAATCGTGATGCCCAACCCGGCCTCTTCCGGTACCGGCTTTTTGGATGTCAGTGCCTGGCTGCAAACCTTCGGCGAGAAGCAGGGCTGGCAGTACATGGACGATTTGCACCAGAACATCGGCCAGTACGTTCACTCCGGTTCCAAGCCGTGCAAGCTGGCGGCTTCGGGTGAGTTCCCGATTGGTATTTCCTTCGAATACCCCGCCGTTCAACTGAAACGCCAGGGCGCGCCGCTGGACATCATCCTGCCCAAGGAAGGCCTGGGCTGGGACATTGAAGCGACTGCTGTGATCAAGGGCACTGCCCACGCCGATGCGGCTAAAAAGCTCGCGGACTTCTCCGCCAGCGCGGCGGCGATGGACCTGTACAAAGACAATTTTGCCGTACTTGCCCAGCCCGGTATCGCCAAGCCGCAGACCGAATTGCCCGCCGACTATGAGCAACGCCTGATCAAGAACGACTTCGCCTGGGCTTCGAAAAACCGCGACAGCATCCTGACTGAATGGCGCAAGCGCTATGACGGCAAGTCCGAGAAGGTGGCCGGTCAGTAAGATTTTCGTTAGGGCTGATGGCCTCTTCGCCGGCAAGCCAGCTCCCACATTTGACGGTGTTCATAAATCAAAAATGTGGGAGCTGGCTTGCCGGCGATAGCGGCTTCGAATTCAGGACACCCTTTAATGACACAACACAGCGACTTATTGATCATCGGCGCCGGCATCCTCGGCCTGTCCCACGCCTACGCCGCCGCCAAGCGCGGCCTCAAGGTCAAGGTCTTCGAACGCAGCGCCACGCCGCTCGGCGCCTCAGTGCGCAACTTTGGCCAGGCGCTGGTCACCGGCCAACCGCCGGGGCCGATGCTCGACCTGGCCCGGCAAAGCCGTGATATCTGGGGGCATTGGGCGCAGGTGGCCGGCCTGCAGCTCAAGCGCAACGGTTCATACCTGTTTGCGCGTACAGAGGCGGAAGAACATCTGTTGGAAGCTTTTTGCGCCGGTCGTGCGCAGGCTTACGGCTACAACGTCGAACTGCTGCAAGGCGCCGCGATGAAGGATTTATATGGCGGCCAGTTCCGCCATCACCGCGCTGCGCTGCATGGCAAAGACGATCAGCAGTTGTATTCGCGCGAAGCAATTCCGGCGCTGATCAACTACCTTCGCAGCGAATTGAAGGTGGAGTTTCATTTCTCCACGCTGGTGCGCGACGTTGAGCCCGGCCACGTGCACACCACGGCGGGGAGCTTTCGTGGCGAGCAGGTCATCGTGTGCTCCGGCCATGACTACCAAACCCTGCTGGCGGAATCGATCGCCGAACTCAACCCGAGTGTCTGTCGCCTGCAAATGCTGCGCGCCCGCCCCGTCGTTAACCTGAACCTGCAACACGCGTTGCTCACAGGCCTCAGTTGTGTGCACTACGGCGCCTTCGCCGATCTGCCGGAAGCTTCGCCCGTGCAGGCGCACATCCTGCGCGATTCACCGCATTTGCATGAACACGGCATTCACTTGCTGATCAGCCCGACGCCTTATGGCGAACTGATCATCGGTGACTCCCATGACTACGGCCGCGATGCCTCGCCGTTCAATACCGAGCAGGTCGATGACTGGATGATCGAACTGGCGCAGCAGACCCTGGGTTGCAAGGTTCAGGTGGTGGAGCGCTGGCAGGGCGTGTACGGCGCGCGTGGACCGGGGCCGTTTTCGTTCCTGCGCGTAGCACCGGGCGTGAGCGCGGCGTTGATGCACACCGGCGTGGGCATGAGCGTCGGGCCGGCGATGGCCGAACGAAACATCAGCACAGTGTGGGGTGAGGCGTGATGAACCCGGAACAGGCGATTGCCGAACTCTTCGGCCTGTACGAGCAACATGGCACGGCCGACTACATCGGCGAGCCGGTGTCGCAGATCGAACACATGTCCCAGGCCGCGCAGCTGGCGATGGCTGAGGGCTTTGACGATGAAGTGGTGCTGGCGGCATTTTTCCACGACATCGGGCACCTCTGTGGCCAGGGCGGCGAGAACATGGGCGGCTACGGCGTGGCCAGTCATGAGCGGCTGGGCGCGGATTATTTGCGCCGCGCAGGGTTCAGCGAACGCATGGCCAGGCTGGTGGAGTATCACGTGCAGGCCAAGCGTTACCTGACCTTCAGCCAGCCGGACTATCATGCCCGCTTGAGCGAAGCCAGCCGCCGCACCCTGGGTTACCAGGGCGGCGTGATGAGCGCCGAAGAAGCCCAGGCGTTCGAACAGGACCCGCTTTGTTCGGTGAGCCTGCGCATGCGCCACTGGGATGAGCAGGCCAAGGACATGCACGTGCCGGTGCTGGACCTTGAAGTATTGAAGGCCAAGGCCCGGCGATTGCTTGCGGCTTAGCGTTCATCCAGGCGCAGGGCCAGCGCCTCGACCTGTTCCTGGCGCTCGGCCTGGCTGAGTTTGGCGTGAGGGTTGAGGGACGACCATTGCGGATGCGCGCGGGCTTTATGCAGCGCGTCCGGCAGCTTGCCCTCGCGCCAGGTTTTGTCCTGGGGCGTGTCGACCTTGATGCTGTGCATCGCCGCATGGCCACGCAGGTTCAAGGCCTTGAGCAACTGGCGTTGGCGCAAGGCGAGCAGGCGCAGCACGCTGTCGTCGACGGTCAGCTCGCGATGGCCTTTGATCTTGCCCAGCAGACGGCTGCCGTAGCTGCGCGCGGTTTGCAGCGCACCGCCGGCAATCGCACCGGCAATCGCGGCGACGCCCAGGGTCAGGCCGCCAACCAGCAAGTCCACGCCGGCCCCGGCGGCCGCGCCTGCGGCGATCCCACCGCCGACGCGCACGCCAAGTTGCTTGAGGGTTTCGGGGTTGAACAGGTCATCGCCCCAACGGCCGTCGAGCAGCGGCAAATCGCTGGCGGTGGCGTCCTGCGGGCGAAAGCCGAAGAGTTTGAGCAGGGCTTCCACGCATTTTTGTTCGCGCTGGCGCACGGCCTTGCGTAAATCGCTGATGGCTTGCTGTTCATCCTCAGTGACCACGCTGCGCCGGCACGCCGCGCAGTCGATCAACAATTCGGCGATCAACCGCGCGGCGCTCAGCTGGCGGGCCTGGCGCTGGGCTTGCTGATCGAGGATCAGCCGTTCCAGCTGCGGCCGCGCATTCTCCAGCAGCAGGGCCAGGCTTTCATACAGGCGACGCTCCCCGTCTTCCGGCGGCGCGACGCTGTCGAACCGCACCAGCGCGTGCAGACCCAGGCGGGCCAGGGCTTCGCGCCAGTCGGGTTCGCGGTGGTCGCTGCTGCTGACGAAGTTGAGCACCGGCAGCAGCGGCTTGCCGCAACTGGCCAGCACTTGCAGCTCGTCGCGGTACTTGGCCAGCACCGGCTCGCGAGCGTCGATCACATACAGGCCGGCGTCGCAGGCCAGCAGTTGGCGCAACACCTTGGCCTCTTGTTCGAAACGCTGGCGCGCTTCGCTGCCTTTCAGGAAACGCGCCAGGCGTGCCGGGCCGTCCAAGCGCTCGCCGGGGCGATCCAGGCGCTCCAGGTAATCGAGCAAGGCAATCGCGTCTTCCAGCCCGGGCGTGTCGTACAGCTCCAGCAAGGCTTCGCCGTCGACCGACAACCGCGCGCCTTCCACATGCCGAGTGGTGCTGGGGCGATGGGAGACTTCGCCGAAGCCGACGTCACGGGTCAGCGTGCGCAAAAGCGACGTCTTGCCGACATTGGTGTGGCCGACCACGGCCAGTTTCAGCGGTTTAGTCATGACCGGTCTCCAGCCATGTGAGCGGCGCGCAGTCGGCGAAGGGCAGTTCGAGTTGGTGCAACGCGGCGTGCCAATCGCCAAGGCGCTCGGCGTCCAGCGCCTGGCCGGGCGGTGCCTGCAGCAGCCACACGCGGGTGGCCGTGGCGCTGCGTGCCAGTTCGGCGATCAGCGCCAGGCTGCCACGGTCAGGCGAGCGACGAGGGTCGCAGGCGATGGCCAGGCGTGCGGGTGGAAAGCGCGTGAGCTGTTCCAGCAGTTTGTTGCGCGATTCGCGGCTGTCCAGAATGCCGGCGTTTTTGATGCTGGCCGGTAGTTTGGGCGGCCACGGGTGCTGATCATCGAGTTCGATGGCCACCAGCAAGGCGCCGTCGCTCTCCAGTTCGCTGACGCCGCCGCTGACGTGGTGCAGCTGTTCAGGCGCTGCATCGTTGACACCGAGCCGTTCGCTGCTTGGCATCAGGCGTTCGCGCAACGCGCTGTAGCCGGGCAGGTTGAGGTCCAGGCGCAGGGCGGCGCGCCCACGTTTCCAGCGCCACAGGCACAGCAGCGCGAGGATCAAACGCGGCAGCAGGCCGTACACCAGCAGCACGCCCACCAGCCAGGCGGCCCAGGCCTGCCGTGCGCTTTCGATATTCAGGGCGGAGTCGCCGCTGGCGCGGATCATGTCGACGGTCGGCACGTTAAAGCCCAGCAGCGCGGGCAGGCTGCCGAGGGCTTGGGTGACGGCGACAAACGTGTCGGCGCCCAGGATGGTGGTTTCCCACACAAAACCGTAGCGTCGGGTGGCCAGCAGTGTCAGCAAAATCACCATGGCACTGAGCAATGCCAGCAGCCACAGGCTGTTGACCAGCACACCCACTGCCCAGCGATTGAGTTTGTGGCGTTGCAGCAACAGCAGTAGCGCCGGCGCCAACTGAGCCGCCTTGGCATCACGCGCGAATTTTTCGCTGAGCCACAGCCACAGGCGGCCGAGGCTGGCGCTGTGCTCGCCGGCAAACGCCAGGCCCAAGGCCCAGCTCAGCAGCAGAATCAGGTTCAAACCGAGCAGACTGCCCAGCGCCCAGAACACATTCACCGGAGTCAGGCCGTTACCCAGCGCAGCAAACGCCAGGCCGGCGCCGCTGATCACCGCGACCACGGCCAGCAGCACCAACGCCAAACGGGCGCCTTGCAGCCAGCGGGTGAGGGCGCCGGTCAGTCCGTCGCGCTCGGCCAAGTGCAGGGCGCGCGCCTGAATGCGCGTCGGCAAGTCGCCACCGGCCGTGCGGGCCAGGCGGTTGGCTTCCAGGTCTTCGAGTGGGCCGGCGTGTTCTTCACGCAGGCGCACGGTTTCTGTCAGCCACAGTGTGTGCAGGGGAGTCAGAGCAGTCACGCGCCGTCCTGTTGAGCAAGTGAGGTTGGAGCATAACCGCAGACTCGCAGCTCTGGTATTCTCGTCGCCATGAAAAAAACTCTCCCTTTAAGCCTGATCGCAGCCCTCGGTGAAAACCGCGTGATCGGCGTCGACAACAGCATGCCCTGGCATTTGCCGGGGGATTTCAAATATTTCAAGGCCACCACGCTCGGCAAGCCGATCATCATGGGGCGCAAGACCTGGGATTCACTGGGCCGACCGTTGCCGGGGCGCTTGAACATTGTGGTCAGCCGTCAGACCGATCTTAAGCTTGAAGGTGCGCAAGTTTTTCCGTCGTTGGCTGCGGCGGTGGAACGGGCTGAGGCCTGGGCACTGGAGCAGGGCGTGGATGAGCTGATGCTGATCGGCGGTGCGCAGTTGTATGCGCAAGGGTTGGAGCAGGCGGATCGCCTGTATCTGACGCGGGTTGCGTTGAGCCCGGAAGGGGATGCGTGGTTTCCCGAGTTTGATCTGAACCAGTGGAAGCTGGTGTCGAATGTCGAGAACCCGGCTGAGGGCGGTAAGCCCGCGTACAACTTCGAAGTCTGGGAAAAAGCCTAAAAGCATCGGGGGCAAGCCCCCTCCCACACTTGATCGCGTTCACTCGGTCAACTGTGGGAGGGGGCTTGCCCCCGATAGCGGTCTATCAGGCTTGCGCTAACTCTGCATGCTCATCGGCATTCAGCAACGCTTTATCCGTCTGCCCCATGATCTGGCTGGTAATCGCACCGGCCGTCATCGAACCGTTCACGTTCAGCGCCGTACGGCCCATGTCGATCAGCGGCTCCACGGAAATCAGCAGCGCCACCAGTGACACCGGCAAGCCCATCGCCGGCAGTACGATCAGCGCGGCAAAGGTCGCGCCGCCGCCAACACCGGCCACACCGGCCGAGCTCAAGGTCACAATCGCCACCAGGGTCGCGATCCACAGCGGGTCCAGTGGGTTGATGCCCACGGTCGGTGCAACCATCACCGCAAGCATGGCCGGGTAGAGACCGGCGCAACCGTTCTGGCCGATGGTGGCGCCAAACGAGGCGGCGAAACCGGCAATTGATTGCGGGATACCCAGGCGGCGGGTCTGCGCTTCAATGCTCAGCGGGATGGCGGCTGCGCTGGAGCGGCTGGTGAAGGCAAAGGTCAGCACCGGCCACACCTTGCGAAAGAAGCGCAGCGGGTTGACCCCGGCCAGCGACAGCAGCAGGCCGTGCACCACAAACATCAAGCCCAGCGCCAGGTACGACACCACTACAAAACTGCCGAGCTTGATGATGTCTTGCAGGTTGGAGCCGGCGACCACTTTGGTCATCAGCGCCAGCACGCCGTAGGGCGTCAGCTTCATTACCAGGCGCACCAGGCGCATCACCCAGGCTTGCAGGGTGTCGATGGCGTTGAGCACTTTCTGGCCTTTTTCCACGTCGTCCTTGAGCAGTTGCAGTGCGGCAACTCCGAGGAACGCAGCAAAAATCACCACGCTGATGATCGACGTCGGCTTGGCCCGGGCCAGGTCGGCAAACGGATTGGCTGGCACGAACGACAGCAGCAGCTGCGGGATATTCAGGTCGGCGACCTTGCCTGCGTAATCGCTCTGGATCACTTGCAGGCGCGCCATTTCCTGGGTGCCGGCCACCAGGCCTTCGGCGGTAAGGCCGAACAGGTTGGTCAGGCCGATACCGATCAGCGCCGCAATTGCCGTGGTAAACAGCAGCGTGCCGATGGTCAGGAAGCTGATCTTGCCCAGGGACGAGGCGTTGTGCAGACGCGCCACGGCGCTGAGGATCGAGGCGAACACCAGCGGGATCACGATCATTTGCAGCAACTGCACGTAACCATTGCCGACCAGGTCAAACCAGCTGATCGAGGCTTTGAGCACCGGGTTGCCGTCGCCATAAATCGTGTGCAACGCGGCGCCGAACAGCACGCCGAGCACCAGCGCAAACAGGACCTTTTTAGCGAGGCTCCAGTGGGTGTGACGCGTTTGTGCCAGGCCCAAAAGCAGGGCCACGAACACCAGTACGTTGAGAATCAGGGGCAGATTCATTGAAGCTCCGTTGAGAAGGCAGCCAATCGCGTGAGCCTGCGATTGCGAACCGGAAATCCTAACAGCTTGAAATATATTGATTTAATACCGATATGGAATGGTGACTGTCGTTTTTGGAATAAGCGTTTGACGCTCAGGCACACGCTCTTGGCGCAATCACGACGCAAGCGGTCGTGCTCGGGCGATAACTGTCACACAGATTTGTTAGCGTCGATGTCTTTCACTCAGGGAGAAAACGCTTATGAAGCTCGCGCCAACACTACTGGCCGCCGCCTTCTGCTTGGGCCTCGCCAGCCAGGCATTTGCCGCCACCGAGTTAAAGCACTGGCCGGCGCCTGCCGCCGAGCAACTGAACAAGATGATCGCCGCCAACGCCAACAAAGGTAACTTCGCGGTGTTCGACATGGACAACACCAGTTACCGCTACGACCTCGAAGAGTCCCTGCTGCCGTACCTTGAGAACAAAGGCCTGATCACCCGCGACACCATGGACCCGTCCCTCAAGCTGATCCCGTTCAAAGACACCGCCGACCACAAGGAAAGCCTGTTCAGCTACTACTACCGACTCTGCGAAGTGGACGACATGGTCTGCTACCCGTGGGTTGCGCAGATTTTCTCCGGCTTCACCCTCAAGGAACTCAAGGGCTACGTCGACGAGATGATGGCGTCGGGCAAGCCGGTGCCGGTCACCTATTACGACGGTGACGTGGTCAAGACCATGGACGTGCAGCCGCCGAAGGTCTTCACCGGCCAGGCTGAGCTGTTCAACAAACTGATGGAAAACGGCATCGAGGTGTATGTGATGACCGCCGCATCCGAGGAGTTGGTGCGCATGGTCGCCGCCGATCCCAAGTACGGCTACAACGTCAAACCCGAGAACGTCATCGGCGTGAGCACCTTGCTCAAGGATCGCAAGACCGGCGAGCTGACCACCGCGCGCAAACAGATCGCCGCCGGCAAATACGACGAAAAAGCCAACCTCGGCCTGGAGCTGACCCCGTACCTGTGGACCCCGGCGACCTGGATGGCCGGCAAGCACGCAGCGATCCTCACCTACATTGATGAGTGGAAAAAACCGGTGATCGTGGGCGGCGACACCCCCACCAGCGACGGCTACATGTTGTTTCACGATGTGGACGTGGCCAAGGGTGGCGTCCACCTGTGGGTCAACCGCAAGGATAAATACATGACCCAACTCAACGGCATGATGGCCAAGCACGCAGCGGCCCAGGCCAAGGAGGGGCTGCCGGTGACGGCGGACAAGAACTGGGTGATCGTCAAGCCGGACGAGATTCAGTAAGACCGAGCCGCCTGCTTCGCGAGCAAGCCCGCTCCCACATTCGACCGCATACCTAAGTTCGAACCCGGTCACCTGTGGGAGCGGGCTTGCCCGCGAAGGCGGTGTGTCAGGCAGTACATGAGTCAGCTGACCCACCGCGATCGCAGGCAAGCCAGCTCCCACATTCAACCGCATGCTCAAGCCGGAACCCGATCAACTGTGGGAGCGGGCTTGCCCGCGAAGGCGGTGTGTCAGGCCCTGCATGAGTCAGCTGACCCACCGCGATCGCAGGCAAGCCAGCTCCCACCTTCGACCGCATACGCATGTTGGAACCCGGTCAACTGTGGGAGCGGGCTTGCCCGCGAAGGCGGCGTGTCAGGCCCTACATGAGGCGACTGACCCACCGCGAAGGCGGTGTGTCAGGCAGTACATGAGTCAGCTGACCCACCGCTATCGCAGGCAAGCCAGCTCCCACATTCAACCGCATGCTCAAGCCGGAACCCGATCAACTGTGAGAGCGGGCTTGCCCGCGAAGGCGGTGTGTCAGGCAGTACATGAGTCAGCTGACCCACCGCGATCGCAGGTAAGCCAGCTCCCACATTCAACCGCATGCTCAAGCCGGAACCCGATCAACTGTGAGAGCGGGCTTGCCCGCGAAGGCGGTGTGTCAGGCAGTACATGAGTCAGCTGACCCACCGCTATCGCAGGCAAGCCCGCTCCCACATTCGACCGCATGCTCAAGCTGGAACCCGGTCACCTGTGGGAGCGGGCTTGCCCGCGAAGGCTTTGTGTCAGGCCCTACATGAGGCGACTGGCCCACCGCTATCGCAGGCAAGCCAGCTCCCACATTCGATCACACACGCATGTTGGAACTCGGTCTACTGCTGAAGGGTTTATCCAGACAAAAAAATGCCCCGCACGTGGCGGGGCATTTTCGTGCGCGAGGCTTACAGGCCGTCGAGCATCGCTTTGTTACGCACAGCGCCTTTGTCGGCGCTGGTGGCCAGCAGGGCGTAAGCCTTCAGCGCGGTGGTGACTTTGCGCGGACGCTTCTCGACCGGTTTCCAGCCTTTCTTGTCCTGCTCGACCCGGCGCGCGGCCAGTTCTTCGTCGCTGATCAACAGGTTGATCGAGCGGTTCGGAATGTCGATCAGTACTTTGTCACCGTCCTGCACCAGGCCAATCGCGCCGCCGGCAGCGGCTTCTGGCGAAGCGTGGCCGATGGACAGGCCCGAGGTGCCGCCGGAGAAACGGCCGTCAGTGAGCAACGCACAGGCTTTGCCCAGGCCCTTGGATTTCAGGTACGACGTCGGGTAGAGCATCTCTTGCATGCCCGGGCCGCCTTTCGGGCCTTCGTAGCGGATGATCACGATGTCGCCGGCTTTGACTTCGTCGGCGAGGATGCCGCGCACGGCGCTGTCCTGGCTTTCGAAGATCTTGGCGTTGCCTTCGAACACATGGATGGATTCATCCACACCGGCGGTTTTCACCACGCAGCCATCCAGCGCGATGTTGCCGTACAGCACGGCCAGGCCGCCTTCTTGCGAGTAGGCGTGCTCGACACTGCGGATGCAGCCGTTTTCACGGTCGTCATCGAGGGTGTCCCAGCGGGTGGACTGGCTGAACGCCGTTTGCGTCGGGACGCCGGCCGGGCCTGCCTTGAAGAAGTGATGCACGGCTTCGTCGGTGGTCTGGGTGATGTCCCACTTGGCGATACCTTCGGCCATGCTCGTGCTGTGCACGGTCGGCAGGTCGGTGTGCAACAGGCCGCCACGGGCCAGCGAACCGAGGATCGAGAAGATCCCGCCGGCGCGGTGCACGTCTTCCATGTGGTACTTCTGGATGTTCGGCGCGACTTTGCACAGCTGCGGCACGTGGCGGGACAGACGGTCGATGTCGCGCAGGTCGAAATCGATCTCGGCTTCCTGGGCGGCGGCCAGCAAGTGCAGGATGGTGTTGGTGGAACCGCCCATGGCGATGTCCAGGGTCATGGCGTTTTCGAACGCCTTGAAGTTGGCGATGTTGCGCGGCAGCACCGACTCATCGTTGTCGGTGTAGTAACGCTTGCACAGCTCGACGATGGTACGGCCAGCCTGCAGGAACAGCTGCTCGCGGTCGCTGTGGGTGGCCAGCGTGGAACCGTTGCCCGGCAACGCCAGGCCCAGGGCTTCCACCAGGCAGTTCATCGAGTTGGCGGTGAACATGCCGGAGCACGAACCGCAGGTAGGGCAGGCGCTGCGCTCGTATTCCGCGACTTTCTCGTCAGACGCGCTGGAATCGGCGGCGATGACCATGGCGTCAACCAGGTCGAGGCCGTGGGAGGCGAGTTTGGTCTTGCCGGCCTCCATCGGCCCGCCGGAGACGAAGATCACCGGGATGTTCAGGCGCAGGGAGGCCATCAGCATGCCGGGGGTGATCTTGTCGCAGTTGGAGATGCACACGATGGCGTCGGCGCAGTGGGCGTTGACCATGTATTCCACGGAGTCGGCGATGATCTCGCGGCTCGGCAGCGAATACAGCATGCCGTCATGGCCCATGGCGATGCCGTCATCCACGGCGATGGTGTTGAATTCTTTCGCCACGCCGCCGGCGCGTTCGATCTCGCGGGCGACCAGTTGGCCCAGGTCCTTGAGGTGGACGTGGCCGGGTACGAACTGGGTGAACGAGTTGGCAATCGCGATGATCGGCTTTTTGAAGTCGTCATCTTTCATCCCCGTGGCACGCCACAGTGCGCGCGCGCCGGCCATGTTGCGGCCGTGGGTGGATGTTTTCGAGCGGTAATCAGGCATGAAGCACTCCGGGCGGCTAATCAAGTACTAAAGGGAAGTGAGCCTCTATTGGCGTCTGGAACACTCAGAAAATGGCTGTGTGTCCAAACGTTGCCACTCGCGTCGCGGGATCGCCGCGTGCTTGGGCCTCGAGCTCATAAACCCGCCGGGGGATGACTGGCGATGAATAGGGTCGATTCTACACCGCTGGCGGCCGGAGGGAATGGCCGCCAGCGTGTAGATAGCGCTTACGAGACGTGTGGGTGTGCAAGTTTCATGGTCAGCGGCCGACTCGCGCGTTCGTCACCACGCCCCAAACGCTGAACACGATGAAGCTGATGGCGATGGTCATCAGCAGGTTGGCCCCGGCTTGGGCGAGGGCTGCGCTGCTGACGGCAGCGGTGATGAACATGATGCTGTTGCCGGCCGAGGCGGCGGTGCCGGCGCTGCTGGAGAACAGCAACATGGCGGCGGAAATCGCGGCGGGGCGAACCAGAGTTACGGCCAGGGCGCTGATCAGCATCGGGATCAGCAGGGTGATGGTGGTGATAGCTCCAAGACCGACGATCAGCATCAGAAGCACGCCTGCGATAAGCAGCAATCCAAGACCGATGTTGATTTGCCGGGACAGCGAGATGCGTTTTTGAAGATACGACGCCGCCAAGCCACCGAGCAGATAGGCCACGCCATACACCATGAGTACCAGTGCGTACTGGTATTCGGAGAGTTTCAACGAGTCCATGAAAATCAACGGTGTCACGCTGATCAAGGCGAAGTAGCAGGCGAATACCAACGCGGCGATCCACCAGTAACGCAGGAAGTCGCGATTGGTCGCGACATCTTTCAGCGTGCCGATGATCGACACCGGCGTGCGGTGCGGGCTGGCGGACTTGGAGGGCAGTATGCAGAACGCATGGATCAACATGCCCAATGCCATCAGTGCGAATCCATAGAAACTACCTTGCCAGTCGAAGGTGGTTTGCAACCAGGAGCCGATCAGCGGTGACAAAGCGACGAACGAGCCGCTCAGGGTCATGTAGTAGAGGCGCACACGGGCTCTATCCTGTTCTTCGAACAGGTCTTCCACTAACGCGTGGCCCAGTACGAAGAAGCCGCAACCCATGGCCTGGACCGAGCGAAACAGCAGGAAGCTCAGGTAGTCCGTCGATAATGCGCAACCTATCGCACCCAGGATCGACAGCGTGATGCAACCGAGCAAGACTTCCTTGCGGCCCCATTTATCCGACAGCGGGCCGGCAATCAATTGGGACACTGAAAACACCAGCGTGAACAGACTGATCGACAGTGCGATTTCTGCGGTAGGTGTGTCGAACCTGGCAGCCAGTGCGGGAAACGAGGGCAGCAGAATGTTGATAGGGAAAAAGCTGATCAGGGAAATGCAGGTGATGAGGATGAAGCGGGAGAGGTAGGGCCCAGACATTGTTTTTGTTTTCCGGAGTAATTCCAGAAACCGATACTAGTCTGCGAAATGTGGAATTCAATCAAAACCGTTGAAGGGCGGTTCCCGAATTGTTGTGGTTTGCGGTGATAGGAAAGTTGCCCTGACACACCACAAACCAAAATGTGGGAGCGGGCTTGCTCGCGAGTACGTAGTGTCAGTCAACTCATTCATCGACTGACTTGCCGCTTTCGCGAGCAAGCCCGCTCCCACATTTAGCCCGCGTTCAATCAGCTATTAGGCAACAACCGGCACGTAATGCTCTTGATGTAGCGCGTTTCGGCAATCGCTGGGTGCACTGGGTGATCCGGACCCTGGCCGCCGCGTTCCAGCATCTGGATATTGCGGTCCAGGTGACGGGCGCTGGTCAGCAGGATGTTTTGCAGGTCGTCTTCCGGCAGGTGCATTGAGCACGACGCGCTGACCAGGATGCCGTCCTTGCTGAGCAGGCGCATGGCTTGCTCGTTCAGGCGGCGGTAGGCGCCTTCGCCGTTCTTCATGTCTTTTTTGCGCTTGATGAAGGCAGGCGGGTCGGCCACGATCACGTCGAAACGCTCTTCGCTGGCTTTCAGCTCTTTGAGGGCTTCGAACACGTCGCCTTCGATGCAGGTCATCTTCTCGGCAACGCCGTTCAGTGCCGCGTTGCGCTCAACACCGTCGAGGGCGAAGGCAGATGCGTCGACGCAGAACACTTCACTGGCGCCGAAGGCTGCAGCTTGCACGCCCCAGCCGCCGATGTAGCTGTACAGGTCCAGCACGCGTTTGCCTTTGGCATACGGGGCCAGGCGGGCGCGGTTCATGCGGTGGTCGTAGAACCAGCCGGTCTTCTGGCCCTGGATTACCGGGGCTTCGAATTTCACGCCGTTCTCTTCCAGCGCGACCCATTCCGGCACCAGGCCGAACACGGTTTCAACGTAGCGGTTGAGGCCTTCGGCGTCGCGCGCGGCGGAGTCGTTCTTGAACAGGATGCCGCTTGGCTTGAGCACTTGGGTCAGGGCGGCGATCACGTCTTCTTTGTGGGCTTCCATGGTCGCCGAAGCGATCTGGACGACCAGGATGTCGCCGAAACGGTCGACCACCAGGCCTGGCAACAAGTCGGAGTCGCCATACACCAGGCGGTAGAACGGCTTGTCGAACAGGCGGTCACGCAGCGACAGCGCGACGTTGATGCGGTGCACCAGCAGCGACTTGTCCAATGGCAACTTGATGTCGCGCGACAGCAGGCGTGCGCAGATCAGGTTGTTCGGGCTCATGGCCACGATGCCCAGGGTCTTGCCGCCGGCCGCTTCCAGGATAGCCTGGTCGCCTGCCTGGAAGCCGTGAAGTGGGGTGGCGGCCACGTCGATTTCGTTGCTGTAGACCCACAGGTGGCCGTTGCGCAAACGACGATCGGCGTTGGCTTTGAGACGCAGGCTTGGCAGGGACATGACGTCGCTCCGGAAAAAAGAGCGGGAGTATACCGTGTTGTGCATGAATTCGCGGCGCCGCCGGACATGTGGGAGCGGGCTTGCTCGCGAAAGCGGTGGATCAGCCACTGTATCGGGTGACTGACACCGGGCTTTCGCGAGCAGACCCGCTCCCACATTTGATCCGGTTTCAGTTCGGCATTTGGGTGTCGGTCAAGTCTTCATAAGGGTTAGAATCCCCGCCTAGCCCAGAGTGTGTACTTATGTCCCAAGAGCTTTCCGCCGAGCAGATCCAACAGGCCCTGCAAGGCATCAGCGTGCCGCCTCAACCGCAAATCATGGTGGATTTGCAGATGGAGCAGTACATGCCCGACCCGGACCTGGAAGTGATCGCGCGGTTGATCTCCCAGGACCCTGGCCTGTCCGGCGCATTGCTGAAGATCGTCAACTCGCCGTATTACGGCCTGAGCAACAAGATTGCCTCGATCCAGCGCGCGGTGAATCTGCTGGGCAGCCGTTCGATCATCAACTTGATCAACGCGCAGTCGATCAAAGGCGAGATGAGCGACGACACCATTGTCACCCTCAACCGCTTCTGGGACACCGCCCAGGATGTGGCCATGACCTGCCTGACCCTGGCCAAGCGCACCGGCTCGCAGGCGGTGGACGAGGCTTATGCCCTGGGGCTGTTCCACGATTGCGGCGTGCCGTTGATGCTCAAGCGGTTCCCCAATTACATGACGGTGCTGGAGCAGGCCTACGCCAATGCCGGGCCCGATTGCCGCGTGGTCGACACCGAGAACAACGCGTTCAACACCAACCATGCCGTGGTCGGTTACTACACCGCCAAATCCTGGCGTCTGCCGGAGCATGTGACCGACGCGATTGCCAACCACCACAACGCGTTGGCGATTTTCAGCGATGAGTCCTCGCGCACGCCGCAACTTAAAAACCTGCTGGCCATCCTGAAAATGGCTGAGCACATCTGTTCGTCCTATCGCGTACTGGGTAACCAGGCCGTGGACCATGAATGGAATGCCATCGGCCATCTGGTGCTGGATTACGTGGGCCTGTCGGACTACGACTTCGAAAGCATGAAGTTGTCGATCCGCGAACTGGGCGCGCACTGACCCTTTTTTCACGAGGTACACATGCCCGAGTTACCAGAAGTCGAAACCACCCGGCGCGGGATTGCGCCGCACCTGGAAGGCCAACGCGTCAGCCGTGTGGTGGTGCGTGAGCGGCGCTTGCGCTGGCCGATCCCGGAAGACCTGGATGTGCGCCTGTCCGGGCAGCGCATCGTGCTGGTGGAGCGGCGGGCCAAGTACCTGTTGATCAATGCCGAAGTGGGCACCTTGATCAGCCACTTGGGCATGTCGGGCAACCTGCGGCTGGTGGAAGCCGGTTCACCCGCGCTCAAGCATGAGCATGTGGACATCGAGCTGGAGTCGGGAATGGCGCTGCGCTACACCGACCCGCGGCGCTTCGGCGCAATGCTCTGGAGCCAGGACCCGCACAACCACGAATTGCTGATTCGCCTGGGGCCGGAGCCGTTGACTGACCTGTTTGACGGCGAGCGGCTGTTCCAGCTGTCCCGCGGCAAGTCGATGGCGGTGAAGCCGTTCATCATGGACAACGCGGTGGTGGTGGGCGTGGGCAATATCTATGCGACCGAAGCGCTGTTTGCCGCCGGGATTGACCCGCGCAGGGCTGCCGGTGGCATTTCTCGCGGGCGTTATTTGAAGCTGGCGATTGAGATCAAGCGTGTGCTGGCCGCCGCCATCGAGCGTGGCGGCACCACATTGCGGGACTTCATCGGCGGTGACGGGCAGCCGGGGTATTTTCAGCAGGAACTGTTCGTCTACGGCCGGGGCGGCGAGGCGTGCAAGGTCTGCGGCAGCGAATTGCGCAATGTGGTGTTGGGGCAGCGGGCGAGTGTGTTTTGCCCTAAGTGCCAGAGCTGAGTGTTGTGTGAGGGCTGATGTCGCCATCGCAGGCAAGCCCGCTCCCACATTCGACCGCATTTTGATGTGGGTACTCGGTCAACGGTGGGAGCGGGCGTGCTCGCAAAGAGGCCCTTGATGGCACTGAAGAACCTCAGGCCTTACCGGTAATCAACCGATATTTCTTCATCAACTGCTCTTCAGTCTCAGGGTGTGCCTCGTCCAGCGGAATGCAATCCACCGGGCACACTTGCTGGCACTGAGGCTCGTCGTAGTGGCCGACGCATTGGGTGCACAGGTTGGGGTCGATCACGTAGATCTCTTCACCCTGGGAAATCGCAGCGTTCGGGCACTCAGGTTCGCAGACGTCGCAGTTGATGCAATCGTCGGTGATGATCAGGGACATGGAAACTCCTGCCAGGGCTGTCAGCCAGGGCATCTGAAAACGAATGCGCGCAATTGTGCCGCATTGGCGCCCGCAGTGCGAGCTGTGGCGATCGCTGGGCTTGTTGTGGGCAGCGCCGCGCCTATTGTGGCGAGCTCCGTGCTTGTTGTGGCGAGCGGGCTTGCCCCGCGTTGGGCTGCGAAGCGGCCCTGAAAACAGGCGGCCGTGTTTTGGCTGAAACTACGCGGTGGCTTTATTGGGGCTGCTTCGCAGCCCAACGCGGGGCAAGCCCGCTCGCCACAATAAGCCCGCTCAGCACAGACAAACCGGGCTCAGCACAGACAAACCAGGCTCAGCACAGATAAGCCAGGCTCAGCACAGATAAGCCAGGCTCAGCATGGACAAGTCAGGCTTGGCACAGGCAAGCCCGCTCATCAGAAAATTACTTCTTGAAGCGCAGTGTCAGCGCATCCGCCACAGCCGGGTGCACGAACTTGGTGATATCTCCGCCCAAAGCGGCGATTTCACGGACCAACGTCGAGGAAATGAACGAATAACGCTCCGACGGCGTGAGGAACAGGCTTTCGACGTCCGGCGCCAGTTGGCGGTTCATGTTGGCCAGCTGGAATTCGTACTCGAAGTCGGACACCGCGCGCAGGCCACGCAGGAACACATTGGCGTTCTGCTCCTTGGCGAAGTGTGCCAGCAGCGTCGAAAAACCCACCACTTCCACGTTAGGCAGGTGTTTGGTGACCTCACGCGCCAGTTCCACGCGCTGTTCCAGGGGAAACAGCGGGTTTTTCTTGGGGCTGGCAGCGACCGCGATGATCACATGGTCGAACAGGCGAGAGGCGCGTTCGACCAGATCGCCATGGCCTTTGGTAATCGGGTCGAAGGTACCTGGGTACAACACTCGGTTCATCGCGTCGTCCTGGCGGAGTCCGTTGGGGAACCGGATGGTATCGCAGCCATCCCGGTCGGCCAAGTCAACTTATGCAGAAGAAAGCACTATAGACACCGCGAATAACCTGTTTTTTCACGCTGTTTTCAGACGTTCGGCCAACGCTGTCGCCAGTTGCGCGGTTAATCCATACACCGACAATTGCGGGTTAGCCCCAATGCTGGTGGGGAATAACGAGCCATCGTGGATCGACAGGTTGCGCAACTGGTGATGGCGACCGAGGCTGTCAGCCACTGCGTTTTTCGGGTCTTCGCCCATGGCGCAACCGCCCATCACGTGGGCGCTGCCCAGGGTGGTCCGATGCGGTTCAAGGCTCAGGCCGTCGATCAGGCTGCGTGCTTCGGCCAGGGTGCTGACGTAACGCGCGTCGTGGTGCAACGGCTTGACCGACTTGGCGCCCGCCGCGAACTGGATCTCGGCCATGCTGTGGAAGGCTCGGCGCAGGCCGTCCCAGGCGTAGGGCGATACTGGGTAATCGAGAACCGGCGTACCGTCGCCGCGTAATTCCACCGTGCCGCCAGGGCTGTCGGGATGAAAACCATCACGTAAAAGGGCAAGCATGGCGTGGGTATGTGGCAACTGGCTCATATCCAGCGCGTTGCCGGTGCCGTAACCGCCGAATAGCGTGCTGGCCAACCCTGGGTGCAAGGGCGGTGCCTCCAGCTTGTAGGACATTTTGCCGGTGGTGCCGTCCACCCACTGAAAATGATCGGAATAAATTGACTGCGGCGCGCCGTAGAACGGGTTGATCACCTCGTCGAACTGCGCGGCAGAGAAATTCACCAGGTGCAGAAACGTGCGCTTGCCCACGCGCGAGTGCGGGTCGGGCGCGTCCGAGCGCATCAGCAGCGCCGGGCTGTTGATGCCGCCGCCCGACAGCACGTAATGCCTGGCCTTGACCGTTATCTTGCGACCCGTGGGCGCGACGCAGCGCGCGTCCATGGCCACGCATTCCAGGCTGCTGATGGTGTCGCCGCTGTAGTTCAAGCGTTCGGCGCGGGCCAGGTACAGCAGCTCGCCGCCATTCTCCAGCGTGGACGGGATGGTGGTGACCAGCATCGATTGCTTGGCGTTGACCGGGCAGCCCATGCCGCAATAGCCCAGGTTGAAGCAGCCGCGCACGTTGCGCGGGATCACGTGCCAGCTGTAACCGAGCTTTTCGCAGCCTTTGCGGATCACATCGTTATTGGCATTCGGTGGAATCGCCCATGGCGCGATACCCAGGCGCTGTTCCATTTTTTCGAACCACGGCGCCATCTCGGCGCTGCTGTGGCCTTTCACCGCGTACTCACTGGCCCAGTGGGAAAGCGTGGCGTCGGGCGTGCGAAAACTCGACGTCCAGTTGATCAATGTGGTGCCGCCCACGGCTCGACCTTGCAGGATGGTGATCGCGCCGTCCTTGCTCATGCGGCCAATGCCTTCCTGGTACAGGCTGGCGTAGGCCTCGTCTTCGAGCAGCTTGAAGTCGCTGCTGGTCTTGAGCGGGCCCTCTTCGATCAGCAGCACCTTGTAGCCCGCGGCGCTGAGGATTTCGGCGGTGGTGCCACCGCCGGCACCACTGCCGATGATCACCACATCGGCTTCCAGCGTCAGGTCGCTGTCGAGTGCGGCGCCATTGTGGGTTTTCCAGCCGCGGGCCAGGCCGTCGCGGAACAGATCGGGTACGGGCATAGGTGTGCACTCTTATTTTTCTGTACGAAGTTGCGACCAGTGTGGGAGCTGGCTTGCCTGCGCTAGCGGTTTGCCTGCCGATCAATTCATCGCTGATACACCGCCATCGCAGGCCAGCCAGCTCCCACATTTTCTAATCGGGTTGTCAGGTCTAGATCTTCGGCGGGCCGGGGTAGCCGCAATGGGCCCAGGATTGCGGGCGGAAGTACCACGCCATGATCACCAGCTTGAGCAGCGAGCCCTGGCCCATGCGCAGCAGGTTCAGGTAGCTGTTTTCCCAACGATGCAGGAAGTTGCGGATCTGCTCACCGCTGGCATTTTCCCAACTGCCCCAGATCCCCGTCAGCGGGCCGCGGGTGATGCCCATGCCCAGCACGTCGAACAGTTGCTGGGTAAGCTTGAACATCTCCGGCGACAGGTGCTGCAGGCTGTAGTCGAGTTTTTTCAGCGTGTCTTCAATCCCGGCGACCACGTCCTGGGCGCTGGCCGCGCCTTCGAGCAGCACCGGGATCACCGCGCGCAAGAACGGCAAGTCGCTGCTGCGCAGCATGGCAAAGCCGCTAGCCGGGGTGCTGCTGGAACACCCGCTGAGGCTGGCGCCCAGCCCGGCAGTGGCCAGGAACGCGCTGGCACACAGGCCAATTTTCAAGACGCCGCGCCGCGACAGCGCAGGTGTTTCAGTCAGGCTAGGGTTCATTGTTATTGTTGTCCCGAGAGTGGCGGAATCAGCGAATAAACAACTTCTGAATCAACTTCTGAATCGACTTGCCATAGGGCGGGTAGATCAATTTCGCCGCGTTGAGGCGCTGCTTCACCAGCACGCCCTTGGCCTTGCTGAACGTAAGGAACCCTTCGTGGCCGTGGTAGTGGCCCATGCCGGAAGGTCCGATGCCGCCGAAGGGCATGTCGTCCTGGGCCACATGCAGCAGGGTGTCGTTCAGGCACACGCCGCCGGAGTGGGTTTCATGCAGTACGCGGTTCTGCTCGCCCTTGTTGTAGCCGAAGTAATACAGGGCCAACGGGCGAGGGCGTTGGTTGATGTAGGCAAACGCCTGGTCGATGCCGCGATACGGCACGATCGGCAGCACCGGGCCGAAGATTTCGTCCTGCATCACGGTCATTTCATCGCTGACATTCAGCAACAGGCTGTGGGACATGCGCCGTGCCTGGCCTTGGTCGTACAAGGCGA
Source organism: Pseudomonas sp. R9.37 (assembly GCF_963878885.1). Lineage (NCBI taxonomy): Bacteria > Pseudomonadati > Pseudomonadota > Gammaproteobacteria > Pseudomonadales > Pseudomonadaceae > Pseudomonas > Pseudomonas sp. R9.37. Next base: position 263,887 of record NZ_CAWNZA010000011.1, on the reverse strand, counting down.
TCAGGGTGGCGCCTTTGTCGGTGGCGTCTTTGACGTAGGCATTCAGCCTGGCCTGTTGCCGATCATTGATGATGGCGGTGTAGTCCGGGTTGTCGGTCAGGGTTGGGTAAAACCCGCGAACTGCCTTGCTGTATGCCTCGACGAACCCCTCGACGCGATCTTCGGGCACCAGCACGTAGTCCGGCGCCACGCAGGTTTGCCCGGCATTCAGGCATTTGCCGAAGGCGATGCGCTCGGCGGCGTCCTTGAGCGGCACATCGGCGGAGACTATTGCTGGCGACTTGCCGCCCAGCTCCAGCGTCACCGGGGTCAGGTGTTCAGCCGCAGCACGCATCACGTGCTTGCCGATGCTAGTGGCGCCGGTGAACAGCAGGTGATCGAAGCGCAATTTGGAAAACGCCATGCCCACTTCGGCTTCGCCCAGCACCACGCACACCAGGTCTTCGGGGAAAATTTTCGCCAGCAGCGCCTTGAGCAGTTCACCCGTAGCGGGCGTGGATTCGCTGAGCTTGAGCATCACCCGGTTACCGGCCGCCAACGCGCCGACCAATGGGCCGATGGCCAAATACAACGGGTAGTTCCACGGCACGATCACGCCGACCACGCCCAGTGGTTGATAGATGACCTTGGCAGATGCCGGTTGGAAGGCGATGCCTACAGCGCGGCGGGAAGGTTTCATCCAGCCTTTGAGGTGTTTGCTGGCGTAGTGAATGCCATGCAGGCTCGGCATCAATTCGGCGAACAGGGTTTCGTCTGCGCTGCGGTGGCTGAAGTCCTGGCTGATCGCGTCGATCAGGGCCTGGCGTTCGTCGCTGAGTACATCGCGCAATGCCTTGAGCCATTGTTGGCGCTGCGCCGCCGGTGGCATCGGGTTGGCGGCATAGGCACGGCGCTGGGCGTCGAACAGGTCCTGGAGCTGATCCAGCGCCTGGGAATCTTGCAGGTAGGCAACGTTGGCAGACATGGCGCAGTTCCCGATTGTTATAGGTCTGCCTGGATTTTTAGAGTCATTGCTCTAAATTGTCAAATGTCATTGCAGCAACATGCGGATTTATCCAGACAAGGATAGGCCGTAAGATGCCCCATCACGTGTTCAGAAGCTGATCCCCTATGGCACCACGAGTAAAGACCAGCGAGCGCATCGTGCAAACCAGCCTGGAGCTTTTTAACCAGCAGGGCGAGCGCAGCGTCAGCACCAATCACATTGCCGCCCACATGGAAATTTCCCCGGGCAACCTGTACTACCACTTCCCCAACAAGCAGGCGATCATCGCTGTGCTGTTTCGCGAATACGAAGTCCTAGTGGACAGTTTCCTGCGCCCGCCCCAGGGCCGCGCCGTCACCGTCGAAGACAAGCGTTTTTACCTGCAGGCCGTGCTGGCTGGCATGTGGCGCTACCGCTTCCTGCACCGCGACCTGGAACACCTGCTGGAAAGCGATCCGGAACTGGCCACCGGCTACCGGCGCTTTTCCCAGCGTTGCCTGATCCAGGGCGGCGCCATCTATCAAGGGTTTGTCGATGCAGGCATCCTCAATATGGACCCGGTGCAAACCGAGGCGCTGACCCTCAATGCCTGGATCATCCTCACCTCGTGGGTACGATTTCTGTGCACCACCAATGAAAATTCCGCCCACTTGAGCGCCGAGGCGATCAAGCGTGGGGTGTACCAGGTACTGGTGCTGGAGGCGGGGTTTGTCACGCCTCAAGCCAAAGAGGCGGTAGACGCCTTGTTTAAAGAGTTTTACGTGCCGTTGAACCAGGCACTGGAAGAAGTGAAGTAGGACCTTTCCCGAATCTGTTCACAGGAGTCCGTCATGCCGCTTGCCCAACTGATCAGCCCCCAGCAACTCGCCGAGCGCCAGAAGGCGGCCGGGCTGGTGATCCTGGATTGCCGCTTCGCCCTGGAAGACCCGGACTACGGGCTTTGCAGCTACGCCGAAGGGCATATCGAAGGTGCGCAATATGCCGACCTGGAGCGCCACCTCAGCGGTGCGGTGACAAAGGGCGTGACCGGGCGTCATCCGTTGCCGGCGGCGGACACCTTGGCCGCGCAACTGCGGGCCTGGGGCATCAATGCCGACACGGACATCGTGCTGTATGACGACGGCCCCGGCGCTTATGCCGCCCGCGCGTGGTGGCTGCTGGCTTGGCTGGGCAAACGCGACGGTGTGTTTATTCTGGACGCAGGCCTCAAGGCCTGGCACTCGGCCGGCTTCCCGCTGAGCCTGGACGCGCCCGTGGTTGAGCCGGGGACGTTCGCCGGCACCCCGGACAATCACCTCGTGCTGGACGCCGAGCACCTGCAAAAACGCTTGGGCGAACCGGGCATGACCTTGATCGATGCCCGCGCCCAAGCGCGTTTTCGCGGCGACGTGGAGCCTATCGACCCGATTGCCGGGCACATTCCCGGCGCCCAATGTGCGGCGTTCAACGAAAACCTGGGCAGTGACGGTCGCTTCCTGCCAGCTGAGCAGCTCAAGCAGCGTTTCGCTGCGCAGTTGAAGGGCCGTTCGCCGGAAGAGTTGGTGGCGTATTGCGGTTCTGGCGTGACGGCGTGTCACAACCTGTTTGCGCTGAGTTTGGCGGGTTACCCGTTGGGCAAACTGTATGCGGGGTCGTGGAGCGAGTGGATTACCGACCCGGCACGGCAAATCGCAACCGGCGACTAAGCCGCCAGCCCTGCAAACCCAATCAAAATGTGGGAGCGGGCTTGCTCGCGAATGCAGAGTGTCAGTCGATAGATTTGTGACTGATACACCGCCTTCGCGAGCAAGCCCGCTCCCACATTTTTTAACCGCGTTGTGTCAGTAGCCATTGCGGGATTCGGCGTTCGAGGTAGTAGCTCGGGCGCCTGAGAGAACCATCGACAAACCCCACATGCCCACCCTTGGCCAGCAGCTCAAACTCGGTGCAGTCCGACAGTTCGCTGGCCTCGGGCAAGCTGTGGGCGAACACAAACGGGTCATCGGCGGCGTGGATGATCAGAGTGGGTGTGCGAATGTCACCCAAGTAATACCGGCTCGACGCGCGGCGGTAATAGTCCTCGGCGCTGAGAAAGCCATGCAGCGGCGCGGTCACCCGCCCGTCGAAGTCCCAGAACGTACGCATCTTCTCCAGCGAGCCGAGTGCCTCGAGGGTTTTTAGCCCGTCAGCTTGGCCATCCTGTAAAAAACGACGTTGCTTGACGCGGATATACGCCAGCATCTCGCGCATAAAGTGCTTCTGATACACCCGCGAAAACCCCAGCCCGATGCGATCCGCACACTGATCCAGGCGAAACGGCACCGACACCGCGGCCGCGCCATGCAGCCCCGAGGCTTGGCCGGTTTCACCCAAGTGCTTGAGCAGCACATTGCCGCCCAGCGAATAACCCACGGCATACAGCGGCGCCAACGGTCGCTTGGCGCGCAGATGCGCAATCGCTGCTGCCAGGTCTTCGCTGGCGCCCGAATGGTAACTGCGCGCCAGCAGGTTGGGCTCACCCGAACACCCGCGCCAGTTCAACGCGGCGCTCGCCCAGCCTTGGGCGGCGAGGACTTTTTGCAAGCCGGCCACGTAGGGCGAATTGGACGAGCCGGTCAGCCCATGCAGCACCAGCACCAATGGCGCTTGCGCGTCATGGGGGCCGTGCCAGTCAAGGTCGAGGAAGTCGCCGTCGTCCAGCCACAAGCGTTCGCGTTGGCGTTCAATATGCGTGGTAGGACGCCACAACGGCCCCCACAGCGTTTGCAGGTGCGGGTTGCCGAGGCCGAAAGCGGGTTTGAACAGGTCGACGGAAGGGGTCATGGACATCTCTGTAGCGAGCGGACTTGTTGTGGCGAGCGAGGCTTCATGTGGCGAGCAGGCCTGCCCTGCGTTGGGCTGCGCAGCGGCCCTGGCTCAGTCACAGCGGTCGGGCAGAGTGAACGCGGTGATTCTTATGGGGCTGCCTCGCGGCCCAACGCGGGGCAACAAGCCCCGCTTGCCACACATCAGGCGGCGCTTTCTACCAGGCGATGCCAAAGCGCGTAGTACACCCGGCCGGACTTCTGCTCGCGGTGCAGGCGCCAGGCGCCCGGCAGGCCGAGGGTAGACGGCGCGGTTTCACTTTCCGTGTAGATCCACGCATCTGCCGCCAGCCACTGACGCTCTTCCAGCAGCGCACACACGGTCGGCAACAGGTTCTGATTGAACGGCGGGTCGAGAAACACCACGTCGTATTCAGTCGCCGCCTGGGTTTCCAGGTAGCGCAGCGCGTCGGCGGTCTGGACCTGGCCGGTGGTGCAGCGCAAAGTGCCCAGGTGCTCCTTGAGGCTGGACACCGCCACATTGCTGGCATCCAGCGCCTGGGCCTGGGCCGCGCCACGGGACAGCGCCTCCAGGAACAGCGCGCCGCTGCCGGCGAACGGGTCCAGCACTTTGGCCCCGCCGATGTACGGCGCAAGCCAGTTGAACAGGGTTTCACGCACGCGATCCGGCGTCGGGCGCAGGCCTACGACGTCGGGGAAGCTCAGCTTGCGGCTGCCCCATTCACCGCCAATGATGCGCAGTTGGCCCACACCGTTATGTACGTTGTGGACGGGTTTTTTCGGGCGAGATGAACTGGCCATTAATGCTCCGGAACCCCGAGCGGCTGCTCGGCAGGTTTATCAGTGGGGGGCGGTAGTGGCTTTTGCGCAATCGTCGGGCCGGCGGTCACGATGACCATCTTGTCGGCGCTCAAGTGTTTATTCATTGCAGCCTTGACCTGCTCTACGGTCAGGGCCTGGGATTGTTTCATGAAATCCTCAAGATAGCTCAGCGGCAGGTTGTAGAAACCCATGGCGCCCAGCTGTCCGACGATATCGGCGTTGCTCGCGGTGGACAGCGGGAAGCTGCCGGCCAGCTCACGCTTGGCGTCGTCCAGTTCCTTTTGCGTCGGGCCGGTCTTGAGGTAGTCGGCCAGCACGTCTTCGACCAGGCGCAGGGTGCCGCCGCTCATTTCGGCGCGGGTCTGCAGGTTGATCATGAGCGGGCCACGTGCCTGCATCGGCGAGAAGCCGGAGTACACGCCGTAGGTCAGGCCGCGTTTTTCACGCACTTCACTCATCAAGCGGGTGCCGAAACCACCGCCGCCCAGGATCTGGTTGCCCAGCGACAAGGCCGCGTAGTCCGGGTCGGCGCGGTCGATGCCCAATTGCGCGAACAGCAGGTGCGTCTGCTTGGACGGGAATTCGATATGGCTCAAGCCGGGTTGCGGTTCGGTCGGTTGGGCGATCTTCGCCAGGGCCGGGCCTTTAGGCAGCGACGCGGAGACCTTGGCCGTCATGGCTTCGGCTTCGGCACGGGTCAGGTCGCCGACCACTGCAATCACCGCATTGCCCGCGGCATACGCCTTGGCGTGGAACGCCTGCAATTGCGCGAGGTTAATCTTCGCAATGCTGTCGGGCGTGCCTTCGCTCGGGTGGGCGTAAGGGTGGTCACCGTACAGGCGCTTGAACAGCTCAAGGCTGGCCAACTTGGCCGGGTTCTGCTTCTGGTATTCAAAGCCTGCAAGGATCTGGTTTTTGATCCGCGCCAGGGAATCGGCAGGGAAGGTCGGTTTGCCGATCACGTCGTCGAACAGCGCCAGGGCCGCGTCGCGCTTGTCGCTGTCGCTCAGGCTGCGCAGCGAAACCAGCGCCATGTCGCGGTAAGCACCATTGCCGAAATCGGCGCCCAAGCCTTCAAAACCGCTGGCGATCTGGCTGACATCCTTGCCCGGTACGCCTTCGTTGAGCATTGCATTGGTCAACAGTGCCAGGCCGGGCGTGTCGCCGTCCTGGCTGCTGCCGGCGGCGAACAGGATGCGCATGTCGAACATCGGCAATTCGTGGGCTTCGACGAACAGCACCTTGGCGCCGTCAGCGGTGGTCCAGGTTTGCACGTCGAGCTTGCGGTTGGTCGGCGCCTTGCCGTCCAGTTCCGCCAGCGATTGCAATTTGTTGGCCGATTCAGCTTTATCCAGGGCCTGGCTGGCGACGGATTCGCTTGGGCGCAGGAAGTACACGGCACTGGCGGCGATCAGGGTAACGACGACCAGGCCAGGAAAGATCAGGCGGCTGCTTTTACGATCACTCATGAGCGGTCTCCTCAGGCAAAACATGGGCGACGCTCAAACGCTCGCGGGTGAAATAAGTCCGTGCGGCTTTCTGGATATCTTCCGGCGTCACGCTTTGCAGGTCGGCCAGTTCGGTGTCCATCAGTTTCCAGGACAGGCCGACGGTTTCCAGGGAGCCGATAGCCGTTGCCTGGCTGGTGATGGAGTCACGTTGATAGACCACGCCGGCAATCACTTGAGCGCGGATACGCTCCAGTTCTTCGGTGGTCGGCGGCTTGGCTTTCAGCTCATCCAGCAGGCGCCACAGGCCGGCTTCGGCTTGGGCAATGGTCTTTTTCTTCTGCTGGTTCGGCGTGGCCGTCAGGGTGAACAGGCTGTCACCCCGGGTGTATGCGTCGTAGCTGGTGGAGGCGGCAGATACCAGCTCTTCACCGCGCTCCAGTTGCTCCGAAATACGCGCGCTATAGCCGCCGTCGAGCAGCGCCGAGAGCAGGCGCAGGGCTTGTACCGAGCGCTTGTCTTCGGCGGTGGCGAGGCCCGGCACGTTGAAGCCCAGGATCACGCTCGGCAGTTGGGTCTGCACGTGCATCGTCAGCAGGCGTTCGCCGGGTTCGGCGAGTTCCAGCGGGATTTTCGCGGGTGGCACGTCACGCTTGGGGATAGGGCCGAAATAACGCTGGGCAAGGTTCTTGACCTCATCCGGAGTGACATCACCGACCACCACCAGCGTGGCGTTGTTCGGCACATACCAGGACTGATACCAGTGGCGCAGCTCATCGACTTTCATGCGCTCAAGGTCCGCCATCCAGCCGATGGTCGGCGTGTGGTAGCCGCTGGCCGGGTAGGCCATGGCCTTGAAGCGCTCGTAGGCCTTGGACATCGGGTTATCGTCGGTGCGCAGGCGGCGCTCTTCCTTGATCACCTCGATCTCGCGGCTGAACTCGTCGGCCGGCAGGCGCAGGCTGGCCATGCGGTCGGCTTCCAGCTCGAACGCGACGCCCAGGCGGTCACGGGCCAGCACTTGGTAGTAGGCGGTGTAGTCGTCGCTGGTGAAGGCGTTTTCTTCGGCGCCCAGGTCGCGCAGGATCAGCGAGGCTTCGCCGGGGCCGACCTTGGCGCTGCCCTTGAACATCATGTGTTCCAGGGCGTGGGACAACCCGGTCTGGCCGGGTGTTTCATAGCTCGAACCAACCTTGTACCAAACCTGTGAAACCACTACCGGTGCGCGATGATCTTCGCGCACGACCACTTTGAGGCCGTTATCCAGGGTGAATTCGTGGGTGGGTTGTGGGTCGGCAGCCAAGGCTGAAAGGGGCAGACAAACTGTGCTGAGCAGCAGGCCTGCAGCGCGGCGGGCTAGAGCATTCATTCGTTTTTAAACCTGTTGGGCTGCCCGCTTGGTCTTAGCGTCGGCGGGCGAGGAGGTGCTAGGATACTGATCCGATTTAGGGACGGCCACTGCGGCGGCCATCTTGTCCCGGATCCAGTCGTAGAAATGTTGGAGTAGAGGGTGGTTTTCCCCGATGATCTTCCACTTTTCGCCGATTTTGTCGCTTCAGTCCTTTATTGAAACGATTTGTTGAGGCCTTTATTTACGCCTTGCAGAATGTTGCGCATGAACAAGCGAGCGTTAAAGCAGTCTGTTCTGCATCGAATTTATTTACCGAGGCGCCCTGGCGCATCGCTACTTTGAGATAGCCGTCCTCCATGTTTGGTTCCAACGACGACAAGAAGAGCCCAGCTGCGGCTGGCGAGAAAAAAGGCCTGTTCGGATGGCTGCGCAAAAAGCCGCAGGAAACCGTCGTCGAACAGCCACAGGTTCAGCCTGAGCCGATTCCCGAACCTATAGTTGACGCCGAACCGGTTGCTGAAATCCCGGCACCGGTGGTGTTGCCGATGGCCGAGCCGGTGTTGCAGCCGGTGGTTGAGGAGGTGCCGGAACCTGAGCCTGAACACAAGCCGTGGCTTGAGCTACCGGTTGCCGATGAACCTGTGGCACTGGTCGAGGATGTGCAGGCTGAGCACGTGACGCCGCCGATTCCGCTCGCGGTCGAGCCTGTTGCCGTTGTGGTCGAGTCGTCACCTGTCATCGAAACGCCTGCGCCAGCAGTTGTTGAGCCCGCGCCAACGCCTGTCGTCGTTGCCGCGCCTGCCGTGATCGAGCCGCCCGCTGCCCCGGAGCCGGTCGCCGCTGCCGCTGAAACCAGCAAAACCGGCTTCTTTGCCCGCCTCAAGCAAGGTCTGAGCAAGACCAGCGCCAGCATCGGCGAAGGCATGGCCAGTCTGTTCCTGGGCAAAAAGGTCATCGATGACGAGCTGCTGGAAGACATCGAAACTCGTCTGCTGACCGCCGACGTGGGCGTCGAAGCCACTGCGGTGATCATCCAGAGCCTGACGCAGAAGGTTGCGCGCAAACAACTGACCGACGCCGACGCGCTCTACAAATCGCTGCAGGCTGAACTGGCCGCGATGCTCAAACCCGTGGAAGCGCCGCTGGTGATCACGCCGAACAAGCCGTTCGTGATCCTGGTCGTCGGTGTCAACGGCGCCGGTAAAACCACCACCATTGGCAAGCTGGCCAAGAAGCTGCAGTCGGAAGGCAAGAAAGTCATGCTCGCCGCTGGCGACACCTTCCGCGCCGCAGCCGTGGAGCAGCTGCAGGTGTGGGGTGAGCGCAACAAGATTCCGGTCATCGCCCAGCACACCGGCGCCGACTCCGCGTCCGTCATCTTCGACGCCGTGCAAGCCGCCAAGGCCCGTAACATCGACGTATTGATTGCCGATACCGCCGGTCGTCTGCACACCAAAGACAACTTGATGGAAGAGTTGAAAAAGGTCCGCCGCGTCATCAGCAAGCTCGACGCCGACGCGCCGCACGAAGTGTTGCTGGTGCTTGACGCCGGCACCGGCCAGAACGCCATCAGCCAAGCCAAACAATTCAACCAGACGGTGCAACTCACCGGCCTGGCATTGACTAAGCTCGACGGCACGGCCAAGGGCGGCGTGATCTTCGCCCTTGCCAAACAGTTCGGGTTGCCGATTCGTTACATCGGCGTCGGTGAAGGCATCGACGACCTGCGCACCTTTGAAGCCGAACCCTTTGTACAGGCACTTTTCGCCGAGCGGGAGCGTTCATGATTCGATTCGAACAGGTCGGTAAACGCTACGCCAACGGGCATGTGGGCTTGCATGAGCTGAGCTTTCGAGTGCGTCGTGGCGAATTCTTGTTTGTAACTGGTCATTCGGGCGCGGGCAAAAGTACGCTGCTGCGGCTGCTGCTGGCCATGGAACGCCCGACCACCGGCAAGTTGCTGCTGGCGGGCCAGGATCTGGCCACCATCAGCAATGCACAGATTCCGTTCCTGCGCCGTCAGATTGGCGTGGTGTTCCAGAATCACCAGTTGCTGTTTGATCGCACCGTGTTCAACAACATTGCGCTGCCGTTGCAGATTCTCGGGCTGTCCAAGGCCGAGATCGTCAAGCGGGTGGACTCGGCCCTGGAGCGCGTAGCGCTGTCGGACAAGACCGATCTGTATCCGGGCGATTTGTCCACCGGCCAGCAACAGCGCGTCGGCATCGCCCGCGCGATTGTTCACCGCCCGGCCTTGCTGCTGGCGGACGAACCTACCGGTAACCTCGACCCGCGCCTGGCGGCCGAGATCATGGGCGTATTCGAAGATATCAATCGCCTGGGCACCAGCGTGCTGATCGCCAGTCACGACCTGGCGCTGATTGCGCGCATGCGCCACCGCATGCTGACCCTGCAACGCGGCCGCCTGATTGGTGATGGGGAGGCCGGCGTATGAGTGCAACACGCAGCCCTAAAGTATCCGAGCGTGTGGCGCCTAAAGCCGCCGACCCGCAGCCGCAGAAGAAAAAACGCGACGAGGACGACGGTCCGGACTTCGGCACGCTGCTGCGCGCCTGGATCGAAAGCCATCGCGCCAGCCTCCTCGACAGCCTGCGCCGCCTGGGCAAGCAACCGATTGGCAGCTTTTTCACCTGCCTGGTGATGGCCGTGGCACTGAGCCTGCCGATGGGTTTGTCGCTGCTCCTTAATAATGTCGAGCGCCTGGGTGGTTCCTGGCAGCGTGCGGCGCAGATTTCGCTGTACCTGAACCTCGACGCCAGCGCCAAAGATGGCGAGAACTTGCGCGATGACATCAAGAACCTGCCGGGTGTGGCGGACGCCGAGTACATCAGTCGCGACCAGGCGCTTGAGGAGTTCCAGCAGCAATCCGGCCTGGGTGAGGCGCTCAAAGAGTTGCCGCAAAACCCGCTGCCGGGCGTGGTGCTGGTAACGCCAAATGAAGTCGACAAACCGGCGCTGGAGGCCCTGCGACAAAAACTCGCAGAGATGCCGAAGGTACAACAGGCGCAACTTGATCTAGTCTGGGTAGAGCGTCTTGCCGCGATTCTCAAGCTGGGCGACCGCTTTGTGTTCGGCCTGACGGTGCTGTTGGTCTCTGCATTACTTTTGGTGATAGGTAATACCATTCGTCTTCATATTGAAAACCGTCGCACCGAGATAGAAGTGATTAAACTGGTCGGCGGCACGGACAGCTATGTGCGTCGTCCTTTTCTGTACATGGGCGCGCTTTATGGCTTTGGTGCCGGGATTTTGTCCTGGGGCGTGCTGGCTTTTGGCCTTGACTGGCTGAACGACGCGGTAGTCGGGCTTGCCGGCCTGTACGGCAGCGATTTTGCCCTGGCCGGCGTGCCGGTTGCCGATGGGCTGTCACTCTTGCTTGGCGCGGTATTGTTGGGGTATATCGGTGCGTGGATTGCGGTCGCTCGTCACTTACGTGAGCTGGCGCCAAAGTAGTTAATGTCAGATTAATGTGGTTTCGTTTGTATTGACCGTATCAGTGGTTTAGGGAACTTGTCCTACGGTTCCCGGTCAATTTTCGCAGTGCTGAACTGCACGAGTTATGTGAGTCGGAGGTTTTTTCGTATGACCACTTCTTTGCAACCTGCTTATGCTCTGGTCCCGGGTGCGAACCTGGAGGCCTATGTGCACACGGTCAACAGCATTCCATTGCTGACGCCCGAGCAGGAGCGTGAACTGGCCGAGAGTCTCTACTATGAGCAGGATTTGGGGGCGGCTCGGCAGATGGTGCTCGCCCACCTGCGTTTTGTCGTACATATCGCCCGTAGCTATAGCGGCTACGGTCTGGCCCAGGCTGACCTGATTCAGGAAGGCAACGTCGGCCTGATGAAGGCTGTAAAACGCTTCAACCCTGAAATGGGTGTGCGTCTGGTGTCGTTTGCTGTGCACTGGATCAAGGCGGAAATTCACGAATTCATCCTGCGCAACTGGCGCATTGTGAAAGTCGCGACCACCAAGGCCCAGCGCAAGCTGTTCTTCAACCTGCGCAGCCAGAAGAAACGCCTGGCGTGGCTGAACAACGAGGAAGTCCACCGTGTGGCCGAAAGCCTCGGTGTAGAGCCGCGTGAAGTGCGCGAGATGGAAAGCCGCCTGACCGGCCATGACATGGCCTTCGACCCGGCCGCCGAAGCGGACGACGACAGCGCCTTCCAGTCGCCGGCCAACTACCTGGAAGACCACCGGTACGACCCGGCGCGTCAACTGGAAGATGCGGACTGGAGCGACAACTCCAACCACAACCTGCACGAAGCGCTGGAAGTGTTGGACGACCGCAGCCGTGACATCCTCTACCAGCGCTGGCTGGCAGAAGAAAAAGCCACGCTGCACGACTTGGCGCAGAAGTACAACGTGTCGGCCGAGCGGATTCGTCAGCTTGAGAAAAGCGCGATGAACAAGCTGAAACTGTCCATCGCCGCCTAAACGCTGGTTTCGAAAACACCACGATCGAATGTGGGAGCGGGCTTGCTCGCGAATACGGAGTGTCAGTCATCGCAAATGTTGACTGAACCACCGTATTCGCGAGCAAGCCCGCTCCCACATTTGTTTTTGTGTTGCGTCAGTGGGTATCAGTCGGACCAGGGTGCCTTGCGCGAATTGTTCAGTTCGACCAGATAACCATCGCCCCCCAACTGGCTCATCTGCTGGCGAATCCAGGCAGCCCGTCGCGCCACATAGGCGGTTGGATGGCTGGCGCTCCATACCCGAGGGTTCGGCAGCACCGCCGCCAGGTAACTGGCCTGCTGACGGGAAAGCCCTTTGGCACTCACGCCAAAGTGATGCCGAGCCGCCGCTTCGGCGCCGAACACACCTTCATCCCATTCGACGCTGTTGAGGTACACCTCAAGAATCCGTTGCTTGGGCCAGAACACCTCGATCAACCCGGTAAACCAGGCCTCCAGGCCTTTGCGCAGGTAGCTGCGGCCGGTCCACAGAAACAGGTTTTTCGACACTTGCTGGCTCAGGGTGCTGGCGCCGCGAATCGAGCCGCCGCGTTCGTTGTGCAGCAGCGCCGCTTGAATCGCGTCAAAATCAAAGCCCCAATGCTGCGGGAAGCGCTGGTCTTCACCGGCCATCACCGCCACTTTGAGGTCGTCGGAGATCTCGTCCCACGCCACCCACGTGCGTTGCAGGTCAATCGGCTCGCCGTCAACCCAGGATTCGACCTTGCGCTCCACCATCAATGCGGTGAACGGTGGCGGCACGACACGAAACAGCAACACCAGCAGCACACTGCCGATGGCAAACCATTTCACGACTTTGAGAAAACGCTTGAAGAGGAGACGCAGCATAGAGATGGCTTGGCCGAACCCGTAGAGCGGGCCATTATACAGACCCGGCCCTTTGAGTCTGATTGGAGTTCCTCATGCTGCGTAGCTTTCTGATGCTGGCTGCCTTTTTCGGCTTCACCGGCGTTGCCCTCGGCGCTTTTGCTGCTCATGCCCTGAAAAACCGCTTGAGCGCCGAGTACCTTGCGATCTTTCATACCGGCGTGACGTACCAACTGGTGCACGCCCTGGCGCTGTTCGGCGTGGCGCTGCTGGCCGCGCACATTCCTGGCCGGCTGGTCAGCTGGGCGGGCATCTCGTTTACCGTCGGTATCCTGCTGTTTTCCGGCAGCTTGTATGCACTGACACTGACCGGCATCAGCAAGCTCGGCATCATTACGCCGTTTGGTGGGCTGGCATTCCTGTTGGGCTGGTTCTTTCTCGGCCTCACCGCATGGCGCCTGCAGGTCATCTGACCGAGGGGCTTGGGCCGACAACGCCAATCGGGCTAGAATGCTGGCCCCTAAAAACGATGGCGGCCCGTGGCATGCGCATTCAGTTGAACGGCGAATCCTTTGAACTGCCCGACGGTGAAACCGTTGCGGCCCTGCTGACCCGTCTGGACTTGACCGGGCGTCGCGTCGCAGTGGAGCTCAACCTGGATATCGTCCCGCGTAGCCTGCACGCCGAGACCGCGCTCACCGAAGGTGATCAGGTCGAAGTGGTCCATGCCATCGGCGGCGGTTAGTCGCCCGGCGCGCCAGCGCGCCAATCCGCATTCTGCAGAACCTCATCCCACCTCGAGGATTTCCCATGAGCATCGTTCGTAGCGACAAGCCCTTCGTTCTGGCCGGTCGTACCTACCAGTCCCGTTTGCTGGTCGGCACCGGCAAGTACCGCGACATGGAAGAAACCCGCCTGGCCATCGAAGCCTCGGGCGCCGAGATCGTCACCTTCGCCGTGCGCCGCACCAACCTTGGCCAGATCGAAGGCGAGCCGAACCTGCTCGAAGTGCTGTCGCCGGACCGCTACACCTTCTTGCCGAACACCGCCGGGTGTTACGACGCGATTGAAGCGGTGCGCACTTGCCGCCTGGCCCGCGAGCTGCTCGACGGCCACAACCTGGTGAAGCTGGAAGTGCTGGCCGACCAGAAAACCCTGTTCCCCAACGTGATCGAAACCCTGAAGGCCGCCGAAACGCTGGTCAAGGAAGGCTTCGACGTGATGGTTTACACCAGCGATGACCCGATCATTGCCCGCCAACTGGCAGAAATCGGCTGCATTGCCGTGATGCCGCTGGCCGGTCTGATCGGTTCCGGCCTGGGTATCTGCAACCCGTACAACCTGCAGATCATCCTCGAAGAAGCCAAGATTCCGGTGCTGGTGGACGCGGGCGTAGGCACTGCCTCCGACGCCACCATCGCCATGGAACTGGGCTGCGATGCGGTGCTGATGAACTCGGCCATCGCTCATGCCCAGCAGCCGATCATGATGGCTGAAGCCATGAACCACGCGATCGTCGCGGGCCGCCTGGCCTACCTCGCCGGCCGTATGCCGAAAAAACTCTATGCCAGCGCCTCTTCGCCGCTGGATGGTCTGATCAAGTAAGAGCTATTGATGACTGAATCAAACGAAACGCCGAACACCGTGGAAGAGGGCGACGAGTCCAAGCACCGCCGCATCAAGAGCTTTGTGATGCGCGCGGGCCGTATGACCGAAGGCCAGCAAAAGGGCCTGGAGCAGGGCACGCCGCTGTTCGTTTTGCCATTGGCCGACGCGCCAGTGGACTACGACCAGGTGTTTGGCCGTTCGGCCCCGCGTTCCCTGGAAATCGGTTTCGGCATGGGTCACTCCTTGCTGGAAATGGCCGCGGCCTCGCCGGAGCAGGACTTCATCGGTGTGGAAGTACACCGTCCGGGTGTCGGCGCGTTGCTCAACGGCGTGCTGACCCAAGGCCTGACTAACCTGCGGGTCTATGACTGCGACGCGATTGAAGTGCTCAACCGCTGCATCGCCGACAACAGCCTCGATCGCCTGATGCTGTTCTTCCCGGACCCGTGGCACAAAGCCCGTCACCACAAGCGTCGCATCGTCCAGGCTTCGTTCGCGGAGCTGGTGCGCAGCAAGCTTAAAGTCGGTGGCATCCTGCACATGGCGACCGACTGGGAACCGTACGCCGAGTACATGCTGGAAGTAATGAACGTCGCCCCTGGCTATCGCAACCTGGCCGAAGACGGCAAATGCGTGCCACGCCCGGCTGAGCGTCCGATCACCAAGTTCGAGCGCCGCGGCGAGCGGTTGGGGCATGGCGTTTGGGATCTGAAGTTCGAGAAGGTCGACTGACAAGCCATTAGCTTGGAATACGGTCAAAAAAGTGGGAGCGGGCTTGCTCGCGAAGGCGCTGAATCAGTCGACCTGTAAGGTGACTGACACACCGTTTTCGCGAGCAAGCCCGCTCCCACATTTGTATCCCTGTTGGATTGGCAGTCAGCGGCGGTCTGCTACTACGCCAATCAGCACCAGCACCACCACCAACACTGGCGCCAGGCTGTAGTTATTGAACTGGCTCAACCCCCGCACGATCCATGGCGTGGCGTAGATCAACGCCGCACCGCTGCCGATCATGCACACCAGCGCCATCAAGGGGACGCGCAATGCGCCCGCGATACTGCCCAGGCGGGCCTCGACCCAGCCTTTGATATCGGCGCCGAACAACACCAGCAAGCAGCCGACAAGAGCCAGAGAGATTTCCGACAGGTTACTTCGGCTCCAGCGGGATACGGTGGCGAGCAGGTCGAGTACCAAATCCATTCGAATTCCTTAGAGCGTCAGCTCAAAAACTTCTGCAACAGGTCATTGAGAAAGAGTTGCCCGCGGTCGGTCGCCGCCAGGCGTGACGGTTCGACCTGCATTAAGCCACTTTGTTCTGCCTCCTTGCGGCCTTCGTCCAGGCTCGCCAGGTCGAGGCCGGTGCGCTCGGCATAGAGCTTGGCGTCGACGCCGTCGGTGAGCCGTAACGCGTTCATGAGGAACTCGAATGGAAGTTCTTCATTGGTCAGTTCTTTCGCCCCGGCCTGAAAGCTTTTGGCCGGGTTAAGGTAATCCTTGGGTGCTCGGGTCTTCCAGGTGCGCACGATGCGCCCGTCCGGGTGGCTGAGCTTGCCGTGGGCGCCGGCGCCGATGCCGATAAAATCGCCAAAGCTCCAGTAATTCAGGTTATGCCGCGCCGGGCGGCCCGCTTGGGCATACGCCGACACTTCATATTGCGCGTAACCGTGTTCAGCCAGCAGCGCCTGGCCGGCTTCCTGAATGTCCCACAGGGTGTCATCTTCCGGCAGCGCGGGCGGCTGGTTCCAGAACACGGTGTTGGGTTCCAGGGTCAGCTGATACCAGGACAGGTGCGTCGGTTTCAGGGCGATGGCCTGGCGCAAGTCGCTCAGGGCGTCGTCCAGGGTTTGATCGGGCAAGCCATGCATCAGGTCCAGGTTGAAGTTATCAAACCCGGCCTGGCGCG
This sequence comes from Pseudomonas sp. R9.37, assembly GCF_963878885.1. Lineage (NCBI taxonomy): Bacteria > Pseudomonadati > Pseudomonadota > Gammaproteobacteria > Pseudomonadales > Pseudomonadaceae > Pseudomonas > Pseudomonas sp. R9.37. The sequence continues at coordinate 247,660 of NZ_CAWNZA010000011.1, read as the reverse complement.
CCATGCCGGCGGCGCGCACGGCTTCGTCACCGTTGTGAATGCGGCCCAGGGCTTCGAGCTTCTCCTGCTGGAAACTCTGGATGCCGATGGACAGGCGGTTGATGCCCAGCGCGCGGTAGGCCACGAACTTCTCTTGCTCGAAGGTCCCGGGGTTGGCTTCCAGGGTGATTTCGATGTCGTCGGCAAACGGGATGCGTGCTTCCACGCCCTTGAGCAAACGGCCCAGCGCAGCGGCGCTGAACAAGCTTGGCGTGCCGCCACCGAAGAAGATCGAACTGAGTTCACGGCCATAAACCGCGTGCAGGTCTTGATCAAGGTCAGCCAGCAACGCGTCCACGTACTCTTCTTCCGGCAGCACTTTGCTGGCGGTGTGGGAGTTGAAGTCGCAATACGGGCATTTGCGCACGCACCATGGAATGTGGATGTACAGCGCCAAGGGCGGCAGGTGCGGCAGGGCCGCCCGAGGCGTTTGCGCGCCGCCGTGGATCAGCGGCTGCGCGGAGGTGTTCTGGGTCATTTCAGGCTCAGGCGTTGGCGCAGCAAATCCATTGCGCGGGCGCGGTGGCTGATCTGGTTCTTGTCGGCCGGGCTCAGTTCGGCGCTGGAAACATTACGCTCCGGCACCCAGAACAGCGGATCGTAGCCAAACCCGTGCTCGCCACTGGCCGCATGCAGGATGCGCCCGTGCCACAGGCCTTCGCAGAGGATCGGCAGCGGGTCGTCGGCGTGGCGCACCAGCGCCAGCACACAGACAAACTGCGCACCGCGCATCGCGTCCGGCACGTCCTTGAGAGCGTCCAGCAACTTGGCGTTGTTGGCCGCGTCGCCCTTGCCGTCGGCATACCGCGCCGAATAAATGCCAGGAGCTCCGCCCAGGAAGTCCACCGCCAGGCCCGAATCATCCGCCAGCGCAGGCAAACCGGAGATACGCGCGGCGTTGCGGGCCTTGAGGATCGCGTTTTCGACAAACGACAGGCCGGTTTCTTCCGGCTCGACCTGGCTGAACTCGCCGATCGAGCGCAGTTGCACAGAATCACCGAGCATCGCCTGGAGCTCTTTGAGTTTGCCGGCGTTATGGCTGGCCAGTACGAGTTGTGTGAGGTTCATCAGTCGGCCGGAAACAGTTCTTGGTTGAATTGGAAACCGTGGGCTTTGCCGCCGGTTTCAACATTGATGGTGAAAATCTTGGTTTCCTGCTGTGGCACCGCGTACTGGGCGACATACAGCGTGGAGCCGTTCTGGATGATTTTCTTGAACGTGAGCATCTCGCTCTTGCCGCCCAGGTCTTTGATCGTGCCGGTGACGGTTGCGTCGATCGGTTCGACGCCCTTGTTCACGAACACATTGATCATGCCCAGCTCTTTGCTGCGTACGATCCCGGCTTCCTGAGCCATTTCCGGCGTCAGGAAACTCGTGGTCAGGGTGTTGTAATGCACCGTGATATCGCCGAATTCTTTCTGGCGATTACCATCGATGGCATCCGCCGCCATGGCGCTGACGCCCAGGCATGCGGTGAGTAGAAATACAGCCAAACGACTCATGTTCGTCCTCCTTGAAAATGGTTAGACGGCAATTTGATGGTCCGTGAGGCCAGGACTGCTGACGCGGTAGATCCCGATTTCGCCCAACAGATTGGGCCATAGCTTACTCGCCCAGCCGTGGCGATGCTGTTGATCGACGGCAAGGCGGTTGATGACTTTGGCCTCACGCTCTCCGCACAAGGCTTCGAAGTCTTCGAAGGTGCAGAAGTGGATGTTCGGGGTGTTGTACCACGTGTAAGGCAGGAAGTCCGACACCGGCATCCGGCCCTTGGTGGCCAGGTACCAGCGGCAGCGCCAGTGGCCGAAGTTGGGGAAGGTAATGATGCATTGGCGGCCCACACGCAGCATTTCGTCGAGAATACGGTCCGGGTAGTGCACGGCTTGCAGGGCCTGGGTCATCACCACGATGTCGAAGCTGTTGCTGGCAAAGTTGCCCAGGCCCTTGTCCAAGTCCTGCTCGATCACGTTGATGCCCTTGGCCACGCATTGGGCAATGTTGTCCGGGTCATTTTCCAGGCCGTAGCCGGTGACTTGCTTGTTGTCGCGCAGCCAGCTCAGCAGTTCGCCATCACCGCAACCGAGGTCGAGCACGCGGCTGTCGGCGGGGATCCAGTCTTGGATGATTTCCAGGTCGGCTCTCATGGCGTTCTCACAGAGTTATGCGGTTCATGTAATTGCTGAAAGCCTGCAGGTAGCGCGGGATCGGAATCAGGAAGGCGTCATGGCCTTGCGGAGCATCGATCTCCAGGTAGCAGACATCTTTCTTGGCGGCCATCAGCGCGTCCACCAGCTCACGGGAGCGGGCCGGCGAGAAGCGCCAGTCGGTGGTGAACGACATCACGCAGAACTTGGCGCTGGCACCCTCAAAGGTTTTCGCCAGGTCGTCGTTGAAGTTGGCGGCCGGGTCGAAGTAGTCCAGCGCCTTGGTCATCAGCAGGTAGGTGTTGGCGTCGAAACGCCCGGAAAACTCCTCGCCCTGATAGCGCAGGTAGCTTTCAACCTGGAACTCGACGCTGTGGAAGTCGTAGTTGAGCTTCTCGCTCTTGAGGCCACGGCCGAATTTTTCGCCCATGGAGTCATCGGACAGGTAAGTGATGTGCCCGACCATGCGCGCGAGCATTAAGCCACGCTTGGGGATCACGCCCGCTTCCTGGAACGAACCGCCGTGGAACTCGGGGTCGGTGAGGATGGCCTGGCGCGCCACTTCGTTGAAAGCAATGTTCTGCGCCGACAGTTTCGGCGCCGAAGCGATTGCCAGGCAATGGCGCACGCGGTCCGGGTAGGAGATGGTCCATTGCAGCGCTTGCATGCCGCCCAGGCTGCCGCCGATCACTGCAGCCCACTGGCCGATGCCCAGCAGGTCAGCCAGGCGCGCCTGGCTGTGCACCCAGTCTTCCACGGTCAGCACCGGGAAATCCGCGCCGAACGGTTTGCCGGTTTCCGGGTTGAGGCTGCTCGGGCCGGTGGAGCCGTTGCAGCCGCCGAGATTGTTCAGGCTGACCACAAAGAATTTGTTGGTGTCGATGGGCTTGCCGGGGCCGATGCAGCTGTCCCACCAGCCGGGCTTGCGCTCGTCGGCACTGTGGAAACCGGCGGCGTGATGATGGCCGGACAAGGCATGGCAGATCAGCACGGCGTTGCTCGCCGTGGCGTTCAGTTGGCCATAGGTTTCGTAGATCAGGTCATAGGCCGGCAGCGAACGGCCGCAGGCCAGGGCCAGCGGTTCGCTGAAGTGCGCCACTTGGGGCACGACCAGTCCAACAGAATCGGGGGGGAAGGCAGCTGGCATCGACCCTGCTCTCGTTTAAATGAGGCGTAAGTCTAAAGACCGCTGCACCTAGCGGCAAGCAAAGGCCTGCGCCCGTACGCAGATACAAAATGTGGGAGCGGGCTTGCTCGCGAATGCGGTGTGTCAGTCAGCGAAAATATCGACTGATCTACCGCATTCGCGAGCAAGCCCGCTCCCACAATTTATCCGCGTTTCAAATCAGGCCAAACAGCTCCTTGGGCATGAACGCGTAGTAGGCCAGGCGCGGGATCACCCAGCTTTGCAGCAGCTGGATCGCGATAAACGCGAAGATCGGCGAGATATCCAGGCCGCCCAGGTTCGGGATCAACCGACGGAACGGCGCCAGCACCGGCTCGGTGATCTGGGCCACCAGCTCCGCGCCAGGGCTACGGCTGCCGGGTGCAACCCACGAGAGGATCACGCTGATGATCATCGACCAGAAGATGATCTTCAAAAACAGCGAGAAGATACCGATCAGGCCCCATGGCAACAGCAGCGGGGTGAAGGCCTGGTAGCCGTTGAGCATCAGGATCACCACAAACAGCAAAATCTGCAGCAGCAGCGCCAGCACCAGCGATGACATGTCCAGGCCGAACAGGCTTGGGATCACGCGGCGCAGCGGTTTGAGCAGCGGTTGGGTGGCTTTCACCACGAACTGGCAGAGCGGGTTGTAGAAGTTCGCCCGCACCAATTGCAGGATAAAGCGCATCAGCACGATCAGCAGGTACAGGCTGCCCAAGGTCTGGATGATGAAAATGGCAGCGTCATTGATTCCGAGCATGTTTGTTTCCTATCGGGTCCAGTTGCAGGGGACGACTATTTGCCCAGTTGCTCGGCCATCTCGGCCGAACGATGTGCCGCAGCACCCAGGGCTTTTTCCACCAGGGCTTCAAAGCCACCGGCCTGGAACGATTCAATGGCCGCTTGCGTAGTGCCACCCGGCGACGTTACGCGGCGGCGCAGTTCGGCGGCGTCCACGTCGCTGTCGACGGCCATGTTGGCGGCGCCCAGCGCGGTTTGCTCAGCCAGTTGCTCAGCCACTTCGTGTGGCAGGCCCAGTTTCACGCCGGCGGCGGTCATGGCTTCGATCAACAGAAAGAAGTACGCCGGGCCGCTGCCGGAAACGGCGGTGACCGCGTCCAGTTGCTGTTCCTGTTCCAGCCACACGGCGATGCCGACGGCGGACAACAGTTCTTGCGCCTGATCGCGTTGCTCGGCCGTCACTTCGGCGGTGGCGTACAGGCCACTCACGCCCTTGCGCAGCAGCGCCGGGGTGTTGGGCATGCAGCGCACGATTGGCTGTTCACCGAGCCAGGTGTTCATGCTGGCGCAGGTGATGCCGGCGGCGATCGACACCACCAGTTGGTGTGGCTGCAGGCTTGGGCGCAGGCTTTCGCACACGGCCTTCATGGCTTGCGGTTTCACCGCCAGTACGATCACGTCAACGCCCTGGATCGCCTCGGCGTTGTCGGCAAAGGTTTCAATGCCGTGCTCGGTGCTGACGCGGGCGCGGGTGTCGGCGCCCGGGTCGCTGGCGCGGATCTGGGAGGCTTCGAGGCCTTTGGCCCGCAGGCCGCCGATCAGGCTGGCCGCCATGTTACCGGCGCCGATAAAGGCAATACGCGTGTTGCTCATGACAGGTCCTTATTCAGAGGAAAGTCAGCCATTTCACGGCTGGCCGTAGTCGCGGGCGCCAAACAGGGCGGTACCGATCCGCACCCAGGTGGCGCCTTGGGCGATGGCCGACTCGAGGTCGTGGCTCATGCCCATGGAAAGTGTGTCCAGCGCCAGATTCAGGCTGGCTTGCAGGTCTCTCACCGCTGCGAACGCCGCATCTTGTGCGGCGCGATCTTCAGTCGGCTCGGGGATCGCCATCAAGCCGCGCAGTTTCAGGCGCGGCAAAGCGCTGATCGCAAGGGCCAGGGCCGGCAGATCTGCGGGCGTACAGCCGGATTTGCTGGCTTCGCCACTGACGTTGACCTGGATGCAGATGTTCAGCGGCGGCAGGTCGGCCGGGCGTTGTTCGGACAGGCGTTGAGCGATTTTCAAGCGGTCCACGGAATGTACCCAAGCGAAGTTCTCGGCGATCGCACGAGTCTTGTTCGATTGAATGGGGCCAATGAAGTGCCAACTCAAGGGCAGGTCGGTTAATTGCGCCTGTTTGCCCAAGGCTTCCTGCAGGTAGTTCTCGCCAAAATCGTGCATCCCGGCGGCGTAGGCCTCGCGCACGGCTTGCGCGGGTTTGGTCTTGCTCACGGCCAGCAGGTGGATGCTGTTTTCGTCACGTTGCACGGCGTGGGCCGCGGCACGGATCCGCTCGCTAACCAGGCCAATGTTGTCTGCTATCGTCGACATTCAAGATGCACCCGTGGATATGGAGTCCGCGGCATTCTACTGGAAATGGAAAGCCCTATGGATATCACTGAATTGCTGACGGCCAGCGTGCGCCGTGGCGCCTCCGACCTGCATTTGTCGGCCGGCCTGGCACCGATGCTGCGTGTCGATGGCGAGGTCTGGCCGCTGGAAGGCCCGGTGCTCACGCCCCCGCAAGTTGCGGATTTATTGAGCCCTTTGCTCAACAGCTACCAACAAAAGGATTTCAAAACATCTCTTGAAACCGATTTTGCCTTCGAACTGCCGAGCGTGGCGCGGTTCCGGGTGAACGTATTTCAGCAGGACCGCGGCATGGGGGCGGTGTTTCGCACCATTCCCGCCGAGGTGCAGAGCCTTGAAAGCCTCGGGCTGGGGGCGGTGTTCCAGCGGATCGCGCAACTGCCGCGCGGCCTGGTGCTGGTCACCGGGCCGACCGGGTCGGGCAAGTCCACCACGCTGGCAGCAATGATTGACTACCTCAACGGGCATCGACGCCAGCACATCCTCACCCTCGAAGACCCCATCGAATTTATCCACAGGCCGAAAATGGCCTTGATCAACCAGCGCCAGGTGCACCGCGATACCCACAGCTTTTCGGCGGCGCTGCGTTCGGCTCTGCGTGAAGACCCGGATGTGATTCTGGTGGGCGAATTGCGCGACCTTGAGACCATCCACCTGGCGCTGACCGCCGCTGAGACCGGGCACCTGGTATTTGGCACCCTGCACACCACGTCGGCCGCAAAGAGCGTGGACCGGCTGGTGGACGTGTTCCCGGCAGCGGAAAAGGCCATGGTGCGCTCGATGCTCTCGGAATCGTTGCAGGCAGTGGTGTCGCAAGTGCTGGTCAAGAAAATCGGCGGCGGGCGGGTGGCGGCTCACGAGATCATGCTGGGGACACCGGCTATTCGTAACTTGATCCGTGAAGACAAAGTGGCGCAGATGGTCTCGGCGATCCAGACCGGTGGGGCGCTGGGGATGAAAACGTTGGACATGAGCTTGAAGGCGTTGGTCAGCGAGGGGCTGATCAGCCGGGAAGATGCGCGGGGGCAGGCGAGGGTGCCTGGGGACATCTGAGGTCTTGCGGGCAATGAAAATCAAATGTGGGAGCGGGCTTGCCCGCGAATGCGCAGTGTCAGTCACCAGCTTGGTTGACCGATCTAACGCATTCGCGAGCAAGCCCGCTCCCACATTGGTTACCGCATATCAGACTGAAATCAGCGCTGCACAACCCGCAGGTTGTTGTTCTGCTCTTTCGGCAGAACCCGTTTGGCAATCACGTAGTTCTTGTCCCAGAACGGCTTTTTCAGCGTGTCGATGCTTACCGACTTGCCACGACGCGGTGCGTGGATGAAGCGGTCGTTGCCCAGGTAGATGGCAACGTGATTGACCTGGCGGCTCTTGAGCTTGAAGAACAACAGGTCGCCCGGTTTCAGGTCTTTACGATCAACCTTCAGCCCGTGACCGGCGGCCATGGCGTTGGACGTGCGTGGCAAATCCACCGCTTTGACGTCATTAAACGCATATTTCACCAAACCACTGCAGTCGAACCCTTTACTTGGGCTGCTGCCGCCCCAACGATAAGGTGTACCGAGCACATTAACCGCGCGGCTGAGGACGTTGCTGCTTTGTTTGGTGTTGACTGCCATCAGGCCGGCGGTTGCTTTACCGTGGGCCTTGCTCACTTGAGTCGGGCGGTTGACGGTCAGCTTTACCGACTTGGCGGTGCCTGGTGTGCTGTGAACTTTAGGGGTGAAACCGTTAACGTTAGGAAGACGTTGCTCACGATTGGTGGCGTGGGCGGCCAGTGGCATTAATAGGCAGATGGTTAGCCATGTCTTGAAAAATGGTCGCATTAGGCGTGGCTCTTTTTGGTTTGCGCGCAACTTTATAACAGCTTTTTGTGTCGTTCTAAGGCCGTTTGTCGACTGAACCCTGGGGTCAAATTCAGGAAAAACGCGACGAATTGCCGCTATTGTCCTGCAGAGGTCAGGTGGCATAAGGCTTTGCGGGAAGGAAGATACCATTTGCCGTGCGTCGGGCGCCCGTAAAAAAGTCACAAAGAAAATGAAAAAATTTATCTATCGAGGCAAAAGAGGTACTCCATGAACACCTATCGACAGGATGTGATGCAGCAGGACACCCACAGCAAGGTGATCGGTTACCTGCTGTGGATTTTCGGTTTTACCGGGGCGCACCGCTTCTATTACGGCAAGCCGGTGACCGGGACGATCTGGTTTTTCACCTTTGGACTTTTCGGGATCGGCTGGCTGATCGACTTGTTCCTGATCCCCGCCATGGACCGTGAAGCAGACCTGCGTTTTACCGCCGGGCCGATCGAATACAACGTGGCCTGGGTACTGTTGGCGTTCCTGGGCGTGTTCGGGCTGCACCGCATGTATCAGGGGAAATGGATCACCGGCCTGATCTACCTGCTGACCGGCGGTTTGTTCCTGTTGGGCGTGCTGTATGACTTCTGGACGCTGAATACGCAGGTTTCGATCCGCAATGCCGAGCGCAACAACGGCCGATAAGCGCGCATACATTCAATGCGAGCACGGGCAATGTGGGAGCAGGGCTTGCCCGCGATAGCATCACCTCGGTCTGGCTGAAAGACCGAGGTGCCTGCATCGCAGGCAAGCCAGCTCCCACGGTGGCCACTTTAGATTTTGCGATCTATCAGGCCTGGTAGCTGATCCGCCCATCCACCAAGGTGTACCGCACCGTCGCCGGCAGGCTATGGCCGATGAACGGGCAGTTTTCGCCCTTGGACAGCCAGTGTTCCCCGGCAACCGTGGAGCTGGTCGGATCAAACAGCACCAAGTCCGCCGCCGAACCCACCGCCACCTTGCCCGCCGGCAGCCGCAAGGCCTCAGCCGGGCCGGCACTCAGGCGCGCCAACAGCGTTGGCAGGTCGAGCAGACCGTCTTGCACCAGGGTCATCGCCAGCGGCAGCAACAGTTCGACACTGCTGATGCCCGGCTCGGTCGCGCCAAACGGCGCCAGCTTGGCATCACGCTCATGGGGTTGGTGGTGGCTGGAGATTGCCGACACCACACCCGACTTCACGGCCGCGCGCAAACCGTCGCGGTCGGCCAGCGTGCGCAGCGGCGGCTGCACGTGATAGAGGCTGGAGAAATCGATCAGCGCTTCATCGGTCAAAATCAGCTGGTACAACGCCACGTCCGCCGTCACCGGCAGGCCGCGCGCTTGTGCCTGGGCGATCAGGGCCACGCCGCGCGCGCTGGTCAACTGGCTGAAGTGCGCACGCACGCCACTTTGCTCCACCAGCAGCAGATCACGGGCCAGGGCCACGGTTTCAGCGGTTTCCGGGATGCCCGGCAGGCCGAGGAAACTGGCGACGGCGCCTTCATGGGCCAGGCCGCCTTCGGCCAGGTCGCGGTCCTGGGAGTGGAAGATCACCGTCAGGTCGAAGGTGGCCGCGTATTCCAGGGCGCGGCACAGCGTGCGCGTGCTGCGAAAACTTTCCAGCCCGTTGCCGAATGCCACGCAACCGGCGTCGCGCAGGGCGATCAGCTCGGCGAGTTGTTCGCCTTCCAGGCCTTTGCTCAGCGCGCCAATGGGGAACACTTTGCAATTGCCGGCTTCGCGGGCGCGGTCCAGGATCAGCTCGGTCACCGCCGAGGTGTCCAGGATTGGCTTGGTGTGCGGCGGGCAGCACAGGCTGGTGACGCCACCGGCAGCGGCAGCGCGGGTTTCACTGGCGATGGTGCCTTTGCGGCTGTAACCCGGTTCGCGCAGGGCGACGTTCAGGTCGACCAAACCAGGCGCGGCCACCAGGCCTTTGGCGTCGATCGTCTCGCTGGCGTTGAAGCCCGCAGGCGCAGCGCCAATGGCGAGGATCTTGCCGGCTTCCAGGTGAAGATCGGTAACTTGATCCAGGCCGCTGGCCGGATCGATGACTCGGGCGCCGAGAATGCTGAGCTTCACTGGGCGTTCTCCTGCTCGAATTGACGTTGCGCGGTTTGCCCGCTCATGGCCATGGACAACACCGCCATGCGCACGGCGATGCCGTAGGTCACTTGATTGAGGATCACCGATTGGCTGCCGTCGGCCACCGCCGACTCAATTTCAACCCCACGGTTGATCGGCCCTGGGTGCATCACGATGGCATCCGGCTTGGCGCCGGCCAGCCGCGCGGTGGTCAGGCCGAACAGGCGGTAGAACTCACCTTCGCTCGGCAGCAGGCCGCCGGCCATGCGCTCGCGTTGCAGGCGCAGCATGATCACCACGTCAACGTCCTTGAGGCCTGCGGTCATGTCGGTGTAGACCTTGACGCCGTACTGCTCGATACCGATCGGCAGCAGGGTTTTCGGCGCGATCACGCGGATGTCCGGGCAACCCAGGGCTTTGAGGGCCAGCATGTTCGAGCGCGCGACCCGCGAGTGCAGGATGTCGCCGACGATGGCCACCGAGAGGTTTTCAAAACCGCCCTTGTGCCGACGGATCGTCAGCATGTCGAGCATGCCTTGGGTCGGGTGCGCGTGACGGCCGTCGCCGCCGTTGATGATTGCCACGTTCGGGCACACATGCTCGGCGATGAAGTGTGCGGCGCCGGAGTCGCCGTGGCGCACCACGAACATGTCGGCGGCCATGGCTTCGAGGTTGCGCAGGGTGTCGAGCAGGGTCTCGCCCTTGCTCGCCGACGAGGTCGACACGTTCAGTGTGATCACGTCGGCCGAGAGTCGCTGGGCCGCCAGTTCAAAGGTGGTGCGGGTGCGGGTGGAGTTCTCGAAGAACACATTGCAGATGGTCTTGCCGCGCAGCAGCGGGACCTTCTTCACCGCGCGGCCACCGACTTCGAGGAACGAGTCGGCGGTGTCGAGGATTTCAGTCAGCAGTTCGCGGGGCAAACCGTCGAGGGACAAGAAGTGTTGCAACTGGCCCTGAGCATTGAGCTGCAGCGGGCGCTTGGCATCTAGAGGCGTCATCGCGGGGACTCTGTACAAGGCGGTTTAAAGGGCAAGGTCTTGCAGTTCGAGTTCGAGCGGCGTGGGACCGGACAATTTTACCCGCTGGTGGGCCTCCAGGGACAGGGTGGCACCGACCACATCCGGGCTGATCGGCAATTCGCCAGCGTCCAGGTCGAGCAGGCACACCAGCGTCACGCTGGCCGGGCGGCCGTAATCGAACAACTCGTTCATGGCGGCGCGAATGGTGCGGCCGCTCATCAGTACGTCGTCGATCAGCACCAGGTGCTGGCCTTCGATCTCGAACGGCAGGGCCGAAGGGCGCACCTGCGGGTGCAGGCCGTTCTGGCTGAAGTCGTCGCGGTAGAAAGACACGTCCAGCGTGCCCAGCGGCGAATCGCTGCCCAGCTCCTCCAGCAACGCTTGGGCCACCCACACACCACCGGTGCGAATGCCGATGAAGCGCGGTTCGCTGATGGCACGGTGTTGCAGGTGCGCCTTGAGGCGAATCGCCATCTGGCTGATCAGGTCGGCGGGATTGGGCAGGCTCATGGTGGCTCCTTCAAGGCCTCGCGCAGGCAAGGTCCGGGCTCAAACGTAAAAAGACGCGGCAAGCCGCGTCAGTCAGGATTCAAATAAAGCGGTGTTTTCATCCAGCCAACCCTGCAACAGCAGGGCGGCCGCGATGGCGTCCACCGGGTTGTCGCGGTAGCTGCCTTTCTGCCCGCCACGGTCACGGCGCTCACCCTTGGCTTCAAAGGTGGTCAGGCGCTCGTCGTGGGTATAGAAGGGCAGGTTGTAGCGGCCATTGAGGCGGCGGGCGAACTTTTCGGCGCGCAGGCACATGTCGCTGGGGGTGCCGTCCATGTTCAAGGGCAGGCCGACCACGACGGCGTCGGGTTTCCACTCCTTGATCAGGGCCTCGACCTGGTTCCAGTCCGGCACGCCGTTCTGGGCCTTCAAGGTGCACAACTCGCGGGCCTGGCCGGTAATCACCTGGCCGACCGCTACGCCGATCTGTTTGGTGCCGTAGTCAAAACCGAGGAGCAAGCGCAAGGCCATCAGGCGTGCCCCGCCTGGCTGGTCAGCAGGTTGAGGTTGACCCGCAACTTGGCTGCCGCCGCTTCCAGGCGCAGCTCGCTGGCGGTGTTGAATAGAATGTCGGCGTCGAACGGGCAAGTCAGCCAGGCATTGCTGGCCAGTTCGGCTTCCAGTTGCCCGGCTTCCCAGCCGGCGTAGCCGAGGGTGATCACACTTTGCTCAGGCCCCACGCCGTCGGCGATGGCGAACAACACGTCCTGGGACGTGGACAACGACACACCTTCCAGGTCGACCGTGGCCTGGAACTTCGGCCCGGTGGGGTGCAGCACAAAACCGCGGTCGGTCTGCACCGGCCCGCCGATGTAGATCGGTACGTTTTGGCAGCGCGCCGGCGGGTCGATCTCGGGGCGCAGTTGCTCAAGAATGTCGGCCAGGTTCAACTCTTGCGGGCGGTTCACCACCAACCCCATGGCACCATTGGCCGTGTGCTCGACGATGTAGGTCAAGGTTTGCGCAAAGTTCGGGTCGGCCATATGGGGCATGGCGATCAGGAATTGGTGCTTGAGGTAGGTCGGGCTGACATTTTTCATGTCCGCTAGTGTGGCGTCGGAGGGGCGAACTGACAAGCTGCGGCGGACGCTAATTGTGGTAAGCGGGCTTGCCGTGGCGGGTAGGCTTGTTGTGGCGAGCGAGCTGTTGTGGCGAGCGGGCTTGCCTCGCGTTGGGGCGCGAAGCGGCCTTGAAATCTGGCGCTGTGGTCTTTCAGGCAGCGCGCGGTGGCCCTGTTGGGGGCCGCTTCGCAGCCCAGCGCGGGGCAAGCCCGCTCGCCACGAAAAGCCCGCTCGCCACACGGGCACGCAGCCTTTGGCAGGGTGTAGGAACGATCAGTTACTGGAAAGCCGATCACCCCGGGCAAACTTCCATGTGCGGATGATTTCCAGGCGGTCTATGTCGTTCAAGTCGCCGGTAAACGGTGCGAAAGGCGCGGCCAGGCGCACGATGCGCTGAGCCGCCTGGTCCAGCAACGGTTGGCCGGACGACTCCAGCACCTGCACTTCATATAACGAACCGTCGCGGTTGATCGACACCAGTAAGCGCAAATTGCCATAGATCTGCTGGCGCCGGGCTTCGTCCGGGTAGTTGAGGTTGCCGATGCGTTCGACCTTCTTGCGCCATTCGTCCTTATACCAGGCGCCTTTGTCGCGCATGGTCGAGGCGGCGTTCAGGCGATAGATGCGCGGGCGCTTGGCGTACAACTGTTGTTCGTTGGCCAGTTCGGCTTCGAGGCTGGAGATCTGGTCGGAGAGCTGTGAGCTGTCGAAGGTCGGCGCCGGCTTGACCGGCTCGGGCTGTGGCTCGGTCTTGGTTTTCTCGCGCTGGGTCGGGGCTTTTTGCGGTTTCGGCGCAACAGTGGTCACGGCGGCCTTGGGCGCGGCCTGCTTGACCTCAGGCTTGGGCGTCGGCGGCGGGGTGACTTTATTCACCTTGTTGTCCTGGAACGGTGCCACTTCGGTGGTCTTGGGCACGGCCTTTTTGTCGAGCGTGCCGCTGCCTTGCTGATTGTCCTGGGCGAGAAAGTCAGCCTTTTCGGGCTTTTTTTCGCTCTTGAACGTGGCGAGGGTGATTTCCAGGGTTTTGGTGATCTGCTTGGGCTCGGCAAAGGTGAAACCCAGGCCGAGTAACAAGGCGAGGTGGATCAGCGCTGCCAGAAACAGGGTAAATCCGAGCCGATCAGCCGGGCGCACGCCGCTGTGGGAGAGTTCGGGGGGCAGATCGGGCGGGAGCGTCATGACAAAAAAACCAACATCGCGCGTTTCACAGGTGCCGCATGATAACGCAATGTTGGTGTGTGTCCGGCTGTTCTATGTCACTTGGCTTGCAGCTTGCGCTCGATGGCTGCCATCAACATTTCGCCGATGTTCGTGCCAAATGCGTTGTCGATCTCGCGAATGCAGGTCGGGCTGGTGACGTTGATTTCGGTGAGATTCTCACCAATTACGTCCAGTCCTACGAACAGCAGGCCTTTTTCGCGCAGCGTTGGGCCGACTTGAGAAGCGATCCAACGGTCTTTGTCCGACAGCGGTCGCGCTTCACCGCGACCGCCGGCTGCCAGGTTGCCACGGGTTTCGCCTGCGGCCGGGATGCGCGCCAAGCAATAATCCACCGGCTCGCCGTCGATCATCAGGATGCGTTTGTCGCCGTCCTTGATCGCCGGAATGTAAGCCTGGCCCATGATCTGCTGGGTGCCCAGCGCGGTCAGGGTTTCCAGGATCACCGACAGGTTAGGGTCGCCGGCACGGTGGCGGAAGATCGACGTGCCGCCCATGCCGTCCAGCGGCTTGAGGATCACGTCGCCGTGCTTGGCGGCGAATTCACGCAACACGTCGGCGCGGCGGCTCACTACGGTAGGCGGCGTGCACTGTGGGAACAGGGTGGCGAACAGCTTTTCATTGCAGTCGCGCAGGCTTTGCGGCTTGTTGACGATCAGCACACCAGCCCGCTCGGCCTGTTCCAGCAAGTAAGTGGAGTAGACGAATTCCATGTCGAACGGCGGGTCCTTGCGCATCAAGATCACGTCCAGATCGCTCAAGGGGCTATCGATTTCATCCGCAAGCTCGAACCACTTTTCAGGGTTGGCAAACACCTGCAGCGGGCGCATGCGTGCGCGGGCCTCGCCGTCGCCCTGGTAAAGGTCCGGCTGCTCCATATAGAACAGCGTCCAGCCGCGGGCCTGGGCGGCCAGGAGCATGGCCAGCGAACTGTCCTTTTTATAGGAAATGCTGGCAATAGGGTCCATGACAATGCCGACGCGAACGCTCATGGGGGATTTCCTCTAGCAAATTAGGGCGCATAAAAGTGGCGTCAGAGTGGCGCTGCGGCTGTTGTGGGTCAAGGAAAAACCACCTGGCCGGTTGCTCGATAGATTGCGCCCGGAGACTGTGCTAAAAAGACTCCCACGGTGCAGCAGCCCTTGAATTCCAAGGCTTGCAGCGCTCATCCTGTGCAACATCAGGCAGTACACACCGAAAACCGATTCGCTGTGGCGATGGTAGAGCAGATATGGAACAGCATTCCAACGCCTTGAGAGTGATGGTGATCGACGATTCGAAAACGATCCGCCGCACCGCCGAGACCCTGTTGAAGAACGTGGGGTGCGAAGTCATCACGGCCATCGACGGTTTCGATGCACTGGCCCGGATTGTTGATCATCACCCGCACATTATCTTTGTCGACATCATGATGCCGCGCCTGGATGGCTATCAAACCTGCGCGCTGGTGAAGAACAACCCGGCGTTCAAGTCGATTCCGGTGATCATGTTGTCCTCCAAGGACGGCCTGTTCGACAAGGCCAAGGGGCGCATCGTGGGTGTCGATCAGTTTTTGACCAAGCCTTTCAGCAAGGAAGAACTGCTGAGCGCGATCAAGGCCTACGTGCCCGGCTTCGCCGCAGTAGAACAAGCACACTGACACCGCCTCACAAGGGCCGGCGTCCACCAATGTAGTGGGGAAAACCATGGCACGTGTTCTGATCGTCGACGATTCGCCGACCGAAATGTACAAACTGACCGGCATGCTGGAAAAGCACGGCCACCAGGTCCTCAAAGCCGAAAACGGCGCAGACGGCGTGGCCCTGGCCCGTCAGGAAAAGCCCGACGCCGTGCTGATGGACATCGTGATGCCGGGCCTCAATGGCTTCCAGGCCACCCGCCAGCTGTCCAAGGAGCCGGAAACCAACGGCATCCCGATCATCATCATCACCACCAAGGATCAGGAAACCGACAAGATCTGGGGCGCACGCCAGGGCGCCAAGGATTACCTGACCAAACCCGTGGACGAAGACACCCTGATCGCCACCCTGAACAAGGTGTTGGCCGGCTGACGGCACGCCATCATGACCGAGTCACAAACCGCCTTCGAGCTGCTGCTGGACATCGACCGCCGCTGCCGCCTGCTGGCCGCCGACCTGCCGTCCCAGGAAACCCGCCTGCAACGTTGGAGCGGGATCGGTTTTCGCCTGGGGCCGTATTGGTACGTGGCGCCGATGGGCGAAGTCGCCGAGGTGTTGCATGAACCGCGCTGCACCTTGATGCCCGGCGTCAAGCCCTGGGTCAAAGGCGTGGCCAACCTGCGTGGGCGTTTGCTGCCGGTGATGGACCTGGGCGGGTTCCTTGAGCTCGGGCTGTCCAGGGCCCGCAAGCAACGGCGAGTGCTGGTGGTGGAATTCAACGACTTGTTTGTCGGGCTGCTGGTGGACGAGGTGGTGGGCATGCAGCATTTCGCACAGGACGCACTGTTGGCGAGCACCGCGCCCACCGCGCCGTTTATCCAGGGCCAGTTCGACAGTGACCAGCTGTGGCAGGTCTTCAGCCCCTTCGCTTTGGCCCAGGCCCCAGGCTTCATGGATGTCGCCGCATGACCACCGCTACCACGCCCAAACCGCAAGCCGCATCGCGCAGCCGTTCGCAGATCATCGTGCTGTTTATCGCGCTGATCGTGTTCATCATGCTGTTGTTCGCCAACTTCGCGTACCTCAATACCCAGTCCACGTACGACAAACAGTACATCGGCCACGCCGGTGAGCTGCGCGTGCTGTCCCAGCGCATCGCCAAGAACGCCACCGAAGCCGCCGCCGGCAAGGCGGCCGCGTTCAAGCTGCTGGGCGATGCACGCAACGACTTCGCCCAGCGCTGGGGCTATCTGAAAAAAGGCGATACCGAGACTGGCCTGCCGGCTGCACCCAACGCGGTACGCGCCGAAATGCGCGCGGTGCAGACCGACTGGGAAGCGCTGCTGAAAAACACCGACGCGATCCTCGCCAGCGAACAGACCGTGTTGTCGTTGCACCAAGTGGCCGCGACCCTTGCCGAAACCGTGCCGCAATTACAGATGGAATCGGAAAAGGTCGTCGACATTCTGCTGCAGCGCGGCGCCCCGGCCAGCCAGGTGGTGTTGGCCCAGCGCCAATCATTGCTGGCCGAACGCATCCTTGGCGCGGTCAACACCGTGTTGGCCGGCGACGAAACTTCGGTGCAGGCCGCCGATGCCTTTGGCCGCGACGCCAACCGTTTTGGCCAAGTGCTTAACGGCATGCTCCAGGGCAACGCCGGCCTGCGCATTGCTCAGGTTGAAGACCACGACGCCCGTGCGCGGCTGGCGGAAATCGCCGAGCTGTTTGAATTTGTCTCCGGCTCCGTGGATGAAATTCTCGAAACCTCGCCGCAGCTGTTCCAGGTACGCGCCTCGGCGAGCAATATTTTCAACCTGTCGCAAACCCTGCTCGATGAAGCCTCGCACCTGGCCACCGGGTTTGAAAACCTCGCCAGCGGGCGCAGCTTCGACACCATCGGCGGCTACGTATTGGGCTTGCTGGCGCTGACCTCGATCATTCTGATCGGCCTGGTGATGGTGCGCGAGACCAACCGCCAGCTGCATGAAACCGCCGAGAAAAACGAGCGCAACCAGAACGCGATCATGCGCCTGCTCGATGAAATCGAGGACCTGGCCGATGGGGACCTGACGGTGACCGCCTCGGTCACCGAAGACTTCACCGGCACCATCGCCGACTCCATCAATTATTCCGTGGACCAGCTGCGCGATCTGGTGGCGACCATCAACCTCACAGCCGGGCAAGTGGCCGGCGCGGTGCAGGAAACCCAGGCCACCGCCATGCACCTGGCCCAGGCCTCGGAGCATCAGGCCCAGCAAATCGCCGAGGCTTCTACCGCGATCAACCAGATGGCCCAATCCATCGACCAGGTGTCGGCCAACGCCGCCGAGTCCTCGGCGGTGGCGGAGCGCTCGGTGGAAATCGCCAACAAGGGCAATGAGGTGGTGCACAACACCATCCACGGCATGGACAACATTCGCGAGCAGATTCAGGACACCGCCAAGCGCATCAAACGCCTGGGCGAGTCGTCCCAGGAGATTGGCGACATCGTCAGCCTGATCGACGACATTGCCGATCAGACCAACATCCTTGCCCTTAACGCCGCGATTCAGGCGAGCATGGCCGGTGATGCCGGGCGCGGGTTTGCCGTGGTGGCCGACGAAGTGCAGCGGTTGGCCGAGCGCTCATCCGCCGCCACACGCCAAATTGAAACCCTGGTGCGGGCGATCCAGACCGACACCAATGAAGCGGTTATTTCCATGGAACAGACCACCACCGAAGTGGTGCGTGGCGCGCGGCTGGCGCAAGACGCCGGGGTGGCGCTGGAAGAGATCGAAGGCGTGTCGAAAACCCTGGCAGCGTTGATCCAGAGTATTTCCAACGCGGCGCAGCAACAGACCTCGTCGGCCGGGCAGATTTCCCTGACGATGAACGTGATCCAGCAGATCACCACGCAGACGTCATCGGGCTCGACCGCCACGGCGGAGAGCATCGGCAACCTGGCAAAAATGGCCAGCCAGTTGCGCCGATCGGTGTCAGGTTTCACCCTGCCACCGGCACGATCGGCGGATGATTGAAATGCAATCAAAATGTGGGAGCGGGCTTGCTCGCGAATGCGGCGCATCAGTCACCTGATCTATTAGCTGACCCTCCGCATTCGCGAGCAAGCCCGCTCCCACACTAGATCTTCATTGGTCTTCAGATCTTGGCAACACACGCAATTCACGAATTCTAAGCGGAGCAGTTATGGTTGATCGGCACGACTACGTGGCCCTCGAATGGGTCAAGGGCGACATTGCCGAAACCCTGAAACAGGCCCGTTCGGCGCTGGACACGTTTGTCGAAACCCGCGACAGCGACGCCATTGCCGAGTGCCTGGCCGGCATCCACCAAGTGCATGGCGCGCTGCAAATGGTCGAGTTCTACGGCGCGGCGCTGCTGGCCGAAGAGATCGAAGCACTGGCCCTGGCCCTGCAAGCCGAGCGCGTCAGCCAGCGCGATGAAAGCATCCGCCTGCTGCAACAGGCCCTCGGCCAACTGCCGCTGTACCTCGACCGCGTGCACAGCGCCCGCCGCGACCTGCCATTGGTGGTGTTGCCGCTGCTCAACGACCTGCGCAGTGCGCGTGGTGAAAGCCTGCTGTCGGAGACCAGCCTGTTCAGCCCGCAACTGTTGTCGATTGCGCCGTTGCCCGACGAGGCCTTGGCCCAGCGCATGCTGCCGGACCTTAACGAGCAACTGCGCCAGTGGCATCAATTGCTGCAACAGGCCCTGGCCGGGCTGTTGCGTGAAGACCACGGCCCCAGCAACCTGGAAGACATGGCGCGGGTGTTCGCGCGCCTCGAAGCGCTGTGCCAGGGCGCGCCATTGCTGCCATTGTGGCAAGTCACCTCGGCGCTGGTCGAAGGCATGCTCACCGGCGTGATCGCCAACAGCCCGGCGCTGCGTAGCCTGCTCAAGGCCAGCGACAAGCAACTCAAGCGCCTGCTGGCCCAGGGCATCGGCGGCATCAACCAGCCAGCGCCGGATGAGCTGCTTAAAAGCCTGTTGTTCTACGTGGCCAAGGTCACCCGGCCGACGCCGCGCATGCAAAGCCTCAAGGAACGTTACGGGCTGGATGAAGCCTTGCCCGACAGCGCGGTGGTCGATGCCGAGCGTGCACGTTTGGCTGGACCTGACCGCAATGCCATGGGCTCGGTGCTCGGCGCCTTGTGCGAGGAGCTGGTGCGGGTCAAGGAGCGCCTCGACCTGTTCGTGCGCAGCGACCGCCAACACACCAACGACCTCGATGCCTTGCTGGCGCCACTGCGCCAGATCGCCGACACCTTGGCGGTGCTGGGCTTTGGCCAGCCGCGTAAGGTCATCATCGATCAGCTTGCGGTGGTGCTGAGCCTGGTGCAGGGCCAGCGCGAACCCAATGACGCGGTGTTGATGGATGTTGCCGGCGCCTTGCTCTACGTCGAGGCCACGCTGGCGGGCATGGTGGGCACCGTCGAGCCGGAAAGCCGTGAAGAAAGCCGCCTGCCTACCACCGACCTGACCCAGATTCATCAATTGGTGATCCGCGAATCCTGCCAATGCTTGCGTCAGGCCAAAGAGCTGGTGATCGATTGCCTTGAGGCCGATTGGGACCGCCAGCGCCTGGAGTCGCTGCCCGAGCTGCTCAGCCAGGTGCGCGGCGCGTTGGCGATGATTCCGCTGCCACGCGCGGCGAGCTTGATGCGTGGTTGCACCCACTATGTCGATGAACAGTTGATGACCAGCGCTGCGCCGCCGCCCGAAGCGCAGCTGGCGCATTTCGCCGACGTGGTCAGCAGCCTCGAATACTACCTGGAACGCATGCTCCAGGACCCCGACGCCGCCGGCGAACGCGTGCTGGAGCTGGCCACCCAAGGCCTGGCTGCACTCGGCTACCTGCCGGTCGAAAAGCCTTGGCGCCAAGCGCTGGTCGCGCCGGATGGGGCATTGTCGAGCGAGAGCGCGCCGAGCCAGTCCCAGTTCGATGCATTGGCCAGCCCCACGTCGCGCCTGAACCCACCCGCCCAGCACCGCCCCGGCAGCCTGCTGCCGCCGCCGGCCGGTGAAGCCTCCATCGACGATGAGCTGCGCGAAGTCTTCCTCGAAGAAACCGACGAAGTCCTCGACGTGTTGCATCGCTACTTGCCCAACAGCGCGGATAAAACCGCCCAAAGCGAGATGCGGCGTGCCTTCCACACGCTCAAAGGCAGCGGCCGGATGGTCCGCGCCCTGGTACTGGCCGAGCTGGCCTGGGCGGTGGAAAACCTGCTTAACCGCGTGCTCGAACGCAGCGTGGCGCTCGACGCCGAGGTGCAACACGTGCTGGATGAAGCCGTGGCCTTGCTGCCGGAGCTGATCGCCGACTTTGCGGCCGACGACCAACGCCAGCGCGACGAAGTCGACGCCCTGGCGGCCCGTGCCCACGCCTTGGCCAGCGGCACTCAACCGGTCGCAGAGCCCCATGACCCGATGTTGCTGGAGATCTTTCGCAACGAAGCCCAGAGCCACCTGGAAAGCCTCAACCACTTTCTGCAACAGGCCGCCGAGCATGTGCCGCTGCAAGTCAGCGATGAACTGCAACGTGCCCTGCACACCCTCAAGGGCAGCGCCTACATGGCCGGCGTGTTGCCGATGGCCGAACTGGCGCGACCGCTCGATCACCTGACCCGCGAATACAAGGCCCACCGCCTGCCGCTGGACCTGGATGAAGTGGAACTGCTGCTGGAAGCCGAAGGCCTGTTCCAGCGCGGGTTGCGTCAGCTGGACAGTGATCCGCTGGTGCCGATCAAGGGCGCGCCGGATTTGATCAGCCGCACGCAAAGCCTGCTCGACCAACAGCTGCAAGCCTTGCTCGACGCGCCCAACACCGGGCTGCGCATCAAGCGCGACCCGCAACTGATCAGCAACTTCCTGGCCCAGGGCATGGACATCCTGCTGGACGCCGAAAGCCTGCTGCGCCGCTGGCAGCAACACCCCGGCGAACGCCAGGAGCTGACCGCGCTGCTGGACGAATTGACCACCCTGGGCGAGGGCGCGCACCTCGCCGACCTGCACGCCATCGACGAACTCTGCGAAGCCTTGCTCGACCTCTATGGCGCTGTGGAAGAGAGCAGCCTGGCGGTCAGCGAACGGTTTTTCCATGAGGCCGAACAGGCCCATGAAGCGCTGATCAACATGCTCGACCAGCTGGCGGCCGGCCAGGAAATCAACCCGGCGCCGGCGCGGGTAGACGCCCTGCGCGAACTGCTGGATGAAGCCCTCGACCCGTCCGCCACCGGCCTGATCAAAAGCGACGGCGGGCGCGCCCCGAGCATTTCAGAACTGGGCGCCGCCACGGCCCGGTTGGGCCAGGACACGGCGATGGACGACGAGATCGTCGAGATTTTCCTGGAAGAGGCAGTGGACATCCTCGACAGTGCCGGGCAGTCGCTTAAACGCTGGCTGCTGGAACCGGACAGCGCGGCGCCGTTGTCGTCGTTGCAGCGTGACCTGCACACCCTCAAGGGCGGCGCGCGCATGGCCGAAATCGGCCCGATTGGCGACCTCGCCCATGAGCTGGAATGCCTGTACGAAGGCCTGGTGGACCGCCGCTACAGTTACTCGACCGAACTGTCCCAAGTATTGATGGCCAGCCATGAGCGGCTGGCCTTGCAGCTCGATCAATTGCAAGACCACCAACCCCTGAGCGACTCCAGTGATTTGATCGCTCAGTTGCGCGCGTTGCGCCAGAACAACGCGCCCGCCACTGCGCCCACAGAACCTGAAACCGCAGCGGCTGATCCCGAGTTGCTGGATATCTTCCTCGAAGAAGCCGCCGACATTCTCGACAGTTCAAGCAGCGCGTTGCTGCGTTGGCAGGCCGAGCCGAGCAATCGCCAGGAGGTGGAAACCTTGCTGCGCGACTTGCACACCCTCAAGGGCGGCGCGCGCATGGTCGAAATCGGGCCGATTGGCGATTTGGCCCATGAACTGGAGTTTCTCTACGAAGGCTTGTCTGCCGGTTTGCTCGCGCCGTCGCCGGAACTGTTCGCCTTGCTGCAAGGCTGCCATGACCGCCTGGCGCAGATGATCGACGCGGTGGCGGGCGGTTTGCCGGTGGGGTCGGTGGATAAACTCATCGAGCGCATCAGAAGCCTGGTGCACCCCGGTGATGAGCCGCTGGCGCCCGTAGCCTTGCCGGCCGGCAAGGCGGACGCGGCGGTGGACCCCGGCGCCGACATGGTGAAAATTTCCGCCGACTTGCTTGATGATCTGGTCAACCTAGCCGGTGAAACCTCGATCTTCCGTGGCCGTATCGAGCAGCAAGTCAATGACGCGCGTATCGCGCTCAACGAAGTCGAAACCACCATCGAGCGCATGCGTGACCAACTGCGCCGCCTCGACACCGAAACCCAGGGCCGCATTCTCAGTCGTCAGCAGGCCGAGGCCGAGCGCCTGGGTTATGAAGAGTTCGACCCGCTGGAAATGGACCGTCATTCGCAACTGCAGCAGTTGTCGCGTGCGCTGTCCGAATCGGCCTCCGACCTGCTGGACCTCAAGGAAACCCTCGACCGTCGCAACGGGGATGCACACAACCTGTTGCAGCAACAGGCGCGCATCAACACCGAGTTGCAGGAAGGCCTGATGCGCACGCGCATGGTGCCGTTCGAACGCATGCTGCCGCGCCTCAAGCGCATCGTGCGCCAGGTGGCGGAGGAGTTGGGCAAGGACGTTGAATTCGTGGTCGGCAATGCCGAAGGCGAGATGGACCGCAACGTGCTGGAACGCATGGTGGCGCCGCTGGAGCATATGCTGCGCAATGCCGTCGACCATGGCCTGGAGTCCCGCGAGGCGCGCGTATTGGCCGGTAAACCCGAGAAGGGCCGGATCAGCCTGGACCTGACCCACGAAGGCGGCGATATCGTCTTCGACATGCGCGATGACGGTGCCGGTGTGCCCCTGGACGCGGTGCGGCGCAAAGCGATCAAGCGCGGCCTGCTCGCACCTGATCAAGACATGAGCGACCGCGACGTGTTGCAGTTTATCCTGCAGCCGGGCTTTTCCACCGCCGAAAAAATCACCCAGATTTCCGGGCGCGGCGTGGGCATGGACGTGGTGCACGAAGAAGTGCGCCAGCTCGGTGGCTCGATGTTCATCGACTCGACGCCGGGTGCGGGCGTGCACTTTCGCATTCGCCTGCCGTTTACCGTGTCGGTCAATCGCGCGCTGATGGTGCAATGCGCGGACGACCAATATGCGATCCCGCTCAACACCATCGAAGGCCTGGTGCGCGTGCTGCCCCACGAGCTGGCCGGGCACTATCAGCAAGACCCGCCGCGCTATGAATACGCTGGTCAGCGCTATGAGTTGTTCTACCTCGGCGACCTGCTGCACACCGTCGCCCGGCCGAAACTGCTCGGCCAATACCAGCCAGTGCCGGTGTTGCTGGTGCAATGCAACGAGCGACGCGTGGCGGTGCACGTGGACGCCATGGCCGGTACGCGCGAGATCGTGGTCAAGGGCCTGGGGCCGCAGTTTGCCGGGGTGCAGGGTTTGTCCGGCGCGACCATCCTCGGTGATGGCCGTGTGGTGCTGATCATCGACTTGCTCGCGCACATCCGTGCACGCCAGCCAGCGTTGCCGGCGCAGTCGGTGGACGCGCCACTGGTCCTCAACGACCCGCTGAAAAAGCGCCCGCTGCTGGTGCTGGTGGTGGACGACTCGGTCACCGTGCGCAAAGTCACCAGCCGCCTGCTGGAGCGCAACGGCATGAACGTGCTCACCGCCAAAGACGGCATCGACGCCATCGCGCTGCTCGAAGAACACACCCCGGACCTGATGCTGCTCGACATCGAAATGCCGCGCATGGACGGCTTCGAAGTGGCGATTCAGGTGCGCAACGATCCCCGGCTGATGCGCCTGCCGATCATCATGATCACCTCACGCACCGGCCAGAAGCACCGCGATCGCGCCATGGCCATCGGCGTCAACGACTACCTCGGCAAGCCGTACCAAGAGTCGGTGCTGCTGGAAAGCATCGCCTACTGGAGCAAGTCCCATGCTTGACCACCGCACCAGCCAACTCACCGGTCTGCTGCTGCCCCTGGCCGACCGCCACTTGGTGCTGCCCAACGTCGCCATCGCCGAACTGATCGACTTCCAACGCGGCGAACCCGCCAGCGACGCGCCGCCGTGGTACCTGCGGCAAGTGACATGGCGCGATCGGCAATTGCCGCTGATCAGCTTTGAAGCCGTGTGCGGTGAAGCCAGCGTGACCGGCGAGCGCTCGCGGATTGTGGTGCTGAACGCGCTGGGCGGGCGGCCGACGTTGAAGTTTATTGCGATGGTGATTCAGGGGATTCCACGTTCGTACAAGTTGGATAGTCAGCTGAGTTATGTCGACGTGCCGCTGTGCCCGCTGGAACTGGCGGCGGTGCAGGTGGGCGAGCATGTGGCGAAAGTGCCGGATTTGATGGGGCTTGAAGCGTTGTTGGTCGAGTCCGGCCTCGCCTGAGCGTAATCCTTGAGAAGCCCCAATGTGGGAGCTGGCTTGCCTGCCATGGCGGAGTGTCAGTCACTGCATCAACAACTGACCCACCGCCATCGCAGGCAAGCCAGCTCCCACACTGAATTGTGTTCAATCGCGCAAACCGCTCAGTCGCCTCTTATGCTTTTTATCGTTTTCGGCGCGAACAGTGGATGTGTTATCAAATTCAATCAAACGTTAGGGTTTTCGTGACAAAAAATTGTCGTTGATGATCGTACCTTATCGCCATTTCGGATCTGCTAATGATGAGGGTTGATCGCTCACATGTCGGAATGGGATGGAGTTGCTGTAGGCGAGTTCTGCATTTGGATTAAGCGGGTTTTCAGGCCTGAGTGGAGTGGCTAGCTTCTGCGCTCCTCACTGCCTGCAAGGATCTGCAAATGGCCGTACCGTTAATGCCGCCCGGTGTTTCAATTTTTGAAAACATTGCGATATCTCGATGCAAACGTACTCATCTCAAACCGGGCTCGGCATTCGCCTATTCCTGGTTTTATTCTCAGGTCAGGGCTGCTGGCCCATGGAACTACAAGAGGCGAGGGCGCGAGTATGAGGCTTTTGGTAACTTTAATTACGGCGCTACGGGTACGGTGCTGGGCATTCCCGAGCATGTGTTGTTGCGAGCTGCTGGTGTGGCTCAAACCGCCGCAAAAACCACCCTTCCGGATTTTGGAACATGGTGGGGCGGTGAGCCTTTTGGTGATGACCCACGGGACCAATATTGGATAAGAAAAGGTATTGAATATGCAATTTCGCAAGGCCACTAAGCGCCTCATACCGTTTCTGCGTAATTGCCTGCTTGTGGTCTGCCTGATCTATATCGGGGGCGGTTGGATCCTGTCGCCGGGAACACCGGTCCTGGATGAAGTGGTGTTGAAGCATTCCTTGGGTAACGGCACCTCGATCTATGGTGCGCGAGACGGCCAGGGCGGTGCGACCGTAGGATTTTCCTACAGGTACTACGTCCATGAGGACTTGGGGAGTGATCAGGAAATACTCACCGCATTAGTATCTGCACATCCTTTTCTGAAAACCAAAGAGCCCGATGTTCAAGTGAGTGAGGAAGGCGGCGCGCTGCACCTGATTATTCAGGGGAGGGTGTATGAGTACCACAGCTATGCGCTGGAGGGACTTGGAACGGTCAAGGTGATGATGGCTTTGTGACGGGCCAGTCTTCGGATTTTTCCTGCAAGATTTCGGGCTGTGCATGAACTTGTTGTGGGTAGTCATGGCGGCTAGTCTTCGTCCCGTCATCGAAAAAACGGTGACACGGACGTGCAAGTCCGAGAAATCTGTTTAGGCGTTCAAGACGCCTAGATTCAAAGGCGTTCCTCAATGATTCGTTTAGGAACCGCACATCATGTCGAATTCGTCCTCGTCCAATATTTTCACCGTTAACCCCGATCAAAACACCGAAGCTCTACTGGTCAACGCCAGCGAAACTTTGTCCTCGCTTAACGCCATGACCTGCAATCTGGCCTTCAACCTGGACACCTCCCAGCGCGCAATCATGCTCGGCATTCAGCAAATGGCCGAGTTGAGTCAGTTGCTGGTCGATAGAGCGCTGGAACAAGTCAGCCCTGCACAGGAAGGTTAAATCGGTCCCTGTTTGGGACCGCTATCTAACAACCACCACCGAACAAATGTGGGAGCGGGCTTGCTCGCGAATGCAGGGTGTCAGTCGGTAAATGTGTAACTGACCCACCGCATTCGCGAGCAAGCCCGCTCCCACATTTTGAGCTTCATTCGGCTCGAATCCAGTATTTGCTGATTGAACATTTCCAATATCCCATCCCCTTAAAACTTGATCGTTCCCAAAAAGGGACCTATCGTTCCCTTTTTGGGACTCTTTGGCCGTTGCCATGCAAACCTTGCCGCTCAGTACTGCACTCTTCACCAACACCCAGCAGAAAGTGCTGGGCCTGCTTTTCGGCAAGCCCGATCAAAGTTTCTTCACCAATGAAATCGCGCGCTGGGCCCAGGTGGGCAAGGGCAGCCTTACCCGCGAGCTGGAGCGGTTGCAGCTGGCGGGCATCTTGAGCATGACGCGCCAAGGCAATCAGACCCACTACCAAGCCAACCCCCAATGCCCGATTTACTCGGAGTTGTTGGCTATCGTGCGCAAGACCCTGAGCCTCGACGAACCCTTGCGTAATGCATTGGCACCGTTCGCGGAGCAGATAACTTGGGCCTTTATCTACGGCTCAATCGCCAAGGGTGAGGCGCACTCATCCAGTGACATAGATCTGATGCTGATCGGCGAAAGCCTCAACTACAGTGAAGTCATGGAGCAGCTCATGCCGCTGGAAGAGCAACTGGGCCGCACCATCAATCCGACGCTTTACACCCCTCAAGACTGGATCGGCAAATGGAATGCCGGGAACAGTTTTGTGCAGCGGGTAGTGCAGCAGGACAAGATCAATCTGATCGGGGGCAACCCCCTGGAATCCATGGATGGACAGCAAGGCAAATCTGGAGAACCTGCAACGTAGCGGTGGCTTGAAGGCTGAGGCGCCGGATCGCAAGGAGTGTGATGGGCTGATGCGCTCGGCGCGGGATCGGTTAAGGGATGCGGGTAACCCACAGCTATCGTTTGCCAGTCGTTTCGACTTGGCCTACAACGCCGCCCACGCCATCGCGCTTACGGCCTTGCGCCTGCAAGGGTATCGTTCTGACAAACGCTATCTGGTCTTTCAATGTCTGATTCACTCCGCCGAGGTGAGCAGGGTGCAGGTGAGGTTACTGGCGTTATGTCATGAGCGCCGAAACCTGGCGGAATATGAAGGGTATATGGATGAGGACGAGGCGTTGCTGGGGCAGTTGATGGATGGTGCGACAGTACTGCTGAATGAAGTGGAAAACTTGTTGGCTGACCGTTGGTGACAATGATGCGATTTCCCTGAACACCACCGAACAAATGTGGGAGCGGGCTTGCCCGCGAATGCGGTGGGTCAGTTACTTATGTACCGACTGACACCCTGCATTCGCGAGCAAGCCCGCTCCCACATTTTGATCTTCATTTGGTCCTAGCTCAGCGATTGCTGACGATCCATTACTCCAGCCGTAACGATCCGCCTTCGGGCTTGATTGATACCCCCCACGTTCACTCCTAAGGTACAGCCCACGACAGCAAACCCCGTGGAGCGACCATGACTACAACCATCACCCCCGACTCGCGCTGGACGCGGCGGCGCGACGAGAAGCAGCGGCGCCTCGGGCTGGTCAAAAAGTACGCAGACGGGGCGGTGTTGCCCGGTGACAGAATCGTCGAGGCGCTGGAAGCGCTGATCCTCCCCGGCGACCGCGTGGTGCTGGAGGGCAACAACCAGAAGCAGGCCGACTTCCTCTCGCGCTCCCTGGCCAAGGCCGACCCGGCCAAGCTCCACGATTTGCACATGATCATGCCCAGCGTCGGGCGTTCCGAGCATTTGGACCTGTTTGAAAAGGGCATCGCGCGCAAGCTGGATTTCTCCTTTGCCGGCACCCAATCCCTGCGCATCAGCCAGTTGCTGGAAGACGGCCTGCTGGAAATCGGCGCGATCCACACCTACATCGAACTCTATGCGCGGCTGGTGGTGGACCTGATCCCCAACGTCGTGCTCTCGGCCGGTTTCATGGCCGACCGCGCCGGTAACATTTACACCGGTGCCAGCACCGAAGACACCCCGGCGTTGATCGAGCCGGCAGCATTCAGCGATGGCATCGTCATCGTGCAGGTCAACCAGTTGGTGGATGACGTCACCGATTTGCCCCGCGTCGACATCCCCGCAAGCTGGGTGGATTTTGTGGTGGTGGCCGACAAGCCTTTCTACATCGAGCCGCTGTTCACCCGCGACCCGCGCCATATCAAGCCGGTGCATGTGCTGATGGCGATGATGGCGATCCGTGGCATCTACGAAAAACACAATGTGCAGTCGCTCAACCACGGCATCGGTTTCAATACGGCCGCCATCGAATTGATCCTGCCGACCTACGGCGAGTCCCTCGGCCTCAAAGGCAAAATCTGCCGCAACTGGACCCTCAACCCGCACCCAACCTTGATCCCTGCCATCGAAAGCGGCTGGGTGGAAAGCGTGCATTGCTTCGGCACCGAACTGGGCATGGAGAACTACATTGCCGCCCGCCCGGATGTGTTCTTCACCGGCCGCGACGGCTCGATGCGCTCCAACCGCATGTTCTGCCAACTCGCCGGCCAGTACGCGGTGGACCTGTTTATCGGCGCCACCCTGCAAGTGGATGGCGACGGGCATTCCTCCACCGTGACCCGTGGCCGCCTTGCCGGGTTTGGTGGTGCGCCGAACATGGGCCACGACCCACGCGGTCGTCGGCATGGCACGCCAGCCTGGCTGGATATGCGCCACGACGACGCGCCGGAAGCCTTGCTCGAACGCGGCAAAAAACTCGTGGTGCAGATGGTCGAAACCTTTCAGGAGGGCGGCAAACCGACCTTTGTCGAGACCCTCGACGCGGTGGAAGTGGCGCGCAAAAGCGGCATGCCGCTGGCGCCGATCATGATCTACGGCGACGACGTCACCCACTTGCTCACCGAAGAAGGCATCGCCTACCTGTACAAGGCGCGTTCGCTGGAAGAGCGCCAGGCGATGATCGCCGCCGTCGCTGGCGTCACCGCCATCGGCCTGCGCCACAACCCCAAGGACACCGCGCGCATGCGCCGCGAAGGCCTGATTGCCTTGCCCGAAGACCTCGGCATCCGCCGCACCGACGCCACCCGCGAGCTGTTGGCCGCCAAGAGCGTGGCCGACTTGGTGGAGTGGTCCGGTGGCCTGTACAACCCGCCCGCCAAATTCAGGAGCTGGTAAATGCGCGCCCTCAAATTGCATGAACTCAGCCTGGCTGATCGCTTGGCAGACATGGCCGTCGACGCATTGATAGATGAGGCGGACTTGTCGCCCAAACCCGCCTTGGTGGACCGTCGCGGCAATGGCGCCCACAGCGATTTGCACCTGGGCCTGATGCACGCTTCGGCGCTGTCGCTGTGGCCGATGTTCAAGGAGATGGCGGAAGCCGCGCTTGAGTTCGGTGAAGTCGGTTTGCCCTTGCGCGAAGCCCTCGGGCGCATTGGCCGTGAAGGCGAGCAGGCGATGCTCACCACCACCAATGGCGTGAACACCCATCGCGGCGCGATCTGGGCGCTCGGTTTGCTCACTGCTGGGGCGGCGCTGGAACCACGCAGCGTCACGCTGACGGCGGCCAAGTTGGCCCTGCTCAACGACCGCTACGCCCCACAGCCGATGAGCCACGGCGCCCAGGTTGCACAACGCTACGGCGCACGCGGTGCCCGTGAAGAAGCGCAACTGGGCTTCCCGTCCGTGATGCAACGTGGCCTGCCGCAACTGCACAAGAGCCGCCAGCAAAACGCTGGCGAACAGAACGCCCGCCTGGACGCCTTGCTCGCCATCATGACCAACCTCGCCGACACCTGCGTGCTCTACCGCGCCGGCACCGAAGGCTTGCACGCCATGCAACGCGGCGCTCAAGCCGTACTGGACGCAGGCGGCAGCGCGACCCTCACCGGTCGCCGCCAATTGCACGAACTCGACGACCAATTACTGGCCCTGAATGCCTCCCCCGGCGGCGCCGCCGACCTGTTGGCCGCCTGCCTGTTTATCGACCGCCTCGACGGAGCGTTTTGATGGAAACCTTATCCTTTGAATTCCCCGCCGGGCAGCCGCCCAAAGGCCGTGCGCTGGTGGGTTGCGTCGGCTCCGGCGACCTGGAAGTGCTGCTGGAGCCGGGCACGCCCGGCACGCTGACCATCCAGGTGCAGACCTCGGTGAATGGCGCCGAACAACGCTGGCAGCATCTGTTCGAGCGGATCTTTCAGGAGCACACGCCACCCGCTTTGAAGATTGATATCCACGACTTCGGCGCCACGCCCGGCGTGGTGCGTTTGCGCCTGGAGCAAGGCTTCGAGGAGATCGGCCATGACTGACTTGCTCAGCAAACACAGCTTCGTGGAACTCGGTGCGCGGCAGCGGGCCAAGGCCTTGCTGGACGCCGGCACGTATCGCGAACTGATCGACCCCTTCCAGCGCGTGATGTCGCCGTGGCTCAGCCGCCAGGGCGTGGTGCCCCAGGCCGATGACGGCGTGGTGATCGCCAAAGGCAGCATCGCCGGAAGGCCGGTGGTGGTGGCCGCTATCGAAGGCAACTTCCAGGGCGGTAGCCTCGGTGAAGTCGGCGGCGCAAAAATGGCCGGTGCGCTGGAATTGGCGGCCGAAGACAACCGCAAGGGCATCCCGACCGGCGCGGTGCTGTTGCTGGAAACCGGCGGCGTGCGCCTGCAGGAAGCCAACCTTGGCCTCGCGGCGATTGCCGATATCCACGCGGCGATTGTCGACCTGCGCCAGTACCAGCCGGTAATCGGCGTGGTGGCGGGCAGTGTCGGCTGCTTTGGCGGCATGTCCATCGCCGCTGGGCTGTGCAGTTACCTCGTCGTCACCCGCGAAGCACGCCTGGGCCTGAATGGTCCGCAAGTGATCGAGCAGGAAGCCGGGCTGGACGAATACGACTCCCGCGACCGCCCGTTTATCTGGAGCCTCACGGGCGGCGAGCAGCGTTTCAACAGCGGCTTGGCCGACCGCTACGTGGCGGACGATGTGGCGCAGATCCAACAGACCGTTACCGAGCTGCTGCAACAAGGCTTGCCCACACAACAACGCAGCCGTCAGGTCGATTTCTACCTGGCGCGCCTGGCCGAGCTGGATGCTACGCCGCAGATCGACGCGGCGACGGTGCGCGACCTGTATCAAGGAGATCGCTCATGAGAGGCCTGCAGTGGTTCAACGCATTGAGTGCCGGCGCCACACCTGTGGATGGTTTGCCGGCCTCGCTGAAAGTCGCCGACGGCGTATTGGGTGAGCAAGCCGTGCGCTTCATCGCCGTGGTCACCGACGCGCACAACCGTTTCCCGCGGGCGCGCAATGGTGAGGTCGGCCTGCTCGAAGGCTGGGGCCTGGCCAAGGCCGTGGACGATGCCATCGCGCGCGGTGACAAGCGCCCGATCATCGCCATCGTCGATGTGCCCAGCCAAGCCTATGGGCGCCGTGAAGAAGCCCTCGGCATCCATCAGGCCCTGGCCGCCGCCGCCG
Source organism: Pseudomonas sp. R9.37 (assembly GCF_963878885.1). Lineage (NCBI taxonomy): Bacteria > Pseudomonadati > Pseudomonadota > Gammaproteobacteria > Pseudomonadales > Pseudomonadaceae > Pseudomonas > Pseudomonas sp. R9.37. The sequence goes on along the minus strand of NZ_CAWNZA010000011.1, from coordinate 215,947 downwards.
ACAGCTACGCCCGCGCGCGGTTGGCCGGCCACCCGGTGATTGCGCTGCTGGTGGGCAAGGCCATGTCCGGCGCGTTCCTCGCCCACGGCTACCAGGCCAACCGCCTGATTGCTCTGCGCGACCCCGGCGTGATGGTGCATGCGATGGGCAAGGCCTCGGCGGCGCGGGTGACCCTGCGCAGTGTCGAAGAGCTGGAAGCCCTGGCCGCCAGCGTGCCGCCGATGGCCTACGACATCGACAGTTATGCCAGCCTTGGTTTGCTCTGGGAGACGCTGTCGGTCAGCCAAATTGAACACCCTACGGCGGACGATGTGGTGCGCGTCAGTGATTGCCTGCTGCACGCCATCAACGATGTCGCGGGCCCCGATTTAAAAGGACGCCTGGGCGCCACCCACCGTGCCGCCTCCAGCCACGTACGCCAACTGCTGCGGGAGCAATGGTGAACGCTCACGATTTGCTTTGGGGTATGGCCCCGGCGCATCTGCCCGCCGACGCGCCGGCTTGGGTGGTGGAGGCGATCAACGCCGGCCATCCGGTGGTGGTGCGTCGCGCCATCGCCGAGCCGGGCCAGGTGGCCGTCGGCGTGCGCGGGCGTTTGCGTGAGCAGCGGTTTGCGACGGTGATGCCCATCGCGGCGGTGCAGCGGCGAGTAGTGCCCGAGGCACTGTGCGCTGTGACCTCATCACGGGATTTACCGGCGTTGCGCGCGCTCGATCTACTACGACCCGTGTTAGCGCAGCAGGCGTGGGGCGTCACCGGCAGCGCAGGTTTCGAGTTGGCCAGCGGAATTGAAGCGCTGCATGCGCAGAGCGACCTGGATTTGATCCTGCGCACGCCCCAGCGGCTGGAGCGCGGTGATGCCGAGGACTTGCTGGCGATTCTGGACACCGCGCCATGCGCCGTGGACCTGCAACTGCAAACCCCGTTTGGCGCCGTCGCCTTACGCGAATGGTCGGGTGGTTCACGCCGTGTGCTGCTCAAAACCTGCAGCGGCGCGCACCTTGTGCTCGACCCGTGGCAGGCCGTGGCATGAGCAGCCTTCTGGTGTTTCCGGGGCAGGGCGCCCAGCGTACGGGCATGCTTCGCGCGCTGGCGGCCGACGTTCTGGAAGAAGCCAGTGATGCCTTGGGTGAAGACGTTCGCCTGCTCGATTCGGCGCAAGCCTTGGCGAGTACGCGCGCTGTTCAACTGTGCCTGCTGATTGTCGGCGTGGCCCATGCCCGTCAGCTGCAACACGCGCCCGATTATGTGGCGGGCCTGTCCATCGGTGCCTACCCGGCGGCCGTTATCGCGGGCGCCCTGGGGTTTGCCGACGCGGTAAAACTGGTCAGCCTGCGCGGCGAGCTGATGCAACACGCTTATCCCCAAGGCTACGGGATGACCGCAATCATCGGCCCTGAGTTATCCACAGTCGAAAAAATACTGAGCGAAATCCACAGCCCGCAAACGCCGGTGTACCTGGCCAACATCAACGCCGACAACCAAACCGTCATTGCTGGCAGCGATGAAGCGATGAAGCGCGTCGCGGCGCGCATCAAGGGCAACGGCGTCGCCAAGCGCCTGGCCGTCAGCGTGCCGTCCCATTGCGCGCTGCTGGAGGCGCCTGCCCAGGCGCTGGCGCAAGCATTCGTTGCGCTCAAGGCGCCGCGCATTACTTACCTGAGCAGCACCCGCGCGCGGCCGATTCACAACCCCGAGCAACTGCGCGACGACCTGGCCTTCAACATGTGCCGCATCGTCGATTGGCGCGGCACCGTGCAAAGCGCCTACGAGCGTGGCGTGCGCCTGCAAATCGAGCTGCCGCCGGGCGCGGTGCTCACTGGCCTGTCACGCCGCGTGTTCGAGCAGGGCACGGTGATCGCCTGCGAAGGCGCGCGCCCGGACACCTTGCAGGCCCTGCTGCAAGAGGAGGAGCGCCGCCACCGATAAAGCACCACCCAAGGCTTTCGAAGCACAAAAACAACAATTTCGATGAAGCACTTTGAGGACAACAACGATGATTATTTATGGTGTGGCCTTGTTGGCGATCTGCATGTTGGCGGGTGTGATCCTCGGCGACATGCTCGGCGTGTTGCTGGGCGTCAAATCCAATGTGGGCGGAGTCGGGATCGCCATGATCCTGCTGATCTGCGCGCGCTTGTGGATGCAAAAACACGGTGGCATGACCAAAGACTGCGAAATGGGCGTGGGCTTTTGGGGCGCCATGTACATCCCGGTGGTGGTGGCGATGGCCGCGCAACAAAACGTCGTGACCGCGCTGCACGGCGGCCCGGTCGCGGTGCTGGCGGCCATCGGTTCGGTGGTGGTCTGCGGCTGCACCATTGCGCTGATCAGCCGCACGCACAAGGGCGAACCCTTGCCCGCCGAAGAGCCGCTGATCGCTGCTGCGGGAGGTCGCTGATATGTGGCCTCTGATCGAAAAAGGTTTGGAAAATAACAGCCTGGTCACCGCGTTTGCCTTTGTCGGTGTGGTGATGTGGGTTTCCGTGGTGCTGTCCAAGCGCCTGACGTTCGGGCGCGTTCATGGCTCGGCGATTGCCATCGTGATCGGGCTGGTGTTGGCCTGGGTCGGCGGCACGCTCACCGGCGGGCAAAAAGGCCTGGCGGACATGGCGCTGTTCTCCGGCATCGGCTTGATGGGCGGCGCGATGCTGCGCGATTTCGCCATTGTTGCCACCGCGTTTGAAGTGCAAGCCACCGAAGCGCGCAAAGCCGGGCTGATCGGTGTGATTGCGTTGCTGCTCGGCACCATCCTGCCGTTTATTGTCGGCGCGAGCATGGCCTGGGCGTTTGGCTATCGCGATGCGATCAGCATGACCACCATCGGCGCGGGCGCCGTGACCTACATCGTTGGCCCTGTGACCGGTGCGGCGATTGGCGCGACCTCGGATGTGATGGCGCTGTCGATTGCCACGGGGCTGATCAAGGCGATTCTGGTGATGGTCGGCACGCCGGTGGCGGCGCGCTGGATGGGCCTGGATAACCCGCGCTCGGCGATGGTGTTTGGTGGGCTGGCCGGCACGGTGAGTGGGGTCACGGCGGGGTTGGCGGCGACGGATCGGCGGTTGGTGCCGTATGGGGCGTTGACGGCTACTTTCCATACCGGGCTGGGGTGTTTGCTTGGGCCTTCGTTGTTGTACTTCATTGTGCGCGGGATCGTTGGCTAACCCCGTAATTCAAGTTGATTGGTCTGGCCTCTTCGCGAGCAAGCCCGCTCCCACATTTGGAATGCATTTCAAATGTGGGAGCGGGCTTGCTCGCGAAAGCGGTTTGTCAGGTTGGCACCTGGCGGTTGGCATACATCCGACACTCCGCCAACAACGCCAGCAAATTCGGATCACGCTCCTTGGCCTTCAAAAACACCACGCCAATGTGCTGCTGCAAGCGGTAGCGTGATTGCAGGGGTATCAGCTTCACACGGTTCTCATACACCGCCGCAATCCGCCCCGGCAGCAGTGCATAACCCACGCCCGAACTGACCATGCTCAACAGCGTGAAGATGTCATTGACCTGCATCGCCACCTTCGGCTCAAACCCCGCCTGCTTGAACACCCGGTTGCCATCCTGGTGCGTGGCGAAGCCTTGGGTGAGGGTGATGAAGGTTGCGTCGCGCACATCGGCCAGGTCGATTTCCTGCTCGCGATCGAAGGGTGAGTCGGCCGGGGTGGCGAGGAAGATGTCGTCGGTGAACAGCGCGATCTGTTCGCAGTCCGGGTCGTTGGCGCGTTCGTCGAGGGAGATCAGGATCGCGTCGACTTCCATGTTCTTGAGCTTGTAGAGCAGGTCGAAGTTGGAGCCCAGGATCAGGTCGATATTGAGTTCGCTGCGCCTGATTTTCAGGCCCATGATCAACTGCGGTACGGTTTTGACCGTCAGCGAATACAGCGAGCCGAGCTTGAAGCGCTCAGCCGAGAACCCCGCAGCTTCGCGGGTCAGGCGCACGCTGTCGACCACGTCGGCCACCAGCTTTTGCGCGCGCTCTTCCAGCACGTAGGCGCTTTCCAGCGGGGTGAGGTTGCGCCCTTCGTGTTTGAACAGCGGGCAGCGCAGCGCGTTTTCCAGCGAGTGGATGGCGCGGTGCACGCTGACGTTGCTGGTTTGCAACTCGGCAGCGGCGCGGGCCAGGTTGCCGGTGCGCATGAACGCCAGGAAGATCTCGAGCTTCTTGAGGGTGAATTCTTCGTCGATCAGCATGGCCGTGGCTCTTAGTCGAATGCCCTCGATTGTGCCCCTAAAACCAGTTCACTCCCAGCCATGCACTGCCCAGGCCCAGCAGCACGCCGCAGATGATCAGCCAGATCGCGTTGAGCCGCGTGTAATACACCACCGCGGCGCTGGCCAGGGTCAGCACCAGGCTGGTCGCGTTGTTTTCCAGGCTGTTCATCAGGATGTAGGTCGAGGCGAGGATCAGGCCGATGGAGATCGGCAGCAGGCTGCGTTTAACCCGTTGCACCCACGGCGTTCGGGTGTGCCGTTCCAGCCAGCCGGCGCCCAGGTAAGCCAGCACCGAACAGGGCACCAGCTTGGCCAATAGCGCCACCAGCGCGCCAGGCAAGCCCGCCGCCTGTTGGCCGATGAACACCAGGAACATGCCGTTGGGCCCTGGCAACGCCTGGGACAGGGCGAAGAAGGCGACAAATTGCGCGTCGGTGATCCAGTGCATGTCGACCACGGTGTAGCGATGGATATCGCCGATGGCCACCGTGTTGCCGCCAATCGCCATCAACGACCACAGCGCGCATTGGATCATCAGGTGCAGCAGGACGGTTTGCATCAGCCGGCCACCTTGTTCGAACCGATAAAGCTCAAGGCCAGGGAGCTGGGAATGCAGATCAGCAAGACCATCCACAGCGGCAACACAAAGACGGCCATCAATACGAAGGTCAACACGAAGGCGCTGTAGTTGGCGAGCGTGCGCGGCATGGCCTTGAGCAGGCGCAGCGTGGTGCCGAGCATCAAACCCGTGGCAATCGGCATCACCGCGCCGAAGATCTGCTGTACCACGTCGTGACTCCACCACTTGGCATAGGCAAATCCGGCGAGCACGGTGATCAACGAGGGGAACAGGTACAGCCCACAGACGGTCACAACCGCACCGGGCAAGCCATGCAGGCGCCGCCCGTAGATGATGCCAACGTTGGCGATATTCGGGCCGGGGAAGAACTGGCCGGTGGTCAGCAGCTCATTGAAGCTTTGCTCGCTGACCCAGCGACGGCGGTCGACCATCATCTGCCGCGCCCAGGGCATCACGCCGCCAAAGCCGAACAGGCCGACCATGGCAAAGTTGTAAAACAGCTGCCATAGGCTGGGATGAGGCGGGGCGGGTTCTAGCTCGGGCATGGCAATTACCGATAGGACGCTTTTACGTGGGCGCTGGCTTGCCTGCGATTGCGGCGTAACAGTCGAAAGAGAGGTTGAATGTTAGGCCCTTATCGCAGGCAAGCCAGCGCCCACAGGATGAAGCGAATCATCTATGGACGTGGGTATTTGGGCAAATGAAGAAAGGGTGTTACCTGATATGGGTAGGGTGGCGTCAGAATGCTCAAGGTGGTAACCGTTATGCGAGGTGAGTGACACATGTATCACGGGGAACGATTTAACGCCTGGAGCCATTTGGCCGGGGCGGTTGCAGCTTTTGTAGGCGCAGTGTGGATGTTGGTGGTGGCAAGCCTGGACGGCAGCCCCTGGAAGATTGTCAGCGTGGCGATTTATGGTTTTACGCTGCTGGTGCTGTACAGCGCGTCCACCGTGTACCACAGCGTGCGCGGGCGACGAAAAGAGATCATGCAGAAGGTCGACCACTTTTCGATCTACCTGTTGATCGCGGGCAGCTACACGCCGTTTTGCCTGGTGACGCTGCGCGGGCCGTGGGGTTGGACACTGTTCGGAATCGTGTGGGGGCTGGCGGTGATCGGCATCCTGCAGGAGATCAAGCCGCGCTCCGAGGCGCGCATCCTGTCGATTGTGATTTACGCGGTGATGGGCTGGATCGTGCTGGTGGCGGTCAAGCCGCTGATTGCCGCGTTGGGCACGGCGGGGTTTGTATGGCTGGCTTCGGGCGGGGTGTTGTACACCGTCGGGATTATCTTTTTTGCCTTGGAAGATCGCCTGCGCCACTCCCATGGCATCTGGCACTTGTTCGTGATCGGCGGCAGCCTGCTGCATTTTGTGGCGATCATGCATTACGTGCTCTAACAGGCGACGCGGGCAAAAACTGTGGGAGCGGGCTTGGGTGGGAGCGGGCTTGCTCGCGAATGCGGTGTATCAGTCGCTGGATGCGTTGAATGACACACCGCATTCGCGAGCAAGCCCGCTCCCACACTGGTTGGGTGGTGTTATCACAAGCGTTCTAGCCGTTCACGGGCGCGCTTGCCGAAAATCTGCAGCAGGCTGGCCAGCATATGCGGCGGCGGCTCATCGGCGCGGGTCAGCGCGTACAGGGTGATCGGCAGCGGCGGGGTGAGCGTGCGGATGCAGGTGGTGGCCGTCGATGCGCCGAGGGCGGTGAAGGGATCGATCACGGTCAGGCCGGCGCCGGACTCCACCATGGCCCGGGCCAGGGAATAAGTCTGGACAGAAATGGTCACTCGTGGCGGCGGGTCGACGTTTTCCAGGTAGCTGTCGAGCTTTGCCGCCAAGGGGTCGGCACTGGACAGGCCAATCAACGGCGCACCCGCCAGGTCAGCCAGTGGCAACGGTTTGCTCATCTCGGCCTCAGGCCAGTAACCCTTGGAAGCCAACGCCACCAGCACCCCGTTGGCCAACACTTGTGTGGTTAAACCCGGATGGCCGGAGAAGTTGAGCGTCAGCGCCAGGTCGATCTCACGCATCAACAGCTTCTGCACCAGCTCACGGCTGTGGTCGCTGGACAGCTCGCAGGCGATGTCCGGGTAGGCGCGCTTCCACTCCAGAATCGAAGGCGGCAGCAGTGACAATGCCAGGGCAGGGATCGCGCCAATGCGCACACTTTGGCCCGGTTCGCGGCGCAAGCTCTTGGCCAGCCGCCGCACACCTTGCAGGCTCTCGGTGACTTTCTCGACTTCGCGTTCCAGCGCCAGGGCTTCCGGGGTGGGCTGCAGTTTGCCGCGCACGCGCAGAAACAGCGGGAAACCCAGTTGCAGCTCGGCGTGCTGCAACACCTTGGTCACCGCCGGTTGCGAGACGTGCAGCAACTGCGCGGCGGCGCTGACCGAGCCGGTCTGGCGGATGGCCTGGAAGATTTCGATATGACGCAAGCGCATGGCACGTCCATAACCTTTGTTTATAGGTGAGCCATCTTTATTCATTGTCGGTGGCCTGTCACCTGCCCATAGGCTTGAGGCCTGTCAATTCAATTGTGGGTGAGGGGAATGGCCAAGCGGGTTTGCATCATCGGCGGCGGTGTCATCGGTCTGGCGAGTGCATACGCCTTGGTGCGCGCGGGCCATGAGGTCACGGTGATCGACGCGCGCGACAGCCTGGGCAGCGAAACCAGTTTTGCCAACGGCGGGCAACTGTCTTACCGCTATGTCGCGCCGCTGGCCGACGCCGGCGTGCCCCTGCAAGCGCTGGGCTGGATGCTGCGTGGGGACTCGCCGTTGACCCTGCGCCCGCGTCTCGATCCCCGGCAATGGCGCTGGATGGCATCCTTCCTGGGCGCCTGCCGGGGTTCGGTGAACAAGCGTAATGCCGCTCACCTGCTGCGCCTGGCGTCTTTGAGCCAGGCCACCTTGCAGCAATGGCGCGAGGATGATCGCCTGGACGGCTTCGACTGGCGGCGCAACGGCAAGCTGGTGACCTTTCGCAGGACCGGCACCTTTGAGCTTGCGCGCAGCAAGGTCACCGATTTTCTGCAACAGCAGGTGCTGTCGGCCGCCGAGTGCGCGCGCCTGGAGCCGGCGCTGGTGGGGGATGGTTTTGTCGGCGGTATTTACACGCCAAATGAAGAGGTCGCAGATTGCCATGCCTTCTGCCAACGACTGGCCGCGCGGCTTGAGGCTTCCGGGCGCTGCTCGTTTTTGCTTGGCCGCAAGGTCACGGGACTACGTCACGGCGACGGTGCGGTGCAGGCCATCGATCTAGGCGATGAAATGATGCCGGTGGACCAGCTTGTAATCGCTGCCGGGCATCGCAGCGCCGAGTTAGCGTTGCCGGGCCTGGCCCTTGCGCTGTATCCGCTCAAAGGCTACAGCCTGAGCGTGCCGATTGGCGCGCAGCACCAGGCGCCGAATGTGAGCATCACCGACTACGACCGCAAGATCGTCTACGCGCGGATCGGCGAGCAGCTGCGAGTCGCCGCCATGGTGGATATTGTCGGTTTCGACGCCCGCCTTGAGCCCAAGCGCCTGGCGCTGATCAAACGCCAGGCGCTGGAGACCTTTCCCCATGGCGGCGATTACGCCCAGGCGGTCGAATGGGCCGGCATGCGCCCGGCCACGCCGACCGGTGTGCCGCTGATTGGCGCGAGTGCTTATCGCAATCTGTGGCTGAACCTTGGCCACGGTGCGCTCGGCTTCACCTTGGCCTGTGGCAGCGGCCAACTGCTGGCCGAGCTGATCGGCGAGCATGCGCCTTCCATTGATATGCAGGGCCTGGCGCCCCGCGCGGCTTGATTCGTCACACCACCAACGGAGAATAACAATGAAAAAAATCCTGTTGACCGGCTGCACCCTGGGGCTTTTGTTGGGCGCTCAGGCTCAGGCGACTGAAGCACCTCTGGACGGCACGTTGGGCAAGATCGCCAGCGCCATGTCCATCACGCTGGGTTATCGCGATGCGTCTGTGCCGTTTTCCTACGTAGGTGACAACAGCGGCCAACCCATGGGCTATTCAGTGGAGTTGGCGAGCAAGATCGTCGAGCGCATCCAGCAGAAAATCGGCGTGGCCGACCTTGGCGTGAAGTACACCCTGGTGACGTCCCAGACCCGCATCCCGCTGGTGCAGAACGGCACTGTGGACCTGGAATGCGGCTCCACCGGGGTGACCGCCGAGCGCCAGAAACAGGTGGCGTTTTCGTACGGGTTTATCTACGTGAAGGGCCAGTTGCTGACCGCCAGGGACAGCGGCATCCACGGGTTTGACGACCTCAAGGGCAAGAACGTGGTGACCACCGCCGGCACCACCAATGAGCGGTACCTCAAGCACTACAACGCCGAACACAAAAGCAATATGTCGGTGATCAGTGCCAAGGACCACGGCGAAGCCTTCAAGATGCTCGAGACCGGCCGCGCGGCGGCGTTTTACATGGACGATGCGCTGCTCTACGGCGAGCGCGCCAAGGCCCGCGACCCGCACCGCTGGGTAGTGGTGGGCAAGGAGCAGTCGCGGGAGATCTACAGCTGCATGGTGCGCAAGGACGACCCGCAGCTTCTGGCGGTGGTCAACGAGACGCTGGCTGACCTTTACCGCTCCGGGGAAATCAACGGGATTTACCAGCGCTGGTTTGAGCAGCCGATCCCGCCCAAGGGCTTGAACCTGCAATTCCCGATGACGGCTGAGTTGAAGGCGATTATTGCCAAGCCGGTCAGTGACCCGGTGGACTGACAACCCAATCCAAAATGTGGCAGCGGGTTTGCTCGCGAAGGCGGTGTGTCAGTTGATAAACAGGCTGACTGATCCACCGCATTCGCGAGCAAGCCCGCTCCCACATCGGGTTAGGGTTTGCACAGCGGGGTTAGAAGTCGCCCCACAGTTGCTGGGCGACGGCCAGCGCCACCACTGGCGCCGTCTCAGTGCGCAGCACGCGCGGGCCGAGGCGGGCGGCGTGGAAGCCGGCGCTTTGGGCGGTGTCGACTTCGTTATCGGTCAAGCCACCTTCAGGCCCGATCAAAAACGCCAGGCTGGCAGGCTTGGCATGGCTGATCATCGGCGCGGCCACCGGGTGCAGCACCAGCTTCAACTCCGCCTGGGCCTGCTTCAACCAGTCTGCCAGCAGCAGCGGCGGATGAATCACCGGCACCGTCGAACGCCCGCATTGCTCGCACGCGCTGATCGCCACCTGGCGCCAGTGCAGCAGGCGTTTGTCGGCGCGCTCGTCCTTGAGGCGCACTTCGCAGCGGTCGCTGAAGATCGGCGTGATTTCATTCACGCCCAGCTCGGTGGCTTTCTGAATCGCCCAGTCCATACGCTCGCCCCGGGACAAGCCCTGGCCGAGGTGGATGTGCAGCGGCGATTCGCTCTGGCCTGCGAGACTTTGCGTGAGCTGCACGCTGACGCGTTTTTTACCGACCTCCAGCAACGTGCCCAAAAACTCCTGGCCGGAGCCGTCGAACAGTTGCACGGCATCGCCTTCGCCCATGCGCAATACACGGCTGATGTAGTGGGCCTGGGCTTCGGGCAGTTCGTGCTCGCCAAGGCTCAGCGGGGTATCGGTGAAAAAGCGGGACAGTCTCATTTCTGTTCTCTGGAAAACTTAAGTAGGTGCTATCAGCCCGGATCACGAAAGCCTGGGTGGAAGTCTTTCGGCACCGCAACACTGACTTTATCGTTGGTGGCGATATCGATGCCTTCACTGGCCACTTCAGCCAAAAAGTCGATCTGCTCCGGCGTGATCACATACGGCGGCAGGAAATACACCACGCTGCCCAGCGGCCGCAACAGCGCGCCGCGCTCCAGGGCATGTTCGAAGACCTTCAGGCCACGGCGTTCCTGCCACGGGTAGGCGGTCTTGGTGGCTTTGTCCTGGACCATCTCGATGGCCAGCACCATGCCGGTCTGGCGCACTTCCGAGACGTGCGGGTGGTCCGCCAGGTGCGCGGTGGCGGTGGCCATGCGCTGGGCCAGCGCCTTGTTGTTTTCGATGACGTTGTCTTCTTCGAAAATATCCAGGGTTGCCAGGGCCGCCGCGCACGCCAGCGGGTTGCCGGTGTAGCTGTGGGAGTGCAGGAAGGCGCGCAGGGTCGGGTAGTCGTCGTAGAAGGCGTCGTAGACATCGTCGGTGGTGACCACGGCGGCCAACGGCAGGTAGCCACCGGTGAGGGCCTTGGACAGGCACAGGAAGTCCGGACGGATGCCGGCCTGTTCACAGGCGAACATCGTGCCGGTACGGCCGAAGCCCACAGCGATTTCGTCGTGGATCAGGTGCACGCCGTAGCGGTCGCAGGCCTCGCGCAGCAGCTTGAGGTACACCGGATGGTACATGCGCATGCCGCCAGCGCCCTGGATCAGCGGTTCGACGATCACGGCGGCGACGGTGTCGTGGTTTTCGGCGAGGGTCTGTTCCATGGCCAGGAACATGTTCCGGGAATGTTCTTCCCAGCTCATGCCGTCGGGGCGCAGGTAGCAGTCCGGGCTCGGCACCTTGATGGTGTCCAGCAGCAAGGCCTTGTAGGTTTCGGTGAACAGCGGCACATCGCCTACCGACATCGCGGCGATGGTTTCGCCGTGGTAGCTGTTGGTCAGGGTCACGAAGCGCTTTTTGTTCGGCAGGCCGCGGTTGAGCCAATAGTGAAAGCTCATCTTCAGCGCGACTTCGATGCACGACGAACCGTTATCGGCGTAGAAGCAGCGGGTCAGGCCTTCGGGCGTCATTTTGATCAGGCGTTCGGACAGCTCGATCACCGGCTGGTGGCTGAAACCGGCGAGGATCACGTGTTCCAGTTGGTCGACCTGATCCTTGATGCGCTGATTGATGCGCGGGTTGGCGTGCCCGAATACGTTGACCCACCAGGAACTGACCGCATCGAGGTAGCGCTTGCCTTCGAAGTCTTCCAGCCACACGCCTTCACCGCGCTTGATCGGGATCAGCGGCAGTTGCTGGTGATCTTTCATTTGGGTGCAGGGATGCCACAGCACCGCGAGGTCGCGTTGCATCCACTGGTTATTCAAGCCCATCGGTTATCTCCTCGAAGCGGTCCTGCGGCCGGCGCAGGCGTAACAATCGCGCAAGCCTATGCAATGCCAGGCGGTGCCACAACCCATTACGGATGAATTGGCAGTAAACGCGGGACGGTCTGTCACGTTTCTCAGGAATAGTCCTTAATCCATTGTTAACGTACTGTGCATAACCTCTTGATCGTATTTCTCGATATTTCAAAGCGAAATTTTCCGCTTTAATTCGATAGGTAAATCGCTAGTCTTGGGCACAGTTCTTACGGGATTTGGGACATGCAGCTACGTAATTCACCGGCCCGCTATGGTTGGGTCAGCATGGTTTTGCACTGGGGCGTGGCCCTGGTGGTGTTTGGTTTGTTCGCGCTGGGCCTGTGGATGGTCGGTCTCGACTACTACAGCGCCTGGCGCAAAGACGCGCCCGACCTGCACAAGAGCATCGGCATCACGCTGTTCGCCATCATGCTCGTGCGCATCGTCTGGCGTTTGGTCAGCCCGCCACCACCGCCGCTGGCCAGCTACAGTCGTTTGACCCGTTTGGGCGCTGCGTTTGGCCATGCGTTCCTGTATCTCGGGCTGTTTGCCGTGATGATTGCCGGTTACCTGATTTCCACCGCAGACGGTGTCGGTATCCCGGTGTTTGGCCTGTTTGAGATTCCTGCCGTGGTTTCCGGGCTACCGGACCAGGCAGACACCGCCGGTGTGGTGCACTTGTACCTTGCCTGGGTGTTGGTGGTCTTTGCCGGTTTGCACGGCGTGGCTGCATTGAAACACCACTTTATCGATCGTGATGCGACCCTCCTGCGAATGCTGGGGCGCAAAGCCTGATGTTCAACCTCGACTCACAAGGAATAGAAAGCATGTTGAAAAAGACACTCGCCGCTCTGGCAATCGGTTCTGCTCTGCTGTCCGCCGGTTCAGCGATGGCCGCTGACTACGTGATCGACAAAGAAGGCCAGCACGCCTTCGTCGACTTCAAGATCAGCCACTTGGGCTACAGCTACATCACCGGTACCTTCAAGGACCTGGACGGCAAGTTCAGCTTCGACGCTGCCAAGCCTGAAGACGCCAAGATCGAAGTGAACGTGCGCACCGCCAGCGTGTTCACCAACCACGCCGAACGTGACAAGCACATCGCCAGCAAAGACTTCCTGGACGTTGCCAAGTTTGCCGACGCCAAGTTCGTGTCCACCAAGGTCACGCCAACCGGCAAGAATGCTGATGGCAAAGTCACTGCTGACGTAGCAGGCGACCTGACCCTGCTGGGCGTGACCAAGCCCGTAGTGGTCAAGGCCACGTTCCTGGGTGAAGGCAAGGATCCATGGGGCGGCTACCGTGCCGGCTTCGAAGGCACCACCACCATCAATCGCCAGGACTTCGGCAAGCAGATGGACCTGGGTCCAGCGTCCAACTCGGTTGAGTTGTACGTGACGTTTGAAGGTGTGAAAGCGAAGTAATTTTCGCCTCGCACACAAAAATGCCCCGCATCTTTGGATGCGGGGCATTTTTTATGGCGCGTTGAAAATCAGCGGTTGCGGGTCAGCAACGCCGGTTTTTCACCACGAGGACGGCCTGGCAGTTGATCCAACTGCTCGGGTGTCGGGAAGCGGTCAGCCTTCGACTCCTTGTGGATGATCTTCGGCGCCGGGCCACCGCGCGGGTTCTGCACGGCAGGTTCGGACGAGCGTGGCTGGTCGTCACGGGCCGGGCGGCGGTTGTTGCTGCGCGAGTCTTCGCGACGGGCTTGACCGTCACGCGGTGCGCCATTGCGTGGGCCGCTGCGTTTGGCAGGTGGCGTGCCGGTGGTGCCGCCGCTGCTGTTGCGCGGACCATTCTGACGGCCGCCCTGCGGCTGGCCGCCACGTGGAGCGGCTGCGCCTGCACCCTGTGCCGGTGCACCTGGACGACGGCCACGGCCCTGGGCCGGTTTGGCCTGAGGCACGTAGTCGACGCGGTTACCGAAGTTGTCCACGTCGTCGTCGAGGAACTCGTCCGGGGCGCGGTCGGCGGCGGCGCGTGGCGGCTGGCTTGGCTGGCGCTGTTCGCGGGCCGGGGTGCCTTCGCGCGGCTTTTGCTCACGGGCTGGGCGTTCGCCACGGCCGTTGGTGGGCGCTTTGTCCTTGCCGCCTTTGTCCTTGCCTTTGTCGCGACGGCCACCGCCACCACCGCCGCCGTTCGGGCCATCGCCCTTCGGACCGCGTGGGTTGCGTGGGTTACGCACATCCGGACGCTCGCGCACTTCAGGCTTTTCAGCCTCTACGGCGCTGGCATCGAAGCCCATCAGGTCGCCGTCGGCGATTTTCTGCTTGGTCATGCGCTCGATGCTTTTCAGCAGTTTTTCTTCGTCCGGGGCGACCAGAGAAATGGCCTCGCCCGAACGCCCGGCACGGCCAGTACGGCCGATACGGTGCACATAGTCTTCGTCGACGTTTGGCAGCTCGAAGTTGACCACGTGTGGCAGTTGGTCGATATCCAGGCCGCGCGCGGCGATGTCGGTGGCGACCAGGATGCGCACTTCACCGGCCTTGAAATCGGCCAGGGCTTTGGTGCGCGCGTTCTGGCTCTTGTTACCGTGGATGGCGACGGCGGTGAGGCCGTGTTTGTCCAGGTACTCGGCCAGGCGGTTGGCGCCGTGCTTGGTGCGGGTAAACACCAGCACTTGTTCCCAGGCGCCGGCGGTGATCAGGTGGGCCAGCAGCGCACGCTTGTGGCTGGCAGCCAGGCGGAATACGCGTTGCTCGATCCGCTCGACCGTGGTGTTCGGCGGCGTGACTTCGATGCGTTCCGGGTTGTGCAGCAGCTTGCCGGCCAGGGCTGTGATGTCCTGGGAGAACGTTGCCGAGAACAGCAGGTTCTGACGTTTGGCCGGCAGGCGCGCGAGGACCTTTTTCACGTCATGGACAAAGCCCATGTCGAGCATGCGGTCGGCTTCGTCCAGCACGAGGATTTCCACGTGGGACAAGTCAACGCTGCCTTGGCCGCACAGGTCGAGCAAACGACCCGGGCAGGCGACCAGCACGTCAACACCGCGGGACATGGCCTGAACCTGTGGGTTCATGCCGACGCCGCCGAAGATGCAGGCGCTGACGAACTTCAAGTCGCGGGCATACAGCTTGAAGCTGTCGTGCACTTGGGCGGCGAGTTCGCGGGTAGGGGTCAGGACCAGTACGCGCGGTTGGCGCGGGCCGTGACGCTGGGATTTGTCCGGGTGACCGTTGGGGAACAAGCGCTCCAGAATCGGGAGGGCGAAACCACCGGTTTTACCAGTACCTGTCTGAGCCGCAACCATCAGGTCGCGACCTTGCAACACGGCGGGAATGGCCCGCTGTTGCACCGGAGTAGGCTCGGTATAGCCCGCTGCCTCGATGGCGCGGACTAAAGCCTCGGAGAGACCGAGGGAAGCAAAGGACATGAGTAATCCTGTTTTAGTTAGGGCTTGGCCCAAAGGGATAATCTTGCCGGGCGTGAATGGCGCTTAGGGGAGCGCAACCCCGTCCGGTCCTGCTGCGTCTGGCGGGCACTCCACCGGCTCGCGCGGGCTGAAAGCTGCGCAGTAGCTGGGTTAGGTGCCTTTTTCAAGACCTCAGCGGCCGGGCGTGAGCCTGGCGGAAAGGCCGGAGTATAACAGAGCAATCACGGCGCGCTGCTTTCCTGCTGCTCAACGGTGTGTTCAGAGGCCGTAATGGCCTGGATTCCGCCGTATTTTGCGCTCAAGTCGGCGTAGGCCGGCTCTTGTTTGAAGCGCTTAAGCTCGGCGGCGAAGCGCTGCACCAGCAAGTCCATGCCGGCGCCACGGCGCACGGCAAGAAACTGCGGCTGGCGGCTGACTACCACGGGCGCCTGGCTGACCTTGCCCTCCAGGCCCATGGCCTTGATCACATGCTGGCCCACTCGGCGGTCCGTAATGACCAGATCGATGCGCCCCAGCGACAGCTTGCCGAAGTTGGCCTCATGACTGGGCGCCGGCTCGCGGTTGAACAAGGTCGACTCGCTGAAATCTTCGCCATAGAGGTAGCCAGGGGATGTACCGACGGTGAGCCCGCGCAAATCATCGAGGGTTTCGGCCGGATGAGGGCGGTCGTTGGCGTAGAACAGCACGAATTCGACATCCGACAGCGGCTCGCTGGGGTAAAGCAGCAGGGCGTCGCGCTCATGGCTGTGAAAGATGTCCAGTGCGCCATCGGCGTGGCCTTGGTCGAGCATCGCCAGGCAGCGCTTCCAGGGCAGGAATTGCCATTGCACGTCCACGCCCAGGCGTTGGAACACGGTCACCGTGGTTTCGTAATCCAGCCCGCGCATGCTGCCTTTGTCGTCGTAGACGTAGGGGGCCCAGGGCTCGGTGACAATGCGCAGTTTCTCACCGTAAGCGGTGAGGCTCAGGCAAGTAAAAAACACAGCAGTCAACAACTTGAGAATGACAGGCATGCCCTGAGGTTACGACGCTCTTGCGCTAAAGAGAAGCTCTGGCGCAAGCATTCGCGGGCACGTTGATGTGGCGCATTTAAAACAAAAAGGCCCTCGTATTGACGGGGGCCTTTGAGTCACGGAGCAAGCCTCAGCGTGGCAGCTTGAGGTTGTTCCAGATGGCCAGGCTCGGTTCGGCCTGGTTCAGGGTGTAGAAGTGCAACCCTGGCGCGCCACCTTGCAGCAGTTGTTCGCACATCTGGGTGATGACCTGCTCGCCAAACGCCTGGATGCTCTTGACGTCGTCGCCATAGGCTTCCAGTTGCTTGCGCACCCAGCGCGGGATTTCAGCGCCGCAAGCGTCGGAGAAGCGCGCCAGCTTGCTGTAGTTGGTGATCGGCATGATGCCCGGCACGATCGGGATGTTCACGCCCATGGCCCGTACACGCTCGACGAAGTAGAAATAGCTGTCGGCGTTGAAAAAGTACTGGGTGATCGCGCTGTCGGCGCCGGCGTTGGCCTTGCGCACGAAATTCTGCAGGTCGTCTTCGAAATTGCGTGCCTGGGGATGCATCTCCGGGTACGCCGCCACTTCGATATGGAAGTGATCGCCGCTTTCTTCACGGATGAAGCTCACCAGGTCATTGGCGTAGCGCAGCTCACCGCTGGCCATGCCCATGCCGGACGGCAAATCGCCACGCAGGGCGACGATGCGCTTGATGCCGGCTTGCTTGTACTGGGTCAGCAGGCCGCGCAGGTCGGCTTTGCTGTCGCCCACGCACGACAAGTGCGGAGCGGCGGGAACTTTGACTTCGCTTTCCAGCTGCAACACGGTGTTGATCGTGCGATCACGGGTCGAACCGCCGGCGCCGTAGGTGCAGGAGAAGAAGTCGGGGTTGTAACTGGCCAACTGCTTGGCGGTCGCCATCAGTTTTTCATGCCCAGCATCGGTCTTGGTCGGGAAGAACTCGAAGCTGTAGCGACGGTCTTGGGACATGGTAATACCCTTGAAAACTCATAAAACCGGGAGATGTACGCCGTCAATGTGGGAGGGGGCTTGCCCCCGATGACGATGTATCAGTCGACATAGTTGTTAACTGACATTCCGCTATCGGGGGCAAGCCCCCTCCTACATTAGAAGCCCGCTCCCACAAGGGGAGCAGGCAGCAGGCATATCAGTAGCGGTAAGCGTGCGGCTTGAACGGGCCTTCAACCGTCACGCCGATGTAGTCGGCCTGGGTCTTGGTCAGTTGAGTCACTACGCCGCCAAAGCCGCGGACCATTTCCAGGGCCACTTCTTCGTCGAGTTTCTTGGGCAGCACTTCCACGGTCAGGCGCTCGGCTTTCTGGGCTGGCGACAGGTCGGCGTACTTCTGGCCGAACAGGAAGATCTGCGCCAGAACCTGGTTGGCGAACGAGCCGTCCATGATGCGGCTTGGGTGGCCAGTAGCATTGCCCAGGTTAACCAGACGGCCTTCAGCCAGCAGGATCAGGTAGTCGTCGTTCTGTGGGTCAAAATCGCCAGCGCCGGTGCGGTGAACCTTGTGCACCTGCGGCTTCACTTCTTCCCATGCCCAGTTCTTGCGCATGAAAGCGGTGTCGATTTCGTTGTCGAAGTGACCGATGTTGCACACCACAGCGCGCTTTTTCAGGGCTTTGAGCATGTTCGCGTCGCAAACATTCACGTTACCGGTGGTGGTCACGATCAGGTCGATCTTGCCCAGCAGGGCCTTGTCGACGCTCGCTTCGGTGCCGTCGTTCTGGCCGTTGATGAACGGCGAAACCACTTCGAAGCCGTCCATGCAGGCTTGCATGGCGCAAATCGGGTCAACTTCGGAGACTTTAACGATCATGCCTTCCTGACGCAGGGACTGGGACGAACCCTTGCCCACGTCGCCGTAGCCGATCACCAGGGCTTGCTTGCCCGACAGCAGGTGGTCGGTGCCGCGCTTGATGGCATCGTTCAGGCTGTGACGGCAGCCGTACTTGTTGTCGTTCTTGCTCTTGGTCACCGAGTCGTTGACGTTGATGGCCGGGATTTTCAGCTCGCCCTTGGCCAGCATGTCCAGCAGGCGGTGCACGCCGGTGGTGGTTTCTTCGGTCACGCCGTGGACGCGGTCGAGGATCTGCGGGTACTTCTTGTGCAGCAGCTCAGTCAGGTCGCCGCCGTCGTCGAGGATCATGTTGGCGTCCCATGGCTTGCCATCTTTGAGGATGGTTTGCTCCAGGCACCACTCGTACTCTTCTTCGGTCTCGCCTTTCCAGGCATAGACCGCGATGCCGGCAGCAGCGATAGCAGCAGCGGCCTGGTCTTGAGTCGAGAAAATGTTGCAGGACGACCAACGCACTTCGGCGCCCAGCGCGACCAGGGTCTCGATCAGCACGGCCGTCTGGATGGTCATGTGGATGCAGCCGAGAATCTTCGCGCCCTTGAGCGGTTGCTCAGCGGCGTATTTGCGACGCAGGCCCATCAGGGCAGGCATTTCGGATTCGGCGATAAAGGTTTCGCGACGGCCCCAGGCAGCGAGGGACATGTCGGCGACTTTGTAGTCGGTGAAATCTGCAGGCGTGATTACAGCGCTCATGAAGAGCCTCCATTCGTAGTGTGCGAATGGGCGCCGTTGTGCGTTTAGTATCAAACCCGATAAACCAGGCCTGACAACGCCCCATCCGAGCCTGACAGGTCGAGCCTGCTGCAGCGCCCCTCGGACAGGTGGCGGGAGAACGGTATCAATCAGAGATGACCGTTTTGAAGCGGTGGCGATTATAGCTGTGTGCGCCAGACTTCCCAAGCCTTTCTGTCGGGCATATGAAGATCGCTCATGGGCTTGATAGGCAATGGCTCATAGAGCTTGGGCCTGGGCTCTGCCATGATGTTGCCCATCATTTCGCAATACGCTTTGGAGTGACCATGAACTTCCACACCCGCAAATGGGTAAAACCCGAAGACCTCAACCCCAACGGCACCCTGTTCGGCGGCAGCCTGCTGCGCTGGATCGACGAAGAAGCGGCCATTTACGCGATTGTGCAATTGGGCAACCAGCGCGTGGTGACCAAATACATCTCCGAGATCAACTTCGTCAGCGCCTCGCGCCAGGGCGACATCATCGAGCTGGGCATCACCGCCACCGAGTTCGGCCGCACCTCGATCACCCTGACCTGCGAAGTGCGCAACAAGATCACGCGTAAAAGCATCCTGACCGTAGAAAAAATGGTCTTCGTCAACCTCGGCGAAGACGGCTTGCCGGCGCCCCACGGTCGCACTGAGATCAAGTACGTGAAAGACCAGTTCCAGGAAGACGGCATCAAGGACTAATCCTGCCGCTGGCCAGTGAACGCTATTGATAGGTCAAAGGTCGTACCTGAACAACGCCCCCCGTTCAGGTATCACCATGGCTACGCAAGCAGACGGCAAGACCCCTAACCTGTCGCAGGAAGAACAGCACGACGTCGACAAGAACCAGCCGCCCCGCGCGGCGGTTCTGCATGAAATCATCCGCACCCAGGGCGATCAGGAACTGGAACGCACCGTGGCCGCATTGTGGTGGTCGGCGCTGGCCGCCGGCCTGACCATGGGCCTGTCGTTGATGGGCATGGGCCTGCTCAATTCGCGGCTACCGGACGGCGAAGGGTTCAAAGTGATCGCCAGTTTCGGGTACTGCGCAGGTTTCCTGGCGGTGATCCTCGCCCGTCAGCAGTTGTTTACCGAAAACACCCTGACGGCCGTGCTGCCAGTGATGAGCAAGCCAACCCTGGCCAACGCCGGACGCTTGCTGCGCCTGTGGACAGTGGTGCTGGTGGGCAACCTGTGCGGCACCTTGCTGGTGGCGTATGTGATGCTGCATTTGCCGATCTTCGACACCAAGACCGACATGGCCTTCCTCGAAATCGGTCGCAAAGTCATGGAAAACGACCCCGGCCAGATGTTCGCGAAGGGCATTATTTCCGGCTGGATGATCGCCACCATGGTGTGGATGATCCCGTCCATGGAAAGCGCGAAAATGTTCATCATCATCCTGATTACCTACCTGATGGCGCTGGGTGACTTCACCCATATCGTCGTCGGGTCGGCGGAAGTCTCGTACCTGGTGTTTGCGGGCGAACTGCCGTGGAAGGATTTCTGGCTGGTGTTCGCCGGGCCGACGCTGGCGGGCAACATCATCGGCGGCAGTTTCATCTTCGCGCTGATCAGCCACGCACAGATTCGCAGCGAAAACAGTTTACCGGGCGAGACCGCAGACCCGCGCCACCCCCAGCAGGTCAACAAAGAGCGGTAAGCCGATTCGTCATAAATGAATGGCAAAGTCGCTGCGCGGCTTTCCATTCATGAAAGAAGGATCTTTATGCGGGCTTCCCCTTTTTTACGGGTGCGCAATGGGTGCGCGCTGATCGTGGCGCTGGGCGTGTTCGGCATGGCGCAGGCCAGGGACGATGCGGCGGATCGCTCGGTGACCATCGAAAAGAATACTCAACATTACGTGATCAACGCCGACGGCAGTTATGTGCTGCAGGCCGATAAGGTCACGTTGATCAACGAAGAGCGAGCCATCAGATTCAGTGCCCAGCAGGCGGTCAGTTACAACCGCTCGCTGGACAGCCTGGAGATTGTCGAAGCCTTCACGCTCAAGCCCGACGGGCGCAAAGTGAGGGTCACCGCGCCGCAGATCAGGGAGCAGCAGGAGCAGGCGTCGGCGAATGCCCCGATGTTTCAGGACTCACGGGTCAAAGTGGTGATTTTTCCTGAGGTGGCGGTAGGGGATCGTCTGAGCCTGCGCTACACCCGAACGCGCAAGACGGCGTTATTCCCTGGCGAGTTCACCGACTTCGCCACGCCGAGCCTGAGCCAGACCCAGGATTACAGCCTGACCTATGACCTGCCGGCCGACAAACCCTTGTATGCCGAGGCTCGGGGTTTCAAGGCGGGCCCTGCGCAGGCCACGGCCGGGCGCAAGGTCTACCGTTGGGACTATGTGCCGGTTGACAAACTCCGACCTGAGCAGAGTGCTGTGGCCTACACCGATTATGGCCAAATCCTCGCCGTTTCGACCTTTGCAAACTACCAAGACCTGGCCAAAGCGTACCAGGCACGGGCCCAGGTCGAGGTGACGCCGCAAATCACTGAGTTGGCGCACACGCTCACGGCCGACCAGCCGACGCCTCGGGCCAAAGCCCTGGCGCTCAGTGACTGGGTGCGCAAGAACATCCGTTATGTGGCGGTGTACATCGATGCCGGCGGCGTGGTGCCACACTCGGCGCAGTCCGTGCTGAATAACCGTTACGGCGACTGCAAGGACCATGTGGCCTTGCTCGAAGCCATGCTAAAGGCCGTCGCCATCGACAGCTCGCCGGCGCTGATCAACCTGGGCAATGCCTACACCTTGCCCACGGTGGCCGCGTTACGTGTGATCAACCATGTGATCACCTATGTGCCCAGCCTTGACCTGTACCTGGACTCTACCGCCCGTTTCATCGCCGCCGGTTACCTGCCGCTGCAGGACCTGGACAAGCCAGTGTTGTTGACGCGCACCGGCGAGATGGCACGTACCCCGGCCACTCAAGCTGGCAAGTTGTCCAGTGAGTTGGTGTTCAAGATCGATGACACCGGCGCGGCGGATTTTACCCAAACGTCTCTGGCCGAAGGTTGGCGCACGGAAGCGATGCGTTTTGGTATCAGGTCGCTGCCGCCGACGGAGCGTGAGCAGATCATTCAGAAAACGCTACGCAGCCATGGCCTGACGGGCAGCGGTGCGCTGCAAACAGATGCACTCGACGGGGATGCGTCCGGCTTCAACACCACGTTGGCCGGGCGCGCGGAAAACCTCGTGAACTTGCCGGGGCCGATCGGCGTGCCGGCCCTCAGTCGGCTGGGCAGCAATATTGCTCAGGACGTGCAGGCCCTGTCGGTGGAAAAGGAGCGGCTGCAGAACTTCAGCTGTTTCGCCAACCGAAGTATTGAAGAGGCCCGCTTCGAGTTTCCCGAAGGGGTGAATATTCTGGCGGTGCCCAAGACCGTTTCGCTTAAGGGCGCGGATGTTACCTACGACGCCCATTACGAGCGCAGCGGCAACACCGTACTGGTTTCCCGCACCCTGGCGTTCAGTCATCCCGAAGCGGTGTGCAGCCCAGCGTGGTTCAAGGCGATGCAGCCGATGATCGAGGCGATGTTCAATGACCTGAAAAGCCAGATCATTGTGCAGACCCTCTGACCGTAATGCGGGCGGCGAAGTCAGCTCGCCGCCCGCGTCCATCAGTGGGTCTCGGCCTGCGGAGCCGGTTCATCCTTGGTCACGTGTTTGACCAGCTTGCCGATGCTCAAACCCTGCAGCAGGATCGACGACAGCACCACGATGTAGGTGATGCTCAGCAACAAGTCGCGCTCCGGCCCCAACGGCAAGGCCAGTGCCAATGCTACCGACACCCCGCCACGCAAGCCGCCCCAGGTAAGGATGCGGATAGTGCCGCGCGGTACGGTGCGCCAGCGGCGCAGCAACAGGATCGCCGGGGCCACGGTCAGCAGGCGCGAAAGCAGGATCGCTACCGCCAGCAAACTGGCCGCCAATACGTGCAGCCAGTTGAACGGCAACAGCAACAGCTCCATGCCGATCAACGCGAACAGCAGGGCGTTGAGCATGTCATCGAGCAACTCCCAGAAACCGTCCAGGTAGCGTCGGGTCATGTCGTTCATCGCCAGCTTGCGGCCCAGGTTGCCGATGATCAGGCCGGCAACCACCATCGCAATCGGTGCCGAGACGTGCAGTTCGGTGGCCAGCGCCGAGCCGCCGATCACCAGCGCCAAGGTCAGCATGACCTCAATCTGGTGCTGCTCGATGCTTTTGATCATCAAGTACACCAGGTAGCCGATCAGCCCGCCGAACACCACGCCGCCAATCGCTTCATGGGCGAACAGCATGGCCGTGGCGCCGACGGTTGGCGTTTCACCCAACTGCGCGATGCCCAACAGCACGGTAAACACCACGACCGCGGTGCCGTCATTGAACAGCGATTCGCCGACGATGGTGGTTTTCAGCGGTTTCGATGCGTTGGCCGTTCGCAGCACGCCCAGCACCGCAATCGGGTCGGTGGGCGAGATCAGCGCGCCGAACAGCAGGCAGTAAAGGAAGCTCACGTGCCAGCCAAACAGGGCAAAAATGTAAAACGCCAGGCTGCCGATAACCACGGTGGCAATCAACACGCCAAAGGTTGCCAACAGACCGATGGGCCAGCGATAACTGCGCAAGTCATTCAGGTTGACGTGCAAGGCGCCGGCGAACAGCAGGAACGAAAGCATCCAGTTCATCAACAGATCGCCAAAGTCGATCTGGCCGATCAATTGCTGAATACGCTCCTCCAGGCCTGGGTAGCCGATGAAGCTCAGGCCTTGCAGGATTAGTGAGAACAGCAGGGCGGTGACCATCACGCCAATGGTGGGCGGCAGGCCGATAAAACGGAAGTTCACATACGTGAGCAGGGTGGTGAGGCAAATGAAGGCGGCGACAAGTTCAAGCATCCGGGGTCCTTGGAAGGTGGAGTGTGCGTTGGTTAATGGGTGGATGGACCGCAGCAGTGGCGGGATGTTGCAGGCCATGGGGCAAAAGGCCGGTAGAACCTTTGGCGGTGGCGCGGTTCATAGCGGTTAAGTGCGGTGTGGCATTTTTAGTGCTAAAACTCTAACCGCTGGCTAAAACTACAAAAGGAATCAGTGATGACGGTGGCTTTCTGGTGTGTGTTGATCGCAATTTTCCTGCCTTATCTGTGCACGGGTGTGGCCAAGTTCAGCGGCGGCAAGTTCGGGCCTCGGCAGAACCATGACCCTCGGGCTTTCCTGGACACCCTCGATGGGTTCGCCAAGCGCGCTCACAGTGCACAACTCAACAGCTTTGAAGTGACGCCGGCGTTTGCGGCGGCAGTGATCATTGCGCACTTGGCCGGCACGGCGTCACTGGTGACCATCAATGTGCTGGCGGTGCTGTTTATCACCAGTCGGCTGCTGTACATCATTTGCTACCTGGCGGACTGGGCGATGCTGCGTTCGCTGGTCTGGGCATTGGGCATGGCATTGATTGCGAGTTTCTTTTTTGTCTCGATCTAAGGCCTGATGCAATTTCTCGTGTGAGCTGGCTTGTTGTGCCGAGCCCGTTTGTCGTGCCGAGCGGAATGGGTGTGCGAGCGGGCTTGTGGTGGCGAGCGGGCTTGCCCCGCGTTGGGGCGCGAAGCGGCCCCACTAAAAGCGCCGAGTTCTTTCAGAAAGAACGCGGTGTGTATTTTTAGGGCCGCTTCGCAGCCCAACGCGGGGCAAGCCCGCTCGCCACATCAATCCCGCTCGCCACATTAGGTCTGCTAGCCACACCAGCCCGCTCGCCACACACGCGTGCTCAGCACCATGAGTCGCGCCTACCGGTAAGCACTCAGATACCGGCAGGTGCATCCGGCACGTGTGGCAGCGCTGCGCCTTTGGGCCACAACATCCAGATCTGGCCCTGCTGCTTCATATTCCCCGCCAACTCGCCCGCTGCATCACCGGTGCCCCAGAACAAGTCTGCGCGCACTTCGCCGGTGATTGCACCGCCGGTGTCCTGTGCGGCCACGGGCCGGGCAATGGGCGAGCCGTCAGGTTTGGTGGTCGACAGCCATAACAGGCTGCCCAGCGGAATCACCTTGCGATCCACCGCCACGCTGTAGCCCGCCGTCAGCGGCACATTCAGTGAGCCGCGCGGGCCTTCATTGCTGTCCGGACGCGCGCTGAAAAACACGTAGCTGGGGTTGCTCGCCAGCAGTTGTGGAATACGTTGCGGGTTAGCCTTGGCCCAGGCGCTGATGGCGCCCATGGTCACGTCTTCTTTTTTCAGCTCGCCTTGCTCCACCAGCCAACGGCCGATCGGGCGGTACGGGTAACCGTTCTGGTCGCCATACCCCACACGCAGTTGGCGCCCGCCGGCGAGTTGAATGCGGCCCGAGCCCTGAATCTGCAAGAACTGCAGGTCCATCGGGTTGGTCAGCCAGGCAATCGGCTTGGCGGTGGAGCCCTGGCCGTTGATGGTGCTGGCGTCGTCATATGGCTTGAGCACACGCCCTTCGAGGCGGCCGCGCAGGCGCTTGCCCTTGAGTTCCGGGTAGATGCTTTCCAGGTTGACGATGATCAGGTCATCCGGCACCCCGTACACCGGCACATGGGCAGTGGCGGTTTCGGTCAGGCTGCCGGGGTAGACCGGTTCGTAGTAGCCGGTGATCAGGCCGTTCGGCGTGTTGTCGGCCGAGCGCAGGCCGAACACGTCCAGGCGCTCCTTGAGAAAGCTGCGCACCGCCGGGGCGTTGCCCGGCACACTGGTCGCTGCTGCGCAGGTCGCACCCCAGATCGGGTCGGCCTTCAGGCGTTGGCAGGCGCTGCGCCAGGACTCAAACCCGGCCAGCAGGTCGCTGTCGGAAACAGCCGGCAAGGCTTCCCACGGTGCACTCACATACGTGGCGACGGCATGGGGTTTAACGGTTTCATCTTTGCCGGCGTCTTTGTTGCCATCGCAGCCGGCCAGCAGTGCAATGATCGGCAGAGCCCACGCCAGGCGGCGGCTCCAGGGTTTCAAGGTGACATTCATACAAACACTTCCTGAAGCGATTGCCCGCGCCGCAGCGCGTTTGGGCAACCCTTATTATTAATAGGGCTATTGGTCTTTACGGGCGGGGCGAGGATACTGGCCGCCGTTCCCGTGACCTGAAGCCATCATGACTTTTAAAAGACTGACCGTTGTATTGCTGGCCTGCCTGACGTTATCCGCTTGTGGCGGTGTTGATCCGAATTCACCCCTGGGTCAGCGCAAGGCAATCTTCAAGCAAATGCTCAAGACCGGCGAAGACCTGGGCGGCATGTTGCGTGGGCGCATCCCTTTCGATGGCGCGAAGTTCGCCGAAGGCGCGGTCAAGCTTGACGCGTTGTCCCACGAACCGTGGAAGCATTTCCCGAGCGTGCGCGAAGAAGATCACACCAGCGCCAAGGACAGCGTGTGGCAACAGCAGGCACGGTTCCAGGCGTTGGCCCGAAACCTTGAAACGGCCACCGGTGAACTGGTGATCGCCAGCCAGGTGCAGCCTTACAAAGCCAGCAACCTGGGGCCTGCGGTGCAGAAAGTCGAAGATGCCTGCACGGCTTGCCATAAACAGTTTCGGGATCACTGACCGGGTTTACTGGTCGAGTTCTTCAACAGCGTCCTGCAGCTCTTTGCGTGACTGCGCCAACTTGTCCTTACGCTTGTTGATCTTGTCTGCGTCACCCTTTTTCATCGCCTTGTCGAGGTCGGCCTGACGGCGGCTGACTTCGTGCTTGGCGTCGAGCACCTTGTTTTCGCGTTCTTTCCTCAGGGATGCGTCGGTGCAGTTGGCGGTGACTTCGCTCAGGGCTTTTTCCAGGCCAGCCTGTTGTTGGCTGTTGCCGTGGGCCTTGGCTTGTTCGATCTGAGCGCTGATGGCTTGGCGCTTGGCGGCGCAGCCGGTGAGTTCCGGCACCTCTTCAGCGGCCAGCAGGGGTGTCGCCATGAAGCTTGCAACCGTTAACAAGGCAAAAGGGGCAAGAAATTTCATAAAGGCTCCAGGGTGCAATCAAATGGCAGGATGAATTCTGCCGTTGGTTAAAAAATGGTCGGGCCAGGTTAGAACCCTTCTATCCCCGCCTCGCGGAGTGTCTGAGCCAACGCCTGTACTTGCGGGTCGCGAAAAAAGGCGCTCAATTGCGCTGCGCGGCCCGGGCCGATGCCATCGGTGGCCAGCCAGGCCTGGGTGTCTCTGGCGGCCAGGGTCTGCCAGCCGCCGTTCAGGTCGTTACGTGCCGAGGGCGGTACACCCAAGGCTTTGAGCCATTGTGCAAAGGGACGTTGCCGAGCGTATTGAATGCTATCGAGCACCCGCGCGCGGCTGCGTTCGCCGAAGCCGTCAATGTTAGCAAGCTCTGCCGCATCCAGGGTCAACCAATCGAGAATGCCGGCGATTAGACCGGCCTGGATCAATATGTTCCAGGTTTCGCGGCCAATATGCGGCATGGCCAGGCCTTGGTTGCCGCTCAGCCAGGTCAGGCGGGCCAGCAATTGCTCCTCGCAACCAGGGTCCAGTTGCCAACAGCTCAAGGCGTGAAAATTACGCGCATCGGGCACTCGTACTTCCACCCTGTTCTCGTTGCGCAGGATCACGTGTTCCAAGCGGGGGATAACATGGCCGGCAAGGCTGATGGACACCTGATCGCCGGGGCGAATATCCAGCACTTGCCAGCGTTTCAGGGAGCCGACGCTCACGCGGTGGATGTGCCGGTCATCCAGCCGTACCGGCTCCAGCTCAAGAATGGGCGTGATACGCCCGGTGCGGCCGATGTTGAACCGCACGTTACGCACCAGCGCGAGTGCCTTGGCGGCCGGGTATTTCCAGGCGACCGCCCAGTAGGGAGCGCTGGCTTGCCAGCGTTTGCCGGGCGCATGCGCAGCCTGGTGCAATACCACGCCATCGCTGGCAAACGGCAGGGGATGGTTGTACCAGTAACTGCGCCAGTGTGAGGCTTCAGCGATGTTTTGGATGCGCTGGCTGTAGCGATGGCTATCGGTGAAGCCCCAGCGTGAGAGGGTGGTCAGGCGCTCGTTGAAGTCGGTCGGGCCGTCAGGCCAGGCCCAGACAAAAAGCCCGATCCCCGCGGCATCGGTGTCGCTCAACTGAAGGCGGTTCATCAACCCGGCCATCTTGCTGCGAGCATTCAGCCCGCCCTGTGTCGCCTGCACATGAGCGTCGAGGCGCCAATAGAGTTCGCCTTGCAGCACCAGGTCGATGGGCTCCGGCAGTTGCTGGACAATCCCGGGGATCCGGCGTGCGGTAGTCGACCAATCCTGGCCGAAGCGTCCGTCACCCCGGCTGATAAGCCGGCTCAATCGGCCCTGGCGATAGACCAGCGTCACCGCGACACCATCGACCTTGGGTTGAATCCATACGTCTTGCCGCGTCCTGAGCCATTCATCGACAGCCTGCTCATCCAGTAACTTTTCAAGGCCGGTGTGCGCGACCGGGTGAGGCCGTGTGCCCCGCGAACTCGCGAGTGGCTTGTCAGCCGTCAGGCTGTTTTTGGGGAAACACGTTCGCCAGTGGTCCAGGCGGTGGCGCGCCTGATCGTAGAGTTCATCGCTCACCGGGGATTGGCCGAGCCGGTGGTAGCTGTCATCCCACAGCGTGATCTGCCTGGCCAGCGCGCCGACCTGTGATCGGGCGTCCTCGGGACAGTCTTCTGCCCACACCAGAAAGGGCAAGGCACTGAGTAACAGAGCAATCAATAAACGCATCATGAGCATCCTTGCTCGGAAGGGGCGCCCAGCCTAAGTGATCCAGGCGGCCACAAAAAAGCCCCGACAGCGCGGGGCTTTTTACCGGGTGTTTCGAATTACTTGAACAGGCCGCCCAACGCTTTCACCGCGTCGTTCTTATCCATCTTGGCTTCCTGTGTTTGCTGCCTGGCGTCGACTTTGGCTTAAGACTCGGCCAGTTTGTTACAACCTTTGTTGACCTGCTCTCGTGCGCCTTTAAAAGCCTTCACGCTCAGCACGTCGTTCTTGGCCTGCGCCACGTCAACTTTGCTTTGCAGGTCTTTGGCGTGTGGCTGGCAGTCGCCGGGTTTGTCGCTCAGTCGGGTACTCAGGGCGCCAAATGTGTAATGCCTGTTGCGCAGGCAATAAAAAGCCCCGCCGGCGAACCCGGCGGGGCTTTTGGGGTAGCGCGTGCTTACAGGCCGGCGGCCGTGCGCAGGTCGTTGGCGCGGTCGGTTTTTTCCCAGGTGAACGTGGTGAAGGTGTCGTCGCCGACAGTCTTCTGCGCAGGGGTACGGCCGAAGTGGCCGTAGGCTGCAGTTTCCTGGTACATCGGGTGCAGCAGGTCAAGCATGGTGGTGATCGCGTATGGACGCAGGTCGAAGATCTCGCGCACCAGCTTGACGATTTTGTCGTCGCTGATCTTGCCGGTGCCGAAGGTATTCAGCGAGATCGACGTAGGCTGGGCTACACCGATAGCGTAGGAAACCTGGATCTCGCACCGCTCGGCCAGGCCGGCCGCGACGATGTTCTTGGCCACATAACGACCGGCGTAGGCCGCCGAGCGGTCAACCTTGGACGGGTCTTTGCCCGAGAACGCGCCGCCGCCGTGACGGGCCATGCCGCCGTAGCTGTCGACGATGATCTTGCGGCCGGTCAGGCCGCAGTCGCCCACCGGGCCACCGATGATGAACTGGCCAGTCGGGTTGATGTGGAACTGGGTGTCCTTGGTCAGCAGTTCGGCCGGCAGCACGTGCTTGACGATCAGCTCCATCACGCCTTCGCGCAGGTCGGCGTAGGACACGTCCGGGTTGTGCTGGGTCGACAGTACAACGGCGTCGATACCCACGACTTTGCCGCCTTCGTAACGGCAGGTCACCTGGGACTTGGCATCCGGACGCAGCCACGGCAGCAGGCCGTTTTTGCGGGCCTCGGCCTGACGTTGCACCAGCTGGTGCGAGAAGGTGATCGGCGCCGGCATCAGCACCTCGGTTTCGTTGCTGGCGTAGCCGAACATCAGGCCCTGGTCGCCAGCGCCCTGATCTTCAGGCTTGGCGCGGTCCACGCCCTGGTTGATGTCGGGCGACTGCTTGCCGATGATGTTCATCACGCCGCAGGTCGCGCCGTCGAAGCCGACGTCGGAACTGTTGTAGCCAATCTTGGTGATAACGTCGCGCACGATCTGTTCCAGATCGACCCACGCGGTGGTGGTGACTTCACCGGCGATGATCGCCACGCCCGTTTTCACCAGAGTCTCGCACGCCACACGGGCGAACTTGTCTTCAGCAATGATGGCGTCCAGCACCGCATCAGAAATCTGGTCGGCGATTTTGTCCGGATGCCCTTCAGACACGGACTCGGAGGTGAAAAGGGAGTATTCGCTCATCTCGATGTTTTCCTGATATTTACCGATGGTGAGTGTCGCCAGCCGGCCGCTGAAAATGGCGGACCTGAATCTGGAAACCATTACGTAAACCTACATAGAGGCTTTCCCCGGGAACGAGTCCCGCAGCGGTGGCCCAACGGGCCAGATCGTCCTGTTCAAAACCCAACCAGAGATCACCGCAGGCCTCCTTGGCCCAATTCTGGTTGTGGCTGCATAAATCTGTGACCAGCAGGCTACCGCCGGGTTGCAGCAAATTTGCCATCTGCTTGAGGGCGTCGGCGGGGGTGGCGAAATGGTGCAAGACCATGTTCAACACCACGCAATCGGCCCGCAGGTTTGTGTCGTTCAACGCGTCCGCCAGCTGCAGGCTGACATTGCCCAGCGCCTCGCGCTCGCACAACTGGCGCGCCAGTTCGAGCATCGCCGGGCTGTTGTCCAGCGCCGTCACCTGCTTGAAGCGGCGCGCCAGCTCCGGCAGGAAACCGCCATCGCCAGGGCCGACTTCCAGCGCCGTGGCCGAATGACTGAAGCCCAGTTTGTCCAACAGCGCCAGTACGCTTTCGCGGTATTGCGGCAAGCCGGCAATCAGGTCTTGTTGGGCGCGAAACTTCTCGGCGACCCGTGAGAAAAAATCCTGGCTGGCGGCAGCGCGTTGTCCGTGAACTTGGCTGATGCGCGACTGCACGTCGCCGGGCAAGCTCAAGCTGTCCACCTCTTCCAGCAGCGCGGCGTGCAGTTTGCCGCCGAGCAGCTCGGTGTGGGGCAGGGCGCGGCGGTAAAAAATCGCATTGCCCTCGCGGCGGGTGGCCACCAGGTCAGCCTGGGCCAGGACCTTCAAATGGTGGCTCATGCCGGACTGGCCAATGGCGAAGATCTGCGCCAGTTCCAGTACGCCGAAAGAGTCGTTGGCCAGTGCGCGCAATACGTTCAGGCGTAACGGATCACCAGCGGCCTTGCACAAGGCTGCCAGTTCATCGCCGTCGTCAGGACGCAGGGAGGGCACGGGTAGGTTCATAAGGCCAGCAGTCTAGTGACGGGTGGATATCCCCGCAAGGCCAATATCAAAAAGTTTTGATATTGGTCGATAATCGGTAGTTATAAGCAGCCGCTATAACCTTTAGACGAAGCGGTCAGGCTTTTCTGCAAGCGATTAGCGGGCAATCCGCAGGAAAAACACCTCAAGTGACTATCTGTGATTGCCCGCAGGCGGTGGCTGAGGGAAAATGCCGATCCTTTTTTCCGTTTCTTTTAAGCAACCCCAGGAGATCAGCGATGCCCAGCCGTCGTGAGCGTGCCAACGCCATTCGTGCCCTCAGCATGGATGCCGTGCAAAAAGCCAACAGCGGCCATCCCGGTGCCCCGATGGGCATGGCGGATATCGCCGAGGTACTTTGGCGTGACTACCTGAAACACAATCCGAGCAACCCGTCGTTCGCCGACCGTGACCGCTTCGTGCTGTCCAACGGCCATGGCTCGATGCTGATCTATTCGCTGCTGCACCTGACCGGCTACGACGTCACCATCGATGACCTCAAGAGCTTCCGCCAGTTGCACAGCCGCACCCCGGGTCACCCGGAATTCGGCTACACCCCAGGCGTCGAGACCACCACCGGTCCGCTGGGCCAGGGCCTGGCCAATGCTGTCGGCTTCGCACTCGCTGAAAAAGTCCTGGGCGCGCAGTTCAACCGCCCTGGTCACAACATCGTCGATCACCACACCTATGTGTTCCTGGGTGATGGCTGCATGATGGAAGGCATTTCCCACGAAGTGGCTTCCCTGGCCGGTACCCTGGGCCTGGGCAAGCTGATTGCCTTCTACGATGACAACGGCATCTCCATCGACGGCGAAGTCGAAGGCTGGTTCACCGATGACACCCCGAAGCGTTTCGAAGCCTACAACTGGCAAGTGATCCGCAACGTCGACGGCCACGATCCGGAAGAGATCAAGACCGCCATCGACACCGCCCGCAAGAGCGAGCAGCCGACCCTGATCTGCTGCAAGACCACCATTGGTTTCGGCTCGCCGAACAAGCAAGGTAAAGAAGACTGCCACGGCGCCCCACTGGGTGACGCGGAAATCGCCCTGACCCGTGAAGCGCTGAAGTGGAACCACGGCCCGTTCGAAATCCCGGCTGACATCTATGCCGAGTGGAACGCCAAGGAAAAAGGCCTGGCGACCGAAGCCGAGTGGGACCAGCGTTTTGCGGCCTACTCCGCCGAATTCCCTGAGTTGGCCAACGAACTGGTACGCCGCCTGGCCGGTGACCTGCCTGCCGACTTCTCGGAAAAAGCCTCGGCCTACATCGCCGAAGTGGCGGCCAAGTGCGAGACCATCGCCAGCCGTAAAGCCAGCCAGAACACCCTGAACGCCTTTGGCCCGTTGCTGCCTGAGATCCTCGGCGGTTCGGCTGACCTGGCCGGTTCCAACCTGACCCTGTGGAAAGGTTGCAAAGGTGTCTCGGCCGAAGACGCCAGCGGCAACTACATGTACTACGGCGTGCGCGAGTTCGGCATGAGCGCCATCATGAACGGCGTGTCCCTGCACGGCGGCCTGGTGCCTTACGGCGCAACCTTCCTGATGTTCATGGAATACGCGCGCAACGCCGTACGTATGGCCGCGCTGATGAAAAAGCGCGTGATCCATGTGTACACCCACGACTCCATCGGCCTGGGCGAAGACGGCCCGACGCACCAGCCGGTCGAGCAACTGACCAGCCTGCGTACCACACCTAACCTGGATTGCTGGCGCCCAGCCGACGCGGTCGAATCTGCCGTGGCCTGGAAGCACGCCATTGAGCGTAAGGACGGCCCTTCGGCGCTGATTTTCTCGCGTCAGAACCTGCAGCACCAAGTGCGTACCGACGCGCAGATCGCTGCGATCAGCCGTGGTGGCTACGTGCTCAAGGACTGCGTTGGCGAGCCGGAGCTGATCCTGATCTCCACCGGTTCCGAAGTCGGCCTGACCGTTCAGGCCTACGACAAGCTGACGGCCCAGGGCCGCAACGTGCGCGTTGTGTCCATGCCGTGCACCAGCCTGTTCGAAGCCCAGGACGCCGACTACAAGCAATCGGTTCTGCCGTTGCAGGTCAGCGCGCGTATTGCCATCGAAGCGGCTCACGCCGACTACTGGTACAAGTACGTGGGCCTGGAAGGCCGCGTGATCGGCATGACCACCTATGGTGAGTCGGCGCCGGCGCCAGCGTTGTTCGAAGAGTTCGGTTTCACCCTGGAAAACATCCTGGGTCAGGCTGAAGAGCTGCTGGAAGACTAAGGCTGTAGATTGAGGTGCTTGTTCTGGCCTCTTCGCGAGCAAGCCCGCTCCCACATTAGATCGGGTTCACATGGTTTGAATTGTGAACCCATTCCAAATGTGGGAGCGGGCTTGCTCGCGAAAGCGGCGGTACATTCACCCTATTACCAAGGTAATCGAGAACCCCATGCCCCAACCGCGTCCCTACAAAGTTGCACTCAACGGCTACGGCCGCATTGGTCGTTGCGTCTTGCGTGCTCTGTTTGAGCGAGGGGCGGCGGC
Organism: Pseudomonas sp. R9.37; assembly: GCF_963878885.1. Lineage (NCBI taxonomy): Bacteria > Pseudomonadati > Pseudomonadota > Gammaproteobacteria > Pseudomonadales > Pseudomonadaceae > Pseudomonas > Pseudomonas sp. R9.37. The sequence continues at coordinate 182,278 of NZ_CAWNZA010000011.1, read as the reverse complement.
CGGGTTTGAAATTGTCGCGATCAACGATTTGGCCGACATGGCCAGCATCGAATACCTGACACGCTTTGACTCCACCCATGGCCGGTTTCCCGGCGAAGTGCGCGTTGAAGGCGACTGTCTGCATATCAATGGCGACTGCGTGAAAGTCCTGCGCAGTGCCACCCCCGAGGGCATCGACTGGGCGGCGCTGGGCGTCGACCTGGTGTTGGAATGCTCCGGTGCTTACCACACCCGTGCCGATGGCCAGCGTTTTCTCGACGCCGGCGCACCGCGTGTGCTGTTTTCCCAGCCGATGGCCAGCGAGGCGGATGTCGACGCCACCATCGTCTACGGCATCAACCAGGATTGCCTGACCGGCAATGAACTGCTGGTGTCCAACGCCTCCTGCACCACCAACTGCAGCGTGCCGCTGTTGCGCCTGCTGGATCAGGCGATTGGCCTGGATTATGTGTCGATCACCACGATTCACTCGGCGATGAACGACCAGCCGGTCATCGACGCCTATCACCACGAAGACCTGCGCCGCACGCGTTCGGCCTTCCAGTCAGTGATTCCGGTGTCTACCGGCCTGGCGCGAGGTATCGAAAGATTGTTACCGGAACTTGCCGGGCGAATTCAAGCCAAAGCCGTACGGGTGCCGACGGTGAACGTGTCTTGCCTGGACATCACCATGCAGACTGTCAGCGACACTGACGCGACGGAGGTCAACCGGATTCTGCGCGACGCCGCCACCAGCGGCCCGCTCAAGGGTTTGCTGGCCTACACCGAGTTGCCGCATGCCAGTTGCGATTTCAACCATGACCCGCATTCGGCGATTGTCGATGCCAGCCAGACCCGCGTTTCCGGCCCCAGGCTGGTGAACATCCTGGCTTGGTTCGACAACGAATGGGGGTTTGCCAACCGAATGCTGGATGTTGCCGAACATTATCTGCACATCGCCTCCACACAACCTCAACAGTAATTCAGGAACTGCGACCCATGACCGTGTTGAAGATGACCGACCTCGATCTGCAAGGTAAGCGCGTACTGATTCGCGAAGACCTCAACGTCCCAGTCAAGGACGGTGTTGTCACCAGCGATGCGCGAATCCTGGCCTCGCTGCCGACCATCAAGCTGGCCCTGGAAAAAGGCGCGGCCGTGATGGTCTGCTCCCACCTGGGTCGTCCGACCGAAGGTGAGTTCTCCGCCGAAAACAGCCTCAAGCCGGTAGCCGACTACCTGAGCAAGGCCCTGGGCCGCGACGTGCCGCTGGTGGCTGACTACCTGGGCGGCGTTGACGTCAAGCCAGGCGACATCGTGCTGTTCGAAAACGTGCGCTTCAACAAAGGCGAGAAAAAGAACAGCGATGAACTGGCCCAGCAATACGCGGCCCTGTGCGACGTGTTCGTGATGGACGCCTTCGGCACCGCGCACCGCGCCGAGGGTTCGACCCATGGCGTGGCCAAGTTCGCCAAAGTCGCCGCCGCCGGCCCGCTGCTGGCCGCAGAACTGGATGCACTGGGCAAGGCCCTGGGCGCTCCGGCGCAGCCAATGGCGGCCATCGTGGCCGGTTCCAAAGTCTCCACCAAGCTCGATGTGCTCAACAGCCTGAGCCAGATCTGCAACCAGTTGATCGTCGGCGGCGGCATTGCCAACACCTTCCTGGCCGCAGCCGGCCACCCGGTGGGCAAGTCCCTGTACGAGCCGGACCTGCTCGACACCGCGCGCGCCATCGCGGCCAAAGTCAGCGTGCCGCTGCCGGTGGACGTAGTCGTGGCCAAGGAGTTCGCTGAAAGCGCCGAAGCCACCGTCAAGCTCATCGCTGACGTGGCCGCCGACGACATGATCCTGGACATCGGCCCGCAAACCGCAGCCAACTTCGCTGAACTGCTGAAGTCGTCCAAGACCATTTTGTGGAACGGCCCGGTGGGCGTGTTCGAGTTCGACCAGTTCGGCAACGGCACCAAAGTATTGGCCCACGCCATTGCTGAAAGCTCGGCATTCTCCATCGCCGGCGGTGGCGATACCTTGGCGGCCATCGATAAATATGGCGTTGCTGACCAGATCTCCTACATTTCTACCGGTGGCGGCGCGTTCCTCGAATTCGTCGAAGGCAAAGTGCTGCCGGCCGTTGAAGTGCTGGAAACTCGAGCCAAAGGCTAAGGCTCGTGATCCGGAAAAGGAGTATTCCCATGATCAAGTCGTTGGCACTGGTGATCGCAGCGGGCCTGTTGGCCGGCTGCGGCAGCACGCCAAGCGCGAAGCCTGCCGCTGCAGAGCCTGCGCCTACGCAGAAAAAGAGCTGCTACCAGGCTGACTGGCAAGCCGAAACCATGCCGGTGATCAACAAGCGCATCGGCAACGAGCGGCTTGAGCAATACGACGCCGCGCCCAACGGTCAGGAACAGGGTTGCCCTTGACGGGTCTGATCAACTAACCGACAGCTTTGGCGGCCTTTAGGGTCGCCGTTCGAGGATTGGCAATGAAAGGCGTTTTCGCCCTGGCAGCCCTGGCCTTGTTGGCCGGCTGCAGCAGCATGAACATGTTCAACAAGGCAGAGCCGGCCTACAAGTGGACCACCTGGACGTGCGACAGCAAGGCCGAGGTCAACTGGCGCTTTGCCAACCAGGCGCGTTCCGAGGTGGATGTACGCCTCGGCGGTTCCGACCAGGTTTATCGTCTTAAACAGGACGTTGCTGCCTCGGGCGTGCTGTACAGCAACGACCAGTTGGCGTTTCACCAAAAAGGTGAGGAAGGCCTGATTTACTGGGTCGCCACCGATGATTTGATTGGGCGAGGCTGCAAGGCCCAGTAGTGAGCCCAATGAAAATCAAATGTGGGGGGTGGGCTTGCCCGCGATGACGGTGGGTCAGTTACCGAAGATGTCGGCAGACAAATCGCCATCGCAGGCAAGCCAGCTCTCACATTGATCGGGTTTCAAATTGGAGCTTGTGTCAGGTCCGTCACTGCAATAACGATTCAGCAGGCCAAGCCTTAACCCCTTGATCTGCAATAACTTGAATAGCAGCCGCCGCTACGGCAGGCTTGCACGATTAACGACCCACGATCGGGAGAGACAACACAATGGCACTTATCAGCATGCGTCAAATGCTGGACCACGCAGCCGAGTTCGGCTACGGCGTCCCAGCCTTTAACGTCAACAACCTTGAGCAGATGCGCGCCATCATGGAAGCCGCTGACAAGACCGACTCCCCAGTGATCGTTCAGGCTTCGGCCGGTGCCCGCAAATACGCCGGTGCCCCTTTCCTGCGTCACCTGATCCTGGCCGCCATCGAAGAATTCCCGCACATCCCGGTGTGCATGCACCAGGACCACGGCACCAGCCCTGACGTGTGCCAGCGCTCCATCCAACTGGGCTTCAGCTCGGTGATGATGGACGGCTCCCTCGGCGAAGACGGCAAGACCCCAACCGACTACGAGTACAACGTACGCGTGACCCAACAAACCGTGGCCATGGCTCACGCCTGCGGCGTTTCGGTTGAAGGCGAGCTGGGCTGCCTGGGTTCGTTGGAAACCGGCATGGCCGGCGAAGAAGACGGCATCGGCGCTGAAGGCGTGCTGGACCACAGCCAGATGCTGACCGACCCGGAAGAAGCCGCTGACTTTGTGAAAAAGACCCAAGTGGATGCCCTGGCCATCGCCATCGGCACCAGCCACGGCGCTTACAAGTTCACCAAGCCACCTACCGGCGACGTGCTGGCGATCGACCGCATCAAGGAAATCCACAAACGCATCCCTAACACCCACCTGGTGATGCACGGTTCTTCCTCGGTACCGCAAGAGTGGCTGGCGATCATCAACCAGTACGGTGGCGACATCAAAGAGACCTACGGCGTGCCGGTTGAAGAAATCGTCGAAGGCATCAAGTACGGCGTGCGCAAGGTCAACATCGACACCGACCTGCGCCTGGCGTCCACCGGTGCGATGCGTCGCCTGATGGCCACCAACCCGAGCGAATTTGACCCACGTAAATTCTTCGGTGCCACTGTGACCGCGATGCGTGACGTGTGTATCGCTCGTTACGAAGCGTTCGGTACGGCCGGTAATGCTTCGAAGATCAAGCCGATCTCCCTGGAAGCGATGTACCAGCGTTACCTGAAAGGTGAGTTGAACGCCAAGGTGAACTGAGCCTCAGGCGTTTAAACAAAAAGCCCGCAGCAATGCGGGCTTTTTTGTGGCCGGGATTTGACCCTTGTGCGTTGCGCCGAGCTGATTCGCCACAGGGTTGCCCTGCTAATTCAGATTGCCTGTGGGTGCCGGGCTTGCCCGCGACGCGGCGTGTCAGTGACCGAATGGGTTGGCTGACAGTCCGCCATGGCGGGCAAGCCCGGTTCCCACAGGGATCAGCGGCGTGCTTAAACGCGAATAATCCGTGGAGTCGTAGGGCCAGGCCTGCTTGAAATCAGGCGACACTCATTCGTGATCAATATCCAGCTTCGCAAACGTCACCCGTGCGCCTTCCTTGCTGTTGCCACTGTTGTCCTGCACATACGCGCCGGCCTTGAAATACAGCGGTTTGGCGCCCCACGCGGCACCAATGCGCTCATTCCACTGGCCGTCAGCGGCCTCGACGGTCAGCAGCCCGGCTTTATTGAGGTTGATCACGTAGGTGAAACTCTTCTCCAGCGGCACATTGGAGGCCACGATAATCACGCGGCCTTCATCCTCGTCCGGGCGCATGCGCACTTTGGCGACAATGTTGCCGGTCTGGGTTTTTTCCTTGAATTGATATTCGAGCTTGATCAGGGGTTTCTGGCTGTCATAGGCGTGGATCTGACCGATGACTACTTTGCCGCTCGAGGGCACCTGGTTGACGGCCAGGGTGGCGCGCAGAAAATTGTCGGCGTCGGGGTAAGTCCAGTTACGCAGACGCCCGTCGGCATAGGTTTCGCGCAATTCGCTGCGCGGGTAGACGGCGTTTTCTGTGCGCGTGCCGGTCACGGGTGTCCAGAATTGCACGTCGCTGCCTTCGGCCTGGAAATATTGGTCCTTGAAGCCGCTTAGCAGTTTCGGAGTGTCGATGGTCGTGGGCGGCGAGCCGACCGGAATGCTCAGGTTCCAGGTGGAAAGGTCGATCATGGTGTTGGCCTTTTTACAGAGGTGAGGCTTTGGCCCAGGGGCCATTCACGTTCTTTATAGGCGGTGATCGTCCGGTTGTTAAACAATTGCTGGCAATTTATTGGCGTCAGAGGAGTGCCAAAAAGCCATGTTTCCCATGGGGCGTGGGCTGTAGCGCTTGACCGTTAGTCGGCTTCCTGAGCTTTGGCGCAATGATGGCACCCGCGTCACTTCTGCTTTTTTAGAACCGGGGCTAGAGTGAGGCCTCAGTGTTTGTCCGGTTTTTATATCAGAAGTGACCGGTACAGCCCTTCAAGGAAGAGACGTAGCATGGATTGCGCTCCACACCCCGGCGATGGTAGTTCGGTTCTTCTGGTGGTTGATGACTACCCGGAAAACCTCATCAGCATGCGTGCGCTTTTGCAGCGTGAAGATTGGCACGTGATGACCGCGGCTTCCGGGCTGGAAGCGTTGGAGTTACTGCTCGCGCACGAAGTCGACCTGGTCTTGCTGGATGTGCGCATGCCCGGCATGGATGGCTTTGAGGTTGCGCGCCTGATGCGTGGCAGCCAACGCACGCGCATGACGCCAATTATCTTCCTGACCGCCCATGCCCAGTCGCCTGCCTCTGTATTGGAAGGCTATGCCAGCGGCGCCATTGATTACCTGTTCAAACCCTTCGACCCACACATTCTCAAGCCCAAGGTGCAGGCGTTGCTGGAACACCAGCGCAACCGCCGTGCCTTGCAGCGCCTGAGCCATGACCTGGAGTCCGCGCGCGCCTTTAACGCCTCGGTGCTCGACAACGCCGCCGAGGGCATTCTGGTGGTGGGCGAGGGCAGTGTGATCCAGTACGCCAACCCGGCCATTTCGCGGCTGCTGAATGCGACCATGGCCGAGTTGCAGGGCGAAAGCTTTTTGAGCTTCCTGCAAAAACCCCATGTGCCGGCCTGGCTGGGGTTCGCGATGTACGAGGCGTATCGCAAAGGCGAGACATGGCGCCAGCACGACGCCATTTTGCGCACCAGTCGCGGCCAGCAGGTGCCGGTGGCATTGTCCTGCGCGCCGTTACCCGCCGAGCAGAAGGCTATGGTCGTGACGGTGCTGGACATGTCCGAGGTGCGCCATTTGCACCAGCAGTTGGAGTTCCAGGCGGTGACCGACCCGTTGACCGGCCTGCTGAACCGGCGCGGCTTCCACCAGGCAGTGGAAAACACGTTGCTGCGCAGCGAGCGAACCGAGCAATCGCTGGTGCTGCTCTACCTGGACCTCGACGGCTTCAAGCGGGTCAACGATTCGTTGGGCCACGACGCGGGAGACCGGGTGTTGCGCTGGGTTTCCGAGCAAATGCAGGCGTGTCTGCGTTCCTACGACATTCTTGGGCGCATGGGCGGGGATGAGTTCACCGCATTGGTGGAGCTGGAATTCCCGGAACAGGCGGCGAAGATTTCGGAAAAACTGATCGAACGCGTGTCGGTGTGTCAGCAGGTCGACGGTTTGGATGTGATGCTTGGCGTCAGCATTGGCATTGCGACCTTCCCGGACTGCGGCTCGGACCTCAATGGCCTGCTGCGCGCGGCCGACATCGCCATGTACGAAGCCAAGCGTGCGGGGCGTCAGCAATATCGCTATTACGATCAGGAAATGAACGGCCGCGCCCGCTCGCGTCTGATGCTTGAAGACAGCGTGCGTACCGCGATTCAAAACAAGGATTTCACCTTGGTGTACCAGCCCCAGGTCTCGCTGGAGGACGGGCGCTTGCGTGGCGTCGAGGCGTTGTTGCGCTGGCAGCACCCGAGCGTCGGCGATGTGCCGCCGGGCTTGTTTTTGCCGTTGCTTGAAGAGGCGCGGCTGATCAGCCAGTTGAGCGCCTGGATTTACCAGCAGGTCGCCGCCCAACGTCAGGCCTGGCAAACCAGCTTCGATGAAGAACTGGTGCTGAGCGTGAGCCTGAGCAGCAGTCAGTTCAACATGCCCAACCTGGCCGGCCAACTGCAGCAGGTCCTTGAGCGACATGGGTTGCAGGCGCGGCAGCTGGAGGTGGAAATCAGTGAAGACAGCCTGATGAGCAACCTTGATGAAACCAACAAGCAGCTCAAGTTGTTGCGGCGGATCGGCGTGCGTATCGCCCTGGATGACTTCGGGTTAGGCCAGTGTTCGCTGGCCCATCTGCGTGACCTGGAGTTCGATACGTTGAAGCTGGACCCGCAATTGGTGGCGCGTCTGCCGGGTTCGGTGCGGGACGCCGCGATGGCGCGCAGCATCATCCAGTTGTGCGGGCATTTTGATGTGTTAGTGATCGCCGAGGGCGTGGAAACACTCGAACAGGCGCAATGGCTGAAGGCCAATGGTTGCTCGTTCGTCCAGGGGCCATGGGCGGCCCAGCCCTTGATTGCTGAGGAAGTGGCCGATTGGTCTCACCCCCGTCTGCTTTAGATTCGCTACACTGGCGCCCATTCGAACCCTGTTGCAGACCCCATGACCGCGCTGAAATACCTCCAGGCTTACCCCGCAGCGCTCCGGGAGCAAGTGCGCCAGATGATCGCCAAGGATCAGTTGGGCGCCTACCTGGAGCAACGCTACCCCGAGCGCCATGCGGTGCAAAGTGACAAGGCGTTGTACAGCTATGCCCTGGCCTTGAAGCAGGAACACCTGCGTAACGCGCCGGCCATCGACAAAGTGCTGTTCGACAACCGCCTGGACCTGACCCACCGCGCCCTGGGCCTGCACACCACGATTTCACGGGTGCAGGGCGGCAATCTCAAATCCAAGAAAGAGATTCGCATCGCGGCGTTGTTCAAAGAAGCGGCGCCGGAATTTCTGCGCATGATCGTTGTGCACGAACTGGCGCACTTCAAGGAATCGGACCACAACAAGGCGTTCTACAAACTCTGCGAATACATGATGCCCGGCTACCATCAGGTGGAATTCGACCTGCGGGTGTACCTCACGTATCGCGACTTGCAGGGCAAGCCCTAACCTCACCAGGCGACCAAGCATGGACGTGAGCAAGACCAAAAGCAGTTTCTATCGCCGCCTGTACGTGGCGTACCTGATCGACAGCGGGCTGGCCAGCAGCGTCCCGGCGTTGACCGACGCCACCGGGATGCCGCGGCGCACGGCGCAGGACACGATTGCGGCATTGGCCGACCTGGATATTCTGTGTGAGTTCGAGCAGGAAGACGGCGCGCGCAATCATGCCGGGCGCTACCGGATTCGCAGCTGGGGGGCGATCGACCGCAAGTGGATCGAGGCGAATCTGGGGGCGATCAAACAGGTGTTGGGTTATCCCTGAATGTGGCGATTATTGCGCTGACGCCTTCGCGAGCGAGCCCGCTTCCACATCCACCGCGTTTCTAAGGGTGAACACGGTTAAATGTGGGCGCTGGCTTGCCTGCGATGGCGCCCTTACTGACGCCGCATGCCAATGTGCGGAATATCGTCCTCCAGGTATTCCTCACCCTCCGCCACAAACCCGTACCGCCCGTAATACCCCTGCAAATGCGCCTGGGCTGACAGAAAAATCGGCGTTTCAGGCCAGATGTCGTCAATGCGCTTGAGGGCTTCTTCCATCATTTGATGGCCCAGCCCGGTGCCGCGTGCCACTGGCGCGACGATCACTCGGCCGATCACCACATCACCGCCCTGGGATTCCGGGTCCAGCAGGCGCAGGTAGGCCACCAGTTCGTCGTCTTTCCAGGCCATCAGGTGGTGGGTATCACCCGAAAGGTCCTGCCCGTCGAGGTCCGGGTACACGCACTGCTGTTCAACAACAAAGACCTCGCTGCGCAAGCGCAGGAGGGCGTACAGCTGGTCCTTGCCCAAGTCTTCCTGGTGTTTGCAGACCCAATTAACCGTCATGGTGTGTTCTCTTGTTAATGGCTGTTGCCGATAGTAAGCGTGACGGTCACGACTGTCTAAATTCAGCATTTTTGTGAATGGCGTCAATTTGCCATCATTCAGTGCGAGCGCGGCCCGGTTCTTTGTGTAATCTGCAATGCAGGCTCATTGATGAGCTACTGTTATCAGGCCACCGCCTGCCCGCCAAGGACTTTAAGCATGCCGCGATTTTCTCGTGCCGTTGCTTTGATAGGAGTGTTGTTGCTGGCCACGCCAGCGGTCGCACAACGTCTGCGTTTGGTAGCGGATGCCTGGCCACCGTTTACCGATTCGACATTGATCAACGGTGGGCTGGCCACCGACATTGTCAGCACGGCCCTGGCGCGCGCCGGCTACGCCAGTGATTTTGAGCAGGTACCTTGGGCGCGGGCGTTGATGGGCGTGGGTGATGGTCGCTATGACGTGTTGGTCAATGCCTGGTACGACGAGGCGCGCACGCAACTGGGGCAGTTTTCCGCTGAATACCTGCTCAACCGCGTGCGGTTTATCAAGCGCCGGGACGACCCCATCGACTATCAGAACCTGGAACAGCTGCACGGTGAGCCCATCGCCGTGGTGCGCGGGTATGCCTATTCGGCGGCGTTCGACCAGGATGCGCAGTTGCAGAAAGTGCCGGTGCATAACTTCGCCATGGCCGTGCGCATGCTCGCGGCGCAACGCGTGAGGCTGACGCTGGAAGACGAGTATGTCGCCCGCTATTACCTGGCACGCGAGTCGCCACGGGTGCGCAATACGGTGGAGTTTTTACCCCAGCCGTTGAGTGAAAACAGCTTGCATATTCTGGTCAGCCTGAAGAACCCCGAGCATGCGCAGATCATTGCCGGTTTCGACCGCGAGATTGCCAAGATGAAGGTCGATGGCAGTTATGCGCGGTTGATGAAGGCGCATGGGATGTAGTTTGTAGTGCTCTTGCGGGCCTCTTCGCGAGCAAGCCCGCTCCCACATTCAACCGCGTACATCCTTTGTAATGCGGTCGAGTGTGGCAGCGGGCTTGCTCGCGAAGGCGGTCTAAGCCGCGCGGGTGTCCTTGATCAGGTGCGCCGCCAGCGTGCGCAACGGCCCCAGCTGCCGGCAGATCAACGCCAATTGTGTCTGCACCAACCGCTGCCCCTCATCGATCTCATCCGGCATCTGCTCCAGGTCCGCCGCCAGGGCTTCTTCGGCGTCGCTTTGAATCGCGATCGGCTGCTTGTTGGCCAGCCCCGTGGCGATCTCGTCGATACTCGCTGCCAGGCTGTTGCCGGCGCCGTCGATCAAGTGCTCACGCACTTCGGCCGGCAGCTGGGTTTCCCGGTGTGCGCCCAGCCCCGACAGGTAGCTGAGCAAGGTGTGCGACAGCACCAAAAAGCGGAAGCCTACGTCAGCTTCTTTGCGAAAGTGCCCAGGCTCCATCAGCATGTTTGCCAGCGTGGTGGACAGCGCCGCATCGGCGTTGTGCGCGTTGCGCCGGGCCAGGCGGTAGGCCAGGTCGTCGCTCTTGCCGGCGGCGTATTGCTGCATGATCTGGCGCAGGTAGATGCTGTTGCAGGTCAGGGTGTTGGCCAGCACCTTGTTCAGGCGCCGGCCTTGCCAGTCCGGCAGGAACAGGAACACCGCCAGGCCCGCGATCAGGCTGCCAATCAGCGTATCGAACAGCCGTGGCAGGAACAGCCCGTAGCCATCACCCACCTGGTTGAAGCAGAACAACACCATCAAGGTGATCGCCGCCGTGGCCAGGGTGTAGCGGGTGGTGCGGTTGATAAAGAACACCAGGCCGGCGGCGATGGCGAACAGCGATTGCACCAGCGGGCTTGGGAACAGGTCGAACAGGGCCCAGGCCACGGTCAGGCCGATGGCCGTGCCGATGATCCGTTGGCCGAGTTTGCGCCGGGTGGCGCCGTAGTTGGGCTGGCACACGAACAGGGTGGTGAGGATGATCCAATAACCCTGAGAGGCGTGAATCGCATGCAGGGTGCCGTAGCCAATGGTCAGCGCCAGGGCCAGGCGCAAGGCATGGCGAAACAGCAGCGAGGTCGGCGTCAGTTGCGTGCGCAGGCGCGTCCACATTTCCTTGAGGTTGCGTGGCGCACGGTCCAGCAGGTTGCTGTCGGTGGCGTCCGCGAGGGCGTCGGGGTTGCTGGCGTCGCCGAGCAGGCGGTCAAGCGTCGACAGGTTGGCTGCCAGGGCGCGCAACGAGCGCAGCAGGCCGCGCCAGGCAGGGTTGCTCTGAATGCGCAGGTGTTCCAGCGAGGCATTCAGGTCGCCCAGCGCTTCGGCAAAGCTGTCGTCATAAATGAATGGCTGGCGCAGCTGGATCGACTCGCCCAGGGTTTCGCAGGCTTTGCCCTGCTGGCGCAACAGGCGCTGACAGCGGAACAGCACGTCGCTGTGGAAAAAGGCGTCGGCCAGGGCGTTGTACGGGTAGTGCGAGGAGCTGGCGCGTTCGTGGATGTCCTGGGCGAGGAAGTACAGCTTCAAGTAGCGGCTGACCTTCGAGCCGGGCCGACCATTGCCCACGCGGTGCAGGATGATTTCCTTCGCCGCATTCAGCGCAGCTACAACGCGCCCGTTTTGCTGGGCGAGTTCCAGGCGGCGCGCCTCTACATCCAGCTGGCGGATCGGTTCGAACAGCGACGATTTGAGCTTGAGATAACGCCCCAGTTCGCGAAACAACCGCGCCAGGCTTTGCTGCACCGGCTGGTTGGAAAACAGTGCCTGCCACAGCACCGAGAGCACGCCATACCACGCGGCACCCGCCACCAGCAGCAACGGTTCGTGCCAGAAATCAGAGACGGCGCCCCCGCGCTGGTCCACACCAATCATGGTGTACACCGACAGAATCAGCGTCGCCGAAGCAATCGCGCCATAGCGTTCGCCCAGCGCACCCAGCATGGTCAGGCAGAAACTGGCCAGGGCCAGGGCGATCGCGAAAATCCACGGGTAAGGGAACAGCAGCTCCACCGACAGCGCGGCGATGCTGAAACACACCAGCGTCACCGCCAGAGCGTTGAGGCGGCCTTGCCAGCTGTCATCGGTCTCGGCCAGGGCGCTGGCGATAATCCCCAGGAACAGCGGGATCAGCAACGTCATTTCGTCCTGATACCAGCACAGCGCCATGCTGCCGGTGAGGGCGATGAACACCCGTACGCTGTAACTGAATTTATCCAGCGCCCACAGGCGCCGCATGGACTGCTTGAACGAGGTCGATGACATGAAGGCTGGAGTCTTCCGGGACGATGCCGCTAAATTGAGCTATCAAGGACGTCACGGCAAGCGTGGCGATCACATCAATTGCGCAAAATAACTTCTACGCCCGCCACAAAACAAATGTGGGAGCTGGCTTGCCTGCGATAGCGATGGTAAATCCAACGCCGCTATCGCAGGCAAGCCAGCTCCCACAGGGTTTTGCATTTCAAGGTTTAAGCGGCGTCAGGCGTATTGCGCGGCGGCGTAGCCCGACGCCCAGGCCCACTGGAAGTTGAACCCGCCCAGGTGACCGGTCACATCCAGCACTTCGCCGATGAAGTAGAGCCCAGGGCTTTTCAGCGATTCCATGGTCTTGGACGACACCTCCCGCGTGTCAACTCCACCCAGCGTGACCTCGGCCGTGCGATAGCCTTCAGTGCCCGCCGGCACCAGTTGCCAGCTCGACAGCTTTTGCGCGATGTCAGCGATTTCGGCGTGGGTGTACTGCTTCATCGGTTTGGACGCAAACCAGGTGTCGGCCAGCAGGTTGGCCATCTTCTTGGTAAAGATCTCACCCAGCAGGGTTTTCAACTCGCTGTTGGGGCGCTCGACCTGTTGCTGTTGCAGCCAGGCGTGGGCGTCGTGGTCGGGCAGCAGGTTGATTTCGACCGTGTCGCCGGTTTCCCAGTACGAGGAAATCTGCAAGATCGCCGGCCCGCTCAGGCCGCGGTGAGTAAACAGGATGTTCTCGCGAAAGCTCTGGTCGTTGCAGCTGACCAGGCAGTCCACCGAGGTGCCGGACAGCTCGCCGCACAAGTCCTTGAGCTGGTCGGTGATGGTAAACGGCACCAACCCTGCGCGGGTCGGCAGCAGTTCATGGCCGAACTGCTTGGCTACCTGATAACCGAACCCGGTAGCGCCCAAGGTCGGAATCGACAGGCCGCCCGTGGCGATTACCAGGGATTCGCAGCGCAACTCACCCAGGGTGGTTTGCAACTGATAACCGGCCTCCAGCTTGGCAATTTCCTGAACCGACGTGTCCAGGTGCATGCTCACGCCGGCTTGTATGCATTCATCGAGCAGCATGCCGAGAATGTCGCTGGACTTGTTATCGCAGAACAACTGGCCGAGCTTCTTCTCGTGGTACGGCACGCCATGCTTGGCCACCAGCCCGATAAAATCCCACTGGGTGTAGCGGGCCAGCGCAGACTTGCAGAAGTGCGCGTTGTGCGAGAGGAAGTTGGCCGGCTCGGTGTACATGTTGGTGAAATTGCAGCGGCCACCGCCGGACATCAGGATCTTTTTGCCGGCCTTGTTCGCGTGGTCGATCAACATCACCTTGCGCCCACGCCCGGCGGCGGTCAGCGCGCACATCAAGCCTGCGGCGCCGGCGCCAATGATCACAACTTCGGTCGAGCGCACAGCAATGTCCTCACAAAAAAATTGATCTGAAATGCAATCAAATGTGGGAGCTGGCTTGCCTGCGATGCATCAACTCGGTCGATCTGTCAGACCGAGTCGCCTGCATCGCGGGCAAGCCCGGCTCCCACATTGATTCGGTTCCTACATCAGGAACGCGGCGTTTTTACAGGATGCGCACGCGCAACGAACGGCCTTTGATTTTGCCGTCGTTCAAACGCTGCAGCGCCTGCTTGGCGATCCCGCGCTCCACGGCCACAAAGGCCTGGAAGTCAAAGATCGCGATTTTGCCGACCTGGGCACCCGGAATACCGGCTTCACCCGTCAATGCGCCGAGAATGTCACCTGGGCGAACCTTGTCTTTACGGCCAGCGGCGATGCACAGGGTGCTCATCTGCGGCAGCAACGGGCCGCCGCTTTGTGGCTTGAGGTTGTCCAGCTGGTCCCAGTTCAGCGGCGACTTCTGCAGTTGCTCGATGGCCTGGGCGCGATGCGCTTCGGACGGCGCCACCAGGCTGATGGCGATGCCGGTTTCGCCCGCGCGGCCGGTACGGCCTACACGGTGAATGTGGATTTCCGAGTCGCGGGCCAGTTCGACGTTGATCACCATGTCCAGCGAGTCAATGTCCAGGCCGCGCGCGGCCACGTCGGTGGCGACCAGCACCGAGGTGCTGCGGTTGGCGAACATCGCCAGTACCTGGTCACGGTCGCGCTGTTCCAGGTCGCCATGCAGGCCGACGGCGGAAATGCCTTTGGACGTCAGGTGATCCACGGTTTCCTGCACTTGCTGCTTGGTAAAGCAGAACGCCACGCACGAGGCCGGGCGGAAATGCGCCAGCACCTTGGTCACGGCGTCCATGCGCTCTTCCGGCGAGATCTCGTAGAAGCGCTGTTCGATCTGGTCGTCGGAGTGGAACGCTTCGGCCTTCACTTGCTGCGGCGCGCGCATGAACTTGGACGCCAGCTGCTTGATGCTCACCGGGTAGGTGGCCGAGAACAGCAGGGTCTGGCGGCGCGCCGGGGTCTTGCTGATGATGTCTTCGATGGCGTCGTAGAAGCCCATGTCGAGCATGCGGTCAGCTTCGTCGAGAATCAGTGTGTTCAAACCGTCCAGCACCAGCGAACCCTTGCGCAGGTGCTGCTGGATGCGGCCCGGTGTGCCGACGATGACGTGGGCGCCGTGTTCCAGCGAGGCAATCTGCGGTCCGAGGGACACGCCGCCGCACAGGGTCAGCACCTTGATGTTGTCTTCGGCGCGCGCCAGGCGACGGATTTCCTTGGCGACCTGGTCGGCCAGCTCACGCGTCGGGCACATCACCAGCGCCTGGCAGCCGAAGTAGCGCGGGTTGATCGGGTTCAACAGGCCGATGCCGAAGGCGGCGGTTTTGCCGCTGCCGGTCTTGGCCTGGGCAATCAGGTCCAGCCCCTTGAGGATCACCGGCAAGCTTTGCGCCTGGATCTGCGTCATCTCGACATAACCCAGCGAGTCGAGGTTAGCCAGCATGGCGGCGGAGAGCGGCAAAGTATTAAAAGCGGTGGCGATGGTAGTCACGGGACTGGCTCTGCAAAACAAAATGTCGCGCAGTGTAGCAGCCCGCCGGGGGTTTTCTCGCAAGTTCTAGACGAGGGGAGGCGGGCAGCGGCAGGTTAAGCGCTGCAAGCCGCAGGCTTGAGGCTTACAGCTTGACGCTTGCGGTTGCTTCTAATGCTCAATGTCGTGCTCACGGCTGACCACGCGTTTGCCGTCTTTTGGCGACAATTGCAGGAAGATCGCCGCCGCCAGCATCGCCATGATGCCCACGGTGACGAAGGTCAATTGGAACGCGCCGAGCACGGTGTCGACCCCATCGTTGCCCACTTCAGCGGTGAAACCACCCAGCAGCGCACCGGCGCACGCCACCCCAAGGCTCAGGGACAACTGCGCCACCACCGATAGCAAACTGTTGCCGCTGCTGGCCTGGGCGTCGTCGAGGTCGATCAGGGTGACGGTGTTCATTGCGGTGAACTGCAAGGAGTTGATCGCACCCAGCACCGCCAGCATTACCAGTAGAAGCGGATAGGGCGTCTGCTCGCTGACCAGGCCCATGCTCGCCAGCATGATGCCCAGCGCCAGGGTGTTGCCGGTCAGCACCACGCGGTAGCCCAGGCGCTCGATCAGCGGCCGGGCGATGGATTTGGCAAACATAGCCGCCGCCGCCAGGGGCAGCATGCTCATCCCGGCTTCGGACGGCGAGTAACCGAGCGCCACCTGCAACAGCAGCGGTACCAGAAACGGCAATGCGCCACTGCCCAGGCGGGCGAACAGGTTGCCGAGTATGCCCACGGCAAAGGTGCGCGTTTTGAACAGCACCGGCGAGAACAGCGGGTTGTCGATATACCCGGCGCGCAGCCAATACGCCGCCAGGCACGCCAGGCCGCCGAACAGCAGCAACATCACGCGCAAATGCGGCAAATGCAATTCGCCCAGGCCTTCCATGGCGATGGTGATCAGCACCATCGCCGCGCCAAACAGCACGAACCCCACGCTGTCGAAACGCGTGCGCTCGCTGCCGCGCAAGTCGGGGATGAGTTTCCACACGGCGTAGCATCCGATCATGCCCACCGGCAGGTTGATCAGGAAGATCCAGTGCCAGGTCAGGTATTGCACCATCCAGCCGCCCATGGTCGGGCCGAGCAATGGGCCGAGCAGGCCGGGAATGGTAATGAAGCCCATGATCCGCACCAGTTCGGAGCGCGGATAAGCGCGTAAGACGACCAGTCGCCCCACCGGCAGCATCAGTGCGCCGCCCAAGCCCTGGATGACCCGCGCGCCCACCAGCATGGTCAAGCTGCTGGACAGGGCACACAGCAGCGAGCCAATGCTGAACAGCATGATCGCGCCAAAGAAGATTTTTTTGGTGCCGAAGCGGTCGGCCACCCAGCCCGAGGCCGGGATCAGCAAGGCGACGGTGAGCATGTAAGCAATCACCACGCCTTGCATGCGCAGCGGGTTTTCCGCGAGGTCCCGGGCCATGGCCGGCAGTGCGGTGTTGAGAATCGTCCCATCCAGCGACTGCATGAAGAAGGCAATCGCCACCACCCAGGGGAGCCAGCGGGCGGTCTTGGCGTCGAGAGGGGCGCGATTGGGCATGAGCTACCTTTTTGTTAGCAGGCTATGTGTCGGCGATTATGCGCCATCCGTCGCTCCTTTTCCCACTGGCGGTTCGTCTAAATCTGACAGTGTCGCGTGCTCTCCGACGAGGTAATCCAGCAGCGCACGGTGCACCGCCAGCGCAGCCTCGCGGGATTCAAGGTCGAGCAAGTGGCCGGTGTGTTCGGCGACGGCGAACGTGCTGCGGCCCACATACTGTTTGAACAGCCGGGCCTCCACTGCCGGGGTGTACTCATCCAGCGCGCCGTTGATGAAATGCACCGGTGTTTCGATCTGCGTGAGCGCCGGCAAGTAGTTGCCATCGCCCAGCCCCAACACCTGGTGGATATGAAAGCGCGCCTGGCGGTACTCGGTGGTAGCCATGTTCGACAGGTGCCGGTGGTTATTGCGCTTGAGCCTGGGTGACAGGTATTTGCCGACCGTCTCGTTGAGCAGGTGACCGACGGCGGACTTGTCATCCGCTTCGATCAACACGCGCACGCGCTCCACATAGTCGAGCATGGCCTGGTTGAGGTTGGGCGCCAGGGCCATCACCACCGAGCTTTCGATAGAGGGCGGGTTGTGCGCCAGGGTCAGCAGCGTGGAGATGCCGCCCCAGGAGGCCGACACCAGGTGGCTGACCTGGAAACGTTCCACCAGGGCACGCAGGATTTGGACTTCGTCGTCCTTGGTGACCAGGTCAAGGTTGCTGTTGTGCTCGCGCGAAAGGCCGGAGAACGGCAGATCGAACAGCAGCACATTGAAGTGTTCCGCCAGGCATTTGCTGGTGCGGGCGAAGGAGCGGGTGGTGGACAGTGCCCCATTGACCATCAGGACGGTTTTCTTTTCCGAATCGTTACCGAGCTGCTCAACGTGAACGTTGTAGTGTTTGAACAGCCCTTCTATGACAAAACTTCCATGGTCCATGTCAACGCTCCAGCTTGCCCAATCCAGGCAAGGTCATGCATCACGTGCGCACACGTGGGGTTAGTGGCGGGGTGCCACTAACCGTTATAACGAGGTTTTTTACGGGCGACAACCGGCCGTGTTCGCGGGCGGCGAAGAAGGGAAATGACAGTAGGAGAGGATGGAAAAGTGATGTATGAAATCAGCGAGATCCCCTGTGGGAGCGGGCTTGCTCGCGAATACGGAGTGTCAGTTAACAGATAGGTCGACTGATACACCGTATTCGCGAGCAAGCCCGCTCCCACAGGGGTGGTGGTGTTTACAGGGTGAGAGTCAGGCGTTTGACCAACGCGCCTGGCAACAAGTTGGACGCGGTATTGCGCTGGCTATACGTACTGGCCGACAACAGCAACTCCCGCTCAGCCGTCAGCGCTTCCAGCTGTGAACCGAGCAACTGATAGACGCTGTCATCAAAACGCATGGTGCTGACCGGCGCCTTGATCTCGCCGTCTTCCACCCAGAAGGTGGCAAAGCGCGTCATGCCGGTCAGGCGGGCGGCCGGCAGGTCGGAGTAGTTCAAGTACCACAGGTTGCTGATGTACAGCCCGGTGCCCAACTGCTTGAGGATATCGGCCTGGGCGAGGCTGCCCGCCGCCATCTGCAAGGCGCTGGGCGACTCGTCGCTGCTGGCGCCGTTGGTGCTCAGGCCGTATTCGGCGGCGCTGCGCGAGTTGATCAACTGGCCCTCGGCTTTGCCCGCGTTGATCAGCGTGACGTCCCCGCGCGGGTAGCCTTCGGTGGAGAACGCCTGGCTCAGCGAGCCGCTGATCTGCTCATCGACTTTTACCAACGGGCTCAACGACTGCTCACCGGCATACAGCTTTTGCAACGAGCTGGCTTTGCTGGCGATGGCCTGAGCGGAAAACCCGCCCCAGGTGATGATGCTGATGATTTCTTCCAGCGCTGCCGGCGCCAGGTAGGCGCGGTACTGCCCAGGGGCGAGCTGGTGCAGCGGGCGCCCAAGAAACGCCAGTTGCTCGCGCGCCTGCTGGAAGCGTGCGGCGAATTCGGCGCTGTTCCAGGTGTGCCCGGCGTAGCTGGCTTTGACCGCTTCGCCATTGGCGTGGAACAGGCTGAAATCGAAGTTGAAACTGTTGGCCTGATGCCAGCCGAACGCGCCGTCGGAACTGGCGAACCCACGGCTGATCGGGCCAGCAGCGTAAAAGCCGACCAGGTCCACACCTTCTGCGGCCTGGCTGATGTCTTCCAACACCTGGGCCAGTTCGGGCAGCGGTCGTAACTGCTCGTTATGGCTTTGCCAGGCGTTGTGGTTCAGCAGCAGGTACGGGTCCTGTGGCAGCAAAGGCAAGGTTTCGCGCAGCTGTTGCAGGCCATCGGCGAGGCGCTGGCGGTCCAGTTCCGGCTCACCGGCCAGGGTAACGCCGAGGTCGGCGTGGCGGCCGTCGTTGATCAGCTTGAGGTTGAGGCTGGCCTGTTGCACCTGGCCGGCCTGGCGCACCTGGGCGTGGTTGAAGCGTACGAACTCGGATGATTCGTCTGCGTAGCCGAGGTGAAACTGTTCCTTGTCGGTGATGGCCTGCTTGAGCCAGTTCACCAGTGCCTTGAAGTTGTTCATCAGGCATCTCCCCCAAATACGTCGACATCACTGAACACACACGCCGGTGACGCGTGACCCACGCGAATCACTTGGTTGGGCTCGCCTTTGCCGCAATTCGGCGTGCCCAACACCTTGAAGGTGCTGGCGTCGCCGACGGCGCTGAGCTTGCGCCAGAACTGCGCGGAAATCGCACGGTAGTTGGGGTTCTTCACCACGCCTTTAAGCTCGCCGTTTTCGATCAGTTGGCCCCACTCGCAGCCGAACTGGAATTTATTGCGCGCATCATCAATGGACCATGAGCGGTTGGTGCTCATCAGAATGCCGCGCTCGATGCCGCTAACGAGTTCGGCCTGGGTTTTGTCGCCGGCCTCGATGTTCAAGTTGGCCATGCGGTCGATCGGCGCGCGGTTCCAGCTGCACGCGCGGCTGTTAGCGACCCCGCCGAGCCCCGAGCGAAATTGCGACAGCGCGCCGCCCAATGGCTTGAGCAGCAGACCGTCGCGGATCAGGAACTGCTTGGTGGCGCGGGTGCCGTCGTCGTCATGGCTGTAGCTGGCGAGCTGCTCGGGGATGTCCGGGTCGAACGTGACGTTGAGCAAGGGCGAGCCGTATTGCAGGTGGCCGAAGTCACTGGCCTTCACGAAACTGGTGCCTGCGTAGTTACGCTCGTCGCCGAGGATGCGGTCCAGTTCCAGCGGGTGACCGATGGACTCGTGGATCTGCAGGATCATCTGGTCGGGCATCAGCAGCAGATCACGCGGGCCGTTTGGTGTGTTGGGCGCGAGCAGCAGTTGCAGGGCTTCGTCGGCCACTTGGCGGGCGGCGCCGGCCAGGCCGAAGCGGCGAATCACGTTCGCACTGCCTTGCTGGCCGAAGTTGGTGCCGCCCAGGGTGCGGGTCTGGCTGTCGTTGCCGTCAAACGCGGTGACGCTCAGGCCCGGGTAGACGAAACGCTGAGCCTGGCGCAGTTCGGCACCGGCGCTGTTGAGGTAGATCTGCTCCACGCGGGTGGTGCCCAGGCTGACTTCCCAACTGACCAGACGCTCGTCCTTGGGCACGCTGGCAGACTCATCGCCCAGCAATTGGTAGCAGTCGCTCAAGGATGGGAAGGGCTGGTCGAGGTCCGGTGACAGGTAGTCGGCGACGTCACTGGAGACCGTCTGCGTGTGCAGGTCGAGCAGGGCGTGGGGCAAGATCCGCCGGGCTTGCTGTTCAGCGCGCTCAAGGGCGGCTTGCAGGCCGGCAAGGGAGATATCGTTGGTGGCGGCGTAGGCTTCCACGCCGTTCAGACGCACGGTGAGCATGGCGCCCTCGTCGTGGTTCAGGTGGGGCGGCTCGGCGACGTTTTTGCGCACTGAGAGGTACTGGCCGGACTCGCGCACGTAGCGCAGGGAGAAGAAGTCGGCGGTGGTGCGCAGGGCACTGAAGTGTTTTTTGAGGGTGGTGTGGTGGTCGAACATGGGGCCTTCCTTGTGGGCGGCTCGGCGCGGGCAGGCAAATAGAGTAGGCCTGGGCTGGGAGCTGATCAAGGAAAGAGGTTTTGCAGCGTCTGGTCGGGCCCTATCGGGGGCAAGCCCCCTCCCACATTTTGACCCTGTGCACCCGATCAAGTGTGGGAGGGGGCTTGCCCCCGATAGGAGCGCCGCGGTGTATCAGTTACTGCGCGGTCGGACCCACTTCACGCATCGGCTTGCCACGCACCGGCGCATCGCCTGCGACGTAGTAGTCGGCGGTGCTGCGCGGCAGCGGCTGACGGCCACGGATCTTGTCGGCGATTTTTTCGGCGATCATGATCGTCGGCGCGTTCAGGTTACCGGTGGTGATGATCGGCATGATCGACGCATCCACAACGCGCAGACCCTGCATGCCATGCACACGGCCTTCGCCATCCACCACAGCCATCTCGTCGGTGCCCATCTTGCACGAGCAGGACGGGTGGAACGCGGTTTCAGCGTGCTCGCGGATGAACTTGTCGAGTTGCTCATCGGTTTGCACTTCAATACCCGGGCTGATTTCGCGTCCACGGTATTGGTCCAGCGCCGGCTGTTGCATGATTTCACGGGTCAGGCGGATGCCGTCACGGAATTCCTGCCAGTCCTGCTCGGTGGCCATGTAGTTGAAGAGGATGCTCGGGTAATCCCGTGGGTTCTTCGACTTCAATTGCACGCGGCCACGGCTTGGCGAACGCATGGAACCCATGTGCGCCTGGAAACCGTGCTCTTTCACACCGTTGCTGCCGTTGTAGTTAATCGCCACCGGCAGGAAGTGGTACTGGATGTTCGGCCATTCGAATTCCGGACGCGAACGGATAAAACCGCCGGCCTCGAACTGGTTGCTGGCGCCGATGCCAGTGCCGTTGAACAGCCACTCGGCACCAATGGCCGGTTGGTTGTACCAAAGCAGCGACGGGTACAGCGACACTGGCTGGGTGCAGGCATATTGCAGGTACAGCTCAAGGTGGTCCTGCAGGTTTTCGCCGACGCCTGGCAGGTCGTGAACCACCGGAATATCGAGGCTTTCGAGCAGTTTGGCCGGGCCGACGCCGGAGCGTTGCAGCAGTTGCGGCGACGCGATTGCGCCGCTGCACACCAATACTTCTTTACGCGCACGGGCTTCAACGCGCTCTTCGGCGGCGCCGATCAGGTAACGCACGCCAACCGCACGCTTGCCTTCAAACAAGACTTTGTCGGTGAGGGCGTGGGTGACGATGGTCAGGGTCGAACGCTTTTTAGCCGTGTCCAGGTAACCGCGAGCGGTGCTGGCGCGACGGCCTTTAGGCGTGACGGTACGGTCCATCGGGCCGAAGCCTTCTTGCTGGTAGCCGTTCAAGTCGTCGGTGCGCGGGTAACCGGCCTGCACGCCGGCTTCAACCATGGCGTGGAACAATGGGTTGTTGCCGGCTTTAGGCGTGGTCACGCTGACCGGGCCATCGCCACCGTGGTAGTCGTTCGCGCCGATGTCGCGGGTTTCGGCTTTACGGAAATACGGCAGGCAGTCGAGGTAAGTCCAGTTTTCCAGACCTGGCAGCTTCGACCAGTTGTCGTAGTCCATCGCGTTGCCACGGATGTAGCACATGCCGTTGATCAGCGAGGAACCGCCCAGGCCCTTGCCGCGACCGCATTCCATCCGGCGACCGTCCATGTGTGGCTCTGGATCGGTTTCGTAGGCCCAGTTGTAGCGACGGCCTTGCAGCGGGAACGCCAGCGCGGCCGGCATTTGGGTACGGAAGTCAAAACGGTAATCCGGGCCGCCGGCTTCCAGCAGCAGGACGGTGACGCCTTCGTCTTCGGTCAGACGGGTCGCCAGGGTGTTACCGGCGGAGCCGGCACCCACAATGATGTAATCGTATTCTTGGGACATAAATGCACCCTCTTTGAAGTGTGGTCAGGTCGGGCCTCATCGGGGGCAGCCCCCTCCCACAATTTGAATGGTGAATACCTTCAAATGTGGGAGGGGGCTTGCCCCCGATGGCGGCCTCAAAGGCAACACAAAGCTCGGGATTTAGAACACCGAGGCGTAGTCGCCCAGCTCAACCTGTACCGATTTGATGCGGGTGAAGTTGTTCAGCGAGCTGATGCCGTTCTCACGGCCCACACCGGATTGCTTGTAGCCACCGACCGGCATCTTGGCGTCGGATTCGCCCCAGGCGTTGATCCAGCAGATACCCGCTTCCAGCTGATGAATCACGCGGTGAGCGCGGTTCAGGTCTTTGGTCACAAGGCCTGCGGCCAGGCCGAAGTCGGTGTCGTTGGCGCGGCGGATCACTTCTTCTTCGGTCTCGTAAGTGAGGATGCTCATCACTGGGCCGAAGATTTCTTCACGGACGATGGTCATCTCGTCGGTGCAGTCGGTGAACACGGTCGGGGCCACGTAGGCGCCTTTGGCGAAGTTGCCATCGGTCAGACGGTCGCCGCCGCACAGGACGCGGGCGCCTTCTTCCTTACCTTTGGCGATGTAGCCGAGCACGCTTTCCATGTGGGCGAAGCTGACCAGCGGGCCGAAGTTGGTGTTCTCGTCTTGCGGGTCGCCAATGCGGATGCGCGCAACACGCTCAACGATCTTGGCTTCGAAGGCTGCCTGCAGGTGCTTAGGCACAAAGACACGAGTGCCGTTGGTGCAGACCTGGCCGGAGCTGTAGAAGTTGGCCATCATCGCGATGTCGGCCGCGCGATCCAGGTCGGCGTCTTCGAACACGATCAGCGGCGACTTGCCGCCCAGTTCCATGGTCACTTCTTTGAGCGAAGAGCTCGAAGCGCTGGCCATGACTTTCTTGCCGGTGTCGGTGCCGCCGGTGAACGAGACTTTCTCGATGCGCGGGTGCTCGGTCAGCCAGGTGCCGACTTCACGGCCGCTGCCGGTCAGGACGTTGAACACGCCTGCCGGCACGCCAGCTTCGGTGTAGATCTCAGCCAGTTTCAGGGTGGTCAGCGAGGTGACTTCGCTTGGCTTGAAGATCATCGCGTTACCGGCAGCCAGGGCCGGTGCGGATTTCCACAGGGCGATCTGGATCGGGTAGTTCCACGCGCCGATACCGGCGACCACGCCCAGCGGCTCGCGGCGGGTGTAGACGAACGAGGTGTCGCGCAGAGGGATCTGCTCGCCTTCGATGGCCGGCACCAGGCCTGCGTAGTATTCCAGCACGTCGGCGCCGGTGACGATGTCGACGTATTGGGTTTCGGAGAAGGCTTTACCGGTGTCCAGGGTTTCCAGCGCGGCCAGCTCATCGTTGCGCTCACGCAGGATGTCGACGGCACGGCGCAGGATGCGCGAACGCTCCATGGCGGTCATCGCGGCCCAGATTTTCTGGCCTTTTTCGGCGCTGACCACGGCACGTTCAACGTCTTCCTTGGTAGCACGTTGCACTTGGGCGAGAACTTCACCGTTAGCCGGGTTGATGGCTTCGAAGGTGGCATCGCTGCCAGCGTCGCTGTAGCCGCCGTCAATGTAGAGTTTTTGCAGTTCGAAACGGGCCATAAAGTCCTCGCAAGTGCATAAGTGGTTGGCGTTACCCGCCGCCGGTGAGCCATGGGGTTTCTGGCAACACTGAGCGGCAGACGTTCAGGGGTTGAGCGGTTATGTGTGCTCTAACTCACCTGCTTGGCCAATTGGAAATCCATGTATTCGTAAGCGATCCGTTGCGCCTGCTCCGTGTCGAAAGCGTCTCCCGACAGGGCGCCGCGCAACCACAAACCGTCGATCAAAGCCGCCAGGCCCCGGGCTGCGCTGCGTGCATCTTCCAGCGGCAGCACTCGGCGAAACTGGCAGCACAGGTTGGAATACAGACGGTGATCGTTGATCCGCTGCAGCCTGTGCAATGACGGGTGGTGCATGCTGGTTGCCCAGAAGGCCAGCCAGGTTTTCATCGCCGGGCCGTTGACTTGGCTGGCGTCGAAGTTGCCGCCGATGATCACCTGCAGGTGGGCACGGGGGCTGTCGTCTTTCAACGCTTGCCGGCGTTCGTGGACGTTCTCGATCAGCACATTCATCAAGTACCGCATCGTCGCGGCGATCAGGCCATTCTTGTCCTGAAAGTAGTGACTGATGATGCCGTTCGAGACGCCGGCCAAACGGGCGATCAGCGCAATGCTGGCATCTCCCATTCCGACCTGATCGATGGCCGTCAAAGTGGCTTCGATCAACTGCTGGCGGCGTATGGGTTGCATACCGACCTTGGGCATGTAGCACCTCTCCTTAGGCCTGCCGGTGGGCGATAAACGTCCGTCGGCTGAAGGCCAGTCTATTTTGTTTTGATTGAACGTTCAATCAACAAAGAATAAGATCTGCGACAAATGGTCGCGACCTGCAGATATTTCCTACCTGTGAGCCACTGCCTCTGACACCTGCAAAAACCCTTGAAACAGGCCGTATCAGGGCCTGGCCACTGCTTCGGCGCGGCTCAAGAATTTTCGGGGTGTCTTTATAACACCCGTCCGTCGACTGCCGAAAAATCGATGTCCCGGGATAACCGTTGCCTTGTGTTTCTCTCTCGCACTGCCTGGAGCATCTGCGCCATGAGTTCTGCCTCTCTTATAAAGACCCCGCCGGAAAAGGTCCGGGTCAACGGTTGGGTGTTCTACACCTCCACCGCGCTCATTCTGTTGTTGACCGCCATTCTGATCATCGCCCCGCAGGAGGCCGGGCGCATGCTCGGCGTAGCACAGGCGTGGCTGTCGAAAAGCTTCGGCTGGTACTACATGGTGGTCATCGCTGCCTACCTCGTGTTTGTGGTCGGCCTGGCGTTTTCGTCCTACGGCAAGTTGAAACTGGGCAGCAAGGACGACACCCCGGACTTCAGCTACGGCGCCTGGGCCGGCATGCTGTTCTCGTCCGGCATCGGCATCTCGCTGTTGTACTTTGGTGCCTCGGAGCCTTTGGACCACTACTTCAACCCGCCCGAAGGCACGGCCGCCAGCAATGGCGCGGCACGCCAGGCGTTGCAACTGACGTTCCTGCACTGGGGCCTGCACGGCTGGGCGATCTATGCCTTGGTCGGCCTGGCTGTGGCGTACTTCGCGTATCGCCACAACCAGCCGCTGGCCTTGCGTTCGGCGCTGTACCCGCTGGTGGGCGAGCGTTGGGTGAAGGGCGCGGCCGGCCACGCGGTGGACGGTTTCGGCATGTTCGTGACCCTGCTGGGCCTGGTGACCAACCTGGGGATTGGCTCGATGCAAGTGTCGTCGGGGCTTGAAAACCTGTTCGGCATGGCGCACAGCAACACCAACCTGTTGATCGTGATCATCGTGATGAGCACCGTGGCGACCATCGCTGCCGTGTCGGGTGTGGAGAACGGCATTCGCCGCCTGTCCAACCTCAACATCGTGCTGTTCAGCGGCTTGCTGATCTTTGTGCTGCTGTTCGGCCCCACCCTGCACCTGCTCAATGGCTTGGTGCAGAACACCGGCGACTACCTCAACGGTATCGTGCTGAAAACCTTCGACCTGTATGTGTACGAAGGCGACGCCGACAAGACCGAGCGCTGGATGGGCCTGTGGACGCTGTTCTACTGGGCCTGGTGGATTTCCTGGGCGCCGTTTGTGGGCATGTTCATCGCGCGTATTTCCCGTGGCCGCACCGTGCGTGAACTGGTGGCCGGCGTGCTGCTGATCCCGCTGGGCTTCACCTTGGCGTGGTTGTCGATCTTCGGTAACTCGGCGCTGGACCTGGTGCTCAACCACGGTGCCGTGGAGTTGGGCAAGACGGCGCTGGAACAACCGTCGATGGCCATCTACCAATTGCTGGAGCATTACCCGGCGTCGAAAATCGTGATCGGCGTGTCGATTTTCGTGGGCTTTGTGTTGTTCCTGACCCCGGCGGATTCCGGCGCGGTGATGATGGCCAACCTGTCGTGCAAAGGCGGCAATGTGGACGAAGATGCGCCGCACTGGCTGCGGATCTTCTGGTCGGTCGTGATCACCCTGGTGACCATCGGCCTGCTGTTTGCCGGCAACTTCGAAGCCATGCAAACCATGGTGGTGCTGGCGGGGCTGCCGTTCTCGGTGGTGCTGATTCTGTTCATGTTCGGTTTGCACAAGGCGATGCGCCAGGATGTGGCCATCGAACAGGAGCAGGCGCAATTGGCCGAACGTGGTCGTCGTGGTTTCAGCGAGCGTTTGACCGCCTTGGACCTGCAACCGAGCCAGGGCACGGTACAGCGCTTTATGGACAAACACGTTACGCCTGCGTTGGAAGAAGCGGCGAGTGTGCTGCGTGACCAAGGGCTGGAAGTGCAGACGCTGCTGGGTAAATCCAAGCGCTGCATCGGTGTGCGTATCGAGATGGAAGAGGGCAACCCGTTTGTCTATGAAGTGAGCCTGGATGCGTATTCGTCGGCACCGAGCGACTTGCCCGAAGAAGAGCGCACACGTTACTACCGGGCCGAGGTCTACCTGCACAACGGACCTCAAGAGTACGACCTGATGGGCTTTACCCAGGAACAGATCACCCGGGACGTGCTCGATCAGTTTGAAAGCCATCGGCAGCTCCTTGGCCGTGTCTATAGCTGATGGTTGAAGACGGGTGGTGTCCTCACCGACACCACTGAGTCCAAATATGTAAACAGAACTAAATGTGGGAGGGGGCTTGCCCCCGATAGCAATGTGTCAGTCAGTACTTCTGTTACTGATACACCGCAATCGGGGGCAAGCCCCCTCCCACATTGACCCAGTTTCTACATTGAGATGTGCAGTGTTTGTCAGCCCAGGTTCTTGCCCAGCAGGGCATGGTAAAGCTCGCTGTCCCCCAATATCCCGACCACCTGGTTGTTGTTATGCAACACCAGCTTGTTCCCGGTGTGATAACGAATCTGCAACGCATCGCGCATGCCGATATTGGAGTCCACCAGCGTCGGTACCCGGCCCAACCCTTCCACGGCTTGCCCCGGTGCCCAGTTCTGCAGGTTCATCACCGCTCCATTCTGGCGGGCGCCCTGGATCGTGTTGCCTTCGGCCAGGTCCAGCCAGGAATCGCCGCCCGGATCGAGGCACACCGAGCCGTTGACCCGCGTGCAGTTGTCCAGCGTGCGCATCAGGCTGCGGCCGCACAGCACGTTCAGCGGGTTGGTATGGGCGACGAAGGTGCGCACATAGTCATCCGCCGGGTTCAGCACGATCTCTTCCGGCACGCTGTACTGGATGATCTTGCCGTCCTTCATGATCGCGATGCGGCTACCCAATTTGAGCGCCTCATCGAGGTCGTGGCTCACGAACACGATGGTCTTGCTCAGCTTGCGTTGCAGCTCCAGCAGTTCATCCTGCAGGCCTTGGCGAATGAGTGGGTCGAGGGCTGAGAAGGGTTCGTCCATCAGCAGGATATCGGCGTCCATTGCCAACGCGCGGGCCAGGCCGACGCGCTGCTGCATGCCGCCGGACAGCTCGTCGGGCTTCTTGTTGCGCCATTGGGCCAGGCCCACCAGCTCGAGCTTTTCATCCACCAGCGCGCGGCGTTCTTTCTCCGGACGGCCCTGCATCTCAAGGCCGAAGCTGATGTTTTCACGCACCGTCAGCCACGGCATCAATGCGAACTTCTGGAACACCATGGCGATGCGCTTGGTGCGCATCATTTTCAGCTCGGCCGGGGTGCACGAAGCGATGTCGATCTGGCGACCTTCATGCTCCACAAACAGCTGGCCACGGCTGACGGTGTTGAGGCCGTTGATGCAACGCAGCAAGCTCGATTTGCCGGAACCGGACAGGCCCATCAGCACGCAGATCTCTCCTTTCTCAATATCCAGGCTGGCTTTTTCAACGCCGACAATCTGCCCGGTCTTTTTCAGGATTTCGTTGCGGTGCATGCCCTGGTCAAGCAGCTTGAGGGCTTCGCGCGGGTCTTTGGAGAAGATCACATCGACATTGTCGAATCGGATAATGCTCATGCATCACCCCCTACTTTGGCGTCGGGTTGTTTGCAGATGCGGTCGAGCATGATGGCCAGCAACACGATTGCCAGGCCGGCTTCAAAGCCCAGGGCGATGTCGGCGGTGTTGAGTGCGTTGACCACCGGCTTGCCGAGGCCGTCAGCGCCCACCAGGGCCGCGATCACCACCATCGACAACGACAGCATGATGCATTGGGTAATGCCGGCGGCAATGCTCGGCATGGCGTGGGGCAGTTCAATGCGTGAGAGCAACTGACGGCGCGAGCAGCCAAAGGCCTTGCCGGCGTCCATCAATTCTTGCGGCACATCGCGGATGCCCAGGTAGGTGAGGCGGATCGGCGCGGCAATCGCGAACACCACCGTGGAAATCAGCCCGGGCACCACACCCAGCCCGAAGAGGGTCAGGGTAGGGATGAGGTAGACGAAGGTCGGCACGGTCTGCATCAGATCGAGCACCGGCCGCATCAGGGTGTAGAACATCGGTTTGTGCGCGGCAACAATGCCCAGCGGCACGCCAATGACCACGCAGACCAGGGTGGCGAACAGCACCTGCGCGAGGGTTTCCATGGTTTCCTGCCAGTACCCCAGGTTCAGGATCAGCAGGAAGGAGGCGATGACAAATACCGTCAGGCCCCATTTGCGTTGAATGAAGTGAGCGAGTAGCGCAATCAGACCGATCAATGCCAGCGGATTGAACCAGGTCAGCGCAAACGTCACGCCGTGGATCATCGTTTCCAGGGTCGATGCGATTGCGTCGAAGTAGTTGGCACCGTGTTGGGTCAACCATTCGACGAAGGCAGCGATGTACTGGCCTAGTGGGATTTTATGTTCAGTCAGCATGGTAGTGAATGTCCACATGCGAAGGGGAAAACATCCCGGGCCAGCGCACCGGCCCGGGGTCAGCGATTACTTGTCCAGGTAAGCTTTGACGGCCTCCAAACCGGGTTTGCCATCCACGGTGGTCACACCGGCCAGCCAGGTGTCGAGCACTTGGGGGTTCTTCTTCAGCCAGGCTTTGGCTGCGGCGTCGGGCTTCATCTTGTCGTCAAGGACGTTACCCATCAGGGTGCTTTCCATGTTCAAGGTGAACGACAGGTTTTTCAGCAATTGGCCAACGTTGCTGCATTCCTGGGTGTAGCCCTTGCGAACGTTGGTGTAGATGGTGGCCTGGCCGTAGTTGGGGCCGAACGAGTCATCGCCACCGGTCAGGTACTTCATCTTGAAGCGGGTGTTCATCGGGTGCGGTTCCCAGCCCAGGAACACGATGGCCTGGTCACGCTTGGAGGCGCGTTCCACTTGCGAGAGCATCCCGGCTTCGCTGGACTCGACCACTTTGAAGCCGGCGGTTTTCAGGCCGAAGGCGTCTTTGTCGATGAGGGTCTGGATGGTGCGGTTGCCGTCGTTGCCTGGCTCGATGCCGTAGATCTTGCCGCCCAGTTCATCCTTGAATTTGACGATGTCGGCGAAGTCTTTCAGGCCCTTGTTGTACAGCGCCTCCGGGACCGCCAGGGTGTACTTGGCGTTTTCCAGGTTGGCGCGCACGGTTTCCACGGTGCCGGCATCACGGTACTGCTTGATGTCGTTTTCCATGGTCGGCATCCAGTTGCCGAGGAAGATGTCCATGTTCTTGCCGTCGGCCAGTGACTTGTAAGTCACCGGTACCGAAATCATCGTGGTGCGCGGCTTGTAGCCCAGACCCTTGAGGACTTCGCTGGTGGTCGCGGTAGTCACGGTAATGTCGGTCCAGCCGACATCGGAGAAGTTGACGGTCTTGCACTGTTCCGGTTCTGCAGCGTGTGCCAGGACTGGCAGACTCAGCATGGCGGCCAACAACAACGAGGGTGAACCTTTCATCGGGGTAGACTCCTGTGTCTTTTCTGGCGGCATTCGCCGCGCTTTATAAGTGTTGCGGTTGGGGCGTGCATCGCGGCGACGGCACGGTGCCTTGCAAACGAGTCGAGACTGATCATGTACCAGTGAAAATCTGACGCCTACAGGGGGCGTCGTATCCAGTACAGGGATGGTCGTATCCAGTGTCGGTGACGTCGCTTACAGGTTTTTCCAATGGCAAAACCGCAGTTTTTACCAATCTGCACCGCTAAAAACGGCCAAAACGCCCGATCGCACGGGAGCGACGCTGGTGAGCATGGTTACGTCGGTGTGAGACGCCGTGAGGGCAAGCAAAAGCTTGATGATGCCGCCATCTGGGCGATCTGAGCGTAGCACCTCGTTCAAGCCTGGCCGTGCTTATCGAGGAGTTCTACCGCAATGGCTATCAGTGTTTTCGACCTGTTCAAGATCGGCATCGGGCCTTCTAGTTCTCACACCGTCGGCCCCATGCGCGCCGCGGCGTTGTTCGTCCAGGCATTACGTGAACGTGAACTGTTGGAACAGGTCAGGCGCGTTGAAGTTCAGCTGTACGGCTCATTGTCGGCCACCGGTATCGGCCACGGCAGCGACACCGCCACCATCATGGGCCTGATGGGCGAGTGGCCGGACGCAATCGACCCGGCGCACATCGGCCTGCGTATTCACACCCTGCGCGAGACCGACACGCTCTTGCTCGACGGCCGCCTGCCGGTGCCCTTCGTCTGGGCGCGCGACATGCGCCTGCTCGACGAAAACCTGCCGTTTCACCCTAACGCCATGACCCTTGTGGTGTTCGGCGATGACGGCGAGCTGCACCGCGATACCTACTATTCGGTCGGCGGCGGTTTTGTGGTGGACCAGGCCCAGGCGCAAAGCGGCGTGGCTGACATGGACCGTACCGAGCTGCCGTATGATTTTTCCAGCGCTGTAGAGCTGTTGCAGCTGTGCAAAACCCATAACCTGCGCGTGGCCGAGTTGATGCTGGCCAACGAAAAGACCTGGCGCAGTGAAGACGAAATCCGCAGCGGCCTGATGAAGCTCTGGCGCGCCATGCAGGATTGCGTGGAGCAGGGCCTCAAGCACGAAGGCATCTTGCCGGGTGGCTTGAACGTGCGGCGCCGCGCCGCCAAGTTGCACCGCAGCTTGCAGGAGCTGGGCAAGCCGAACGTGATTGGCTCGACCTTGAGCGCGATGGAGTGGGTCAACCTGTTCGCCCTGGCGGTGAATGAGGAAAACGCAGCGGGTGGGCGCATGGTCACCGCACCGACCAATGGCGCGGCGGGGATCATCCCGGCGGTGCTGCACTACTTCATGAAATTCAGCGACGAGGTCACCGAAGCCAACGTGGTCGACTATTTGCTCAGCGCGGCGGCCGTGGGAATTTTGTGCAAAAAGAACGCCTCGATTTCCGGCGCCGAAGTCGGCTGCCAGGGTGAAGTGGGTTCGGCGTGCGCCATGGCCGCGGCGGGGCTGGCGGAAATTCTTGGCGCCACGCCGGAACAATTGTGCAACGCCGCCGAAATCGGCCTGGAACACAACCTCGGCCTGACCTGCGACCCGGTGGGCGGGCTGGTGCAAGTGCCATGCATCGAGCGCAATGCGATTGCTGCGGTGAAAGCGATCAACGCCGCGCAAATGGCACTGCGTGGGGATGGCCAGCACTTCATCTCCCTGGACCGGGTGATCCGCACCATGCGCGATACCGGCGCGGACATGCATGACAAGTACAAAGAAACCTCGCGGGGCGGGTTGGCGGTGAGTGCGGTTGAGTGTTGATCCAGTGATACCGCCATCGCAGCAACACTGCTCCCACATTTGGAATGCATTCCCTTGTGGGAGCTGGCTTGCCTGCGATGGCGTTAGTTGCAGCAACACTGCTCATAAAGTGAACACCCGGATCCAAAAGCGCCACCTTTTAGCGCGTCGCAAACAGATAAGTAGCCCCCAAACGATTTCCCGTCCGCCCACCGTGTTCCCGTGCGTGCGGTGACAGACGTTTCCTACGCCCGCAAAGCGCCTTCCCACAAGTGCTACCGATCTGCTCACACCCTGTGAGCGGGCGCGCTCCGACGTCCTTTTCGGGGCCTATCCCGCACTTCCCACGCGGGCTTATATAGACGCGTCATCAGGTCGTTTTCAGGAGTTATTGAATGGCCATTCAATTTTAGGCATGGCATTTGCTCTATCAATTCAAAGCCTCTCCTTTCCAGGGTGAGCGCAATAACAAGAGCCTCGCCTGAGGCCATCACCCGCTTTGTGTGAGGAGATACCGCGATGACGTCGTTCAACTCCGGGGCTCAACCCCAGAACCGTGCGCCTCAATCCATCGGCTTTTTGCTGCTGGACAATTTCACGCTGATTTCCCTGGCCTCGGCAGTGGAACCCCTGCGCATGGCCAACCAGCTGTCCGGCCGCGAGCTGTATCGCTGGACAACCCTGAGTGTCGACGGAAACCAGGTGTGGGCCAGCGACGGTCTGCAAATCACCCCCGATGCCTCCATGCACAAAGCCCCGGCCCTGGACACTGTGATCGTGTGCGGCGGCGTGGGAATACAGCGTACCGTTACCCGTGAGCACGTATCGTGGCTGCAAAGCCAGGCGCGTCAGTCGCGTCGTCTCGGCGCGGTGTGCACCGGCAGTTGGGCCTTGGCCTGCGCCGGTTTGCTCGACGGTTTTGATTGCAGCGTGCACTGGGAATGCCTGGCGTCGATGCAGGAAGCCTTCCCGCGCGTGGCCATGAGCACGCGCCTGTTCACCCTCGACCGCAATCGCTTCACCAGCTCCGGCGGCACCGCGCCGCTGGACATGATGCTGCACCTGATCAGCCGCGACCACGGCCGTGAACTGTCCGCCGCCATCTCCGAAATGTTTGTGTACGAACGCATCCGCAACGAACAGGATCACCAGCGCGTGCCGCTCAAGCACATGCTCGGCACCAACCAGCCGAAGCTGCAGGAAATCGTCGCGCTGATGGAAGCCAACCTCGAAGAGCCGATCGACCTGGACGAGTTGGCGGTGTACGTCGCCGTGTCGCGTCGTCAGCTGGAGCGGCTGTTCCAGAAATACCTGCACTGCTCGCCGTCGCGTTATTACCTGAAGCTGCGCCTGATTCGTGCGCGGCAACTGCTCAAGCAAACGCCGATGTCGATCATCGAAGTGGCCTCGGTGTGCGGGTTTGTGTCCACGCCGCACTTTTCCAAGTGCTACCGCGAATACTTCGGCATTCCGCCGCGCGATGAGCGCGTGGGGTCCAACACCACCCAGCAAGTGGCGATGATGCCGATTCCACAGGCGCTGGTGTTGTCACCGTTGTCCGGGCCGATGTCGGCGTTGAGCCAGGCCAGGAATGAGTCGACGTTTGCGAGTGTGAGGCTCTAGACCGAGTCGGCTTCATCGCAGGCAAGCCAGCTCCCACAGTTTGATCTGTGAATACAGTCAAATGTGGGAGCTGGCTTGCCTGCGAAAGCGATCTATCAAGCGCCAGAGTTCTGCTTGAACTGCACCAACGCCGGCAACAACTGCTTGTCGATCGCCTGGCGCACCGCCGGCAAGATCGTCGCACTGCCGGTGTACATCTGTTCCACCATGCCCTTGAGCGCCTTGGCCCGTGCAGCGCTCAAACCACGTACCGCGCACTCGCAAGCCTGCTCGGCGGTGGCACCGCTGGAGACTTCAAAACCCAGCGAGCGCAGTTGGCCCAGCAGGTCATCCTGGTCAATCAAATCCGCGTGCATCATGACGTTCATCCTGGTGTAGGGAGCGGGGACTGACTGGGATTCTGGTAGGCCCCCGGCCGGTCGGCAAGGGCAGAATTGACGAATGGCTCATATGGCTATGAGCAGGTCGTTTTCGGGTCATTTACCGAAAGAAGTAATAGGCACACTGAATGCCAGGCACGCACCTTGAAGGTTTGGTCACCCTCGGGATGTCACGCTCACACCAAGCACTCTGCCCCGATCCAGTCACGGCTTGATCGGGGCTTTTTTTGCCTGGGGTTTTGTGGTGATTGCACTGGCCTCTTCGCGAGCAAGCCCGCTCCCACATTTTGAATTGTGAACGCAGTCCAATGTGGGAGCGGGCTTGCTCGCGAAGGGCGCGCCGCGGTCTACCGCTGCAACACCAGAATCCTAGAGAGCAACTCATCCCGGTCAACGTAACAACCCTGAAAATGCCGCGCCCCGGAAGCCGGGTCAAACGCATTGCGCGCATGCAAGGTGCGGCGGTTATCAAAGCACCACAACTCCCCCGGATTCAGCCGTTTGACCAGCCTGAAACGGTCCTCGCGGGTCATCGCAACAAAGCGCCGATACGCGCGATACAACAACGGCATCTGCTCCACCGGCGCCTCGAACGGCCCGCGCAGAAAGTTGGCCATGCGGATCTCCGCCACGTCACCCAAGGCATCCAGCGCAATGATCGGCGCCAGGCGGCGATAGTCGCTGTGACGGTCTTTATTGCGAAACTCCACGGGGATTTCACACAACGCGCGAAACGCTTCAGGGTCTTCGCTGCGCAGCGCATGGGCGATGGCGAACCCATCGACAAAAATGCTCTCGCCGCCCGTGGCCTCGTTCACCAGGCAATGCAGAAATTGCAGCCCCGGTTGCAGCTCGCGCGTTGGCAAATCGCTGTGCAACGGCAGGTTAAAGGCGGTGTACGCATTGCTGTCAGCGTCGGCCTTGGACTGCACGTTGAACAGCACACCGAAGTTGCTCTCGCGGATAAACGAAATGCGCTTGGCGATCAGCGCCAGCGAGCCAGGTTCGGTGGGCACGCCACGGATTTGCGTGAGGCCCGAGTCACGCAAGGCCAGCAACCATTGCAGCAGGATGTTCGGGTCTTGCATCACGGCCGCGTAGTCGAAAACGGGCAACGCGAAGGTGCTGTCCCATCGCTGCGATGCGGGCTTGGCTGCACGGCGTTCGGCGCGTGATTCGTCGTCATAGGCATGGGCCCGCAACCAGCCCGGATCGTAGTGGCTGCGATGGCCGCCGCTCCATTGCACACTCAGGCATCCCTGATCGATATGCGCGCTGACGGCCGTCAGGTGTTCGTCGACATCGACAATCTCGAGCACCTGCTCGCGGGTCACGCTGTACACGCATTGCGCGCACGGGCAGTTGTCGCGCAGCCACTGATGATGAAACGGGCTCACCCGCCCATCGGCCCATTGCACGCGTAGCTGATCGGTCAGCACCTGCACCTCGGCGAGGTCGCTGATCGTTGGGTAGGTACGAAAATCGGCAACAGCGGCGGCGGTTTGCATGGTGGCTCCTTATTGTTTTTTGGGCGGCAATCCAATCACGCGGCCGAGGAGGGCGGGGCGCGCCAACTCGGCCTGCTGCGCGCTGATCGCGGTGAGTTTTGCCAGGGTGGCCTCGGTAAACGGCGCCGAATGCGGACCGGCGAGATCGACGTGCAGCAGCATCTGTTCGTTGCCCGCCAATTCCTTCTCGTCGCCCACCAAGTGCAGGCTGTGATAGAGGTGCAGGCGCTTGGCATCGTGGGCGATCAGCTGAGTGCGCACCTCTACCTCGGCACCGAGTTTCACCTCATGCAGGTAGTTCAGGTGCAGCTCCAAAGTGAACAGTGAATGGCCGCTGGCCTCACGGTTTTCACTGTCCAAACCCAGGGTGTCCATCAGTGCGTCGGTGGCGTAGCTGAAGATCAGCAGGTAGAACGCATCGCGCAGGTGGCCGTTGTAATCCACCCAATCGGGCTGGATTTTGGTGGTGTAGGTGGTCAATGCAGGCATGTCTGGGATTCCAGGTCATTACTCGGTCAACTGTGGGAGCGGGCTTGCCTGCGATGGCGGCGGTGAGTCGTACACCGCTGTCGCAGGCAAGCCCGCTCCTACAGGAAATCAACAGCCGTTACTCAGCGAAGCTCATACCGTGTTTGGCTTTGGTGGTCTTCACCGCCTCAAGCACCGCCAACAGGCAATCATCACGATAGCGTTCCAGCGCCGAAATGCTGTGTGTGCCCAACTGCTCACTGGTGCCATCGACCACATCGTCGATCAACTTGTCGGTCAGCTCCGGCGCCGGCAAATACGTCCACGGCAACTGCAGCGCCGGGCCGAACTGCGCCATGAAGTGGCGCATACCGGCATCGCCGCCCGCCAGCGTGTAGGTGAGGAAGGTGCCCATGAACGACCAGCGCAAGCCGGCGCCAAAGCGGATCGCATCGTCGATTTCACCGGTGGTCGCCACGCCGTCATTCACCAGGTGCAGCGCCTCACGCCACAGCGCTTCGAGCAAGCGGTCAGCGATAAACCCCGGCACTTCCTTACGCACGTGCAACGGGCGCATGCCAAGGGATTCATACACCTTGATCGCCGCCTGAATCGCTTCGGGCGCGGTGTTTTGGCCGCCCACCACTTCCACCAGCGGCAGCAGGTAAACCGGGTTGAACGGGTGGCCGACCACGCAGCGTTCCGGGTGGGTGGAACCTTCGTAGAACTCACTCGGCAACAGACCCGAAGTACTCGACCCAATCAGTGCATTCGGCTTGGCCGCCGCGCTGATTTTGCTGTGCAGTTCCAGTTTCAGCTCCAGGCGTTCCGGGGCGCTTTCCTGGATGAAGTCGGCGTCTTTCACGCACGCTTCAATGGTGGTGACAAAGCGCAGGCGGTCTGGAGACGCACCCGGTGCCAAACCTTGTTTCTCCAACGCGCCCCAGGCGTTGGCGACGCGCTTGCGCAGGGCCGCTTCGGCGCCGGGCGCGGGGTCCCAGGCGACCACATCCAGGCCGTGGGCGAGGGCGCGAGACACCCAGCCGCTGCCGATAACGCCACTGCCGAGGGCGGCGAAGGTTTTGATTTCAGTGATAAAGCGCATGGCAATTTCCTAAAGTATTCGCAAATTCTGTGTGAGGAACCGGTTCAAATGTGGGAGCGGGCTTGCTCGCGAAGGCGGTGTGTCAGTTGTTGCATTCGGTGACTGATTCACCGCCCTCGCGAGCAAGCCCGCTCCCACCTTTTTAATTCGGTTTTGGCAGGAAGTTAGCCGCGCTTGGTCAGGCCCATCTTGATTCGACCTTGCGCCGGGGTCATGACCCGTGCGCCGAGGCGGCTGAGGATTTCACTGGCGCGTTCCACCAGTTGGCCGTTGGTGGCGAGCACGCCCTTGTCCAGCCACAGGTTGTCTTCCAGGCCGACGCGCACGTTGCCGCCCAGCAGCACCGCTTGGGCCGCCATCGGCATTTGCATGCGGCCGATACCAAAGCCGGCCCACACCGCGTCGGCGGGCAGGTTGTCGACCATGGCTTTCATCGTGGTGGTGTCGGCCGGCGCGCCCCAGGGGATGCCCAGGCACAGTTGGAACAGCGGGTTGTCGAGCAGGCCTTCCTTGATCATCTGCTTGGCGAACCATAGGTGGCCGGTGTCGAAGATTTCCAGCTCGGCCTTAACGCCCAGCTCCTGGATACGCTTGGCGCCAGCACGCAGCTGGGCCGGGGTGGAGACGTAAATGGTGTCGCCATCGCCAAAGTTCAGCGTGCCGCAGTCCAGGGTGCAGATTTCCGGCAGCAGCTCTTCCACGTGCGCCAGGCGCGTCAGCGGGCCGACCAGGTCGGTGTTGGGGCCAAACTCCATCGGGTGTTCGCCGCCGCCGATTTCCAGGTCGCCGCCCATGCCGGCAGTAAGATTGACGATGATGTCGATGTCGGCCTCGCGGATGCGCTCCATCACTTCGCGGTACAGCGCGACGTCGCGGCTGAATTTGCCGGTTTGCGGGTCACGCACGTGGCAGTGCACCACGGTGGCACCCGCCTTGGCGGCTTCCACGGCGGCGGCGGCGATTTGTTTGGGCGTGACCGGCACGTGTGGGCTTCTGCCGGTCGTGTCGCCAGCACCGGTGAGTGCGCAGGTGATGATGACGTCGTGGTTCATGAGTCGGTTCCTTACAGGCGGGCGTAGTGATGCCGCTCGCAGCCAACAGCGGCTGCGACGCGGTGATTCGGATCAGGTTATTGGCTGGTCAATTGCAGGTTGGCTGCGGCCGGTTTGCCATCGAAGGTGGTCACGCCTTCAAGCCAGCGCTGCTGGTCCTGCGGGTGGTCCTTGAGCCACTGCCTGGCGGATTCGAGCGCGTCTTTGTGATCCAGCAACGGCTGCATCATTCGGCTCTCGTCGGCGGCGGTGAAGGTCAGGTTGGTCAGCAGCTTGTGCACGTTCGGGCATTGTTCGGCGTAGGTCGGCGAAGTGACGCTCCACACCGTGGCCATGCCTTCGTTCGGGCCCAGGGCGTCGTCGCTGCCGGTGAGGTAGGTCATGGCAACGTTGACGTTCATCGGGTGTGGCGCCCAGCCAAAGAACACCACGGCTTCCTTGCGGCGTACCGCGCGGTCGACGGCGGCGAGCATGCCGGCTTCGCTGGACTCCACCAGCTGGAATTTGCCCAGTCCGAACTGGTTTTTGGCGATCATCGCCTTGATCTGGGTGTTGGCGCCCGAACCTGGCTCGATGCCGTAGATCTTGCCGCCCAGTTCTTTCTCGAACCTGGCGATGTCGGCGAAGGTTTTCAGGCCCTTGTCCGCCAGGTAAGTCGGCACGGCGAGGGTGGCGCGTGCGTCTTCCAGGCTGGGTTTTTCCAGGACTTTGACTTGCTTGGCGTCGACAAATGGCGTGATGGTCTGGGTCATCAGCGGGTTCCAGTAACCCAGGAACAGGTCCAGGCGTTGGTCGCGAATGCCGGCGAAGATGATTTGCTGGGAGGCGCTGGTCTGTTTGGTCTTGTAGCCGAGGCCGTCGAGCAACACTTGGGTCATGGCGCTGGTAGCGATCACGTCGGTCCAGTTCACCACGCCCATGCGCACGTTCCGGCAAGATTCTGCATCGGCCGCGAGTACGCTGGTGCTCAAAATGGCGCTGGCGCTGAGTGCAAGCACGCAGCGGCTGATCAGTCGGTTCATGGTGGTTCCCTCGGCAGGTCGTTATTGTGGGTTCCGGCGTCTTTGTGCGCCGTGGCATCAAGTTACGTACCTTCGGGCTCGACAAAACGCACGGCGGCGACCCGCTCTTGCACTGCAGCGACCTGTGCTCTTGAATGGCCGGTTGAACTGGCGTATCACAGTGAACACGCTGCCCGTCTTACGAGAGCGCCACCATGTCCCAGGATTTCTATTTCTTGCTGATGCCGGGTTTCTCGGCCATTGGCTTTATCTCTGCGCTGGAACCGCTGCGCGTCGCCAACCGCTTTCGCGGCGAGCTGTACCGCTGGCACGTGCTGAGCGCCGATGGCGGCGCGGTATTGGCGAGCAATGGCATGTCGGTCAACGCCGACGCCGCATTGGAACCGCTGAAAAAAGGCGCGACCTTGATGGTGGTTGCCGGCTTCGAACCCTTGAAGTTCACCACGCCTGCGCTGGAGCACTGGCTGCGCCGCCTCGACCACGACGGCGTCACCCTCGGCGCCATCGACACGGGCGCCTGTGTGCTCGCCGAGGCCGGCTTGCTCGATGGCCACCGCCTCACGCTGCATTGGGAAGCCATTGACGCCTTTAAGGAATCTTATCCACAGCTCACCGTGACCCAGGAGCTGTTCGAAATCGACCGTCGTCGCATCACGTGCGCGGGCGGCACGGCGTCCATCGACCTGATGCTCGACCTGATCGCCCAGGCCCACGGCCCGGACCTTGCGATCCAGGTTTCCGAGCAATTCGTACTCGGGCGCATCCGCCCACGCAAAGACCACCAGCGCATGCAGATCGCCACGCGCTACGGCATCAACAACAAAAAGCTGGTGCAAGTGATCGGTGAAATGGAACAACACACCGAACCGCCGCTGACCACCCTGGCACTGGCCGAGGCGATCAAAGTCACCCGGCGCCAGTTGGAGCGGTTGTTTCGTCTGCATTTGAACGACACGCCAAGCAACTTCTACCTCGGCCTGCGCCTGGAAAAAGCCCGGCAGCTATTGCGTCAGAGCGACATGAGTGTGCTGGAGGTGAGTATTGCGTGCGGGTTTGAGTCGCCTTCTTACTTCACGCGCAGCTATCGGGCGCGGTTTGCCAAGTGCCCAAGGGAGGATCGGCGACGAGAGGTGGTTTGACGGGCAATTATAGTTAATTATACTCGCCACTATAATTTATAGTCCTTTCCATAATTGAGTATAAAGCATGTCGAAGAACAGCGGCTTCGTGTTTCGCCGCCCCGCCCTGGCAAGCAGCATTGCCGATGGTCTGGTGGGGGCCGGTATTCAGGATTTTACCTCTGGCCTGTTTCTCGCGGCGCCGCGCCGCACCGGCAAAAGCACCTTTTTGCGTGAAGACCTGATCCCCGAGTGTCAGCTGCGGGGTTGGCTGGCGGTGTATGTCGATCTCTGGGCCGACAAAGAGAAAGATCCGGCGGAATTGATCGCCAGCGCCATTGCCGCTGCGCTGGTTCCCTTTGAGAAGGGCATTCGCAAATTGGCCAAGAACATTGGCATCGAGAAACTAAGCTTTCTGCGCACCCTGTCCTGGGACTTCACCAAGCCACAATTGCCCGTCGGTGCCACACTGACCCAAGCCCTGGAGTTGCTGCACAGCGCGGCGGAAAAACCTGTGGTGCTGGTGATTGACGAAGCCCAGCACGCCTTGACCACCGAGTCCGGTATCAACGCGATGTTCGCGTTGAAGGCCGCCCGGGATCAGCTCAACCAAGGCCGTGACGAGGAGGGCAGCGGCTTGCGCCTGGTGTTCACCGGTTCCAACCGCGACAAGCTGGCGCATTTGGTGTTGGGCAAAAGCCAGCCGTTCTTCGGCTCCAGCATCACGCCGTTTCCCTTGCTCGGCAAAGCGTTCACCCAAGCCTACACCGCGCACCTCAACGCGCATTTGGCCAGCACCAATCAGTTCGACGCCGCCGACATTGATGAGGCGTTTGAGTTGGTCGGCCGTCGCCCCGAGATGCTGCGCACCATCATCGGTGAAGTGGCGCTGGAACTGGGTGAGGCCAGCAACCTGGGCCAATTGCTGCACAGTCGCGCCGAATTCCTGCGCGCGGGCGTGTGGACGGAGTTCGAAAGTGCCTGGAACAACCTCACCGTCCCCCAGCGCGCTGTGCTGGAGGTGATGGTGGCGCGTTCACAAAACAATGAACCCTTCGCGCCCTTTACCGACAGCACCCTCACGGCGGTCAGCAAGGCGCTGGAAGACATGGGCAGCGATGTGGTGCCGGGCACCCAGACCATACAGGCGTGCATTGATGCGCTGCGCGACAAGGAGCTGGTGTGGAAGTCGAGCCGTGGCGGGTATGCCCTGGAAGACAAGTCATTCGGGGATTGGCTGCTGCACAAGCGCTGAAGCGCACCACAAAACCAATGTGGGAGGGGGCTTGCCCCCGATAGCGGTGGGTCAGCAGCCTATAAGTGACTGACACCCCGACATCGGGGGCAAGCCCCCTCCCACATTTGATATGCGTCGTGGTTTATTTCTTTACCAGCGCCGAGCACGCCGCTTTGTAAGCCTCGTGCTGATACTTGTTCAGCGAAGCCGGCAACTCAAAGTTGTGCTTCTTGTTCTGCGCATTGATGGTCTGCGGCGACAGCAGTGTCACCTCAACCCCCTCCAGCAACTGAAACACGCCTTCAATCTTGAACGTGGTCGGGCCACCGGCAAATTCGCCTTTCTTGCTGCGCTTCTTGATCGCGATGCGGGTGATGGCGTTTGCCTGCACAAACGCCTTCACCTGGGCGGCGAAGGCTTTGACGTTCGCCGCTTCATCGTCATCTTCAAGCGCGATTTTCTTGGTGGCCAGGGCGACGTGGGTCAGCGCCTGATTGTCCTGAGAGGCGACAGCAATGATGGCTTCGCTGCCTTTGATTTCGATGCCGCAGATAGTCATTCAATGGCCTATTAAAAATGGGGCTGAGTGGCGAGTATCAGTAATGCCGGTCTTCTTCTTGATGTTGATAGATCTGATGCGCCGTCCAGAACATCAGTATCGAGAACACCACCATCAGGCCGACGCTTACGCTCATGATGTAGAAGTTAGGCGAACTCGATTTAAAGTTCGCCTTGATGTTATGCACCGTCGGAAACCATTTTGAGTACACCACGGGGACCGGGCCGCCCACTTCGTAGCCAGGGTCGTCGACGTAGCTGCTGTTGTTCACCATGCCTTCGATGCGTTGGCCTTCATGCTCGAAGGCGTAATACACGTTGATGCTGGAGGCCCAGGCGCTGAGGCGTTCCAGCTGGGTGATGTGCCCGATGGTTTCGATGGGCGCCGCCTTTATCAGTGCAAAAGGTGCGCCCCGGCTCACCGACAAACTCAGCATCAGCGACAGTATCAGCATGGCCAAAAACAGCAGGGCGGCGCGCGTGTAGAGGAAATCCCTCTGCGCTTCGCGTGGGTAATACATGTGAATTCCTTTTCAATAATCCTTGGCGCTTGCAACCGGCTTATTCCTGGCCGATCGACTCCAAAAACTCCGACCGCTCATCACTCATCCGTGCCAGGCAGTCATTCTGCTGGATCGCGTAGTCCTTGCTGCCATTCACCGCCGGAAAGGTGTCCACTGCGCAATCGGCGTCACGCAGTTTTTCCCACTTTTGCTGAGCATCCTTCAGACGAGCGGTAATGTCGGCCAATTGCGACTTGTTACTGCCATAGGTCGAACCCATGCGTTCCAGCAGGCCTTGATAGTTGTCTTTGAGCAATTGTTCGGCGGTGGTTTTGTTGTAAGTGGCGCATTCCAGGGTTTGTTTGTCGTTTTCGATGCCATCGCAGGGCGTGTTGTCGGTGTCTTCGGCCGCGTGGACGCCGGTTGCGATGAGTGCCAAAGCCAGGAAAATCGATTTCATTGCGCCGTCTCATTTCAGGTGATGCGGAATTCTGGCTCAAGCGTAAGACAAAGAACAGTCGTCAGTCAGACGTGTC
Organism: Pseudomonas sp. R9.37; assembly: GCF_963878885.1. Taxonomy (NCBI): domain Bacteria; kingdom Pseudomonadati; phylum Pseudomonadota; class Gammaproteobacteria; order Pseudomonadales; family Pseudomonadaceae; genus Pseudomonas; species Pseudomonas sp. R9.37. Next base: position 138,976 of record NZ_CAWNZA010000011.1, on the reverse strand, counting down.
ATGTAGGCCTTTGTCGCGGATTGACGCTTTCGGCAATTCCCCTGTCGTTTTTGCACCCGGTTCGTTCAGCCCCTGGGCATATGCTGGCCCCAAAGCGCCGGCAGACGATTCGGCGCATGAATCGCCAATAAGGGGACGCCTGATGAGCCCAGCGCAATTGCACGCCGACAGCATCGTTATCGACGGGCTGATCATTGCCAAGTGGAACCGCGACCTGTTCGAGGACATGCGCAAAGGTGGGCTGACCGCCGCCAACTGTACCGTGTCGGTGTGGGAAGGCTTCCAGGCCACGATCAACAACATCGTGGCCAGCCAGACCCTGATCCGTGAGAACAGCGACCTGGTGATCCCGGTGAAAACCACCGCCGACATCCGCAATGCCAAGGAGCAGGGCAAAACCGGCATCATCTTCGGCTTCCAGAACGCCCATGCGTTTGAAGACCAGTTGGGCTACGTCGAGATCTTCAAGCAGCTCGGGGTTGGCGTGGTGCAGATGTGCTACAACACCCAGAACCTGGTGGGCACCGGTTGCTACGAGCGCGATGGCGGCCTGTCGGGCTTTGGCCGTGAAGTCGTCGGCGAAATGAACCGCGTCGGCATCATGTGCGACCTGTCCCACGTCGGCTCCAAAACCAGCGAAGAAGTCATCCTCGAATCGAAAAAGCCGGTGTGCTACTCCCACTGCCTGCCGTCCGGGCTCAAAGAGCACCCACGCAACAAATCCGATGAAGAACTCAAGTTCATCGCCGACCACGGCGGTTTTGTTGGCGTGACCATGTTTGCGCCATTCCTGGCCAAGGGTATTGATTCGACCATCGACGACTACGCTGAAGCCATCGAATACACCATGAACATCGTCGGCGAAGACGCCATCGGCATCGGTACGGACTTCACCCAGGGCCATGGCCAGGATTTCTTTGAAATGCTGACCCATGACAAGGGCTACGCCCGCCGCCTGACCAGCTTCGGCAAGATCATCAACCCGCTGGGCATCCGCACCGTGGGCGAGTTTCCGAACCTCACCGAGACCTTGCTCAAGCGCGGCCACAGCGAGCGCGTGGTGCGCAAGATCATGGGTGAGAACTGGGTCAACGTCCTCAAGGACGTCTGGGGCGAATAAGCCACCGCCAACACTTCTTTTCCCCAGGCCATCCGGTGCCTGGGGCATTCAAACGAATTTTCTGGAGTTAAGTTTCCATGGCCAAGATCGCCCCGCAATTGCCTATCGAAGTCGACAGCGAAACCGGTGTCTGGACCTCCGACGCCCTGCCGATGCTGTACGTGCCGCGCCATTTCTTCGTCAATAACCACATGGGCATTGAAGAAGTGCTGGGCAGCGAGGCCTACGCCGAAATCCTCTACAAGGCTGGCTACAAATCCGCCTGGCACTGGTGTGAAAAAGAAGCTGAATGCCACGGCCTGGAAGGCGTCGCGGTGTTCGAACACTACATGAAGCGCTTGTCGCAACGCGGCTGGGGCCTGTTCAAGATTCAGGACATCGACCTCGACAAAGGCACCGCCAGCGTCAAGCTCGAGCACTCGGCATTTGTCTACGTGTACGGCAAGGTCGGGCGCAAGGTCGACTACATGTTCACCGGCTGGTTTGCCGGCGCCATGGACCAGATTCTGCAGGCGCGCGGCAGCCAGATCCGCACCGTGGCCGAGCAAGTGTACGGAGGCTCCGAAGAGGGCCACGACGACGGCCTGTTCACCGTCAAGCCGTTGTAAGTCGAGGAACCGTGCCATGGCTTTCGAAGCAATGTTCGCGCCGATCCAGATCGGCAAACTGACCATCCGCAACCGCGTGCTCAGTACCGCCCACGCCGAGGTGTATGCCACCGACGGCGGCATGACCACCGACCGCTATGTGAAGTATTACGAAGAGAAAGCCAAGGGCGGGATCGGCCTGGCGATCTGCGGCGGTTCTTCCAGTGTGGCCATCGACAGCCCGCAAGGCTGGTGGAAATCGGTGAACCTGGCCGACGACCGCATCATCCCGCACTTCCAGAACCTGGCCGATGCCATGCACAAGCATGGCGCCAAGATCATGATCCAGATTACCCACATGGGCCGTCGCTCACGTTGGGACGGTGAGCATTGGCCCACGCTGCTGTCGCCGTCTGGCATCCGCGAGCCGGTGCACCGCGCCACCTGCAAAACCATCGAGCCGGAAGAAATCTGGCGCGTGATCGGCAACTACGCCAGCGCGGCGGCGCGCGCCAAGGCCGGTGGCCTGGACGGCGTGGAGTTGTCGGCGGTGCACCAGCACATGATCGACCAGTTCTGGAGCCCGCGCGTCAACAAGCGCACTGACGAATGGGGCGGCAGCTTCGAAAATCGCATGCGTTTCGGCCTTGAGGTATTGAAGGCTGTGCGGGCTGAGGTCGGCCCGGATTTCTGCGTCGGCATCCGCCTGTGCGGCGATGAATTTCACCCGGACGGCCTGTCCCACGAGGACATGAAACAGATCGCCAAGTATTACGACAACACCGGCATGTTGGACTTTATCGGTGTGGTCGGCTCGGGCTGTGATACCCACAACACCCTGGCCAACGTGATCCCGAACATGAGTTATCCACCGGAGCCGTTTTTGCACTTGGCCGCCGGCATCAAGGAAGTGGTCAAGGCTCCGGTGCTGCACGCGCAGAACATCAAGGACCCGAACCAGGCCACGCGCATTCTGGAAGGCGGCTACGTGGACATGGTCGGCATGACCCGTGCGCACATCGCCGATCCGCACCTGATCGCCAAGATCAAGATGGGCCAGATCGACCAGATCAAGCAGTGCGTCGGCGCCAACTATTGCATCGACCGCCAGTACCAAGGGCTGGACGTGCTGTGCATCCAGAACGCCGCGACCTCGCGTGAATACATGGGCGTGCCGCACATCATCGAGAAATCCACCGGGCCCAAACGCAAAGTCGTGGTGGTCGGTGCCGGGCCTGCCGGGATGGAAGCGGCCCGCGTCGCCGCCGAGCGTGGGCATGACGTGACGTTGTTCGAGAAGAAAGAGTTTATCGGCGGGCAAATCACCACCGCTTCCAAAGCGCCGCAGCGCGACCAGATTGCCGGTATCACGCGCTGGTTCCAGCTGGAGCTGGCACGCCTGAACGTGGACCTGCGCCTGGGCGTGGCGGCGAACGCCGATGCGATCCTCGACTTGCGCCCGGACGTGGTGGTGCTGGCCGTCGGCGGGCACCCGTTCCTGGAGCAGAACGAACACTGGGGCGCAGCAGAAGGCCTGGTGGTCAGCAGTTGGGACGTGCTCGACGGCAAGGTCGCGCCGGGCAAAAACGTGCTGGTGTACGACACCATTTGTGAATTCACCGGCATGTCGGTCGCGGACTTTTTGGCGGACAAAGGCAGCCAGGTCGAGATCGTCACCGATGACATCAAGCCGGGCGTGGCCGTGGGTGGCACGTCGTTCCCTACGTACTACCGCAGCATGTACCCCAAAGAAGTGATCATGACCGGCGACATGATGCTGGAAAAGGTCTACCGCGAAGGCGACAAGCTGGTGGCGGTGCTGGAGAACGAATATACCGGCGCCAAGGAAGAACGCGTGGTCGATCAAGTGGTGGTCGAGAACGGCGTGCGTCCGGATGAAGAGATCTACTACGCGCTCAAGCAGGGTTCGCGCAACAAAGGCCAGATGGACATCGAAGCGCTGTTCGCGATCAAGCCGCAGCCGTGCCTCAGCGAGCCGGGCGAGGGGTACTTGCTGTTCCGCATCGGTGATTGTGTGGCGCAGCGTAATACCCACGCCGCGATCTATGACGCCCTGCGCCTGTGCAAGGATTTCTGACGAGGTGAACTCGGCCAAAAAGGTGGGAGGGGGCTTGCCCCCGATGGCGGCGGGCCAGGTGATACAGCTGTAGCTGACCCACCGCTTTCGGGGGCAAGCCCCCTCCCACATTCAGGCCAGTTTCACAGTAGATATGTGCGGTTTGTGGGAGCTTCACCATGTTGAACACCTTGCTGCCTGTTCTTTTGTTCGCGGCGCTGGGCCTGGCTTTGCTGGGCGCCCTGCGCCGGGTGAACATGTGGCGCCGCGGCCGTGCCTCCAAGGTCGACCTGCTCGGCGGCCTGCTGGCCATGCCCAAGCGCTACATGGTCGATCTGCACCACGTGGTGGCCCGCGACAAATACATCGCCAACACCCACGTCGCCACCGCCCTGGGCTTTGTGCTCTCGGCGTTGCTGGCGATTCTGGTGCACGGTTTCGGCCTGCATAACCGCATCCTCGGCTACGCCTTGCTGCTGGCGTCGGTGCTGATGTTTGTCGGCGCCACGTTTGTCTACCTGCGCCGTCGCAACCCGCCGTCGCGCCTGTCGAAAGGCCCGTGGATGCGCCTGCCGAAAAGCCTGATGGCGTTCTCGGTGAGCTTCTTCCTGGTGACTTTGCCGGTGGCCGGGATTCTGCCGGCCGACTTCGGCGGCTGGCTGCTGGCTGCATTACTGAGCCTGGGCGTGCTGTGGGGCGTGTCGGAAATGTTCTTCGGCATGACCTGGGGCGGCCCGATGAAACACGCCTTCGCCGGTGCGCTGCACCTGGCCTGGCACCGCCGCGCCGAACGCTTTGGTGGCGGCCGCTCCACCGGCCTGAAGCCGCTGGACTTGAGCGATAAAACCGCGCCGCTGGGCGTGGAAAAACCCAAGGACTTTACCTGGAACCAACTGCTCGGCTTCGACGCCTGCGTGCAGTGCGGCAAGTGCGAAGCCGCGTGCCCGGCGTTCGCCGCCGGCCAGCCGTTGAACCCGAAGAAATTGATCCAGGACATGGTCGTCGGCCTGGCCGGTGGCACTGATGCCAAGTTCGCCGGCAGCCCGTATCCCGGCAAACCGGTGGGCGAACACGGCGGCAACCCGCACCAGCCGATCGTCAACGGGCTGGTGGATGCCGAAACCCTGTGGTCATGCACCACCTGCCGCGCCTGCGTGGAAGAGTGCCCGATGATGATCGAGCACGTGGACGCCATCGTCGACATGCGCCGCCACCTCACCCTGGAAAAAGGCGCGACGCCGAACAAGGGTGCCGAAGTCCTGGAAAACCTGATCGCCACCGACAACCCCGGCGGTTTTGCACCGGGCGGCCGCCTGAATTGGGCGGCGGACCTGAACCTGCCGCTGTTCAGTGAAAAAGGCAGCGCCGACGTGTTGTTCTGGGTCGGCGACGGTGCCTTCGACATGCGCAACCAACGCACCCTGCGCGCCTTCGTCAAAGTACTGAAAGCGGCCAAGGTCGACTTCGCGGTGCTCGGCCTGGAAGAGCGCGACAGCGGCGACGTCGCGCGGCGTCTGGGCGATGAAGCCACGTTCCAACTGTTGGCCACGCGCAATATCCAGACCCTGGAAAAATACTGCTTCAAGCGCATCGTCACCTGTGACCCGCACAGCTTCCACGTACTGAAAAACGAGTACGGCGCCTTCAACGGTAACTATCGGGTGCAGCACCACAGCACCTTTATGGCCGAACTGATCGGCGAAGGCGCGTTGAACCTGGGTCAGCACAAAGGCAACAGCGTGACCTATCACGACCCTTGTTACCTGGGCCGTTACAACGGCGAATACGAGGCGCCGCGCCAAGTGCTGCGCGCGCTGGGCATCGAGGTCAAGGAAATGCAACGCTCGGGCTTCCGCTCACGCTGCTGCGGTGGCGGTGGCGGTGCACCGATCACCGACATTCCCGGCAAGCAACGTATTCCCGACATGCGCATGGACGACATCCGCGAAACCGGCGCCGAGCTGGTGGCCGTGGGTTGCCCGCAGTGCACGGCGATGCTGGAAGGCGTGGTTGAACCACGCCCATTGATCAAGGACATCGCCGAACTGGTGGCTGACGCTTTGCTTGAGGACGCAGCACCGGCCAAGTCTGCAACCCAACGTGAACCTGCGGAGGTGCATTGATGAGCGATATTATCCGCCGCGACCCACGGGCCGAATGGATCGCCCGTAACCGCCTGCACCCACTGCATGCGGCGATGCAGCCGCAGCAACACAGCTGGATGGGACCCAACGGCGTCATCCGCAAGAACGTACATGGGGTCGGTTTTATCGGCCCTAACGGTATCAAGCGTATCGACCGCAGCGGTGCCCAGCAGGGCGGCGCGGCCAAGCGCACAGCGGCGGTGGAGGTGCTGTTGCCATTGCATCAGGTGCCAGCGCCAGCGTTTTACATCAGCGTGGTGCCGGACATGGTCGGCGGCCGCCTGAGCAGCCACGACCGCGACGTGCTCGGCTTGGCGCGGCAACTCGCCGGCAGCGACGGCGCCGTGCTGGCGGTGGTGTTTGGCGAACACAAGGAAAGTGCCTTTGCCACGGCGGGCGTTGATCGCCTGCTGGTGTTGGAAGGTCACGCATTCGACGGTTATTCACCGGAGCAACGCGTGCAAGGCCTGCGGGCTGTGGATAACCAGTTCAACCCGCGCCACTGGCTGCTGCCGGACAGCCGCAGCGGCGGTGGTGAGCTGGGGCGGCGCTTTGCCGCGAGCCTCAAGGAACGCCCGGCTACCCGGGTGTGGCAGATCAAGGGCGAGGAGTGCATCGGCCGCGCGGGTGCGGGCCAGGAAGACCTGGCCCGGCCATTGCCGCGCCTGATCCTGGCGGCCGTGGAGTGCGCCGAACCGGTCAGCGAAACACGTCACGAAGCGTTGCCCGTGGAGTTATCCACACCCTTGGCGCGCAGCTTGCCGCGTATTGAAGACCTCGGCGCGGTGGCGGTGGACCCCGGCGCGACTCCCATGGCCGAAGCGGAGTTTATTTTCTCCGGCGGCAATGGCGTGAAGGACTGGGCACTGTTCCACCGGACCGCCGCGGCGCTGGGCGCCACCGAAGGCGCCTCGCGGGTGGCGGTGGACGATGGCTTTATGGCGCGTGATCGACAGGTCGGCGCCAGTGGCACCTGGGTCACGGCGCGGGTTTACGTGGCCGTGGGCATTTCCGGGGCGATCCAGCACCTGCAAGGCATTGGCGCCTGCGACAAGGTGGTGGCAATCAACCTCGACCCCGGCTGCGACATGATCAAGCGTGCCGACCTGTCGGTGATCGGCGAGAGCGCCGCGATTCTGCAAGCCTTGATCGCTGCGGTCGAGGCCTACCGTAACGGCGCCAAGCGCGATGCGGCTTAAGGACATGACCATGACAACGCCTGTAATCAGCTTGGTATCCATCGGCGCCCACCCCACTTCCGGCCGGCCACGCCGCGCGGAGCAGGATGCCCGCGCCGTCGAGTTGGGCCTGCAAATGGCAGGGGATAAGTTGCAGGTGCTGCACGCCGGCAACATTCACGAGCCGACGTTGCGCAGTTACCTGGGCATGGGTTTGGCGCAATTGCACGTGCTTGAGCAGCCGGCCGGCGCTGACGCCTTGCCGGCCCTCAGCGATTACCTGCGCGATGCCGGTGCCCAGGTGGTGCTCACCGGCAGCCAGGCGGAAACCGGCGAGGGCTCGGGCATGTTGCCGTTTCTGCTGGCCGAGCAACTGGGCTGGCCGCTGATTGTCGGGCTGGCGCAGGTGGAGTCCATCGACGGCGGCATCGCCCACGTGCTGCAAGCCTTGCCGCGCGGCCAACGGCGGCGCTTGAAAGTGCGCCTGCCGTTTCTGGCCACGGTGGATAACGCCGCGCCCAAGCCACGGCAAAGCGCCTACGGGCCTGGGCAGCGCGGCGAATTGGCCGCCCATGACGTCGAGATCGAGCAGGACGAGTTATTCACAGGTGCGGTGCTGCAGCCGGCCAAGCCTCGGCCCAAGCGCCTCAAGGTGATCAAGGCCAAGAGCGGCGCCGACCGTATGAAGGCCGCCACGGCCAAGGCCAGCGGCGGCGGTGGACAAGTGCTCAAAGGGGTGAGCCCCGAGGCGGGTGCCGAGGCCATTCTCAAGCTGCTTATTGAAGAAGGCGTGGTGCGCTGATGCCCTGTGGGAGCTGGCTTGCCTGCGATAGCCTCACGTCGGTCTAACTGATAAACCGAGTTGCCTGCATCGCGGGCAAGCCCGGCTCCCACATTTGATTAGTGGGCTTACCCACAATCCCTGTTGATCCACCTGTGGATAACCTGTTCGCGGCTGTCCACACTCCCTGTATATCAAGCCCTGCAGCCCGCTGTACGAAAAACAACCAGCCTAACCGACGGTTTTTGCTTGGGTTTTTCCACAAGCGTGGGCATCGCCCGAGACACACTTGCCCCCATAGTCTGTTGGCGCTTCTGTGGATAAGATGTTCGCTATCGGCTACAGGCCTTATAAACAAAGGCTTTCAATAGGTTGTTCAAAATATGATCAATTTGTCTGGTTTGCCGACGAAAACCCCTGAATCGCCTGAATTGTGAAGCTTTGACGCGGTTTTCCACAGCATTGATAAAGTTGCCCCCAAAGTCTGTTGGTGCTTCTGTGGATAAGGTGTTTGCGTACTTCTACAGGCCATGCAATTAGAGGCTTTCAGAGGTCTGGTTAATAAATGATCAGGTGCTGTGAAAACTGCAAGACTTGAATAAGTCACGGATTTTCTTCATTTAATTCAAAGGGGAAGGAGCACTTGCCCACAATTGCTGTGGGTGGCTTTGTGGATAAGTTGTTGGGCGAAGGCTGGAGGGCAGGGCTGTAAAGGGTTGCAAGGCAGTTGATCAACTTTTGAACAGTGCGCAAACCTATTGTGGGAGCGGGCTTGCTCGCGAAAGCGGTGTGTCAGTCGCCAGATGGGCTGGCTGATCCGCCGCATTCGCGGGCAAGCCCGCTCCCACATTTTGATCGGTCGCGTGTCAGTTACTCGTGTACGGCCACGCCCTTGAGATACGGCGCAGGCGCAGCGCCCAGGTTGCTCAGCAAACGCTCGCTGTACCAATCCACAAAATTCACCACACCAAACTCATACGTCTTGGAGTAAGGCCCTGGCTGATAGGCGGTGGAGTTGATCCCGCGCTGGTTTTCTTCAGCCAGGCGACGGTCTTGGTCGTTGGTGGCGTCCCACACCTTGCGCATGCGCTCCACGTCGTAGTCCACGCCTTCGACGGCGTCCTTGTGCACGATCCACTTGGTGGTAACCATGGTTTCCTGGGCGCTGATCGGCCACACGGTGAACACGATGATGTGATCGCCCATGCAGTGGTTCCACGAGTGCGGCAAGTGCAGGATGCGCATCGAGCCCAGGTCCGGGTTCTTGATGCGGCCCATCAGCTTGTTGCAGCCTTGTTTGCCGTCCAGGGTCATCGACACCGTGCCCTTGAGCAGTGGCATGCGCACGATGCGGTTACGCAGGCCGAAGCTGGCGTGGGCGTAAGGGATCTTCTCGGCATCCCACGCGGCGGCGGAAGCGGCGACGTGGTCCTTGAAGGCCTGGTCGGCGCGCGGGTCGGTGACGTCGTCCCACTCCAGCAGGGTTTTCAACAGTTCCGGGTGCGAGGCGTTGCAGTGGTAGCACTCGCGGTTGTTTTCCAGCACCAGCTTCCAGTTGGCCTTTTCGAACAAGGTGGTCTGGATCGCCACCTTGGTGTTTTCCATGTCGTAGGGTTCCATGTAGTGGTTCAGCGTCGACAGGAAGTCGTCGATGGCCGGCGGGTTCTCGGCCAGGCTGATGAAGATGTAGCCGCCGGCGGTCTTCACGTTCACGGGTTTCAAGCCGTACTGCTTCATGTCGAAGTCGGCGCCCATCTCGGTGCCGGCGAACAGCAGGCGGCCGTCCAGCTCGTAGGTCCACTGGTGGTAGTGGCAGACGAGTTTGGCGACCTTGCCCTTGTCGCTGGTGCACAGGCGTGAGCCACGGTGACGGCACACGTTGTGAAAGGCATGCACCACGCCCTCGGCGCCACGGATCACGATGATCGGGTTCTTGCCCACTTGCAGGGTCAGGTAGTTGCCCTTGGTGGGAATCTCGCAGGTCATGCCGGCGATCAACCACTCTTTCTGGAAGATCTCCTGCATGTCGATATCAAACAGCCGCTCGTCAGAGTAAAACGGCTGCGGCAGCGAAAAAGTGCGCTCGCGCTCTTGCAGCATTTGCGCGGTGGCCTTGCGTGCGGGTTCCAGCGGATCGCCCAAGCTTAAGGTTGCGGTGACGTCCATCGTGTGTGTCCTCAGGGCCATTCTGTGTGGCCGGCGAAAAGTGGCTAATCAGGTTTTGCAGCAAGGCGTAAAGAAAGCGTCTGTGTTGGGAGCGAGTGTGGGCCCGGCAAAGGCCAGAACCTTGTCCATTAGCGACATGGCCCACTCTGATCCCGACGCGCAACCCCCGTGGTATGGGGGCTGGTCGCGATAAGTATGTGAATGTCGCAGATAGGTAAATGGACGCTTCTCGCGTTACGCAGAATCGCCACCATCAGGCCGATATACGGCTGCGGAGAACAGCATGTCCAACAGCTTCCTGAATCCGGTCACCACCCAGACCTGGGCCAATGGTCGGCACATTGTCCGTTGCGTCAAAGTCATCCAGGAAACCTGGGACGTGCGCACCTTCTGCTTTATGGCCGACCAGCCGATCCTGTTCTTTTTCAAGCCGGGGCAGTTCGTCACCCTGGAGCTGGAAATCGACGGCCAGCCGATCATGCGCTCCTACACCATCTCCAGTTCACCGTCGGTGCCGTACAGCTTTTCGGTGACGATCAAGCGCGTGCCGGGCGGCAAAGTCTCCAACTGGCTGCACGACACGCTGCACGAAGGCCAGGAGCTGGCGGTGCACGGGCCGGTGGGGCTGTTCAATGCCATCGATTTCAGCAACCCGAAAGTGCTGTATCTGAGCGGCGGCGTCGGCATCACGCCGGTGATGTCCATGGCGCGTTGGTATTACGACACCAACGCCAATGTCGACATGACGTTTATCCACAGCGCGCGCTCGCCCAAAGACATCATTTACCACCGCGAGCTGGAACACATGGCGTCGCGAATCGACAACTTCAGCCTGCACCTGATCTGTGAAAAACACGGCCTCGGCGAGCCCTGGGCCGGTTATCGCGGCTACCTGAACCACAAGATGCTCGAACTGATGGTGCCGGACTTCCTTGAGCGCGAAGTGTTCTGCTGCGGCCCTACGCCGTACATGAACGCGGTGAAGCGTCTGCTGGAAGTGGCGGGCTTTGACATGACGCGCTACCACGAGGAGTCCTTCGGCGCGACGCCGCCGGAAGCGCGTGCCGACGCGGTGGAGCAAGCCGAACAGGCCGCCGACGCCCCCGAAATCGACTTGGCCGATCTGCATCAGGTGGAGTTCATTGCGTCGGGCAAGAGCATTCGCGTGGCGCCGGGCGAAACCGTCCACGCCGCTGCGGCCAAGCTTGGTTTGCTGATTCCCAAAGCCTGCGGCATGGGCATCTGCGGCACCTGCAAGGTGATGAAGCTGGGCGGGGAGGTCGAGATGGACCACAACGGCGGGATTACCGAGGAAGACGAGGCCGAAGGCTACATCCTGTCGTGCTGCAGTGTGCCGAAGGGTGATGTGCGTATCGAGTTCTGATAGGCCGAACCCTCAAGCGGGCGGGGCAAATGTGGGAGGGGGCTTGCCCCCGATGGCAGTGGAACAGTCACTGATGCATTGACTGAAAGACTGCTATCGGGGGCAGGCCCCCTCTCACATTTTGTTCAGTGGTGAATTCAGGCGCCCATCACTTCGCGTATATCGGCTGCCAATTCGCGCACGCGCTCTTCCTCGGTATCCCACGCACACATGAACCGCGCGCCACCTTTGCCGATGAAGGTGTAGAAGCGCCAGCCCTTGGCCGTCAGCGCCTCTATGGCCGCTTCCGAGAGCTGCAGGAACACGCCGTTGGCTTGCACCGGGAACATTAACTCCACACCAGGAATGTCCGCCACCAGGCTGCTCAGCAATTGCGCGCAGTGGTTGGCGTGGCGGGCGTGTTTGAGCCAGGCGTCGTTTTCCAGCAGGCCCACCCACGGCGCCGAGAGGAAGCGCATTTTCGACGCCAACTGACCGGCCTGTTTGCAGCGGTAATCGAAGTCTTCAGCCAATTTGTGGTTGAAGAACAGGATGGCTTCACCCACCGCCATGCCGTTTTTCGTGCCGCCGAAGCACAATACGTCCACGCCGGCTTTCCACGTCAGGTCGGCCGGGGAGCAGCCGAGGAACGCGCAGGCGTTGGAGAAACGTGCGCCGTCCATGTGCAGGTTCAGGCCCAGTTCCTTGCAGGTGGCACTGATCGCGCGGATTTCTTGCGGGGTGTACACGCTGCCGACTTCGGTGGCTTGGGTCAGGGTGACCACGCGTGGTTTGGGGTAGTGAATGTCCTGGCGCTTGAGCGCGATCTCGCGGATCGACTCGGGGGTCAGCTTGCCGTTTTCAGTGCGGGCGGTGAGCAGCTTGGAGCCGTTGGAGAAAAACTCCGGCGCGCCGCATTCGTCGGTTTCGACGTGGGCGGTTTCCGAGCAAATCACGCTATGGTAGCTCTGGCACAGCGAGGACAACGCCAGGGAGTTGGCGGCGGTGCCGTTGAAGGCGAAGAATACTTCGCAGTCGGTCTCGAACAGATTGCGGAAACCGTCGGCGGCGCGGTGGGTCCATTCATCATCGCCGTAGGCGCGCTGATGGCCCTGGTTGGCGAGTTCCATGGCGGCCCAGGCTTCCGGGCAAATGCCGGAATAGTTGTCGCTGGCGAATTGTTGGCTCTTGTCGGTCATGGCCCATTCCTGTGGTCGATGTTGGTGCGCACTGTAACCAAGAATGTTGGGCGGGCGCACGCACTGTAAATGCAAAGTCACTGGGGAATTATGCACGGTACTGAAACGATTCCTGCCAAGCACGCGCGCGATGGCGCCCTGGACCTGCTCAAGTGGCTGGCGCTGCTGAGCATGGTCCTGGATCACCTACGCTATGTCGGCTTGAGCCTGGATGGCCTGTACGTGCCGGGGCGCCTGGCATTCCCCTGGTTTTGCCTGGCGATTGCGGCGAACCTGCACCGGGTCAAAGATGCGCCGGTAACGGGCCAATGGCGTTACCTGGGCTGGTTGTTGCTGTTCAGTGTGATCAGTGAAGTACCGTACCGACTGTTTATCGACGATGCCGATACCTTGAACGTGTTGCCGACTCTGGCGCTGGGTCTGCTGGTTGCCCGAGGATGGCAGCAGAAGGCGCTTGTTGATCGAGGATTGGCGCTGATTGCCCTCGTGCTGGGCGTGGTGTTTTCCACTCAACTGATGTTCGGGATTTTCGGTGTATTGCTGCCGCTGGCGATGCTGCTGGTGTTCAGTCGGCCATGGTATTTCGGTGTGTTGCCGGGGTTGGTCTGCGTGGCGGCGAATCAATGGCAGATTTTGCTCAACAGCGGCTCAACCGTGGCGCTGACCGGGTTGGCCGCCTGCCTGATCGCACCTTTGGCTGGCGTGGTCTTATTGCGACATGCCCAAAACGTCTCGCCGCCCGCCATGCGGCGCTGGGCGTATGCACTCTATCCCGTGCATTTTCTGCTGCTGCTACTCGTGCGCCAGATCATCGCCTAACCCCTGTGGGAGGGAGCTTGCCCCCGATTGCGGTGTGTCAGCCAGCCTAGGTGCGAGCTGATCAACCGCTATCGGGGGCAAGCCCCCTCCCACATTTGCGACACGCCAACCCTGTGACGCCGCCGCCCATGCGGCGCTGGGCGTATGCACTCTATCCCGCGCATTTCCTGCTGCTGCTACTCGTGCGCCAGATCATCGCCTAACCCCTGTGGGAGGGGGCTTGCCCCCGATTGCGGTGTGTCAGCCTGCCTAGGTGCGAGCTGATCCGCCGCTATCGGGGGCAAGCCCCCTCCCACATTTGCGACACGCCAACCCTGTGACGCCACCGCCCATGCGGCGCTGGGCGTATGCCCTCTATGCCGTGCATTTCCTGCTGCTGCTACTCGTGCGCCAGATCATCGCCTAACCCCTGTGGGAGGGGGCAAGCCCCCTCCCACATTTGCGACACGCCAACCCTGTGACGCCGCCGCACATGCGGCGCTGGGCGTATGCCCTCTATCCCGTGCATTTCCTGCTGCTGCTACTCGTGCGCCAGATCATCGCCTAACCTCTGTGGGAGGGGGCTTGCCCCCGATTGCGGTGTGTCAGCCAGCCTAGGTGCAAGCTGATCCGCCGCTATCGGGGGCAAGCCCCCTCCCACATTTGCGACACGCCAACCCTGTGACGCCGCCCGCCATGCGGCGCTGGGCGTATGCACTCAATCCCGAGCATTTTCTGCTGCTGCTACTCGTGCGCCAGATCATCGCCTAACCCCTGTGGGAGGGGGCTTGCCCCCGATTGCGGTGTGTCAGCCAGCCTAGGTGCAAGCTGATCCGCCGCTATCGTGGGCAAGCCCCCTCCCACATTTGATCGGTGTTGTTGCCGCTATGTCGTAAACGCACCTTTGCGTGGCGTCCGTAGGCATTTGACCTGTCTGCGCCAGCCCTACCATCGCATCAAAGGCCCTGCACGGGCCTCAACAATACGAAAGGCTGGGAGAGACGCGATGTTCAGCAAAAAAGACCAGATCCAGGGATATGACGACGCCTTGCTGGCGGCGATGAATGCCGAGGAGCAGCGTCAGGAAGATCATATCGAGCTGATCGCGTCCGAGAACTACACCAGCAAACGCGTGATGGAAGCTCAGGGCAGCGGCCTCACCAACAAATACGCCGAAGGCTACCCCGGCAAGCGCTACTACGGCGGCTGCGAGCATGTGGACAAGGTTGAAGCCCTGGCCATCGAGCGCGCCAAGCAGCTGTTCGGCGCCGATTACGCCAACGTGCAGCCGCACTCCGGCTCGTCCGCCAACAGCGCGGTGTACCTGGCGCTGCTGAACGCCGGCGACACCATCCTCGGCATGAGCCTGGCCCATGGCGGTCACTTGACCCATGGCGCCAAAGTGTCGTCCTCGGGCAAGCTGTACAACGCGGTGCAATACGGCATCAACACTGACACCGGCCTGATCGACTACGACGAAGTCGAGCGCCTGGCGGTGGAGCACAAGCCGAAGATGGTGGTGGCCGGTTTCTCCGCTTACTCCAAAACCCTGGATTTCCCGCGTTTCCGCGCGATCGCCGACAAGGTTGGCGCGCTGCTGTTCGTCGACATGGCCCACGTCGCCGGCTTGGTGGCCGCCGGTTTGTACCCGAACCCGCTGCCGTATGCCGATGTGGTCACTACCACCACCCACAAAACCCTGCGCGGTCCGCGTGGCGGCTTGATCCTGGCCAAGGCCAACGAAGAGATTGAGAAAAAACTCAACGCCGCCGTATTCCCCGGCGCCCAGGGCGGCCCGCTGATGCATGTGATCGCCGGCAAGGCGGTGTGCTTCAAGGAAGCGGCGGAGCCTGGCTTCAAGGTCTACCAGCAACAAGTGATCGAAAACGCCCAGGCCATGGCCAGTGTGTTTATCAAACGTGGCTACGACGTGGTGTCCGGCGGCACCGACAACCACCTGTTCCTGGTCAGCCTGATCCGTCAGGGCCTCACCGGCAAAGAGGCGGACGCCGCCCTTGGTCGCGCCCACATCACCGTCAACAAGAACGCCGTGCCGAATGACCCGCAGTCGCCGTTCGTGACCTCGGGCCTGCGCATCGGCACCCCGGCGGTGACCACACGTGGCTTCAAAGTGCCGCAGTGCATTGAGCTGGCCGGCTGGATCTGCGACATCCTCGACAACCTCGGCGACGCCGATGTCGAGGCCAACGTGGCCAAGCACGTGTCTGCCCTGTGCGCTGATTTCCCGGTTTATCGCTGAGCGCGGTTTTGGAGTAATGACTATGCAACGCTACTCGGGCTTCGGCCTCTTCAAGCACTCACTCAGCCACCACGAAAACTGGCAGAAGATGTGGCGCACGCCCACACCGAAAAAGGTCTACGACGTGGTCATCGTCGGCGGCGGCGGGCATGGTCTGGCGACCGCCTACTATCTGGCCAAAGAACACGGCATCACCAATGTGGCCGTGGTCGAGAAAGGCTGGCTGGGCGGCGGTAACACCGCGCGCAACACCACCATCGTGCGTTCCAACTACCTGTGGGACGAGTCGGCGCACCTGTACGAACACGCGATGAAACTGTGGGAAGGCCTGTCCCAGGACCTGAACTACAACGTGATGTTCTCCCAGCGTGGCGTCTACAACCTGTGCCACACCCTGCAAGACATCCGTGACTCCGAGCGCCGCGTCAGCGCCAACCGCCTCAACGGCGTGGACGGCGAACTGCTCAACGCCAAACAAGTGGCCGACGAGATCCCGTACCTCGACTGCTCGAAAAACACCCGCTACCCGGTACTCGGCGCCACCGTGCAACGGCGCGGCGGCGTGGCCCGTCACGATGCTGTGGCGTGGGGTTTTGCGCGAGCTGCCGACGCCCTCGGCGTGGACTTGATCCAGCAGACCGAAGTGATCGGCTTTCGCAAGGAAAACGGCGTGTGCATCGGTGTGGAAACCAACAAGGGCTTTATCGGCGCCAAGCGTGTCGGCGTAGTGACGGCCGGTAACTCCGGGCACATGGCTTCGCTCGCGGGCTTCCGCCTGCCGATCGAATCCCACCCGCTGCAAGCGCTCGTTTCCGAGCCGATCAAGCCGATTATCGACAGCGTGATCATGTCCAACGCCGTGCACGGTTACATCAGCCAGTCCGACAAGGGCGACCTGGTGATCGGCGCCGGCATCGACGGCTACAACGGCTATGGCCAGCGCGGCTCGTACCCGGTGATCGAACACACCATTCAGGCCATCGTCGAGATGTTCCCGGTGCTGTCGCGCGTACGCATGAACCGTCAATGGGGCGGCATCGTCGACACCACGCCGGACGCCTGCCCGATCATCTCCAAGACGCCAGTGCCGAACATGTTCTTCAACTGCGGTTGGGGCACCGGTGGCTTCAAGGCCACGCCGGGCTCAGGCAACGTGTTTGCCGCCAGCCTCGCCAAGGGTGAAATGCACCCGCTGGCCGCGCCTTTCTCCATCGACCGTTTCCACAACGGTGCGTTGATCGACGAACACGGCGCTGCGGCCGTCGCCCACTAACAGGAGAAATTTCCTATGTTGCATATCTTCTGTCCTCACTGTGGCGAACTGCGCTCCGAAGAGGAATTCCACGCGTCCGGCCAAGCGCACATCCCGCGCCCGCTGGACCCGAATGCCTGCACCGATGAGCAGTGGGGCGACTACATGTTCTTCCGCGATAACCCCCGTGGCCTGCACCACGAGCTGTGGATTCACGCCGCCGGTTGCCGCCAGTATTTCAACGCCACGCGCGACACCCTGACCTACGAAATTCTTGAAACCTACAAGATTGGCGAGAAGCCGCAATTCACCGCCAAGGCTTCTGGAGAGAAGGTATGAGCCAGATCAATCGCCTGTCCAACGGTGGCCGCATCGACCGCAACAAAGTCCTGACCTTCAGCTTCAACGGCCAGAGCTACAAGGGCTTTGAGGGCGACACGCTGGCCGCCGCCTTGCTGGCCAATGGCGTCGACATCATCGGCCGCAGCTTCAAGTACTCGCGCCCGCGCGGCATCTTTGCCGCCGGTGCCGAAGAGCCGAACGCGGTGCTGCAGATCGGCGCCACCGAAGCCACGCAAATCCCTAACGTGCGTGCCACGCAACAGGCGCTTTACCAGGGTTTGGTCGCCACCAGCACCAACGGCTGGCCGAGCGTGAACAACGACATGATGGGCATTCTCGGCAAGGTCGGCGGCAAGCTGATGCCACCGGGTTTCTACTACAAAACCTTCATGTACCCGCAATCGTTCTGGATGACGTACGAGAAGTACATTCGCAAGGCAGCAGGTCTGGGGCGCTCGCCCACCGAGAACGACCCGGACACCTACGACAACTTCAACCGTCATTGTGACGTGCTGGTCGTTGGCGCAGGCCCTGCCGGTTTATCGGCCGCCCTGGCGGCTGCGCGCAGCGGCGCGCGAGTGATCATCGCCGACGAGCAGGAAGAATTCGGCGGCTCGCTGCTGGATTCGCGCGAAAGCCTCGACGGCAAGCCGGCCACCGAGTGGGTTGCCAGTGTGATCGCTGAGCTCAAGGCTCTGCCGGACGTGGTGCTGCTGCCTCGCGCCACCGTCAACGGTTACCACGACCACAACTTCCTGACCATTCACGAACGCCTCACCGACCACCTCGGTGACCGTGCGCCGATTGGCGTGGTGCGTCAGCGCATCCACCGTGTGCGCGCCAAGCGCGTGGTGCTGGCGACCGGTGCCTGCGAGCGCCCGCTGGTGTACGGCAACAACGACGTGCCGGGCAACATGCTCGCCGGCGCGGTCTCGACTTACGTGCGTCGTTACGGCGTGGCACCCGGTAAAAAGCTGGTGCTCTCGACCAACAATGACCACGCCTACCGCGTGGCGCTGGACTGGTTCGACGCGGGCCTCACCGTCGTCGCCGTGGCCGATGCGCGCCACAACCCTCGCGGTGCGCTGGTGGAAGAAGCCCGCGCCAAAGGCATTCGCATCCTCACCGGCAGCGCCGTGATCGAAGCGCGTGGCAGCAAGCACGTGACCGCTGCTCGCGTCGCCGCCATTGACGTTAAAGCGCACAAAGTCACCAGCCCCGGTGAGTGGCTGGACTGCGACCTGGTCGCCAGCTCCGGCGGCTACAGCCCGGTGGTTCACTTGGCCTCGCACTTGGGCGGCAAGCCAACCTGGCGTGAAGACATCCTCGGTTTCGTACCGGGCGAAGCACCGCAAAAACGCGTGTGCGTCGGTGGGATCAATGGCGTCTACGGCCTTGGCGATTCCCTGGCCGATGGCTTTGAAGGCGGCGTGCGCGCGGCCAGCGAAGCCGGTTTTGCGCCGGTGGAAGGCACGCTGCCCAAAGCCTTGAGCCGTCTGGAAGAGCCGACCCTGGCGCTGTTCCAAGTGCCTCACGAGAAAGCCACTGCACGGGCGCCGAAGCAATTTGTCGACCTGCAAAACGACGTCACCGCCGCCGCTATCGAACTGGCGACCCGCGAAGGGTTCGAGTCGGTCGAGCACGTCAAACGCTATACCGCGCTGGGGTTCGGCACTGACCAGGGCAAGCTCGGCAACGTCAACGGCCTGGCCATCGCGGCCCGATCGCTGAACGTGACCATCCCGCAGATGGGCACCACGATGTTCCGCCCCAACTACACGCCGGTCACCTTCGGCGCCGTAGCGGGCCGCCACTGTGGGCACATCTTCGAACCGGTGCGCTACACCGCGCTGCACGCCTGGCACGTGAAAAACGGCGCCGAGTTTGAAGACGTCGGCCAGTGGAAACGCCCGTGGTACTTCCCGCGCAACGGTGAAGACCTGCACGCCGCCGTCAAACGCGAATGCCTGGCGGTGCGCGACAGCGTCGGCCTCCTGGATGCGTCGACCCTCGGCAAGATCGACATTCAAGGCCCGGATGCCCGCGAGTTCCTCAACCGCATCTACAGCAATGCCTGGACCAAGCTCGACGTGGGCAAGGCGCGCTACGGCCTGATGTGCAAGGAAGACGGCATGGTCTTCGACGACGGCGTGACCGCCTGCCTCGCTGACAACCACTTCCTGATGACCACCACCACCGGCGGCGCCGCGCGCGTATTGCAATGGCTGGAGATCTATCAACAGACCGAGTGGCCAGACCTGAAGGTGTACTTCACTTCGGTCACCGACCACTGGGCAACCATGACCCTGTCCGGCCCCAACAGCCGCAAGCTGCTGGCCGAAGTGACTGATATCGACCTGGACAAGGACGGCTTCCCGTTCATGACCTGGAAAGAAGGCCTGGTCGGCGGCGTGCCGGCGCGGGTGTTCCGTATCTCGTTTACCGGCGAGCTGTCGTTTGAGGTCAACGTGCAGGCCGACTACGCCATGGGCGTGCTCGAGCAGATCGTCGAGGCGGGCAAAAAGTACAACCTGACCCCGTACGGCACCGAGACCATGCACGTGCTGCGGGCCGAGAAGGGTTTCATCATCGTCGGCCAGGACACCGACGGCTCGATGACCCCGGACGACCTGAACATGGGCTGGTGTGTAGGCCGCACCAAACCGTTCTCTTGGATCGGCTGGCGCGGGATGAATCGCGAAGATTGTGTGCGTGAAGACCGCAAGCAACTGGTGGGCTTGAAGCCGATTGACCCGACGGTGTGGCTGCCGGAAGGCGCGCAGCTGGTGTTCGATCCGAAGCAGACGATCCCGATGAAGATGGTCGGCCACGTGACCTCAAGCTATGCGCATAACTCGCTGGGTTACTCGTTTGCGATGGCGGTGGTGAAGGGCGGTTTGAAGCGCATCGGCGAGCGGGTGTTCTCACCGCAGGCCGATGGCAGCGTGATCGAGGCGGAGATTGTGTCCTCGGTGTTCTTTGACCCCAAAGGTGAGCGGCAGAACATCTGATAGACCGAGGTGCCTGCATCGGGGGCAAGCCCCTCCCACATTGTGAAATGCATTCCCCTGTGGGAGGGGGCTTGCCCCCGATGAGGCCAGTAGCCCCACAACAGAATTCAGATAGGTGCTTTATGACAGCAGCCAATGTTTACCAACAACGCCCCACCGCCGGTGCCAAGGCCGAGTCGTCGCTGCACCATGCCGACCTCGCCAGCCTGGTGGGCAAGGGCCGCAAGAACGCCGGCGTGACCGTGCGTGAAAAGAAACTGCTCGGCCACCTGACCCTCCGTGGCGATGGCCACGATGCGGCCTTCGCTGCCGGCGTGCACAAAGCCCTCGGCATCGAACTGCCTGGCGCCCTGCAAGTCATCATCAACGGCGAAACCAGCCTGCAATGGCTCGGCCCGGATGAGTGGCTGCTGGTGGTGCCTAGCGGTGAAGAATTTGCCGCCGAACAAAACCTGCGGGCTGCCTTGGGCGACCTGCATATCCAGGTCGTCAACGTCAGCGGCGGTCAGCAGATCCTCGAACTCAGCGGCCCGAACGTGCGCGACGTGCTGATGAAGTCCACCAGCTACGACGTGCACCCCAACAACTTCCCGGTGGGCAAGGCGGTGGGCACGGTGTTCGCCAAGTCCCAACTGGTGATCCGCCACACGGCTGAAGACACTTGGGAACTGGTGATTCGTCGCAGCTTCTCGGACTACTGGTGGTTGTGGCTGCAAGATGCCTCGGCCGAATTCGGCCTGAGTGTTCAAGCCTGATCGAATGAACACCAGAGGGCTGTTGTGGCGAGGGGCTTGCCCCCCGTTGGAGCGCGCAGCGGTCCCAGGATTCGCGTATTTTTTCTGAAACAGCCGAGTGGCAGGTTTTGGGGCTGCTTCGCCGCCCAACGGGGGGCAAGCCCCCTCGCCACAAGGGCCTGAGGATTCACTATGAGCCGCGCACCTGATACATGGATTTTGACCGCCGACTGCCCCAGCGTGCTCGGCACGGTGGACGCGGTCACCCGCTACCTGTTCGAACAGGGCTGCTACGTCACCGAGCACCATTCGTTCGATGACCGACTCTCGGGCCGGTTTTTTATTCGCGTGGAATTCCGCCAGCCCGACGGGTTTGACGAGCAGGCGTTTCGCGACGGCCTGGCCACGCGCGGTGAAGCGTTTGGGATGATCTTCGAGCTGACGGCGCCGAATTACCGGCCAAAAGTCGTGATCATGGTCTCCAAGGCCGATCACTGCCTCAACGACCTGCTGTACCGCCAGCGCATCGGCCAACTGTCGATGGACGTGGTCGCCGTGGTGTCCAATCACCCTGACCTCAAGCCATTGGCCGACTGGCACCAGATTCCCTACTACCATTTCCCCCTCGACCCCAACGACAAGCCGTCCCAGGAGCGTCAGGTGTGGCAAGTGATTGAAGAGACCGGCGCCGAACTGGTGATTCTTGCGCGCTACATGCAAGTGCTGTCGCCGGAGCTGTGCCGCAAGCTGGATGGCAAGGCCATCAATATCCATCACTCGTTGCTGCCGGGGTTCAAAGGCGCCAAGCCGTACCACCAGGCCTACAACAAGGGCGTGAAACTGGTTGGCGCCACCGCGCATTACATCAATAACGATCTGGATGAAGGTCCGATCATCGCCCAGGGCGTGGAGGTGGTGGACCACAGCCACTATCCCGAGGATTTGATTGCCAAGGGGCGGGATATCGAAGGGCTGACGTTGGCCCGGGCGGTGGGGTATCACATTGAGCGGCGGGTGTTCTTGAACGCCAATAGAACGGTGGTGCTTTGACTGACGCCATCGGGGGCAAGCCCCCTCACACCTTTGATAGGTGAATGCAATCAAATGTGGGAAGGGGCTTGCCCCCGATGAGCCCTGACAAACAACGCAAACACAGCATCTGTAACCCGAGCACTTAAACGCGCTGCCTGCCTGGGCAACGCGGTTCCATAAAAACAACAGCGAGGTGAAAGCATGTCTGGTAATCGTGGTGTCGTGTATCTCGGCAACGGCAAGGTCGAAGTACAGAAAATCGACTATCCCAAAATGCAGGACCCCCGTGGCAGGAAGATTGAGCACGGCGTCATCCTGCGCGTGGTCTCCACCAACATCTGCGGCTCCGACCAACACATGGTGCGCGGCCGCACCACCGCCCAGACCGGCCTGGTCCTGGGGCACGAAATCACCGGCGAAGTGATCGAGAAGGGCAGCGACGTCGAAAACCTGAAAATCGGCGACCTGGTCTCGGTGCCGTTCAACGTCGCATGCGGCCGCTGCCGCTCCTGCAAGGAACAACACACCGGCGTGTGCCTGACCGTCAACCCGGCCCGTGCCGGTGGCGCATACGGTTATGTCGACATGGGCGACTGGACCGGCGGCCAGGCCGAATACGTGCTGGTGCCGTACGCCGACTTCAACCTGCTGAAACTGCCGGACCGCGACAAGGCCATGGAGAAAATTCGCGACCTGACCTGCCTCTCCGACATCCTGCCAACCGGCTACCACGGCGCCGTCACCGCTGGCGTTGGTCCGGGCAGCACGGTGTATATCGCCGGTGCCGGCCCGGTTGGCTTGGCCGCGGCCGCTTCGGCGCGGTTGCTGGGCGCCGCTGTGGTGATCATCGGCGACGTCAACCCGATCCGCCTGGCACACGCCAAGGCGCAGGGCTTTGAAATTGCCGACCTGTCCAAAGACACGCCGCTGCACGAACAGATCGCCGCACTGCTGGGCGAGCCGGAAGTTGACTGTGCCGTCGATGCCGTAGGCTTCGAAGCCCGTGGCCACGGCCATGAAGGCGCCAAGGCAGAAGCACCGGCCACCGTGCTCAACTCGCTGATGGGCGTGGTCCGCGTGGCGGGCAAAATCGGTATCCCTGGCCTGTACGTCACCGAAGACCCAGGCGCCGTCGACGCCGCCGCGAAAATGGGCAGCCTGAGCATTCGCTTCGGTCTGGGCTGGGCTAAATCCCACAGCTTCCACACTGGCCAAACCCCAGTGATGAAGTACAACCGCCAGCTGATGCAGGCAATCATGTGGGACCGTATCAACATTGCTGAAATTGTTGGTGTGCAGGTCATCAGCCTGGATGACGCGCCGCGTGGGTACGGCGAGTTCGATGCCGGTGTGCCGAAGAAGTTTGTGATTGATCCGCATAAGTTGTTCAGTGCGGCATAAGGCTTAGGCCAAACAAAAGGGCGACCCATGGGTCGCCCTTTTTGCGTCGAGTGCTTAAGCCTGCAAGCGCTGTGAGCAAGTCGTTTGGCCGACGACGATCAAAATGTGGGAGCTGGCTTGCCTGCGATGGCGGCGGGCCAGTTGACCTATCCTTGGCTGACCCACCGCTATCGCAGGCAAGCCAGCTCCCACAGGTATCGAATGGTGTCAGCGAGAGGCCAGTGCGCCTTGGTACAGGACCGGTCCGGTTGGCTGCCCGGTCGGCGAGCCGCCTTGCGGCTCAAGGCTGACGGCGAGGGTCACGGGTGCAGCCAGCAGCGCTTGCTGTTCCTTGCTCAGCTGGATTCGGCCTTTACCCGAGCTGGGCACCAACCCCAGAGAAACCGGTTTGCCACCGGGCGCAATGACCCACAGTTCCAGCGCGCGCGTCGGCTCTACCGCCGCCAACGTCAGCGGCTCCACTTGCAGGTGATCGCCAAACGCCTGGATTTGCATTGCCGGTTGCTGGTTAGCCGCGACCAGCGTGGCGTTGTACTCGGCGCCGATATCACGCTGATAAAGCACTCCGACCAACACGGCGACCACGACTGCGCAGGCGGCCGCCAGCAGACGCACGTTCATCCAGAACGGTTTCTTCGCCGGCACATGCAGCACTTGCGGCTCGATCCGTGCCTTGATGCCTGCCCACACATGATCCGGCACCGGCCGTTCGGGCAGCGCGCCGGTCAGGCTGGCGAGGGCATCCTGCCAATGGCCGAGTTCGACGCGCAGCGCAGCGTCTTCCAATAACAGGGCGTCGAAGCGCCGACGGGCGGTAGCCGGCATCAGGCCGATCGCGTAGTCGGCGGCGAGGGCGCGGCGCAGGGCGGTGGTTTGGTAGTTCATGATTCAAGGCACCTGCGCAGGCGCTCCATGCCGCGGCGAATCCAGGATTTGACCGAGCCCAGGGGCGCCGCCAAGTGGTCGGCCAGTTCCGAGCACGACAGGCCCTGGAAGTAAGCCACGGTGATCGATTGGCGCTGCATGCCATCGAGCGTGTCGAGGCAGCGGTTCAGGGCGCGGGCCTCGCGCTCGCTGTCGAGTTGCTCGTGGGCGCTGGGGCTGTCGTCAAGCATTGCGTCCTGCTGGCCATCGGCCAAGGGCTGTTCACGGTGCTTGCGCAACTGGTCGATGGCCAGGTTACGGGTGATATTCACCATCCAGGTCATCGGCGCCGCCAGGTGCGCCTCGTAGCGCGAAGCGTTGTACCAGATGCGCACAAAGGCTTCCTGCAGGACTTCTTCAGCCAGGTCCTTGCGGCCCATGAACCGGAACGCAACACCGTGCAGGCGTGGCGAAACACTGCGGTAGAGGGTCTCGAACGCTTGGCGGTTGCCCAGGGCGCACTGCGCCAGCAGGGGCTGCAACGGGTCAGCATCGTTGATCGAAATAGGGCTTCTCCAGGCTCTCGAACGAGGGCGACGGGACTGCGCACGGTAGGCAGAGGGTAGTCCAGCTTGAGCATTCATTCCATCCGACTCCGAGCGGTGCATGCTGGGTATACGCGCGGGCGGGTAATTTGGATGCAGCTTTTTCTGAACTAATCTTCAGGTGGGAACAATCCTTCGGGACTGTCAGTCCAACGCCTGCTTTTAGCTCCTACATTCAGAGGTTGTCTTGATGAAGATTTCACGCGGTTTTGCCCTGTCCTGCCTGATGACCGTGGCCGCCAGCCCGGTGTTTGCCGCAGGTTTCAGCCTCGGTGACGTGGCCAACGCCGTTTCCGGCGCCCAGGGCAGCAACAACAAGGCGGCTGCTGCAGCGCCAAGTTCCCAGACCGCAGGCCTGCTGAGCGCCCTGACTTCGCAACTGAACGTCACCCCTGAACAAGCCGTCGGCGGCACTGGCGCCATGTTGGGCCTGGCCAAGAACCAATTGAGCAGCACCGACTATTCGCAATTGGGCAAAAGCGTGCCCGGCCTGGACAAACTCTCGGGGAGCAACTCTCTGGGCAGCCTCGGCGCCTTGAGCGGGATGCTCGGCCAGAGCGGCGGCAGCAAAACCAGCGGCCTGGACAGCGTGCTGGGTAACGTGAAGAACACCAACGACCTGAACACCGCCTTCAGTGCGCTGGGCATGGATAACAGCATGATCGGCAAGTTTGCGCCGGTGATCCTGCAATACCTGGGTGGCCAGGGCGCCAACGAGTCGGTGCTGGGCAAACTCGCCTCGGCCTGGGGCACTGGCAGCTAAATAGACTCCGCGCGCAGTTGTGTGATGCGCGCGTCCTTCTCCCTCCAGAGCTGGTTCACCCAGTTCTGGACGGTCTGGCGAAAGGCCGGATCATTCTCGTAATCGCCCTGCCATAGCGCCGGGTCGAGTTCACGGGTGCGAATGTCGATGATCACTTTGGGCACCGCGCCGCTGATCAAATCCCAAAACCCCGGAATTTTTTGCTGCGGATAGACCACGGTCACGTCGAGCACCGCATCCAGCTGTTCACCCAGCGCTGCCAGCACAAACGCCACACCGCCCGCCTTGGGTTTGAGCAACCGGGCATACGGTGAGTCCTGCTGCTTGTGTTTGGCCGCGTTGAACCGCGTGCCTTCCAGGTAATTCACCACGGTCACCGGCTGGCGCTTGAACAGCTCGCAGGCTTGTTTGGTGATTTTCAGGTCCTGGCCTGCCAGCTCCGGGTGCTTGGCCAGGAATGCCTTGGTGTAGCGCTTCATGAATGGGTAATCCAGCGCCCACCAGGCCAGGCCGAGGAAGGGCACCCAGATCAGCTCTTTTTTCAGGAAGAATTTGAAGAACGGCGTGCGCCGGTTGAGCGCCTGGATCAGCGCCGGAATGTCGACCCACGACTGATGGTTGCTGATCACCAGGTAAGAGGTGTCGCCACGTAGCTGCGCGCCACCGCGGATGTCCCACTGGGTGGGGATGCACAGCGAAAAAATCAGCTTGTCGATTTCAGCCCAGGTCTCGGCGATCCACATCACCGCCCACGAGGCATAGTCGCGATAGCGCCCGGGCGCCACCAGCTTGAGCAGGGCAAACAGCATCAACGGCCCGAACAGCACCAGGGTGTTGAGCAATAGCAGCAGTGTGACGAAACAGCCGGTGAGCAGGCGGCGCATAAGTAACTCTTGCAATCCTGTGGGCGGGCCATGATAAGCAAGCTGAGTCTAGAGGCCAAATCGCAAATCGCTGGACGAATGTTTCACAATATTCCGGGTATGGTTGAGAACTAACTAAGTGCTGCCTTTGCGGTCTAGAATCCGCCTACTTCTTTCGAGGAAATCACTTCGTGAAACTGCTCCTTGCCGCGTTCGCCCTCGTTCTTCCTGTTGTGGCTGCCCAGCCTGTCCTGGCCGCCGAACCGACCCTCTACGGTCGCTACGAATACATCCAGTTGCCGGAGATCGGCGAAACCTTCAAGGCCAAGATGGACACCGGTGCGCTGACCGCCTCGCTGTCGGCCCGAGACATCGAGACCTTCACCCGTGATGGCGACGATTGGGTGCGCTTCCGCCTTGGCGGCAAGGACGCGACCAACAAGGTCTACGAACATAAAGTCTCGCGCATCAGCAAAATCAAAAGCCGCGCCGACGAAGATGATGACAAGGACGAAGCCACCGTGGCCAAGCGCCCTGTGATCGATCTGGAAATGTGCCTGGGCAACGTCAAGCGCACCGTTGAGGTCAACCTCACCGACCGCAGCAGCTTCAACTACCCGCTGCTGATCGGCGCCAAGGCACTGCGTGAATTCGGCGCAGCGGTGAACCCGGCGCGTCGTTACACTGCTGACAAACCGGACTGCTGACGGACCCACATGCCGCATATCCTGATTGTCGAAGACGAAGCGGCGATAGCCGATACGCTGATTTTCGCCCTGCAAAACGAGGGCTTCACCACCACCTGGCTGAGCCTTGGCCAGGAGGCGCTGGCCCATCAGCGCCAGTCGCCCGCTGACTTGATCATCCTCGACATCGGCCTGCCGGACATCAGCGGCTTTGAAACCTGCAAGCAATTGCGCCGTTTCAGTGAAGTGCCAGTGATGTTCCTCAGCGCGCGGGATGCCGAGATTGATCGGGTGGTGGGCCTGGAGATCGGTGCCGACGATTATGTGGTCAAGCCGTTCAGCCCGAGGGAAGTGGCGGCGCGGGTGCGGGCCATCCTCAAGCGTGTCAGTCCAGGCGCCGCGCCTGCCGTGTTCCAGGTTGACCTGGAACGCATGCAAATCCATTACCGCGGTCAGCCTCTGAGCCTGACGCGTCATGAGTTCCGCTTGCTGCAAAGCCTGCTCGAGCAACCCGAACGCGTGTTCAGCCGCGAGCAATTGCTCGACGCGGTGGGCGTGCCTGCCGACGCTGGCTACGAACGCAATATCGACAGCCATATCAAAAGCCTGCGCAGCAAACTGCGAAGCGTGGCCGCCGACGCCGAGCCGATCCAGACCCACCGTGGCCTGGGTTACAGCTACAGCCCGAGCCATAGCTGATGCGCCTGGGGCTGCGGATTTTTCTGGTGTACGCGCTGTTTATCGGCCTGACCGGCTATTTCGTGCTTAACACCGTGATGAAAGAGATCCGCCCCGGCGTGCGCCAGTCCACCGAAGAAACCCTGGTGGACACGGCCAACCTGCTGGCCGAAATCCTGCGGCTGGACGTGAAGAACGGCACCCTCGGCCAAAGCCACTGGCCGGAGCTGCTCAAGGCCTACGGCAGCCGCCAGCCGGGCGCGACCATTTGGGGCCTGCCGAAAAACCAGGTCAACCACCGTATCTACGTGACGGACGCCAAGGGCATTGTGTTGCTCGATTCCACAGGCGAGGCGGTCGGCCAGGACTATTCCAAATGGAACGATGTGTACCTGACCTTGCGCGGCGAATATGGCGCGCGGTCGACCAAAAGCGAACTGGATGACCCCAACTCGTCGGTAATGCACGTGGGTGCGCCGATCCGCGATAACGGCCAGATCATCGGCGTGGTCACCGTGGCCAAGCCCAACAGCTCGTTGCAGCCCTATGTCGACCGTACCGAGCACCGGCTGCTGTGGTACGGCGCCGGGTTGGTGATCCTCGGCCTGCTGCTCGGCGCAGTATTGTCGTGGTGGCTGAGCGTGGCGCTGCATCGGCTGACGGCGTATGCCCAGGCTGTGAGCGAAGGCCGGCGCGCCGAGTTGCCGCATTACCGTGGCGGCGAGCTCAAGCAGCTGTCCACCGCCGTCGAGCACATGCGCACGCAGCTGGAGGGCAAGGCCTACGTCGAGCGTTACGTGCACACATTGACCCACGAGCTGAAAAGCCCACTGGCGGCAATTCGTGGCGCGGCTGAGCTGTTGCAGGGCGACATGACCCGTGAGCAACAGCAGCGTTTCGTCGGCAATATCGACAATGAAAGCGCGCGCTTGCAACAGTTGATCGAGCGCCTGCTGAACCTCGCCCAAGTGGAGCAGCGCCAAGGTCTGGAAGAGCAAGTCAGCATGCCGTTGGCGGCCTTGGTCGACGAGGTACTCAAGGCCCAATGCGCGCGCATTGAAGGCGCCGGCTTGCACGTCGAACAGGCGATTGCTGCGGATGTGAAGGTATTTGGCGAGCCGTTCCTGCTGCGCCAGGCCTTGGGTAATCTGCTCGATAACGCCCTGGACTTCACGCCGCCCGGTGGCGCCTTGAGGTTCAGCGCACACACGCAGCACAACGACGTGCAGGTCAGTCTGTTCAACCAGGCCGCCGCCATTCCCGACTATGCCTTGCCGCGCCTGAGTGAGCGTTTTTACTCGCTGCCACGCCCGGCCAGCGGGCGCAAAAGCACCGGCCTTGGCCTTAATTTCGTGGAAGAAGTGGTGAAGTTGCACGGCGGCGCGTTGCAGATCGGCAATGTGCAAGGCGGCGTGCAAGTGGTGCTGCATCTCCACACAGTCTCCACATTGCCCACATAAATCTCCCATCTGCGCGGTTCACGCTCTGCCCATCAAAACAGGGAGAGACCCATGAACCGCAGCCTGCTTTTCAAACTTGGCGCGATTGCGCTACTGATTCTGCTGTTGCTGATTCCGTTGCTGATGATCAACGGCATTATCAGCGACCGCCAGCAACTGCGCGATGGCGTACTGATGGACATCGCCCGCAGCTCCAGTTACAGCCAGCGCCTCACCGGCCCGGTGATGGTGGTGCCGTATCGCAAGACGGTCCGGGAGTGGAAGCTCAATGAAAAACTCAACGAGCGCTACGAGCAAGTCAGCGAAGTGCGTGGTCGTCTGTATTTCCTGCCGGAGCAGTTTGAACTCGACGGCAAGGTGCAAACCGAGCTGCGCTCGCGGGGCATCTACCAGGCGCGGCTGTTCCATGCCGACAACCGCATCAACGGGCGCTTTGTGCTACCGGAGCAACTGGGTATCAAGGAAAACTTTGCCGATTACCGCTTTGACCCGGCGTATCTGGCGGTGGGTATCAGTGACATTCGCGGCATTGAAAATGCGCTGAAACTGGAGCTGGGCAGCCAACGCCTGGAGTTCTCGCCAGGCACTCAAGTGGCGTGGCTGGGCGAGGGCGTGCACGTGATGCTGCCCGAGCAAGACAGCAAAAAGCCGGCGCCGTTTGACTTCGCTTTTGACCTGCGCCTGCAAGGCACCGAGCAGCTGCAAGTGGTGCCGGTGGGCAAGACCAGCCAGGTCAAACTGGCATCGAATTGGCCGCACCCCAGCTTCATTGGCAACTTCCTGCCGGCCCAGCGTGAGGTCAGCGCGCAGGGCTTCAGCGCCAATTGGCAGACCACGTTTTTCTCCACCAACCTGGAAGAAACCCTGCGCGGCTGTGAGTGGGACAAAGTGTGTGACGACTTCAATAGCCGCAGCTTCGGCGTGAACTTCATCGACCCGGTGGACCAGTACCTCAAGAGCGACCGTGCGATCAAATACGCGCTGCTGTTTATCGCCCTGACGTTTGCCGGCTTCTTCCTGTTCGAAGTGCTCAAGAACCTGGCGGTGCACCCGATCCAATACGCGCTGGTGGGCGTTGCCTTGGCATTTTTCTATCTGCTGTTGTTGTCATTGTCCGAGCACATGGGCTTTGGCCCGGCGTACCTGTTGTCGGCGAGCGCCTGTGTGTTGTTGATCGGCTTCTACGTGTGCCACGTGCTGCGCAGCATTGCCCATGGGCTGGGCTTTTCGGCGGGGCTGGCGGCGTTGTATGGCCTGTTGTATGGGCTGCTCAGTGCCGAGGATTACGCGCTGCTGATGGGCTCGCTGTTGCTGTTCGGGCTATTGGGCACAGTGATGGTGCTGACGCGCAAACTGGATTGGTATGGCGTGGGCAAGCGCAAGGTGCAGTTTGACCTGGAGGCGGTGCAATGATTGGGTTACGGGAAGATCAGCAGTTGGGAGAGCAGTTGGCCGCCAGCATTGTCATTTTCCTCAACTCCACCACCTTCCAATGTGGGAGCGGGCTGGCCCGCGAAGGCGGTGGGTCAGAAACAGATGCGCTGAATGACCCGCCGCAATCGCGGGCAAGCCCGCTCCCACAGTAGGTTGGGGGTGAGTATCAGACCGGCGGCTGGGTCTGCAGCATCGACGGCCGCTGGCTGACCTTGGCGTACCAATCGGCAAGCTGGGGGTTCGCGGCGCGCCATTGCAGGTCAGGGTGGCGGAAGTCGAGGTAGCCCAAGGCGCAGGCCACGCTGATCGACGCAATGTCGAAGTGGCTGGCCAGCTCGGCAATCGCATTGGCTTCCAACTCCGCCAGGGTGCGACGGATCTTGTTGCGCTGCTCATTCAGCCATTGGTCCCAGTGCTTTTCTGCCGGGCGCATGGCGGTTTCGTAGCGCACCAGCACGGCGGCGTCCATGATGCCGTCGGCCATTGAGGCCAGGGTCAGGCGGCGCCAGCGTGCCGAGCCGTCACGAGGAATAAGGGGGTTGCCGACATGCTGGTGGTCGAGGTAATCGAGGATCACCCGGCTGTCGTGCAGGGCGCTGCCGTCGGCCAGGCGCAGGGCCGGGATCTTGCCCACGGGGTTTTCGTGCACCAGCTGCGCGTCCGGGTTGACCGGTGTCGGCATGCAGCCTTGCAGGGTCACGCGGTCCTGCTGGCCGGTTTCGATCAGCAGCACGCGGACTTTACGAACAAAGGGTGAGGCTGGGTTGTGAAACAAGGTCATGCTGGGCGCGGACATGGGCATTCCTCGAAATGGGCAGTGGCTAGCCTAGAGGGTTGCGCGGTGGCTGGCGAGGGGGTCTTGGGGGGTTTTTTGAGGGTCTCATCGCAGGCAAGCCAGCTCCCACGGGGGCAATGCATTTCAAGGTGGGAGCTGGCTTGCCTGCGATAGCGCCCTCAGCCGCGCCGCTTGAATAATGCCCAAACACCAATGACCGCAGGAATCCCCAAACCGACCCAGCTCAATGAATCCCACAGCCCGTCCCCGAGCAGCGCGGCAAACACCCCGGCCGCGCTGAGCACGCCAATCCCCAGCGGAATGCCAAACACCTTCCAGAAGTTCGACTGACGCGGCTTCATACCTTGGCCGCCTTGCGCCGCACGATCCACAGGTAAACGCCGCTGCCCAGCACGATGATGGTCAGCACATCGAGCACCGCCCAGAGAATCTTCATCGGCATGCCGCCGTAGTCACCAAAGTGCAATGGCTGGGACATGCCCATGGCGTCCATGTACCAGGGCCGCTCAGCGATGGCGGTGACGGCCAGGGTGCTGGCGTCGATCAGCACCGGCGTGAGCAGGTGCGAGGTCAGGTGCGTGCTGCCCTTCATGAACACCGCGTAATGGTGCTCACTGGAAAAACGCGTGCCGGGGAAGGCGATAAAGTCCGGCTCCATGCCGGGCGCGGCCTTGGCGGCAATGCTCAGCAGCTCGGTGGCCGGCGCGCGTTGGGTCAGTGGCGGCGCGTTTTTGTAGGGTTCGATCATCGCGCTGAGGCTGTCCTGGCGCCAGGCGGCGATGATCAGGTCGGCGCAGGCGCTGATCACACCGGTCACGCCTACCACCAGCGCCCAGGTCAGCGTGACGACGCCGATCAGGTTATGCAGGTCGAGCCAGCGCAAGCGCGTGGACTTGTCCTGGCGCACGGTGGCGAACTTCAAGCGGCGCATGAACGGCAGGTACAGCACCGTGCCCGAGACAATCGCCAGCACAAACAAAAGGCCCATGAAGGCCAGCAGCAACTTGCCCGGCAGGCCGGCGAACATGTCCACATGCAGGCGCAGCAGGAACAGTGTCAGGCCGCCATTGGCCGCTGGGGTTTCGACGGCTTCACCGGTGCGCGCATCGAGCATGAAGGTGTGCGACGAGTTGGGTTCGGTGCCGGCCGTAGCGGCCATGATTGCGATCACGCCGTTCTTGTCGTCTTCGTCCCACGCCAGGTATTGCATCGCCTCACCCGGGCGATGCGCCTGGGCTTTGGCCACCAGTTGCTCAAGGTTCAACTGCGGGGTGTCGGCGGGCATCTGCGCCAGTTCAGGCTCATTGCCCAGCAGGTGATCGATCTCATGGTGAAACACCAGCGGCAGGCCGGTAAGGGCGAGCAACAGGAGGAAGACTGTGCAGATCAGGCTGGTCCAGGTGTGGATGAAGGACCAGCGGCGGATGGTTTTGCTTTTCATTTTCTAGCCTTCAGACACACCGAAGCCGTCCCGGGGGACGGCCTGGTTATTAACTCAGCCAATTACCACTGGTAGGTAGCGCTGGCGACTACGCTGCGCTGGTCACCGAAGTAGCAGTAGTTGCCGTCGCAGGTGGAAAGGTAGTCTTTGTTGAACAGGTTGGTGGCGTTCAATTTAACCGATGCGCCTTTCAGGCTGTTATCCAGGCGGCCCAGATCGTAATGCACCGAACCATCGAACACGGTGTAGGCGTTGGCCTTGCCCAGCCAGGTGTTGGCCTGGTCGCCATACGTGTTGCCGGTGTAGCGGGCACCAAAACCGATACCGAAACCGTCAAGTACGCCGCTGTGCCAGGTGTAGTCGGTCCACAGCGAGGCTTGCTGGTTTGGCATCAATGTCAGGCGGTTACCTTTGTAGATGCCCTTTTGCACCTCGGATTTTGCCAGGGTGTAGGCGGCGATGACCTTGAGGTTCTCGTTCACGTCAGACACGGCTTCCAGTTCCAGGCCCTTGACCTTCACTTCGCCGGTCTGGCTGTTGATTTGCTGGCCGCCTGGGCCGAGGTTAGTCACCTGCACGTTCTTCTGGGTCAGGTCGTAGACCGCTGCGCTCAGCAATGTGTTGGAGCCGGGCGGCTGGTACTTCACCCCCATTTCCCATTGCTTGCCTTCGGTCGGTTTGAACGTCTTGAGCGCATTGGTATCTGCGTTGCTCGCCGGCTGGAACGACTCGGCGTAAGACAGATACGGTACGAATCCTGAATCAAACACATAGCTCAGCGCCGCGTTGCCACTGAAGTGTTTGATGCGATCGGTGTTGGTTGCATCGTTGTCGTTGAAGTAGGTGGTGCCTTGATGCACCCAGTCTTCACGCCCGCCCAGGGTCAGGCGCCACTTGTCCAGAGCCATCTGGTCCTGCACGTAGAGGCCGGTTTGCACGGTTTTCTGGTTGTAGTCGTAAAAAGGTCGGACATCCGTCGGACGCAGCGTCGGCTGGGTATTGATCGGGTTGAAAATGTTGATACCCGACGCTGTACCGTATATCGCGCGGTAAGAGGTATCGGTTCGTTGGTGATCCAGGCCCAGCAGCAGGGTGTGGGCAATGTCGCCCGTTGCGAAGTCAGCCTGGAAGTTGTTATCGATCGCCAACTGGCCGATGCTTTCGTCAACGTTGGTGGTCGACCGGCTGATATTGCCCGCCGCATCGGCCGGTGAGTAAGCAAAGGAACCCACGGTCAGTTGCTGGAAATCCAGCTCCGACTTGGTGTAACGCAGGTTCTGCTTGAACTGCCAGGTATCGTTGAAACGGTGTTCGAACGCATAGCCCATCGCGTAGTAGGTGCGGTCGTAGAACTCGTAGTCCGGATCACCGAGGTTCTTGTGGTGGGAAACGTCGCCCAGCGGCGATTTGATCTTGGTGCCCTGGATCGGCATGAACTGGCTGGTGGTGCCGGTATCGTCGCGGGTGAACTGCGAGAGCAGGGTCAGCTTGGTGTCGGTATCAATATTCCAGGTCAGGCTCGGCGCGATGTTGTAGCGCTTGTTGTCGATGTGATCGACCTGGGTGCCGGCATCGCGTACCACGCCGCTGACGCCATACAGGAACTGGCCTTCATCATCGATTTTGCCGGTGCTGTCGAAGTTGATCTGGCGGTAGTTGTCACTGCCGTATTGCAACTGGATAGCATGGCTCGATTCCTCGCTGGGACGGCGGCTGACCATGTCCAGCAGGCCGCCTGGTGGTGTCTGGCCATAGATCGACGAGGCCGGGCCACGCAGCAGGGCGAGGCGGTCGAGGTTCCAGGTTTCGGCTTTAGGGTTGGCGTAAACGCCGCGCGGCAAAGGCAGGCCGTCGAGGAATTGCGTCGGTTCGAAACCGCGCACGCGCATCCAGTCGTAACGGGTGTCGCTGCCGTAACTGGACGATACGATGCCGGGCATGTATTTGACGGCATCATCGAGGTTCTGGACGTTGCGGTCCTGCATCTGCTCGCGGGTCGCCACAGAGATCGAGCGCGGTGCTTCAACCAGTGCGGTGTCGGTCTTGGTGCCGGCCGCAGTGCGCGTCGCCAGGTAGCCAGTGACCGGGCCCCATGCACTTTCAGTGTCGCCTTGAGCAGTGATACTGGTCTCAGCCAACGCCACGACGCCTTCCGGAATGGCCACCAGCGTAAACGTCCCCGCGCTGCTTTGCTCCAGCTGCAGCCCGGTGCCACGCAACGCCTCTCGCAGCGCGCCCTGCGCATCGAACTGGCCGTTGACCGGTGCCGAGGTCTTGCCCGACGCCAACGCTGGGTTGAGGGTCAGCGCAAGGCCGGCCTGGCTGGCGATCTGGTTCAGCGTGCTGGCCAACGGTGCAGCCGGCAGGTTGTAGGCGCGCACGCTCGAAGCCTGTTCGGCGGCGATCAGCGTGGTGCTCGCCAGCGGGGCGCTGAGGGCGATGGCCACGGCTAACAGGCTGGGGCGCAACAAGGTGTCTAGCGTGCGGGACATAGGGCGGCTCCTGAATGGAAACATTTCTCAATTGCCTAGGTGCCGGACGAGAATCAAAAAGTGATAGGGCCAAGCGAAAATAAATCTGCGAAGGTGCGCAACTGATCGAACGGCATGGCCCTCAAGGCTCAGGGTAGCTGGGTTTTTCAGCCAACCGCCCACTGCAGTTTGTCGGCCAGGGCGTCGGGGTAATGATCGGTCTGGGCGATTGCCGCGCGTGTGGCTGCGCCATGACCGAAGGCTTGGATCAACACGTCAACCTGTGTGGCCAGAAAGTCGCTCAGCGAATCAAGCCGAGCCTCAAGGGCGCGGTAGCGGGCGATGTCCATGAGGCCCTCGCTGATGAACCAGGCGGCATGCTTGTTCAGGTATTCCAACACGTAGAGGCCGCACAGCGCGTTGCCCAGTTCCCTGGCCAACCCGTGGGGCAGCAAGCTGCCGGCGCGAATTGCGCTGTCGATGGCAAGACGCTGGGCGTAAGCCTCTCCTGCGCGAGCAACGACCATCAACTGCGCGTTCCAGACCTGCATGTCGTCCTCTCCCTCGCCACGGTGCCGGGCAATATGGTCGGCCACGTGCTTGAGCAAACGGTACTCCAGGGTGTGAGCCATGGCTTGCCAGTACCCGGCGTCATCCAGCCCGGCCTGGGGGTCGGGGGGTGTGGGTTCGCTCAAGGGTTGGCCGATCAGTACCTTGGCGGCGTCCAGCAGGATCATGCGGTTATTGCCACCGGCATCCTGGTAGATTTTGGCCATGCCTTCGTAGTCGGCGAAGCGATTGAGGTTGAGCGCACCGGCCACCCCGCAACGCAACCGGCACTCTGTCGCCAGCGCCTCGGCGGCGGGTGCACACAGCGCCTTGGTCAGCGCCAGGGTTTGGCTGATGGCGGCCCACGGTGTCCACGTCACGTCGCCTGTGCCGGTGGTGTGCAGTGACGCCTGACTGGCCGTGCCTTCAATCCACAGGCGGGCGGAGTCGTTGGCAAAGCACTTCATGACATACGCCGTGGCCAGGCAACCGAACAGCGCGCGGCGTTGGGTGCGAAAAGCCAACAGGCCGGTGCCGTTACCGATCCGCGCCTGGGTCGTGCGTCGGTTGGCATGGGTCAGGGCCAGGGTTGAACAGGCAAGCATCACCGAACTCAAGCCGACGCCGACCATCGCCCACACATTCTTGGGCGCAAACAGTGAGCGAATCAGGCGACGGTCCGTACTGCCCAATGGGTCGTGGAACTGGTTGGACGCGTCGATCGAAGCGCCATCGCGCAGCCACGCGTCGAAGGGCAGGCGCACGTTGTCAAAACTCGCCAGGCCGTAATCCAGCGGCACTGCGCGGATTTCCGCCGGTGACGACATGGAAACTCCCGGGCGCGGGCCGTTGGCGTCACTCAATGGCAGCATGAACGCGAAGACGCCACAGGGCTGGCCCTGAACGATCACTTGGGCAAACACCACGCCCAGCTTGTCCAGGTTGCTGATCCCGACGTTGGCGAATTTAAGCGCGGCCTTGTTGGGTGTGTTCAGCACGAAGGTGCGCGTGTCGGCGTCGAATACTGCCTCGACACACGCGCCCATGTGGGAGTTGCTGCGGCCTATCTCGGTCAGCGCGTACACCCCCAGACTCTCGCCGGCCTCCAGTTTGCGTCGCCACTGGGTGGCGCTCGGGTGATCCTGCTCGAACGCCAGCAGCGTACCGATACACAACCCCTGCTGAATCACGCAGCCCATGAACAGCGAGGGATCATTGAGCGCCGCGTGGGTGGCCTCGGCCATCAATAACTGTGGCTGCGCAAAGCCATGGATACCGTCGGGCAGCTGGCGCATCAGGTGCTGCAAGCGCTGGTAGGTGTGCCGATGGCCCTCATGAAAACTCTGGTTGGCGCGAGGATGGAGTTCGGGGTCGCTGAACATCTTCGCCATCTGCGCGTGAACCTCGGCATCGACGGGCCCGTTGGCCAGCTGGCGCAAGGCAACCACGGCCTTGTGTGCTTCGGGCGCATTGACCAGCAAATGGCGCAGGCTTTCGATAGGTTGCGCCAGCGGCGCGTAGGTCTGTGCAGGATGCAGGCTTTTGCGTATGCACACCGACAGGCCGCTGTTTACCCCAAGGTCAATAAACACGGTGTGTTTGTCCGTCGGCAGTTGCGCCAACGTGTGGGGCAGGTTGGTGGGTTGCGTGACGCCCAGGGTAAACAGGTGATGCAAATCGTCCTCGGGTTCGTAGCGACGCCCCAGCACAGTTGAGTAGATCGGTGTTTTGAAGGGTTTGGGTGTCAGCGGCTGCAGGTTTTTGTGAAGTTGCCGGGCGACCTCCGTGTGAGGCGGGTAGTGCGACGCGTAAGCGATCGAGACCGGGCGCAAGGGGTGCGCGCTGTCATCGTGGTGAGCAAGCAGGTGCTCCAGGTCTGCCGTCTCGCCGCTGATGATGCATTGGGCCGGCGCGTTGACGGAGCCCAGCACCAGGTTCGACTCGGGGTAGCGGTCCAGCAGTGCTTGCGTGTCCTGCGCTGAAAGGTTGACCAGCAGCATGCTGCCTCGCCCCTCCTCGCTGCGGTAGGCGGCGTTGAGGGCGCAGACCGCGCGGGCACCCTGGGCAATGTCGAGCACGCCACCACACACCCGGGCAGCAATTTCGCCGAAGCTTTGCGCAACGATCAGGGAGGGAACAATGCCCGTGGCCTGCAGCAACTGGTTAAGCACCACTGCAGCGCCATACAGCGCCAGTTGTGCCACACCTGAAGGCAGCGGTAGGGCGTGATCGCGGGTCAACAGAACCTGGGTGATTAACCCTGGATGGGGATCAGGCTCGTGCGCCGCTGCCTCGGTTTCGATGATTGCCAGAATCGTGTCAATTCGGTCTCTGGTTTCGGGTACATGCTGATACAGCTCCGCCAGAGCGCCGCACGGATCGCTGCCTTGGCCAGGAAAGGCGAAAACATAGTTTTGACTGTAGATGTTGAGTTGGGTTGACATGGGTCCATCCTCGTTAGCCGAACAGGATCGCTTTACCAGCAGGACGTTGGAAAAAACGAAGGCTCATTGGATGGCAAAAAACTGGGCGGCGTACCTGTGAGAAATGACAGTTTTTTGTAACGTTTCGAGATAGGCTCGATTCAATTATTGCTTACCGAACCGCTTTGCGCCGGCCTTGCGACCACCTGGGTCCACCACGGTGTGTGCTGCTCGATCTGTACCGGCAGCGTCGGCAGCAGCGCGTTCAGCGCCAGCGTTGTGTCGTGCAGCGGGAAGCTGCCGGTGATGCGCAGATCGGCCACGGTTTTATCCACACCCAGATACCCGCTGCGGTAGCGGCTGAGTTCTCCGACCACATCGCCCAGGCGGGCGTTGTCGACCACCAGCATGCCGCGCGTCCAGGCGTCGGCGGCGGGAGAGACGGCCAGCGCAGGGTCGAGGCCGTCACTGCGCATCAGCACTTGCTGGCCTTCCTTGAAAATCTGTTCCTTGTGCAGTGCCTGGGGCTGGGCAGCCACGGCGGACTGCAGCACGCTCAAGCGTGTGGCGTGGTCTTCGCGCTTGACGATAAACCGCGTCCCCAGCGCTCGCAGGTTGCCATCGCGGGTTTGTACATAAAACGGGCGCGCATCGTGGTGGCCGGTTTCGACCAGAATCTCGCCTTCCTGCAACACGAGCAGCCGGCGTGTTTCGTCGAAACGCACGTCGATGGCCGTGTGGGTATTGAGGTTGATCAGTGTGCCGTCCGCCAGTTTCAGCGTGCGTTGCTCGCCGGTGGCGGTGCGCTGGTCGGCCAGCCAATAATGGATCGGCACATATCGCTCACCGGCAAACAACGCCAGGCCGCAGAGCAGCGCAATGCTTGCCACGCCGCGTCCAAGCTTGCGCACGCGCTGGCGAATGCCTTCGCGCGAGTGCAGCAGCGCCGCGCGCGCGGGGCCCGAGGCCACGCTGAAACGCTGGTCGAGCATGCCCAGCTGGCGCCAGGCGCGTGCATGTTCTTCATCGCTGGCCAGCCATTTGGCGAACTCTTCCTGTGCAACGAAGTTGCCGTCACCTGAGTCCAGGGACAGTTGCCACGCAATCGCGGCATCCAGCACGCGCGCCGAGACCGGCTTGGCGCTGACCACGCTCACAGCGGCTCGCCATACAGTGCGATGTAACACTGGCGAATGCCTTGCGCCAGGTACTGGCGCACGCGGGGCACCGACACGCCAAGACGCTGGGCAATGTCGGCGTGGCCCAGGCCGTCGAGGCGGTTATAGAGGAAGGCGGCGCGGGCCTTGCTCGACAGTTTGCCGAGCAAGCGGTCGATGGCCTTGAGGTCTTCGAGGATCAGTTGCTGCTCTTCCGGCGACGGGTGTTCGCTTTCCGGGATCAGCATCAGTTCAGTGAGGTAGGCCTGTTCCAGGGCCGCGCGCCGGAAGTAGTCGAACAGCAGGCCCTTGGCGATAGCCACCAGAAATGCCCGTGGCTCGCGGGGTTCGCGCAACTCGTCACGGCCCAGCAGGCGCATGAACGTGTCCTGGCTCAGGTCTTCGGCGCGGCTCGGGCAGGCCACGTTGCGCCGCAGCCACGCCAACAGCCAGCCACGATGGTCGCGATACAACGCGCCAACAAGCTCAGTGTGTGGGGGCTGGACCGACGACAAGGCATCACCGAATAAACAAGGGGTTTAAACTAACGAGAATTATTCGCGATTGTGTCAGAGGCAAGGAACGCGCGCAATTGGCGTCTGTCGGGCGGTGCTATTAAAACGATGGCGCTTGTTTGCGCCGCTTCCATTGGCTCACGCGTGCTTGAAGCGCCTGCGGGGAGTCGATGTGCTGCGCACGCGCACGGCTCAACAGGATGAGCATCAACTCTGCCGTGGCCAGGGCGTCGGCGCTGGCGTGATGGCGCTCACCGACCTGCAGCTTGAAGTGGTTGATCCAGTCGTCCAGCCCGGCTTCACGGATATTCGCGTCGGGGCACAGCAGCGGGGCGATGTCGGCGACGTCGAGGAACGGGTGCACCAGGCGATAGCCCAGGCTGTCCTTGAGCGCGCGGCACAGCATGTGTTGATCGAAGGGGGCATGGAACGCCAGCAGCGGGCTGTCGCCAACAAACGCCATGAAGTCCAGCAGCGCCTCGACCGGGTCGGTGCCGGCGGCGATGGCGCTGGGCCCCAGGCCGTGAATCAGTACGCTGGGGCTCAGCTTTGTTTCGGCACGGTGCAAGGTGCGTTCGAACATTTGCGAAAAATCCACCGCACCGTCCTCAATCACCACCGCGCCAATGGACAGCACTTGGTCGCGGTTGAGGTTCAGGCCGCTGGTTTCCAGGTCGACGACTACCCAGCGCTGGTTGCGCAAGGCGCCATCCCCCAGCACGGCAGGTGCGGGCAGCTGCGCCAGGCGCATGAGCTGGGTCGCGTCGAGCCCGGGCTTTTTCGCACGCAGCCAACTGAACAAACTCACAGTTGGTACCGAAAGGTCAGGCTGCTTTGCAGGCGCTGCGCCTGACGCAGGGATTCACGCAGGATGCGCCGGTCCAAGTGGTTGAGGCTGTCAGGGTCGACGCGGTTGGAATACGGCTGGTTCTCGCGGGTTTGCAGTTGGTGCTGCTGCATGCGGGTTTGCTGGATAAAGTGGTAGGCCTCTTCATACGCGGCGCCGTCCAATCGCTCAATGACCGCCTTGTCCACCAACTGGCGCAGCCGCTCCAGGGTGTTGTTGGCGTGGATGCCGTTGGCCAGGGCCAGCAGGCGCGCGCCATCGACAAAGGGCGTAAGGCCCTGCACCTTGAGGTCGAGGGTGGCCTTTTCGCCACCTTTGCGCGTCAGCACGAAGTCGCGGAAACGCCCCACCGGCGGACGCTGACGCAAGGCGTTCTCGGCCAGCATGCGTTGGAACAGCCGGTTGTCCGCGACTTGATCGAGAATGCCCTGGCGCAATTGCTCGCAGCCCTGTT
Organism: Pseudomonas sp. R9.37; assembly: GCF_963878885.1. Taxonomy (NCBI): domain Bacteria; kingdom Pseudomonadati; phylum Pseudomonadota; class Gammaproteobacteria; order Pseudomonadales; family Pseudomonadaceae; genus Pseudomonas; species Pseudomonas sp. R9.37. The sequence goes on along the minus strand of NZ_CAWNZA010000011.1, from coordinate 97,525 downwards.
CATCGCCCCACACCACGCGTAAATCGAAATAGATGCTCGACCCCAGCAGGTTCTCCGGCGTGGCCTCACGGATAAACGCCCCGAAGCGCCGCGCCCATTCGGCCCGCGACAGGCACAGTTCGGGGTTGCCGGCCATGATATTGCCCTTGCACAGGCTGAAACCGCACAACGCCAGGCTCTGGTTGATCTGCTGTGCCAAGGGCAACAAACGGCCACGGATCTCGGCGGCTTCGGCGGCATCCTTGGCGTCGAACAGGATGCCGTTGTCCTGGTCGGTATACAGCGTCTGCTCGCGGCGGCCCTCGCTGCCGAAACACAACCAACTGAACGGCACGCCGGGGTCGCCCTTGTCGGCCAGGGTCAGTTCGATCACACGGCACACGGTGTGATCGTTGAGCAGCGTAATAATGTGAGTGATCTGGGTGGACGACGCGCCATGGGCGAGCATGCGTTCGACCAATTGGCCGATCTCACCGCGAATCGCCACCAGGTTTTCCACGCGTGGCGCATTGCGGATGGTGCGCGCCAGGTGCACCAGGTCCACCCGCTGCAGGGAAAACAGGTCGCGCTCGGACACCACGCCACACACGCGCTGGTCTTTGACCAGGCACACGTGGGCGATGTGCCGTTCGGTCATGGCAATGGCGGCGTCGAAGGCGCTGTGGTCCGGGCTCAAATAGAACGGCGCCTGGGTCATATGGGACTCGATGACCTGATTGAAGTCACTGGTGCCATCGGCCACTACCTGGCGCAGGTCGCGCAAGGTGAAAATTCCCAGGGGCGCTTTGTGCGCGTCGACGATGACGATGCTGCCCACTTGCTGCTCATGCATCAGCGTGACCGCCTCGCGCAGCGGCGTGCTCGGGCTGCAAGTGACGGGATGGCGCATGGCCAACTCGCCCAGACGCGTGTTCAACGAGTATTGGGTGCCGAGGGTTTCCACGGCTTTTTGCTGCACCTGTTGGTTCACTTGGTCCAGCAGGCTGCTGACGCCGCGCAGGGCGAAATCGCGAAACGGGCTCGAAAGCGCGAACAGCTTTATAAAGGCCGGCTTGTTCAGTTGCAGGCAGAAGGTGTCTTCGGCGGCCTTGTGCTCGGTGCGGGTCGCGCGTTCGCCCAGTAGCGCGGCCAGCGGGAAACACTCGCCGGTGGTGATTTCAAAGGTGGTTTGCGTCGCGTCTTGCTTGAGCAACGGGCGCTCGCCGACCACGCGGCCTTGCTTGACGATGAAGAAATGCTCCACCGGCCCACCCGACGGCTTGAGGATGCTGTCGCCCTGACCATAGAAGCGCAGTTGGCACTGTTCGACCAGATACGCCAGGTGTGCGTTTTCCATCTGGTTGAACGGGGGAAAGCGTTGCAGGAATTGCAGGGTGCCGTGGATGTTCTGCAACACGGCGGTTTTTCCCGCCTGCGTGAAAGCATCAGCTTTACTCATAACAGTGACCGCAGTTTCTTGTCGTTATCGTCCTTTATGGTCGGCCCCCGGGCCCTGGGTGCCCATTGGACGTAAGTCTAGGTAGCGGTCAAACCATTGGCGACTAGGGAAAAACCTTACATGGCTACCGTGCAAACCCCGTAGAACGCCCACTAGTCAAACTTTCCGACGAAGTGCACATTGTTCGCCCTTCCGCAGATGTCTGACGAGTGTGCTGCGAGATTGATGAGAACTGCTGAGAAACGTATGCCCGACCACGATATTTTGAGTGATGCAGAGCGCGAGGCACTGAGCGCTGTGATGCTGGAGCCTGATTTACCGCCACAACGTGTGTTGATCGTCGATGACGACAAAGATGCGCGCGAATTACTGGCGGAGATTCTGGGCCTGGACGGCATTCGCTGCATGACCGCCGACAGTGGAGAGGCGGCGTGGGATTTGTTGAGCTCCAGCAGCTCCATCGGTTTGCTGATCACCGACCTGCGCATGGCGCCGAGCAATGGCCTGGAATTGATTCGCCAAGTGCGCAGCTCTACTCGGGCGGCGCTGCCAATCATCATCATGTCCGGGGACGCTGAAGCGCCGGATGTCATCGATGCGATGCACTTGAGCGTGGTGGACTTTTTGCTCAAACCTATCGACAGCGTGAAGTTGGCGAAGATGGTCAAGCGCGAGCTGGGAATGGCGCAGTAACGTCCACTGGTCGGTATCAGCTAAGCACTGTCAATTCTGACAGTAGGCAAGCAATAGGTGGGGCTGTTTACTGGATGAGTGCGCGGCGATCGGGAACGGTTGCCCCCTTCATTCACCACCAGGAGTCAGTCATGAAAATAGCTGGCAAGATTAAGGCGGATATTTTCCACAACGGTAAGCTTTTGCGCACCACCAGCTCCACGAGCGTTTCGGGTGACAGTAATCACTTTCAAAGTGCAGATTCTGCGACCCGTACGTCAGTCTCGATGTCATTTGTTCCCGCCATCGAGGATGGCACCACGACGTACAAGTTCGAGGAAACTGATTCGAAATTTGGATGCAGCTTGGGCGATATCCTTCTGCCTATTGCCGGAACGGTTGAAGTGACATCCACCAACTCAACCGACAACTTGAAATATACGTTCAGTGGGAAGTTCAACGATGGAAGGCGCGACCTGGAGATCAAGGGGACGGCTGAGTTGAACTACCTCTATCCATGATCTGAATGCCCTTGCAGGATCAGTCCCTGATCTTTTGATCAGGGACGTCTCCCTTCGTTAGTTACACACCCATTTTGGCTTTGAACTCACGGCGCCGACGGTGCAACACCGGCTCGGTATAACCATTGGGTTGCTTGGTCCCTTCAATCACCAACTCCACCGCTGCCTGGAACGCGATGTTGCTGTCGAAATCCGGCGCCAAGGGGCGATACAGGGCATCCCCCGCATTTTGACGGTCTACCACCGGCGCCATGCGCTTGAGGCTTTCCATCACTTGGGCTTCGTTGACGATGCCATGGCGCAGCCAGTTGGCGATGTGCTGGCTGGAGATGCGCAGGGTGGCGCGGTCTTCCATCAGGCCCACGTCATTGATGTCCGGCACTTTCGAGCAGCCGACGCCTTGATCGATCCAGCGCACGACATAGCCAAGGATGCCTTGGGCATTGTTGTCCAGCTCGTTGCGGATTTCTTCGTCAGACCAATCGGTGTTGCTGGCCAGAGGAATGGTCAGGATATCGTCCACCGACGCGCGCTCGCGTTTGGCCAGTTCGGCCTGACGCGCGAACACATCGACTTTGTGGTAGTGCAGCGCGTGCAGTGCAGCCGCCGTGGGCGACGGTACCCAAGCGGTGTTGGCGCCGGCCAGTGGGTGAGCGATTTTCTGTTCAAGCATCGCTGCCATCAGGTCGGGCATCGCCCACATGCCTTTACCGATCTGTGCACGCCCTTGCAGGCCGGTGCTCAGGCCGATATCGACGTTCCAGTTCTCGTAAGCGCCGATCCATTTCTCGGCCTTCATGGCCGCCTTGCGCACCATCGCGCCAGCTTCCATGGAGGTGTGGATTTCGTCGCCGGTACGGTCGAGGAAGCCGGTGTTGATAAACACCACGCGCTCGCTGGCGGCCTTGATGCAGGCCTTGAGGTTGACCGTGGTGCGGCGCTCCTCGTCCATGATCCCGACTTTGAGCGTGTTGCGCGGCAGGTTCAGTACGTCTTCGATACGCCCAAACAGCTCGTTGGTGAACGCAGCTTCTTCGGGGCCATGCATTTTTGGTTTAACGATGTACACGGAGCCGGTGCGGCTGTTCTTGCGGCTGCTGGTGCCGTTAAGGCTGTGGATTGCCGCCAGGCTGGTGAGCAAACCGTCGAGAATGCCTTCCGGTACTTCGTTGCCGTCTTTGTCGAGGATCGCGTCGATGGTCATCAGGTGGCCAACGTTGCGCACGAACAGCAGCGAACGGCCGTGCAAGGTCACGTCCTGGCCATCCACGCCGGTGTAGACACGGTCGGGGTTCATGGTGCGGGTGAAGGTCTTGCCGCCCTTGGCCACTTCTTCGGCCAGGTCGCCCTTCATCAGGCCGAGCCAGTTGCGGTAGATCACCACTTTGTCATCGGCATCGACGGCGGCGACGGAGTCTTCGCAGTCCATGATGGTGGTCAGCGCGGCTTCCATCAGCACGTCTTTGACGCCGGCCGCATCGGTCTGGCCGACAGGCGTGCTGGCGTCGATCTGAATTTCGAAATGCAGGCCGTTGTGTTTCAGCAAAATGGCGATCGGCTGGTCCGCCGGTCCCTGGAAACCGATCAGTTGTGCATCGTCGCGCAGGCCGCTGTTGCTGCCGCCCTTAAGGCTGACGATGAGCTTGCCATCAGCGATCTTGTAACCGGTGGAATCGACATGGCTGCCGGCGCTGAGCGGCGCGGCTTCGTCGAGGAAAGCACGGGCGAAGGCAATCACCTTGTCGCCGCGCACTTTGTTGTAGCCCTTACCCTTTTCGGCGCCGTCGGCTTCGCTGATGGCGTCGGTGCCATACAGCGCGTCATACAGCGAGCCCCAACGTGCGTTGGAAGCGTTAAGGGCGAAACGGGCATTCATCACCGGCACAACCAGCTGAGGGCCGGCCATACGGGCGATTTCGTCATCGACGTTTTGGGTCGAGGCCTGGAAGTCTGCGGCTTCTGGCAGCAGGTATCCGATGTCTTGCAGGAAGGCTTTGTAGGCCACCGGGTCGTGGGCCTGGCCGGCGTGGGTCTGGTGCCAGGTATCGATCCGCGCCTGGAAATCGTCGCGTTTGGCGAGTAGGGCTTTGTTCTTCGGTGCCAGGTCGTGAATGACCTTGTCGGCGCCGGCCCAGAACTGGTCGGCAGTGATGCCGGTACCGGGAATGGCTTCGTTGTTCACGAAGTCGAACAGGACTTTGGCGACCTGCAGGCCACCGACTTGAACGTGTTCAGTCATTGCTTGCCTCACTCTGCGGAGCTTATGCGCTTTTCAGCTTTTCAATTTACCAATGAAGCCTCTGGCCATTTAAACCACGAACCCGATCCCCCAGTACATGCCGTTAAGGCGGCTGGGCTGGCGGGTTATCGCGATACGTTGGTGCCTTGGCAGACATCGACCTAACGTTATGTAGTGCGCGGTTTTGCATACTACATGATGAGTTGCGGTTGTGAAAATTTGACTAAATACGTCGTTTAGCGACCCACTTTGGTCATGCGGTCACAGTGGGGTATTGGATGTTCTCAAAAAACTATCAGATTGTTCCAGATAAATATAAAAATGGTACACGATTTGTTTTCGAGGGCGCCTGCGTCCACCTTGTAGATTGAATTCAGAGGGCTTCGCCATGGACCATCTTGTACTCACTATTATTGCCGCCGACAAACCCGGCCTAGTTGAACGCATTGCGCAGAATATTGCCGCCCACGGTGGCAACTGGCTGGAGAGCCGAATGGCGCACATGGCCGGGCAGTTTGCCGGGATCCTGCGGGTCAGCGTTCCCGCCGAAAGTCGTCAGGGTTTGGTGAATGCGCTGGAGGACTTATCCACACACGGCATTCGCGTGCTGGTGGGTGAGGGCAGTTCAGGGCAGACCGCGGCGTCCAAGGCCATCCTGATGACGCTGGTGGGCAACGACCGTTCGGGCATCGTGCGCGAGATCACGGCGCTGTTGAGCAAACAGGGCGTGAACCTTGAAAGCCTGAGCACGGATGTGCGCCCGGCGCCCATGAGCGGTGATCCGTTGTTTACCGCCGAGGCAGTGTTGCAGGTGCCCACCGCGTTATCCCTGGATACCTTGCAACTGTCCCTGGAAACCCTGGCGGATGACTTGATGGTGGAGTTGCACCACGAAGAATAACGGCCTGCCCACAGGGTTATGCATGGAAATCTTGCATGGGCCTGTGGATAACCTGTAGAGACCCAGCGCCAGGCCACGCCGGCCGGGCTTCTCCTTAAGTTGAGCAAAAAACGAGCAGTTTCAAGGGCTTGTGCACAAATGGCGGGGATCAGGTTGTGGATAACCTTGGGGTGGATGTCTGCAAGCCAGGCCCGCTGTGGCTTGCAGAGCTTTGTACGTTATTTGATCAGCGTTTGCGGATCGTCAGCCAGGCGTCCAGGCTGTAAACCACCAGGCCGGCCCAGATAAACGCGAACGCGATCAGCGTGCTGGTGGCCAAGTGTTCACCGAACAGGAACACCGCTTCCAACAGCACCAGGGTAGGCGCCACATACTGCAAAAATCCCAGGGCGGTGTAGGGCAAATGCCGCGCTGCAGCGTTGAAACACACCAACGGGATCAGCGTGACCGGGCCGGCCGCTACCAGCCACCAGGCTTCGCCAGTGCCCCAAAACTCAAGCTGTGCGCTGTGTGCCGACGGGTTGAACAGCAGCCAGGCGACAGCGATCGGCACCAGCATCCAGGTTTCCACCACCAACCCCGGTAGCGCCTTGACGGGCGCCTGCTTGCGGATCAGCCCGTAGAAGCCAAAGGTCAGCGCCAGCACCAGCGACACCCACGGCAAACTGCCCACCTGCCATACCTGTTGCGCCACACCCACCGCCGCCAGCCCGACGGCCATCCACTGCAAGCGCCGCAGGCGTTCGCCGAGAATCAGCATGCCCAGCAGCACATTCACCAGCGGGTTGATGTAATAACCCAGGCTCGCCTCGAGCATGCGCCCGCTGTTGACCGACCACACATACGTCAGCCAGTTGGCGGCAATCAACGCACCGCTCAGTGCCAGAATCGCCAGGCGCTTGGGGTTGTCGCGCAGTTCACGAAACCAGCCCGGGTGTTTCCACACCATCAACAGCACAGCGCCAAACAGCGCCGACCACAGCACGCGGTGCACGATGATTTCGGCGGCGGGAACGCTGGCGATGGCTTTGAAATAGATCGGGAACAGGCCCCAGATGACATAGGCGCTCAGGCCCAGGATGTAACCCTTGCGGGGGTTGGCGGGTTGCATTGCAGAATCCTTGCATAGGCAGCTAACAAAGGCGCAATTGTAAGGATTTTTGTCAGACGATGGGATGCTGCTTTTCTGTGGGAGCTGGGTTGTCGGGTCGCCAGCGCCCACAAGGCGTCGCGGCAGTGTCAGAACAGTTTCAGCGGTTCTTCATTGAGTGCCGACAGTTGCTCACGCAACGCCAACACCTGATCGCCCCAATAACGTTCGCTGCCGAACCACGGGAAGCTGTGGGGGAACGCCGGGTCATCCCAGCGGCGTGCCAGCCAGGCGCTGTAGTGCATCAGGCGCAAGGCGCGCAAAGGTTCGATCAGCGCCAGTTCGCGCGGGTCGAAGTCGTGGAATTCCTGATAACCGTCCATCAATTCCGACAGCTGGCCCAGACATTCCTGGCGATCACCGGCGAGCATCATCCACAAATCCTGTACGGCCGGGCCCATGCGGCAGTCATCCAGGTCGACGATATGAAACATCTCGTCGCGGCACATCATGTTGCCGGGGTGGCAGTCGCCGTGCATGCGGATGTTCTTGTGCGGTGTGGCTTTGTAGACCTCTTCCACGCGCTTGAGCAGGTCGCGGGCCACGGACTCGTAGGCTGGCAGCAGGCTTTTCGGAATGAAGTTACCTTCCAGCAAGGTCGTGAGGGAGTCGTGACCGAAGTTTTTCACCCCTAACGCCTCGCGGTGTTCGAACGGGCGGGTCGAGCCGACAGCGTGCAAACGGCCGAGCAGCTGACCCAGGCGATACAGCTGATCAAGATTGCCCGGCTCCGGCGCACGGCCACCCCGGCGCGGAAACAGGGTGAAGCGGAAACCCGCGTGTTCGAACAGGCTTTCGCCGTTGTGGATCAACGGGGCGACCACCGGTACTTCGCACTCCGCCAATTCGAAGGTGAAACGGTGTTCTTCAAGGATCGCTTCGTTGGTCCAGCGCTGCGGCCGATAGAACTTGGCGATCAGCGGTTCAGAGTCTTCGATACCTACTTGGTAGACGCGGTTTTCGTAGCTGTTGAGCGCCAGAATGCGAGCATCGCTGAGGAAACCGATACTTTCGACAGCGTCGAGAACCAGGTCGGGGGTGAGTGTTTCAAACGGATGGGCCATGCGAACTCCTGCGCGCAGCAGGGCGCCGCGTCCGGCCCGGTATGGTAACGCACACGGCGAAAGATAGGTGGTGTCTGTACTGGCCGCATCGGGGGCAAGCCCCTCCCACGAAGACCGCGTTTGACCTGTAGGAACGCGGTCAATTGTGGGAGGGGGCTTGCCCCCGATTGGGGCCTATCAGGCGCCGACGATCCCGCCATCATCCCGCCGAATCGCCATCACCGACGAACGCGGTTTGCCGTTCGGCAGATGCTCCGGCCAGCTCGAGCCGCCGGTTTCGCCCGGGTGCTGAATCCCCACAAACAGCGTCTTCTGATCTGGCGAAAAGCTGATCCCCGTCACCTCGCACGCCACTGGCCCGACCATGAACCGGCGGATTTCCCCGGTGCTCGGGTCGGCGCACAGCATCTGGTTGTTGCCCATGCCGGCGAAGTCACCCGCGTTGCTGTAGTCGCCATCGGTGAGAATCCACAGGCGCCCGGCCTTGTCGAAACCCAGGCCGTCGGGGCTGTTGAACATGTTTTGCGGGTTGATGTTGGACGAGCCACCCTTCGGCGTGCCGGCATGCACACCGGGGTTGCCGGCCACTACAAACAGGTCCCAGGAGAACGTGTTGGAGCCATGGTTATCGGCATCGGCTTTCCAGCGCAGGATCTGGCCGTAGACATTTTTCTCACGCGGGTTCGGGCCGCCTACCGGCTGGCCTTCCTCGCCACGCTTGGCGTTGTTGGTGAGGGTGCAATAGACCTGGCCATCCGTGGGGCTGACCACGATCCATTCCGGGCGGTCCATGCGCGTGGCCTTGACCACGCTGGCGGCCAGGCGCGCGTGGATCAGCACTTCGGCCTGGCTGGCGAAACCGGTGCTGGCGTCAATGCCGTTTTTGCCATGGGTGAGTTCGACCCATTGGCCGGTGCCCTTTGGGTGGTCGGCGTTGCCGTCGCCTGCGTCGAAGATCGCCACATACAAGGTGCCGTGGTCGAGCAGGTCTTTGTTGGCCTTGGGGTTCTTGTGGTTGATCTTGTCGCGGCTGACGAACTTGTAGATAAACTCGCCGCGCTCGTCATCGCCCATGTACACCACGGCGCGGCCATCGCGGGTTTCAGCCAGTGCGGCGTTTTCGTGCTTGAAGCGGCCCAGGGCGGTGCGTTTGGTCGGCGTGGATTGCGGGTCGAACGGGTCGATCTCTACCACCCAGCCATGGCGGTTGAGTTCATTGGGGTTCTTGGCCATGTCGAAACGCGGGTCGTGTTGATGCCAGTTGATCTCTTTGCTGGCCGCCACCACGCCGTAGCGCTTTTGCGCGGCGTCGAAGGCCTGTTGTGGGTTGCTGCTGCCAAAGCAGTCGGTGAAGTTCTCTTCGCACGTCAGATAGGTGCCCCATGGGGTCTTGCCGTTGGCGCAGTTCTGGAAGGTGCCGAGGACTTTTTTACCGGTTTTGTCGGCGCGGGTTTTCAGCCAGTCGTGACCCGCCGCCGGACCGCTCAGGCGGATCGGCGAGTTGGCATGGATGCGCCGGTTGTAGCGCGAGTCCTGCACGAACTGCCAGGTGTCGCCCTTGCGCCGCACTTCGATCACCGACACGCCTTCACTGGCCTGGGCCTTGTGCACGTCCTCGGCCGATTGCGGCGCGCCACCGTGGGCGTAGAGGTAACGGTAATTGGTGTATTCGTTGTTGATCGCCATCAGCGCGCGGTTGTCGTCACCGGGGAAGGCGAACAGGCTCATCCCGTCGTTGTTGTCACCGAACTGTTGCTCCTGGGCCTTGGCGCTGCCGTTGCCGGAGGGGTCGAACGCCGGGGCATTTTTGTGCAATGGCTGGCCCCAGCTGATCAGCACCGAAGCACTGTAGCCGGGTGGCAGGGTGATGGCGTCGCGGGTGGCGGCGGCGATGCTGGGGAACCCCAGCAACGGGCTGCTGGACGCGGCGTTGACAGCCAGGGCGCTGCGGCTCAGCAGGTTGCCGCCGAGGAACATCGCGGCGCCGCACAAAGCCCCCGCGCCGATGAAACGGCGACGGGTGAGGCCGACCATCTGTTCAAGGTCGGTGGCTTGGTTGTCTTCTAATAGGCTCATTTCAGGCTCCCTGCGGTTTTTGCAGACACCTTAAGGAGCACGCGTGACGAAATTGTTGCAGTTTGAAGTAGCCCTCGCGCTACACCGGCGTGCCGAGCAACACGTTGCTGGGCGAGAACTGCACCTGAATTGGCTGGCCCTCTGCGGCCTTCAGCGCCTTGAGCGCGGCGGGCTGCGCCAGGGCGCATAAAACCTGGCCGTTGGGCAGGGTGATGCGCACCTCGCTGGGGCCGTCGTCGGCGTCGAGAATCGTCTCGATCACGCCGCTCATGCAATTGTGTCCAGGTGTTGCTACCTGCCCCAGGGCGAGCAATTCCAGCCAGCCGGCCTTGATCAAGGCGACCACTTCCACGCCGGTCTCCAGTTCCAGGCGCAGCGTGCTGTCGTGGGTGATCTGCGCGCTCAGGCTCAAGGCGCCCGACAGTTGCAGGCGGATCATGTCATTGCGGCCATGGCTTTCAATCGCGATGACCTGGCCGTGCAGTTGGTTGCGCGCGCTGGTGCGCAGCATCAGCCGGCCGAGCAGGTTGAAGTCGCTCGCGTCTTCGTCCGAGCCCAGCACCTGGGCCTGCAACACTTGCAAACGCTGGTAAAGGCGCAGCACGCGCTCACCCTCGGCCGTCAGCTTGGCACCGCCGCCGCCTTTGCCGCCGACGCTGCGTTCCACCAGCGGTTTTTGCGCCAGGTTGTTCAGTTCGTCGATGGCATCCCAGGCGGCCTTGTAACTCAAACCGGCGCTCTTGGCCGCGCGGGTGATCGAGCCTTGCTCGGCGATGTGCGCCAGCAAGGCGATGCGCTGGGGGCGGCGGATGATGTGTTGGCTGAGCGAGGTCGGCAGAGACATGTGGATACGCTTCGATAAGGTCAGCGGACGTTGCAGGCGTGGCGCACGCGAGTCAAGTCATGCCCCGGGTTTAGGTGTGCGTGCCAGGCAGTACACGTCGACTTGCCGCGCTCCCGCGTCCATCAACAACCGCGCCAGGCTGTGGGCGGTGGCGCCGGTGGTCAGTACGTCGTCGACCAGCGCCAGGTGGCGGCCTTGCACCTGGGCGTCGGGAGCCAGTGCAAACGCGGCGAGCAGGTTGCGTTTGCGGGTTTTGGCGTCGAGGGCTTGTTGCGCGACGGTTTCATGAGGGCGTAACAACAGATGATCATCGTGCGGGATAGCAAGCTGTGCACTCAGCCAGCGTGACAACATCAGCGCCTGGTTGAAGCCGCGTTCGCGCAGGCGTTTACGCGCCAGGGGCACGGGCAGCAGGCAGTCGGGGCGCTCGAGTTCGGCGTTGTCAAAACGGTGTTGCAGGTGATGCCCCAGCAGGCGCGCGAGCAGATGGCCGAGAGGCCAGCGTGACTGATGCTTGAAGCGGCTGATCAGGGTGTCGACGGGAAAGCTGAAGGACCACGGCGCGACGACGTGTTTAAACGCAGGCGGGTTTTTCAGGCATTGGCCGCAGATCAAACCGCTGGTTGGCAGCGGCAAGGCGCACACCTCGCATTGTTCCAGCAACCATGGCAGCTCTGTTTCGCAGACGTTGCACACACAATCGGTCGATTCTGTGGCCTCATCGCAAATTAAACAGGTCTGGTTGTTTTTTAGCCAGATGTAAACCTCGTGTTTGTATCCAGGTTGACAGTGCATGAATCTTCCTTAAATATGCCGAGCATCCGTGTCGTGACTGTGGGTATTGCCCTTCCCGCAGCGAAAGCCCAAGCATAATCAAGGAATCGCCCATGAGCGCCAGCACCACTGCCAACCTGCGTCACGATTGGTCCTTAGCCGAAGTCAAAGCGCTGTTCGTGCAGCCTTTCAATGACCTGTTGTTCCAGGCGCAGACCGTGCACCGCGCGCATTTCGACGCCAACCGCGTGCAGGTGTCGACGTTGCTGTCGATCAAAACCGGCGCCTGCCCGGAAGATTGCAAATATTGTCCGCAGTCGGGCCACTACAACACTGGCCTGGAAAAAGAAAAGCTGATGGAAGTGCAGAAGGTCCTCGAAGAGGCCGCCCGCGCCAAGGCCATTGGCTCGACTCGCTTCTGCATGGGCGCTGCCTGGAAACACCCGTCGGCCAAAGACATGCCGTACGTGTTGGAAATGGTCAAAGGCGTGAAGGCCATGGGCCTGGAAACCTGCATGACGCTCGGCCGTCTCGACCAGGACCAGACCGAGGCCCTGGCCCAGGCCGGCCTCGACTACTACAACCACAACCTCGACACCTCGCCTGAGTTCTACGGTTCGATCATCACCACGCGCACTTACAGCGAGCGCCTGCAAACCCTGGCCTATGTGCGCGATTCGGGCATGAAGATCTGCTCGGGTGGCATCCTCGGCATGGGCGAGTCCCTCGACGACCGCGCCAACCTGCTGATCCAGCTGGCCAACCTGCCGGAGCATCCGGAGTCGGTGCCGATCAACATGCTGGTGAAGGTGGCCGGTACGCCGCTGGAAAACGCCGATGACATCGACCCGTTCGACTTCATCCGCATGCTGGCCGTGGCGCGCATCCTGATGCCGCAGTCGCACGTGCGCCTGTCGGCCGGCCGCGAAGCCATGAACGAGCAGATGCAGGCCCTGGCGTTCTTCGCCGGCGCCAACTCGATCTTCTACGGCGACAAGCTGCTGACCACCGCCAACCCGCAGGCTGACAAGGACATGCAGCTGTTTGCGCGCCTGGGCATCCTGCCGGAAGCCCGTGAAGAGCATGCCGATGAAGTGCATCAGGCGGCGATCGAGCAGGCGTTGGTGGAGCAGAAGAGCAGCGAGCAGTTCTATAACGCGGTTGTTTGACGCCGATCCTCCTATTTGGAATGCACTCCAAATGTGGGAGCGGGCTTGCTCGCGAATGCGGTGGATCAGTGAAAGATAGGTTGACTGACGCACCGTATTCGCGAGCAAGCCCGCTCCCACATGTTTGACCGAGTTCACCTGCTAATCCGAGGGCTGCATGTCTTTTGATCTCGCCGCGCGTCTCGCTGCCCGTCGTGCCGAACACCTTTACCGTCAACGCCCTTTGCTCCAGAGCCCGCAAGGCCCTGAAGTCGTGGTGGACGGCCAACCGTTGCTGGCGTTCTGCAACAACGATTACCTGGGCCTGGCCAATCACCCGCATGTGATCGAAGCCTGGCGCGCCGGTGCGTCCCGCTGGGGCGTGGGCGGTGGAGCGTCCCACTTGGTGGTTGGCCATACCACGCCGCACCATGAACTGGAAGAAGCCCTGGCCGACCTGACCGGGCGCCCACGCGCGTTGTTGTTCACCACCGGCTACATGGCCAACCTCGGCGCCGTCACGGCGCTGGTGGGGCAGGGCGACACGGTGCTGGAAGACCGTCTCAACCATGCCTCGTTGCTGGATGCCGGTTTGCTCAGCGGTGCGCGGTTCAACCGCTATTTACACAACGACGCCGCCAGCCTGGCCAAGCGGTTGGAGAAGGCTACCGGCAACACGCTGGTGGTCACCGACGGCGTCTTCAGCATGGACGGCGATCTGGCCGACCTGCCCGCGCTGGCCCGTGAAACCAGGGCCAAAGGCGCCTGGTTGATTGTGGATGATGCTCACGGCTTCGGCCCGCTGGGGGCCACTGGCGGCGGGATCGTCGAGCATTTCGGCTTGAGCCAGGAGGATGTGCCGGTGCTGGTCGGCACGCTGGGCAAAGCCTTTGGCACGGCCGGGGCGTTTGTGGCGGGCAGCGAAGAGCTGATCGAAAGCCTGATCCAGTTCGCCCGGCCTTACATCTACACCACCAGCCAACCGCCGGCGTTGGCCTGCGCAACCTTGAAAAGCCTGGAGCTGCTGCGCACCGAGCATTGGCGACGCGAGCATCTCAATGGCCTGATCCGCCAGTTCCGTCAGGGCGCCGAACAGCTCGGCCTGGACCTGATGGACAGCTTCACGCCGATCCAGCCGATCCTGATTGGCGACAGCGCCCGCGCCGTGCGCCTGTCGCAGCTGCTGCACGAGCGCGGCCTGATGGTCACCGCGATCCGCCCGCCCACCGTGCCTGCCGGCGGTGCGCGTTTGCGCGTGACGTTGACGGCGGCCCACAGCGCGGCGCAGGTGCAGCTATTGTTAAACGCATTGGAAGAGTGTTTCCGCTTGTTAGGCGCCACGGAGCCCGACCATGCGTGATCGACTGATATTGCTGCCCGGCTGGGGCCTTGGCGTATCGCCACTGGAGCCCTTGGCCGCAGCCTTGCGCGGCCTCGACGAACACCTGCAGGTGCAGATCGAGCCATTGCCAACGCTGCAATCGAATGACGTGAGTGAATGGCTCGACGAACTCGACGCCACGCTGCCCGACAACGCCTGGCTGGGCGGGTGGTCCCTGGGCGGCATGCTCGCGTCGGAGCTGGCGGCGCGACGCGGCGAACGTTGCTGCGGCTTGCTGACGTTGGCGAGCAACCCGTGTTTCGTCGCCCATGCCGGCTGGCCCAGCGCGATGCCGGCTGAGACATTCGATGCGTTTCTTGCCGGCTGCCATGCCGACTCCCAGGTCACCCTCAAACGCTTCGGCCTGCTGTGTGCCAAGGGTGCGCAAGACCCGCGCGGGCTCTCGCGTTTACTGGTCAGCGGCGCGCCGAATACGCCTTCCAGCGAATTGATGACCGGCCTTGAGTTGCTGGCTCAACTGGATACCCGCGAAGCTTTGCTCGGCTATCGCGGCCCACAGTTGCATCTGTTCGCAGGCTTGGATGGTCTGGTGCCCGCGCAAGCGGCTGGCGACCTGCTGGCGCTGCTCCCCGATGTAGAAATCGGCCTGATTGAACAGGCCGGTCACGCTTTTCTTCTGGAAGACCCTCACGGTGTAGCGGGGGCCATCCAGGCTTTTTTGCACGAGTGCGTTGATGACTGATTTATCCCACCCAACACTGCCGGGCGCCTTGCCGGACAAGCGCCAGGTGGCGGCGTCTTTCTCCCGTGCCGCCGCCAGTTACGACAGCGTGGCCGCGTTGCAGCGCGCCGTGGGCCACGAGCTGTTGGCTCGCCTGCCGACGGGCAGCGCGCCGCAACGCTGGCTGGACCTGGGCTCGGGCACCGGCTTTTTCAGCCGCGTGCTGGGCGAGCGGTTGCCCGCCAGCCAGGGCGTGGCGGTGGATATTGCCGAAGGCATGCTCAACCACGCGCGGCCATTGGGCGGCGCCGAGCACTTTATTGCCGGTGATGCTGAGCGCCTGCCGTTGCAGGGCAATAGTTGCGGGCTGATCTTCTCCAGCCTGGCGGTGCAGTGGTGTGCGAATTTCGACGCCGTGCTCAGCGAGGCTTATCGCGTGCTGCAACCCGGCGGGGTATTGGCGTTTGCGAGCTTGTGCGTGGGCACCCTGAGTGAGCTGCGCGAAAGCTGGCGGGCCGCGGACGGCATGGTGCACGTCAATCGCTTCCGCACTTTTGAAGCTTATCAACAGCTGTGCGCCGCCAGCGGCTTGCGGGTGTTGAGCCTGGAGCGCCGGCCGTACGTGTTGCATTACCCGGATGTGCGCAGCCTGACCCATGAACTCAAAGCATTGGGCGCGCACAACCTCAACCCGGGCCGCCCGGGAGGGTTGACGGGGCGCGCAAGGATTGTTGCACTGGTGGACGCTTACGAGCAGTTCCGTCAGGCCCAAGGTCTGCCCGCCACCTACCAAGTGGTGTATGCCGTACTGGAGAAACCTCTATGAGCGCCGCTTACTTCATCACCGGTACCGACACCGATGTTGGCAAGACCACCATCGCCGCCGGCCTGCTGCACGCCGCAAGGCTTGCGGGTAAAAGCACCGCCGCTGGCAAGCCCGTGGCTTCGGGCTGCCAGGTCACCCCCAAAGGATTACGCAATGCCGACGCCTTGGCGCTGTTGGCTGAGTGTTCGTTGCCGTTGAGCTATGCCGAGGTCAACCCGGTGGCGTTCGAACCCGCGATTGCACCGCACCTGGCGGCGCGGGAGGCGGGCGTGGCGTTGACGGTGCAATCGCTGTTGAAACCGATGCAGCAGATTCTGGCGCGGCAGGCGGATTTCACCTTGATTGAAGGCGCGGGCGGCTGGCGGGTGCCCCTGGCCGATCAGGACAACCTGTCGGACCTGGCCAAGGCGCTCAAGCTGCCGGTGATCCTGGTGGTGGGCGTGCGTCTGGGCTGTATCAGCCATGCGTTGCTCACCGCGGAAGCCATAGCGCGAGACGGTTTGCCGTTGGCAGGCTGGGTGGCGAATATCATCGATCCCAAGACCTCTCGTCTGGAAGAGAACCTCGCCACCCTGGCTGAGCGGTTACCGGCGCCTTGCCTTGGGCGCGTGCCAAAACTCAAGCAGGCCAGCGCCGAAGCCGTCGCCGAATACCTGGAACTGGACCTGCTTGACTGATTTTGGCTATCGCTAAGGCATTATGCCATTAGTGTTTTTGACGGGCGTTTTGCCGGGATGTCTGCTTCAATTCAGGTTCACGATTCTCTAAAGGCAGGCTTACGCCATGGAAATCTCTGGAAGCAGCGCGTTTTATTCGGGGCTGAGCACGATTCAGGCCGGGCAGAACCGCGTCGACCAGTCGGCCGGTAAAATCGCCGGCGCCGCGACCACCCAGCCCTCAGACGCACAAAGTGACCGTCTACAAGCCAACGACCGTGCCCAGCCATCCAACTCGGCGAGCAACATGGTTGAAATGGCCCAAGGCAAGTTTCAAGTCGAGCTGGGCGCTAAAGTCGCCAAGGCTTCGGACGAAATGCTGGGCACGCTGATCGACACCTACGCTTAATCCCTTTCTCTAGATCCGCCGGCTTTCTTTTGGGAGCTGGCTTGTGTGGGAGCTGCCTTGCCTGCGATGCATGCACCCCGGTATTACGGGTAGACCGCGGTGATGCTATCGCAGGCAAGCCAGCTCCCACATTTGTCTCGCTTCGCCCTCTCTAACTTCTAAACTCCTTTTTGCTGTGGCAACCCGCCGCAGGCCTTGCCGTGCGCGCCGTTGATCCGCGTCATGACAAATGGCGTCTGGACGATGCTTGACAACCCCAAGTCGTAAACGTATGTTTCAAACACCTGTTTGACCGCCACAACGCATCCACGCGGTTGTTCATCCCAGATACATCAGCAGAGGTTTATCGCTATGCCTGACTACAAGGCCCCCTTGCGTGATATTCGCTTCGTTCGTGACGAACTGCTCGGTTATGAAGCGCACTATCAGAGCCTGCCGGCTTGCCAGGACGCTACCCCGGACATGGTTGACGCCATCCTCGAAGAAGGCGCCAAGTTCTGTGAGCAAGTGCTGGCACCGTTGAACCGCGTGGGCGACATCGAAGGCTGTACCTGGAGCGAGTCAGGCGTTAAGACCCCGACGGGTTTCAAAGAAGCCTACAAACAGTTCGTTGAAGGCGGCTGGCCAAGCCTGGCCCACGACGTGGAGCACGGCGGCCAAGGCCTGCCGGAATCCCTGGGCCTTGCAGTCAGCGAAATGGTTGGTGCTGCCAACTGGTCGTGGGGCATGTACCCGGGCCTGTCGCACGGTGCGATGAACACCATCTCCGAGCACGGCACCCCTGAGCAGCAAAATGCCTACCTGACCAAACTGGTCTCGGGCGAGTGGACCGGCACCATGTGCCTGACCGAACCCCATTGCGGCACCGACCTGGGCATGTTGCGCACCAAGGCTGAGCCTCAGGCCGACGGTTCCTACAAAGTCTCCGGCACCAAGATCTTCATCTCGGCCGGTGAACACGACATGGCCGACAACATCGTCCACATCGTGCTGGCCCGCCTGCCGGACGCACCGGCTGGCACCAAAGGCATTTCGCTGTTTATCGTGCCTAAATTCCTGCCAAACGCAGACGGTTCGATTGGCGAGCGCAACGCGGTGTCCTGTGGTTCCCTGGAACACAAGATGGGCATCCACGGCAACGCCACCTGCGTGATGAACTTCGACGCGGCCACCGGTTTCCTGATCGGCCCGGCGAACAAAGGCCTGAACTGCATGTTCACCTTCATGAACACCGCGCGCCTGGGCACTGCGCTGCAGGGCTTGTCCCACGCCGAAATCGGTTTCCAGGGCGGCCTGAAATACGCTCGCGATCGCCTGCAAATGCGTTCGCTGACCGGCCCGAAAGCACCGGACAAAGCCGCTGACCCGATCATCGTGCACCCCGACGTGCGCCGCATGCTGCTGACCATGAAAGCCTTCGCCGAAGGCAACCGTGCGATGGTGTACTTCACCGCCAAGCAAGTGGACATCGTCAAATACGGTACCGATGACGAAGCGAAGAAGCAGGCCGATGCCCTGCTGGCCTTCATGACCCCGATCGCCAAGGCGTTCATGACCGAAGTCGGTTTTGAATCCGCCAACCACGGCGTGCAAATCTACGGCGGCCACGGCTTCATTGCCGAGTGGGGCATGGAGCAGAACGTTCGCGACAGCCGCATTTCGATGCTGTACGAAGGCACCACCGGTATTCAGGCGCTGGACCTGCTCGGCCGTAAAGTGTTGATGACTCAAGGCGAGGCGCTCAAGGGCTTCACCAAGATCGTGCACAAGTTCTGCCAGGCCAACGAAGGCAACGAAGCCGTGAAGGAATTCGTCGCACCGCTGGCCGCGCTGAACAAAGAGTGGGGCGAGTTGACCATGAAGGTCGGCATGGCCGCGATGAAAGACCGTGAAGAAGTCGGTGCTGCTTCGGTGGATTACCTGATGTATTCCGGCTACGCGTGCCTGGCTTACTTCTGGGCCGACATGGCACGCCTGGCGGCCGAGAAACTGGCTGCCGGCACCACCGAAGAGGCGTTTTACACCGCCAAGCTGCAGACCGCGCGCTTCTACTTCCAGCGCATTCTGCCGCGTACCCGCACTCACGTTGCAACCATGCTGTCGGGCGCCAACAACCTGATGGACATGAAAGAAGAGAACTTCGACCTGGGCTACTAAGCCTCGGCGGGTTCATGAAAAAGCCGCCGCTCTTCCGGGAGCGGCGGCTTTTTTGTGGGGGCCAGCAACGCGGCGCTTAAGGTGTCGGGATAAAAGGCGCGCCGTCGCAATAGGTGTTGCCCGGCAAAACGCCCCTGACTGGAATGTCCGTCGGTGGCGACTGAAGCAATTGCCCGGCTGCATTTTGCGTCGTGTAGCTGAGGTACATGATGCCCCTGCCGATCACCCGCATAGTGGCCGAATACTGCAGGTACACGGTTTGCCCGGTGGTGGAAGCCGAGGCAGCCCACACAATCGGGAACGTCAGTGGGGGCGCAATGGGGATTGAACCGTCATCCTGACGGCTCATTACGCACGTCAATGTTCCCGCCGTGTTGGCACGCAACAGCGCAGAGGGAGGGATAAATACACCGATAGACCGGTTTAGAAAGGTCAGGCTCGTAGGCTGTGGCGAGGCGCAGGTGAGATTGCCGCCGATAAGGTTAAGCACCTGCGGCTGCGCCAGCGTCATCAACGGCGAGAAGTTCAGGATGATATTCCTGGTAGGTCCCTCCACGAAGGTGGTCCCCCGGGTGATCCGGAATTTTATCTGGGTGGGCGTGTTGTTGCTGGCGGCGCCCGGAAGGATGGCCAGTAATTGCGCCGTCGTGATCACAAGGCGCAGCGGCAGTGGTTGGCCCACGTAAACCACAGGTGGCGCCAAGACGGTATTCGTGCCCACGACAACGGCCACAGCGTCGTTGATCTGCAAATTGGTGACACTGTCCAGCCAAACCTCCATCCCGCCTTGCCCGCTCAGGTCGATATCGGCCTGAGTCACCGTGTTGTCGGGCGCAATCGCCTGTGTCACGCGCGGAGCGGCAATGTTTGAAGGGGTCAGTTGCAGCGCGACCCTGAGTTCCAGAATCAACGAATCACGAGAGCGGTTGCCCAGTCGGTCCAGGAAGCGGTAGGTCAGTTGCATGAGGCCGTTGCCGCGTTCGCGAATCACGGAGGCCGGTATGGAGAGCACGCGCGGGGCCGGATAGTCGGGCAAGGTAACGGGGCCCGGAGGTGCAAACGGAAACTGCATGTGCCGGTCGGTAATGCCGTAGTAGGGAATGACCCTCAGCGCGACCTGGGTGTTGATCTCTGCGTGCTCGGGAATCCGGAAGACAACCGGGTCATTGCTGGCCAGATACTCTTCGGTAATCATGGCAGTCGCCAGGTTCAATGGCAGCAGCGGGGCTGGCGGTGTGATGGTCAGGTAACCAAAAGGTGGCGTTTTATGCACCCGCAGCGGCGTGCTGGCAGTGGCACACAGCACGTTGTCGCCGGCTTCCAGGATGTAGGTCAGCAGATAATCGCCCTCACTGCTCACGAAGCGGCGCGGCACTGGCATATCAATGTCTGCTGTGGGGTAAGACGGCAACCGGAGGTACGCGATGACTTGGTGTTCATGCGGCGGGGGCAGTTCGGCGTACACCCGGATAGTGGGCTGGGCCCCGGCAGGCCCGGGCTGCGGCAACGCTGGAATCCGAATGCGCAGGTCACGTTCTGCCGTCGTCAGAGGCACCATGCCGCCCGTCCCGGGCAGAGCATCCACCACGATCAGGGGCGGCAGCGCGGGTATTGCGTTACGAATCAGGAACTGAGAGCTGGTGCTCACGAGTTCGGATACCAAGGTTTCCATGAGGGTCACTCCCCTCGTGTTTAAGGGACACTCTCTGTCCCGAATACTCGCTGGGCGGTATTGAGTGGTACGCGCAAGTAAACATGCCAATTCCCTCGACGACTACTGTCATAACTGACAGTACGAGGTGGCCTGCGCATTGCATCCGCCTCTTTTATTGCGCAATGGCATGTAAAAAAAAACCGCAGCGCAACACTCAGGGATTAGGCCGAGCGGCCGTTAAAGTGATGGCAATGTGATACACCTCACATTGAATGTGCTTAACTGTGCGCAGTGAAGGCACTGTGCCATCTTTTTGAGTGGGTCGGAGCTTTACCCTTGTCACGCGCGTCCGCTGTACGTTTCAGTCATTTCCTACCTTCACTGCTGTTACTGCTGGCGGGGCTGTCGGCTGCGTACGTGAAGGACCTCAATGTGTTCTTCACCTCGCTCTTCAACGTGCTGCCGACCTTGGTGCTGCTGCTGGGCGGCTCGTATTGCGCGGTGTATCGGCGCCAGCGTGAACTGTTTCTGATGATCACGGTGTACGTCGTTTATTTCCTGTTGGACACCCAGACCGATTACTACCGCGACAATGGCCGAGTCCGGGAAGACGCGGCGGTGGTGTTTCATCTGTGCTGCCTGTTGCTGCCGTTATTGTTCAGTATCTACGCGATGTGGCAGGAGAAAACCCACCTGTTTCGCGATTTCGTGGCCCGTTGCGCCGTGCTCATCGCAGTCGGCAGCGTGGCCCTGGCGCTTGAGCAAAGCTTCCCGCAAGCCCTGTTGAGCTGGCTGGCGGAGATTCGCTGGCCGGCCTTGCACGGCAGCTGGATGAGCCTGATCCAGCTGTCGTACCCCATGTTCCTGATCGGATTTGTCACCCTGGCGGCGCAGTACTGGTATCAGCCGCGCCCGTTGCATGCCGCGCAACTGGTTGGCTTGCTCGGGCTGTTCTGGATGTTGCCGCAGACCTTTATCCTGCCCTTTACCCTGAACATCATGTGCAGCCAGGTGATGCTGATGATCGCCGCGGGCGTGGCGCATGAGGCGTATCAAATGGCCTTCCGTGACGAACTGACCGGCTTGCCGGGCCGCCGTGCGCTCAATGAACGCATGCAGCGTCTGGGGCGCAACTATGTGTTGGCGATGAGTGACGTCGATCACTTCAAGCGTTTCAACGACACCCACGGTCATGACGTCGGCGACCAGGTATTGCGCCTGGTCGCCAGCAAACTCTCCAAGGTCAATGGCGGCGGGCGTGCCTACCGCTACGGCGGTGAAGAGTTTGCGGTGGTCTTCGCCGGCAAGACGCTGGATGAGTGCATGCCGCACCTCGAAGAAATTCGCGAGATCATCGCCCACTACGACATCAAGCTGCGCAACCCCGACCGCCCTCATGACGACCAGCAGGGCCGCCAACGCCGCGCGGGCAGCGGCGCGTCGAGTGTGTCGGTAACCGTCAGCATCGGTGTGGCCGAGCGCCAGGCCGAACAGCGCACCCCGGAAGAAGTGCTCAAATCCGCCGACGAGGCGCTTTATGCCGCCAAGGGCGCCGGACGTAACTGCGTGGTCGCGGCCGGGCAAACCCGGCGTGGCGCGGTGCGCATGGCGAGTGCTGCCGGTTGAGTGATGGCGACGTATTCAGCGGTTCTACAGTGATTGTCCGAGACCGTGGCCGGCAGTAGGTTTAAACCATCTGCTGCCGGAGACATCGCCATGCCTGACTACAAAGCTCCCCTGCGCGACATGCGCTTTCTGATCGACAACGTGTTTGATTTCCACGGCCACTACGCGGCCCTCGGCGCCACAGACGCCAGCCCGGATATGGTCAGTGCGATCCTCGAAGAAGGCGCCAAATTCTGCGAAAACGTGCTTGCGCCGCTTAATCGCAGCGGCGATGAGGAAGGCTGCCATTTCGACAATGGCGTGGTCACCACACCCAAGGGCTTCAAGCAAGCTTTCGCCCAGTACGTGGAAGGCGGCTGGCACGGCGTGGCAGCGGACCCCGCCTACGGTGGGCAAGGCTTGCCGCACTCGCTGGGGCTGGTGTTGAGCGAAATGATCGGCTCCAGCAACACGTCCTGGGGCATGTACCCGGGGCTGACCCATGGCGCAATGTCGGCGATCCACGCCCATGGCACCGAGGAGCAGAAAGCCACCTACCTGACCAAACTCACCGCTGGCGAATGGACCGGCACCATGTGCCTGACCGAAGCCCACTGCGGCACCGACCTGGGGCTGATCAAGACCCGCGCCGTGCCCCAGGCCGACGGTAGTTATGCGGTCACCGGCAGTAAGATCTTCATCTCGGCCGGCGAGCATGACCTGAGTGCGAACATCATCCACTTGGTGCTGGCCAAACTGCCGGATGCGCCGGCGGGCACCAAAGGTATCTCGCTGTTTATCGTGCCCAAGTTCCATGCCGACTCGGGTGAGCGCAACGCGGTGCACTGCGGCTCCATCGAGCACAAGATGGGCATCAAGGCCTCGGCCACGTGCGTGCTCAACTTCGACGGTGCCAAGGGGTTTCTGATTGGTGAGGCGAATAAAGGCCTCAACTGCATGTTCACCATGATGAACCACGCACGGCTGGGGACCGGCATGCAGGGCCTGTGCAATGGCGAGGCGAGCTTCCAGGGCGCGGTCAAATACGCCAGTGATCGCCTGCAAATGCGCTCGCTGACCGGCGCCAAAGCCCCGGAAAAGGCCGCCGACCCCATCATCGTGCACGCTGATGTACGCCGCATGTTGCTGACCATGAAAGCCTTCAACGAAGGCAACCGCGCGCTGGCGTATTTCACCGCGCAATTGCTCGACACCGCGCACCTGAGCAACGACGCGGGCCAGCGCCAGGAGGCTGAAGACCTGTTGGCGTTTCTCACGCCGATCTGCAAAGCCTTTATGACCGACACGGGCCTGGAGGTGACCAACCACGGCATGCAGGTATTCGGCGGTCACGGCTATATTCGCGAATGGGGCATGGAACAGCTGGCACGCGATGCGCGGATCGCGCCGATCTATGAAGGCACCAATGGCATCCAGGCGCTCGACCTGCTGGGGCGCAAGGTGCTGGGTAGCCAGGGCAAGCTGCTGCGTGGTTTTACCAAAATCGTGCATAAATTCTGCGCGGCAAATGCCGAGCACCCGCAGCTCATGGCCCATGTGGCGCAACTCGATCAACTGAACCAGCAATGGGGCGAGCTGACAATGAAGGTCGGCATGGCCGCCATGAAAAACCCCGACGAAGTGGGCGCGGCGGCTGTGGATTACTTGATGTACAGCGGTTACGTGATCCTGGCCTACCTGTGGTTGCGGATGGCGATAGCGGCTCAAGCCCAGGACGACACCGAGTTTGCCCAGGCTAAGTTGGCGACCTGCGACTTCTACTTTAAGCGTTTGCTGCCGCGCACGGCCATGCACCGGGCCGCGGTGGAGGCGGGCAGCGAGTGCCTGATGAGCCTGCCTGCTCAGTTGTTTGCACTGTAGGCGGCTGATTGTTCTGCAGGTAACTGTGTGCGGGCTTGTGTGGGAGCTGGCTTGCCTGAGATGCAGTCACCTCGGTAGGTCAGTGAAACGGCGGTGATGCCATCGCAGGCAAGCCAGCTCCTGCATTAGATCTGTGCGTGACTTATAAATACTTAATAGTCACGAACGGACCCTATGTGTCTGAAAAGTTGTTCGGGTACACTCGGAGCCTGTAAAACCGATCCTACCGACTTACTTTTCACGTTCTCACGAGGTTTGCCATGGCTGATTACAAAGCGCCGCTGCGTGATATGCGCTTCGTCCTCAACGAAGTCTTTGAGGTCGCCACGACTTGGGCCCAATTGCCGGCATTGGCAGACACCGTGGATGCCGAAACCGTCGAGGCGATCCTTGAGGAGGCCGGCAAGGTCACTGCCAAATCCATCGCCCCGCTGAGCCGCAATGGCGACGAGCAAGGCTGCCGTTGGGCCGATACCGTGGTCAGCACGCCGGATGGTTTCCCCCAGGCCTACAAAACCTACGCCGAAGGTGGCTGGGTGGGTGTAGGCGGCGACCCTGTATTTGGCGGCATGGGCATGCCCAAGGCGGTGTCGGCCCAGGTCGAGGAAATGATCAACTCGTCGAGCCTGGCGTTTGGCCTGTATCCGATGCTGACCTCTGGCGCCTGCGTGTCGATCAACACTCACGCCAGTGAAGCACTCAAGGCCACCTACTTGCCGAAGATGTATTCCGGCGAGTGGGCCGGCTCCATGTGCCTGACTGAAGCACACGCGGGCACCGACCTGGGAATTATCCGCACCAAGGCTGAGCCGCAGGCGGACGGTTCCTACACCATCAGCGGCACCAAGATCTTCATCACTGGTGGCGAACACGACCTCACCGAAAACATTATCCATCTGGTGCTTGCCAAGCTGCCCGATGCGCCGGCCGGTCCCAAAGGCATCTCGCTGTTCCTGGTGCCCAAATTCATGGTCAATGCCGACGGCAGCC
Source organism: Pseudomonas sp. R9.37 (assembly GCF_963878885.1). Classification (NCBI taxonomy): domain Bacteria; kingdom Pseudomonadati; phylum Pseudomonadota; class Gammaproteobacteria; order Pseudomonadales; family Pseudomonadaceae; genus Pseudomonas; species Pseudomonas sp. R9.37. The sequence goes on along the minus strand of NZ_CAWNZA010000011.1, from coordinate 72,457 downwards.
TGGGCGCGCGTAACCCGGTGAGCTGTGGCTCGATCGAACACAAGATGGGCATTCAGGCGTCTGCGACCTGCGTGATGAACTTCGACGAAGCCGTGGGTTACCTGGTGGGCGAGCCGAACCGTGGGTTGGCGGCGATGTTCACCATGATGAATTACGAGCGTCTGGGGGTGGGTATCCAGGGGCTGGCATCCGGCGAGCGCTCTTATCAGAACGCGATCGAATATGCGCGTGATCGCCTGCAAAGCCGCGCACCGACCGGCGCCCAGGCTAAAGACAAAGTGGCCGACCCGATCATCGTGCATCCGGACGTGCGCCGTATGCTGCTGACCATGAAGGCTGCGAATGAAGGCGGCCGCGCGTTCTCCACGTACGTGGCAACGCAATTGGACATCGCCAAGTTCAGCGAGGACGCCGCCGCCCGTGAGCGTGCGGACAATCTGGTGGCACTGTTGACGCCCGTCGCCAAGGCGTTCCTCAGCGACCTGGGCCTGGAAACCACCGTGCTCGGTCAGCAAGTGTTTGGCGGCCACGGCTACATTCGCGAGTGGGGCCAGGAGCAACTGGTGCGTGATGTGCGCATCACTCAGATCTACGAAGGCACCAACGGCATTCAGGCGCTGGACTTGATGGGCCGCAAGATTGTCGGCAGCAACGGCGCGTTCTATACCTTGTTCGCTGACGAGATCCGTCAGTTCATTGCCACCGCGGGCGCCCAACTGGGTGAGTTCACCCGTCCGCTGAGCGCGGCGGTGGACAACCTGGATGAGTTGACCGCCTGGGTGCTGGACCGCGCCAAGACCAACCCGAATGAAATCGGTGCAGCGTCGGTGGAATACCTGCACGCCTTTGGCTACATGGCGTACGCCTATATGTGGGCCCGCATAGCGAAGGCTGCGTGGGGCAAAGAGTCGGAGGAAGACTTCTACGCGAGCAAGCTGGGCACGGCGCGTTTCTACTTTGCGCGCCTGCTGCCGCGTATCCATTCGCTGAGTGCGTCGGTAAAAGCCGGTAGCGAATCACTGTTTTTGCTGGATGAGGCACTGTTCTAAGGGCTTGGAGGGCGTGTAAGCATTCTCTTACATGACGTGCTGCTATTCGTCCTCTATCGCCAAATTGGATCCACGGATAATCTACTTCACATGGACGTCGCGCAGGAAGCGCAAAGCAACAACACGGACACGTAGGATTCTGCCAGGACGGCGGAGTGAAATGGATGTCAGGGAAACAGTCTGCAAAACCCCGCTTCGGCGGGGTTTTCTTTTGCCCGCGAAAAAGTTAGGCAGGCGCCTCCGGGGCATTCATCACGTCTTCCAGCAGCGTGCGCAATAACGCCACCGTTGCTTGCTGGCGCTGTACGTCGCGGCACACCAGGCCCACTTTCAGCGCCACCCTGGGCTCGCTCAAGGGTTTCCACAGCAGCGCCTTGCTGTTGTGCTCATCCTGGGAGCGCCCGGGCAGTACCGTGGCCAGTTTGGTATGGGGCAGGCTGTCGAGAATCCCGACCATGGTATTCAGTTCGGCCTGCACCTGTGGGCGGCGCCCGAGGTTGGCGAGCTGGCCCTGCCAGATCTGCCGCACCTGAAACTCCTCTCCCAGTAGCAGCATCGGTAATTCGGCCGCCTGTTTCAGCGAAACCTTCTTGAATTCGCGCAGGGGATGGTCTTCGGGGATTACCACCTTCAATTCGTCTTCATACAACAGCACGCCGTGCAGCCCTGGCTGGCGCGGCGGCAGGTAGCTGATGCCGATGTCCAGCGAGCCATTGAGCAAGCGCCGTTCAATCTCCAGGCCGGTCAATTCGTAGATCTGCACCACCAGATGCGGCTGGGCCTTGCGCACGCGCTCAAGCATTTGCGGGACCAGGCTGGTGTGCACTGTTTGCAGCACGCCGATGGCCAGAGTGCGCATGGCCTGGCCCTTGAAGTTGCGCAAGGCTTCGACGGCTTGTTGCATACCGTCGAGCAGCGGCAATGCGTGGTTGTACAAGGTATGCGCGGCCAGCGTCGGCAGCAGGCGCTTGCTGCTGCGCTCGAACAGGCTCACATCCAGGTTCTGCTCCAATTGGCGAATCTGTTGCGACAGGGCTGGTTGTGAGATCGACAGACGCTCCGCAGCGCGGCCCACATGGCCTTCCTCATACACCGCGACGAAATAACGCAGTTGCTTGAAATCCATAAGACTTACTTATCGAAAAAGCTGGAAAATCGAAATGGCCGGTGGGCCCCGAGACGCCTAGTCTAGCGCCTATTCGCAAGGCTTACAGGGCCGGATCTGGCAATGAATAGCGTTTATGTTGATGGCGTTTACATAGGCAAGACAAAAAACCTCAAGGCAGTCTTTGTAGAGGATTGCGACCAAGGTCAGGTTGCCATTGGGGGTGAGGTGTGAATCTGTTTCGCCGCCCTGCACCAAGTCTGGACGATCTGATCCTCGACGCGCCGCACGAGGATCTGCCCAGCGATGCCCTGATGCCCACCGTTGCAAGGCCTGCGCAGGTCTTCGTGCGCGGCCAGGGCTCCTGGCTCTGGGACAGCGACGACCGTGCGTACCTTGATTTCAGTCAGGGCAGCGCCGCCAACAGCCTGGGCCACAGCCCGCAGGTGCTGGTCAAGGCCCTCGCCGATCAGACTCAGGCGCTGATCAACCCCGGCAATGGCTTGCACAATCGCCCCCAACTGAACCTCGTCGACCGGTTGTGCCATCACACGGGCAGTGATCAGGGATACCTGCTTAATAGCGGCGCTGAAGCCTGCGAAGCCGCGATCAAGCTGGCGCGTAAATGGGGCCAACAGCACCGCGGCGGCGCGTACCACATCATCAGCGCCAGCACCGGTTGCCATGGCCGCAGTTTCGCGGCGATGGCGGCTTCGACGGGGGCGGGTGGCAACCGTTTTGAACCGCAATTGCCGGGTTTCAGCCATGTGCCTTTCAACGACCTGCCCGCGTTGCACGCGGCGGTGGATGCGCAGACCGTGGCCATCATGCTGGAGCCGATTCAGGGCGCAGCCGGCGTTATCCCCGCCACCGAGCACTACCTCAAAGGTGTTGAACGCCTGTGTCGCGAGCTGGGAATCCTGCTGATTCTCGATGAAGTGCACACCGGGATCGGCCGTTGCGGCACCTTGCTCGTCGAACAACAGTACGGCGTGCGCGCCGACATCATCACCCTTGGCAAAGGCCTGGGCGGCGGCGTGCCGTTGGCGGCCCTGCTGGCGCGCGGCAAGGCTTGTTGCTTCGAGGTGGGCGAGCTGGATGGCACCCACCATGGCAACGCGTTGATGGCAGCGGCCGGGGAGGCGGTACTGAAGACGGTGGTGGAGGAGGGCTTTCTGGAGCAAGTGCGCGAGTTCGGCCTTTACCTTGGCGAAGGCCTTGCCCGCCTGGCTTATCGCTACGACCACGGCCAATTGCGCGGCCATGGGCTGATGTGGGGCCTGACGTTGTCGGATGATTCTGCAGATGCCGTCGTAAAAGCAGCATTGCACGAAGGATTGATCCTTAACGCCCCGCAACCCAACTGCCTGCGCTTCACCCCAGCCTTGACGGTCAGCAAAAGCAATATCGACGAAATGCTTCTACGCCTGGCTCGCGCCTTCTCCCGAGTGCGCACCGCGCAGTTGCAATGCCGCAAGGGCATCGCCGTTTAACCCACATTCCAGAACCGTCTCGCGGCCTACGCGGCGCCCTCAGCCTGATTCTTTTGGCTGGGGGCGTTTTTTTGTCTGCGCACTTCAAGGTGGCCCAGTGCCAGATCCACTGAACCCTCACGAATGCTCAAGGTCGATTAGCTACACGGCTCACACGAGCCGACTTTCTGGAGCTGACCCATGGACATCATTCGCATCATCATCGCCATTCTGCTGCCGCCACTGGGTGTGTTCCTGCAAGTGGGTTTCGCCGGCGCGTTCTGGCTGAACATCCTGCTGACCCTGTGCGGTTACTTCCCGGGCATCATCCACGCCGTGTACATCATCGCCAAACGCTAAAACTGTCAGCCTTTTGCAATGAGCCGCGAGTTGCGCTCGTTGCGAAAGGCCAATTGCTCGATGGTTTGGGTGGCGTGCTCGGCTTCTTCCCGCGCTTGCAGGATGATGCCGTGCTGCTCGGACTTGCTGCACACCGGGTCGGCGTTGCTCGCGTCGCCGGTGAGCATGAACGCCTGGCAGCGGCAGCCGCCGAAGTCCTTTTCCTTTTCATCGCATGAACGGCATGGCTCGGGCATCCAGTCGTAGCCGCGAAAGCGGTTGAAGCCAAACGAGTCGTACCAGATGTGCTGCATGCTGTGGTCGCGCACGTTGGGAAATTGCACCGGCATTTGTCGGGCACCGTGGCAGGGCAGGGCAGTGCCGTCCGGCGTTACTGTAAGAAAGATACTGCCCCAGCCGTTCATGCAGGCTTTTGGGCGTTCTTCGTAGTAGTCCGGTGTAACGAAGATCAGCTTGCACGGGTGACCTTCGGCTTCGAGCTTGGCCCGGTATTCGTTGGTGATGCGTTCGGCGCGCACCAGCTGTTCTTTGGTCGGCAACAACCCCACACGATTGAGCTGCGCCCAACCGTAGAACTGGCAGGTAGCGAGCTCGACGAAGTCTGCTTCCAGTGCGATGCACAGTTCGATGATGCGGTCGATCTTGTCGATATTGTGCCGATGCGTGACGAAGTTCAGCACCATCGGATAGCCATGCGCCTTTACCGCGCGGGCCATTTCCAGCTTTTGCGCGAAGGCTTTTTTCGACCCGGCCAGCAGGTTGTTCACTTGCTCGTCGCTGGCTTGGAAGCTGATCTGGATATGGTCCAGGCCGGCTTTCTTGAAGTCGCTGATTTTCTGCTCGGTGAGGCCGATGCCGGAGGTGATCAGGTTGGTGTAGAAGCCCAGCTTGCGCGCTTCGGCAATCAGTTCGGCGAGGTCCTGGCGTACCAGCGGTTCACCGCCGGAGAACCCCAGTTGTGCCGCGCCCATCTCCCGGGCTTCGCGAAACACTTTGATCCATTGCTCAGTGCTCAGCTCCTTGCCCTGCTCGGCGAAATCCAGCGGATTTGAGCAGTACGGGCATTGCAACGGGCAACGGTAAGTCAGCTCGGCGAGCAGCCACAGCGGCAGGCCAACAGGTGGCTTTTCAGGCAAGTTCGATCCAGTGCTCAGCACGGGCGACCTCCATGAAATCCTCGATGTCTTGACCGAGTTCAGGTACGCCGGGGAATTGTTTATCCAGCTCAGCGATGATGGCAGCCACGTCGCGTTCACCATCGATCAGACCACCGATCAACGCTGCGCTGTCGTTGAGCTTGATCATGCCTTCGGGGTAGAGCAATACGTGGCCTTTTTGCGCGGGCTCGTACTGGTAGCGATAGCCCTGGCGCCAGGTCGGTGTTCTGCTGCGATCAAAGCTCATAGGGTGATCCCTTTATGCCATACACGCTGATCAGTCACGCTGTGATACGGCGGGCGGTTCAGTTCGTAGGCCATGCTCATGGCATCCAGCATGCTCCACAAAATGTCGAGTTTGAACTGGAGAATCTCCAGCATGCGCTCCTGACCTTCGCGAGTGGTGTAGTGCTGCAACGTGATCGCCAAACCGTGCTCCACATCGCGACGGGCCTGGCCCAGGCGAGTGCGGAAATACTCATAACCGGTTGGGTCGATCCACGGATAGTGCTGCGGCCAGCTGTCGAGGCGCGACTGGTGGATCTGCGGCGCGAACAGCTCGGTCAACGAGCTGCTGGCGGCTTCCTGCCAACTGGCACGGCGGGCAAAGTTGACGTAGGCATCCACGGCAAAACGCACGCCGGGCAGCACCAGTTCCTGGGACCGCAGCTGGTCCGGGTCCAGACCAACGGCCTGGCCCAGACGCAACCAGGCTTCAATGCCGCCGTCTTCGCCGGGAGCACCGTCGTGGTCGAGCAGGCGCTGGATCCATTCGCGACGGATTTCACGGTCCGGGCAATTGGCCAGGATCGCGGCGTCTTTCAGCGGGATATTCACCTGATAGTAGAAACGGTTGGCGACCCAACCCTGGATCTGCTCGCGGGTGGCGCGGCCTTCATACATCGCCACGTGGTACGGGTGATGGATATGGTAAAAGGCGCCCTTGGCACGCAAGGCATGCTCGAACTCGGCGGGCGTCAGCGGTGTGTCAGTCATGTGGTCTGCTCCTACAATTCAATGCTCATGCCGTCGTAAGCCACTTCGACGTTACGCCGTGCCAGCTCGGCGCGTTCGGGGGAGTCTTCATCGAGGATCGGGTTGGTGTTGTTGATGTGGATCAGCACCTTGCGCTGCTCGGGCAACTGCTCCAGCACTTCGAGCATGCCGCCGGGGCCGTTCTGAGCCAGGTGGCCCATCTCGCGACCGGTGCGGGTGCCGACGCCACGGCGCTGCATTTCATCGTCGTCCCACATCGTGCCATCCACCAGCAAGCAATCGCTGCCGGCCATGATCTCCAGCAACGGCGCGTCGACCTTGCCCAGCCCAGGGGCGTAAAACAGTTTGCCGCCGGTGCGCAGGTCTTCGACGATCAGGCCGATGTTGTCGCCTGGGTGCGGGTCGAAGCGGTGCGGCGAGTAGGGCGGCGCGGCGCTGCGCAACGGCAGCGGCGTGAAACGCAGGTTGGGGCAGGCCGGGATGGTGAAGCTGGCGTCCAGCTCGATGCGGTTCCAGGCCAGGCCGCCGTTCCAGTGCGTGAGCATGGTGAACAGCGGGAAACCGGTACTCAAATCTTCATGGACCATGTCGGTGCACCACACCTGGTGCGGGCAGCCTTCGCGCAGGCTCAACAGGCCGGTGGTGTGGTCGATCTGGCTGTCCATCAGGATGATCGCGCTGATACCGGTATCGCGCAGCGCGCGGCCGGGTTGCATCGGGGCGAAGCCTTGCAGTTGCGCGCGGATATCCGGCGAAGCGTTGCACAGTACCCAATTCACGCCATCGTCGGAGATCGCGATGGACGACTGAGTGCGCGCCTGGGCCCGCAGGCTGCCGTCACGAAAACCTGCGCAGTTCACGCAGTTGCAGTTCCACTGCGGGAAGCCACCGCCGGCGGCGGAACCTAGAATCTGGACAAACATGATTGCTCCATCACGCAAAGCTCAAAACAAAAACGCCCCGGGCGAACCGAGGCGTTGTATTACTCAGCCAATCAACGGCTGGCGAAGTACATGGTGACTTCGAAACCGATACGCAGATCAGTGTAAGCAGGCTTGGACCAGGTCATATTCATACTCCTACGAAGGGATGGGACGTTCACTACTCATACATATAGTCCACCTCCAATCGGAGATGTTCAGAGGTGTGCGTATGAATGTTACGCAATTCTTTTCAAGTTAGCGCTGTCTTGATGGCAAAAGCCTTTTGCAGGGCCAGCAATGATCAGCCTGCCGTTTGCCAGGAACCGTCGATGGGCGGGCCGTTGGCCACACAGCGCCAACCGCCTGCAGCGTCATTGAGCTGCCCTGCGGCACGTTGCAGATCCTCGCGCGTGCAGGTTTGGATCAGCTGCTGAAGCGGCGTCAGATAACCCGACGAATGGCCAGCCAACTGCGCCTGCCAGAGCAGCTCGGCGGCTTGGGCGAGCGGTAATGCCTGGGCCGTGAATTGCTCTGCCAGGGTTTGGTTGCCCAGTTCGGCGCTGTTGTCGATCAACGTCGGAAGCTGCGCCAGGAAGGTCTTCACGTGCTCGAAGATCCCGGCCAAGGAAACGCTTGGGGATTGCACGCCAAACAGCAGGCCGGTTTGCCCGTTGATCTGTCGGATGCCGCTGAAAACGGCGTAGCCGACTTGCAGTTCGACCCGCAGTTTTTGGTAAAACGGCCCCTCAAGCAGATGCCCGAGCAGTCGCCATGCCGCTTCATCGGCCAGGGATTGGCTTGGCGTTGGGCAAAACAGCAGCAACGCGGCTTCGCGGGCATCGGTGTTCACTTCGTGCCAGAGTCGCTGGCCGTCGAGGGTTTTCGGCGTGTGTTCGAAGCTTGCCGGCTGGCCTGGCAATCGCGTGGCTGCGGTTTTGATCGCCGCTTCACTGGCGGCGGGCAAACCTGTTCCCAGGCCCTGCCAGCGTGCGGTGGTCCATGACGCTGGCGTCTCGCCGGCCCCGGAAGCGATGCCGGCACAGCAGGCAGGCAACGCCTTGAGCAGTTCCCGAATGGCAATCATCGGTGTTTGTGCGGGTGACAACAGCGGCCCACCGAACTGGCTCAGGTTAAGCGCCAGCGCCTCGACCACAGCCGCGATTGGTTGGTGAAGGCCGACTATTTTCACCCGCCAGTCATTGGCGAGGGTTTCGAAGGCCAATTCGACGCCCGCCTGACGCGCCTGCTCACGCAACGGCTGCAACGCATTTTCCAGGCCTGCGGGTACCAACGAATCAAAGCGCCATTGCAGGTACAGCGCGCCTTCATCGGTGCTATCCGCCAAGGCCTGACTGAAAGTCAGCGCCGCCACTTCCCGTCGTCCCCGCGAGCGATCCTGGGCGAACGTGCGCAAGCCACGGTGGGCGCTGGTCTGGCCGCGAATCAGGCCGGCGCGCTCTTGCTTGACCGCTGGGCGCAGAAAGGGGTTATTGGGCGGCAACTGCCAAGCGTGCTCGGAGGGCGGCAGGTGCAGTGACTCGAGCAGGTTCTTCAGGGCCGCCACGCCCTGTTCCGATAGAGCCTCGCTGTCGTTCCGAGCCAGGGCCAGGGCGCCCTGGATTTGCTGCTGGCGAGCGTTCAGCAAGGCGAACTCTTCTCGCAACGGCGTCCAGTCGCTCTGTGCGAAAAAGCTCAGCCAGTCGTGCAATAGCGTTTCGATCTGAGTAGCCGACCCGTCTTGAGCGATGAGGAAAAAGTCGATATCCAGCAGCGCTTGCCCGGCGAAGTGATACAGCACGGACGCGCGCAGTGCATGGGCCAGGTTTCGCGTCTGCAGCTCGGCCAGTAACCCGCCGGGCGCTGAGGCGTTCAGCCAGGTGCAGAGAAAATCCAACGCTTCGCGGGGCACGTCACAGGCAATGACGTGGTGCCGATGATTATCGGCGGTGTATTGGTAACTCACGGCTTGATCGGGCAACAGCGCAGGCGGCTCGGCCTGTGGGTGCAAAGGTCCGCAGGCCAATACCTCGCTGAATCGCTGCGCCAAGGCTTGCAGCTCGTCCAGCGGCTGCGGGCCGGCCAGGCTCAACGTCATCTGCCCGCTCTGATAGAAGTGCGTGTGAAATGCGCGCAGTGCTTGCTGAAAAGCCTCACGCTCCACCGGCAGGCTGTCTCGGTTGCCGGCGTGAAAGCCGCGCAGTGGGTGATTGGCGGCCAAGCCCTCCAGCAGCGCGACCTGTTGCTGCGCCTGGGTATCCTGGGACCATGCAACAAACTCTGCGTGCAACACTTCGCGCTCACGCAACTGGTCTTCAATTGCCAGGCGCGGGTGGGCCAACATGTCTGCCAGGCGCTCCAGCCCGTCGGCAAAGGTCGCCAGCGGCAATTCAAAGAAAAAGTCCGTCGTACGCTCCTGGGTACTCGCGTTGACCTGCCCGCCATGGCGCTGCACGTAGGCCATCAGCCCTTCATGTGCAGGAAAACGCTGTGTGCCGAGAAACAACAAATGCTCAAGAAAGTGCGCCAGACCCGGCCAGGCCAAGGGCACGTCATGGCTGCCGGCAGCCACGCGCAGCACCGCAGCGCAACGCTTCAGACGTGACGCATGGCGCAGGGAAACCCGCAGGCCATTGGCCAGGGTCAGGTGAAGGTGATGAGGGTGGGCCGGCGCAGGCATGGGCACTTCCGAAACGTAGGAGGTGGCCATGTTATCAAACCGCTGACGAACCGGCTGGGTCAGGGCTTGTGCAGTGCGCCGTACAGCTCCGGGCGGCGGTCTTGCAGGTAGTGGTTGGCGGCGCGGGCGTCGAGGATGGACTGGCGGTCCAGCGCACCGACGATCAACGTCTCATCCAGCCCGGCCTGGGCGATGCGCTGGCCATTCGGCGCGGCGATGCTGCTTTGTCCGCAATACTGAATCTCGCCTTCCTGCCCGCAGTAGTTGGCGTAGGCCACATAACACTGGTTTTCAAAGGCCCGCGCCCGCACGGTGACGTCGGCGATAAAGTCGAATGGCACCATATTGGCAGTCGGCACCAGGATCAGCTCGGCACCGGCCAGCGCCAGGCGACGGGTATTTTCCGGAAACTCCAGGTCGTAGCAGATCAAGAAGCCAAGCTTCCAGCCGTTCAATTCCACCACCGGGAAATCATCTTCCCCGGCACTGAACATCGAGTGGTCCAGGTCGCCAAACAAGTGGGTCTTGCGGTAGTTGCACAGGCGCTGGCCGTGGGCGTCGATCAACTGCACGGCGTTGTAGATCTGCCCGTCCTCGGCCCGCTCCGGGTAGCCGTACAAAATCGCCAGCCCGGCGCTTTTGGCCAGTGTGGCAATCGCTTGCGCGGATGGCCCATCCTGAGGTTCGGCAAGGGCGCCGACCGCTTCGGCGCCGATGTTGTAGCCGCTGAGAAACATCTCCGGCAGCACCAGCACATCGGCATCCGAGGCCTCATGCGCCAGTTGGTGCAGGCGCTTGAGGTTACCGGCCACATCCAGTGGCAGCGGCGGGCATTGGTACAGGGCAATGCGCATGCTCAACTCCTTAATCGGCCAGGGCGATCGGGCCGATTTCGTCAAAGACATCACCTGGCCCTGGGTTCTCGGGATGCGTGCTGCCGCCGAAGTGGGTCATGATGCCCCACACCGCGTTGAGCGAGGTTTGCACCGCGCCTTCGACCCAGGCAGGCGTCCAGGACACGTCGTCACCGGCGATGAAAATCCCGCGTTGTTCGGCGGGCATGTCCTTCTGCATGAAGTGCGCATACATCCGCTGGTTGTAGCGATAGTGGCCGGGCAACGCGCCCTTGAAAGCCCCGAGGAAATGCGGGTCGGCTTCCCACGACACAGTGATCGGGTCGCCGATGATGCGCGCCTTGATGTCGACTTTCGGGTAGATCTTTTTCAGTGCGTCGAGGGCCAGTTTCACCCGCTTGTCGATGGGCTGCGGGAGCATTTTCAGCGCGTCGCTCATCCACGAATACGACAGGCAAATCACGCCGGGCTTGTCGTCGCCGTTGTCGAACAGGTAGGTGCCACGGGTCAGGCGATCGGTGAGCGTCATGCTCATCAGGTCGCGACCGGTTTCCGGGTCTTTGTCTTTCCAGAACGGGCGGTCGACCATCACGAAGGTTTTCGACGATTGCATGTAGCGCGTGCGGTCCAGGGCCATCCACATTTTCTGCGAGAACAGGGTTTCGTCGCATTCGATCTGGGTGGTTAACAGCCAGCTTTGGCAGGTGGTCAGCACGGCGGCGTATTCACGGGTATCGCCGTAGTTGTCGGTCACGGCGAAGCGGCCATCGGCGGCGTGGGCTATGCGGCTCACACCGGCCCGCGGCGCGCCGCGATGCAACGAGCTGAGGCTGGTGCCGGCCGGCCAGTGCGCACAACGCTGTGGCACATGGCGCCAGATGCCCATGGGCACTTGCGCCACGCCGCCGACCACCAGGTGCTGGTGGTCGTCGCAATTGGTCATCACCACGCGGAAGATTTCCAGCATCGAGTTGGGGAAATCCGAGTCCCAGCCACCCGTGCCGAAACCTACCTGGCCAAACACTTCGCGGTGCGCGAACGAGAGTTTGGCAAAGGCCTTGGATGTGGCGACGAAGTCATAGAAGGTGCGGTCGTCCCACAGCGGCACGAGCTTGTTCCACAGCGCTTTGAGGCGCGGCACGTCGCGGTCGCGGATGGCTTGCTGGATGTCACCGAACTGCGAACCGGCTTCCAATGCATCGGCCCAGGCGTCGGCAACTTCCTGGAACAGCACCGGCAAGTCCGAGAGTTTTTGTGCGTAGTGGGTCTGGCCTTCCAGGTCGATCACCGTGCTACCGGAGGCCGGCGTCAGCGGGTTGGGGAAGGGTTTGGTCTCCAGGCCCAGCTTGTCCACATAGTGGTAGAACGCGGTCGACGACACCGGAAAACGCATGCCGCCCAACTCGGCGATGATGCCCTCCGCCCCTTCAAACGCCTGGGAGCGCAAGCGACCGCCCATCTTCGAGGCTTCGTACACCACCGGCTTGAGGCCCAGCTTCATCAGCTCGTAAGCGGCCACAAGACCCGCGATCCCCGCACCGACAATCGCCACCTCAGCGCCATGGTTGGCGGCCGGAATACTGCCCAGGCCGGCCGGATGCTCAATCCAGTCATCAAAGGCAAACGGAAAGTCCGGGCCGAAGATGGTGATGGGTTTTTTACCGTCGGCGGGGTGGCGATGGGTCTTGCTGATGGTGCTGGACGGAATGCTCATGGCTGACCTTACTGGCGACTCGGCGGGATGTGGCCCGTTGAGTATAGGAAAAGATGGCAGCCAGTTTAGGGAGCGTAGCGTTCGTTAATAAGACGCAAAGTGTCGTCGTATTGGATTGTTTTCAGTCAGAGTGACGAAGAAGGTGGTCAGACTGGCTGGCCACGGTCCAATTTGTTACTGAGGATGATCGACGTGGTGGTTTTTTCCACGCCATCGACACTGCCGATCTGGTCCAGCAATTGATCCAGTTGCTCCGGTGAGTCGGTGCGCAGCCAGGCCACGTAATCAAATTCGCCACTCACCGCACACAGCTGCTGCACCTGCGCCATTGCACTCAACCGACGCAACACTTCCTTGCCCGAGCGCGCTTGCACGGTGATCCCGACATACGCCTGCAAGCCACCATCGACCACACGTTGCCCGAGGCGCACGCCATAACCGGTAATCACCTGGGTTTTCTCCAGGCGCGCCAGGCGCGACGTCACCGTGGTGCGCGCGATGCCCAACTGCCGGGCGAGCATGGCCACGCTTTCACGGGCGTTGATCTGCAAGGCGGCGATCAGTTGGCGATCGATTTCATCGAGGACGGGCAAGGGCAGGGCTCCAGTGCGGGCGGCAATGGGTGGCCATGTTACAGGCTTGTGCCCGTCTGGAGCGCTGTGATCTGCGAGATCAAGGCGCCTTGCAGACTTTCGCGGCGGCGGGATCGTTCGGGATAAACGAGTCCGGCGCGCCAGGCTTGAGCACTGCGTAGCCACGGCGCCAGGGCTGGTCGTCGATCAGGTTCCAACGATGGCCGGTGCCGGTGTTGTCTTCGGCAACCAGCACTTCACCAGGATGCAGAGTGAACGTCTCGCCGCCTCGGGTGGCGAAGGCCAGGGTGCCGGAGAGGGTCATGACGTACTGCGGCTCGGGATCGTTATGCCAATCGTAAGAAGCGTGCGCCGGGGTGGTCTTGAAATGAATGGCAGTGACGTCGTTGCGCATGCTCTGGTCGATGGTGCCCTCCAGCACGTGCGATGCGTTATCTGCGCCGGTGCAGAGTTTGTACGCCTTGATGGTGGCCGGAGCGGGCGATGCTGCCTGTGCGTTGCCCAGGGTTGCGAGGGTGATGGCGAGAGCGCCTGCGGTGCGCAGGCTGAGGGTAAAAATAGACTGGACTAAGGCGCGGGGTGAACGGTTGGCGTGTGGCATGGAGCCGGGTTCCTCGTGCTTGTTGAGTGGCCGGCCATGGTCTGTGCCGCAGCAGTTGAGGACAATTAACAAATCTTTCATTGCAGACAATTGCGTGAGAGCCAGCGTCGCCTTTTCCAGACGCCAGACACGCGAAAGCCGCGCATTGCGCGGCTTTTTTGTTTGGTGGGCCCACACGGACTTGAACCGTGGACCAAAGGATTATGAGTCCTCTGCTCTGACCAACTGAGCTATAGGCCCTTGTAACAGGTCGCGGATTATAACGATGGTTTCCCTGCTGTGCCATCCGAAAAGTCTGAAACGCTCAGATGAAGAAAAGCCTCGGCAAAAAGCTCGGGCGGCAGGGGCAGGCTGACGATGTAGCCTTGCATCTGTTCACAGCCCTCGGCGGCAAGGAAGGCTTGTTGCGCGGGGTTTTCCACGCCTTCGGCGATGATGGTGAATTGCATGCTGTGGCCCAGGGCGATGATGGCGCGCACGATGGCGGCGTCGTGTGGATCGTCGGGCAAGCCGCGCACGAAGGACTGGTCGATCTTGAGGAAATCCAGCGGCAGGCGCTTGAGGTAGCTGAGGGATGAATAGCCGGTGCCGAAATCGTCAATCGCCAGCTGCACGCCCAGGCGTTTGAGTTGGTGCAGCACTTCCAGGGCTTCCTCGGCCTGGCTCATGATGAAGTTTTCGGTGATCTCCAATTGCAGGCAGCCGGGCTCCAGGCGGTAGTCGCGCAGCAGCTGTTCGATGCGCGCGAGCAGGTTTGGGTGGCGCAGTTGTGCGCCGGCAAGGTTGACCGACAGGGGGCCGAAGCCCTCATAAACCGTTTGCCAGGCGTGCAGCTGTTGGCAGGCCTGTTCCAGTACCCAATCGCCGATCTGCAGGATCATGCCGTTTTCTTCGGCGAGGGCGATGAAATGCTCAGGCGGCACGTCGCCAAAGGTTGGATGGCGCCAGCGGATCAGGGCTTCGGCGCCGATCAATTCCTGGGTGATCAGGCTCAGCTTGGGTTGGTAATACAAAAATAACTCTTCACGCTCGATGGCGCGGCGCAGTTCGTGTTCCAGGGCCACGCGCTCGTTGGCTTGGGCGGTGAGGTCACGGGTGTAGCTTTCGACGCGGTTGCGGCCCTTGGCCTTGGAGCGGTACATCGCCGCGTCGGCGTTTTTCACCAGAGTGGCGACGTCAGTGCCGTCCTGCGGGTACAGGCTGGTGCCGATACTCGCGCTGATAAAGAATTCATGCTCGCCGGCCTGGAACGGCGGCGTGAAGCAGGCCAGCAGCTTATTGGCCAGGTGCCCGGCATCGCTGGCGTGTTGCAGGCCGGGCAGCAGGATGATGAACTCATCGCCGCCCAGGCGTGCCACGGTGTCGACATCGCGCAGTTGCTCCTTGAGGCGCACGGCGATGTCCTTGAGCAGCAGGTCGCCGACGGGGTGGCCGAGGCTGTCATTGATGTGTTTGAAACGGTCCAGGTCGAGAAACAGCACGGCGCCTTGGTTGCCGCTTTCCTGCTGGCCATTCAGTGCGGCCTGCAACCGGCTTTCGAACAGGGTGCGGTTGGGCAATCCGGTCAGTGGGTCATGGTGTGCCTGGTAGTCGAGGCGCGCCTGGGCGTGCTTGAGGCTGGAGATGTCGGCAAACACGGCGACAAAGTGGGTGATCAATTGCTCACGGTTGCGCACGGCACTGATGGTCAGCCAACTGGGGTACAGCTCGCCGTTCTTGCGGCGGTTGGAAATCTCGCCCTGCCAGTGCCCTTGGGCGGTCAACTGGTGCCACATGGCCGCATAGAAGGCGCTGTCGTGCAGGCCGGAGGCGAGCAGACGCGGCGTGCTGCCGAGGGCTTCGGCTTCGCTGTAGCCGGTGATTTCGCTGAACGCGCGGTTGACGGCACTGATGTTCTGCCGTGTGTCGGTGATCAACACACCCTCGGCAGTGCTCTCGAATACCGTGGCGGCCTGTTGCAGTTTTTCCTGCATGAACTGGCGTTCGGTGATGTCTCGCGCAATGGTCAGCATGCAATCTTCATCGCCGATGGGCAGCGGCCGACTGGACACTTCGCAGAGGCGAATCTGCCCGTCGTTGCGGCGTATATGGCAGACGAAATCGCGCACAAAACCATCGCGACGCATCAGTTCCAGCATGTGCTTGCGCTCGTTCAAGTCGACCCAGATGCCCAGGTCCAGGGTTGACTGGTCGAGCGAGGTCACACTGGTGAAACCGGTAAGTCGGCTGAAGCCCTCATTCACTTCAATCAGCAGCCCGTCACGTTGACGGCTCAGCAGCAGGCCATCGGGTGAGGCGTGGAAGGCCTTGGCGAATTTCTCTTCCGAGGTTTGCAGTTGTTGCTGGGTTTCCTTGAGTTGGGTGATGTCGCGCACCACCACCACCAAGGCCTCGGTGGTGTCGAGTTGGAACGGTTCCGCCGAGATCAGCCCGGTAAACGCCTGGCCATTGCTGCGTCGGAACGACATCTCGAGGTTGCGGATGCTGGTGGTCTGCACGCGTTGCAGCAGGTCGGGCCCGACGCCCGGAATGCCCCAGATATTCAATTCTGTGGCGGTCTTGCCCACCACGTCCTCGGCGCTCAGGCCGATCTGGTCTTCGAACGCCTTGTTGACCTCCAGCAGGCAGCCATCGGACATCCGCGCAATCACCAGGATGTCCGGACATTGCTGGAACACCGAGGCAAATTTCTGCTCGGAAAGCTGCAGGGCTTCTTCGGTGCGCTTGGCTTCGCTGATATCGATCATCAAGCCGCGCAGCACCGGCTCGTGGCCGTGCTCGATAAGGCTGACAATGTCGCGTACCCACAGGCAGCGCCCGTCGGCGGTGATGACTCGGTAATCGAGGCTGTGGTCGCGGTTGGCACGGGTTTCCCGGTAGCAGTAGGCCTCGGCGCGGGTCAGGTCGGCGGGGTGGATAATGTTGCGCCAGAACCCTGGAATCAGCCAATGCGCGCGGGGGTAGCCGAGCAGGTCCTCGGCATGCGGCGACACGTAGCTGTAGGTGAAGTCTGTAATGCTGGCTTCCCAGGCGATGGCGGACAGGCTCTCCACCAGGCCGCGGTAGTGGTATTCGCTGCTGCGCAGTTCTTGCTCAAGGGCAACCCGCCGGGATATTTCCGAACTGAGCCGACGATTGATCCGAATCACGATGGCCAGCACGGTACTCAACAGCAGCACGGCTGGCAGGCCGTACATCAGCAGGTCGGCCCAGAATGTGCGGTGATCGGTGAAGCTGCCTACCCAGTGTTGCTGGATGGCGTCGGTTTCGTCCGAGCTGAGGTCGGCGAGTACCTTGTCGAGGATACCCACCAGCATTTTCTCATCGCGCGGTACGGCCATTGCCAGTTGATAGCGGTAGGGCGTTTCTCCGCTGACGTATAACCCATCGAGTTTGAGTTGGCGCAGGCTCCAGACGCTGGAGGCGAGGTCACCGACGACCGCATCCACTTCATCAGTGGCCAGGGCTTGCAGCGTCGAGCTGACGTTGGGCATGGCCACCAGGTTGAGGTCGGGATGATGGGTGCGCAGCAGTTCGTGAGGTGCGTAGTTTTCCACCACGGCGATCTTCAGCCCGTAAAGGTCCTTGAGGTTGCGCGGTTTGGCGCCGCCTTCGTGGGCGAGGATGACAATGGGAAAGTCCAGATAAGGCCGTGTGAAGGCCAGGAAACCCTGGCGCTCCGGGGTGGACATGATGCCGGGCAGCAGGTCGAGCTGGTTGTTTTTGGCCTGTTCGAGCACGGCGGTCCAGTTGGCGGGCTCGATCAGTTTGATCCTGACGCCCAAGCGGTCCTGGATCAGGCGTACATAGTCGGCGGCAAGGCCCTGATAACGACCATTTTCGTCACGGTATTCGAAGGGTGGCCAAGAGGTGTCCACTCCCAGTCGCAGCTCCTGATGGTCCGCCAGCCAGCCACGCTCTTCATCGGTGAGAGTCAACGCGCCAGCCGTTGCGGTCCAGGTGAGCAGCGACAGCAGTATCACGGTCGGCAGTCTGGGCATAACGGTCTCGTTATGGCACGGGGAATGTTTCGAGTGTAGACGGGCATTGCGGGGGAGGGGTGTTGCGCGGCAGTTAATCTGTAGAAAGTGATCTGCACAAAGCAAAACCCCCGGCCTGGGCCGGGGGTTCTGGTATCACTCGTCGAGGAAGGAGCGCAGATGCTCGCTTCGCGTCGGGTGGCGCAGCTTGCGCAGTGCCTTGGCTTCGATCTGACGGATCCGCTCACGGGTCACGTCAAACTGCTTACCGACTTCCTCAAGGGTGTGGTCGGTATTCATGTCGATGCCGAAACGCATGCGCAGTACCTTGGCTTCACGGGCAGTGAGGCCGGACAGTACGTCGCGAGTCGCTTCTTTCAGGCTCTCAACAGTGGCGACATCGATTGGCGACTGCATGGTCGAGTCTTCGATGAAGTCACCCAGATGGGAGTCTTCGTCATCACCAATCGGCGTTTCCATGGAGATCGGCTCTTTAGCGATCTTCAATACCTTGCGGATTTTATCCTCAGGCATTTCCATGCGTTCGCCCAGCTCTTCCGGGGTCGGTTCGCGACCCATTTCCTGCAACATCTGCCGGGAAATACGGTTGAGCTTGTTGATCGTCTCGATCATGTGCACCGGAATACGGATGGTGCGGGCCTGGTCGGCGATCGAGCGAGTGATCGCCTGACGGATCCACCAGGTGGCATAAGTCGAGAACTTGTAGCCGCGACGGTATTCGAACTTGTCCACAGCCTTCATCAAGCCGATGTTGCCTTCCTGGATCAGATCGAGGAATTGCAGGCCACGGTTGGTGTACTTTTTGGCGATGGAGATCACCAGACGCAAGTTCGCTTCAACCATCTCTTTCTTCGCGCGGCGGGCTTTGGCCTCACCGATCGACATGCGACGGTTGATGTCCTTGATTTCGGCAATCGTCAGACCGGTTTCAGTCTCAAGCGCAGTCAGCTTCTGCTGGCAACGGATGATATCGGGCTGCAGACGACCAATGGCTTCGGCGTATTTCGCCTTGCCTTTGGCCAGTGCGTCGGTCCAGCTTTCGTCAACTTCGTTGCCCGGGAACTGGCGCAGGAAGTCAGCACGCGGCATGCGCGCATCACGTACGCACAGCTGCATGATTGCGCGCTCTTGGGCACGCAGACGCTCAAGGGCACTGCGAACACGCTCAACCAGGCCTTCGAATTGCTTCGGCACCAGCTTGATCGGCATGAACAGCTCAGCCAGGGCGATCAGCTCGGCAATGGCCTGCTTGTTGCCACGACCGTGCTTTTTCAGGGCCTTGCGGGTGATTTCCATTTGATCGGAAACCGCACCGAAACGCTGGGCAGCGATGATCGGGTCCGGACCGCTTTCAACTTCATCTTCGTCGTCGCTGCTGGCTTCAGCATCGTCGTCTTCGGAATCGTCGTCGGCTTTCGCGGCTTTCGCATCGACAGGCGGCGGTACTTCGGCAGCAGGCGGCGCAATGCCATCGTCCGGGTCGATATAACCGCTCAGAACGTCGGACAGGCGGCCACCTTCGGTGGTAACGCGGGTGTACTCGGAGAGAATGTGGTCAACCGTGCCAGGGAAGTGCGCAATTGCGCCCATCACTTCACGGATGCCCTCTTCGATACGCTTGGCGATTTCAATTTCGCCTTCGCGTGTCAGCAACTCGACCGTACCCATTTCACGCATGTACATGCGCACAGGGTCCGTCGTGCGACCGATATCGGTCTCCACTGCTGCCAACGCTGCTGCTGCCTCTTCGGCCGCGGCCTCGTCAGTATCGGCGTCGGCCAGCATAAGGGAATCCTTATCTGGCGCAGTTTCGAATACGTTGATCCCCATGTCGTTAATCATGCGGATGATGTCTTCCACCTGCTCTGGATCTGAAATATCCTCAGGCAGGTGGTCGTTGACCTCGGCGTAAGTCAGGTAACCCTGCTCACGACCCAGTGTGATCAACTCTTTGATACGAGACTGCTGTTGCGCTTTTCCGGACATAACACCCTATCCACTGAAGGTCTTGGCGGGCAAAAAACAAGCCGAGGATTATACCCGAGCTATGACCTCACACGCCAGCTGAGGTCGGGTTTGATGCGGAAACATTCTGTTTTAAGAGGTCGCGCATCTGTTTTGCTATCTGAATCTGCTCTTCAGCCGATAATCCCGGCTGCCTTGCTCTCTTGATGAGTTCATCGAGGGTCTGCGTGTGCTGACCCGCGGATAACCTAGTAATGGTGTCTAAAAACTGTTGTTCAAGGTTATCGCCGTCAATAAGCCACTCCTTTTCTGCGAGTGCTTTCAAGAGGCGGCCTTGTTCGGTGCCATGCCAGCGAGCCATCAACTGAATTGAGTTTAGCTTAGGATTTTTCTGTACCGCCTCGATCAAGGCGATCAGTACCTGAGCGTACGTGTTGCTCTCGTTGGCAAAATGATCGGCGCTCTCAACTTTCTTCGCCAATTGCGGGTAGTGGATCAGCGTGCGCAACGCAATAAGCGTCGGGGCTTCCACCGCCACCGGCGTGCGTGGCGCGTAGGCCTCATCGCGATCACCGCGCTTACCGTTCTTGCTCCAGGGTTTCTTGTCCCATTTCTTGCCGCCGGCGCCGGGTTTCTTCGGTGTCCACTCCTGCTGGGGCGCGTAGCCCTCCTGCGGTTGGTGAAAGTCCGAGTAATCCGGCATGGCGTCGTAATCCATGCCTGGGTCGTAAGCCGGCGGCGCGTCTTGCGGTGCGTTGTGCACCAGCTGGCTGACGGCCTCGCCACTCAAGCCGGTGATTTCCAGCAGGCGCATGCGCATCAGTGATTTCAGGTTGGCGCCCGGCACTTTGTCGATCAACGGCGCCGCGAGCGTGGCCATGTGGGCCTTGCCTTCAAGGGAGCGCGGGTCGGCTTCTTCGGTCAACTGCTGGAAGAAATAGTCCGCCAGTGGCTGCGCATGTTGATTGATGCGCGCGCGGAACGCGTCGGTGCCTTCGGAGCGCACCAGGGTGTCCGGGTCTTCACCTTCCGGCAGAAACAGAAAGCGCGCACGGCGGCCATCCTGCAGGCTCGACAGCGTGGCCTCGAGCGCGCGCCAGGCGGCGTTGCGGCCGGCCTGGTCGCCGTCGAAGCAGAACAGCACGCTGGGCACCACGCGAAACAGGCGCTTCATGTGTTCTTCGCTGGTGGCGGTGCCCAGGGTGGCCACGGCATTGCGCAGTCCTTGCTGGGCGAGGGCGATCACGTCCATGTAGCCCTCAACCACGATGATTTCATCGAGGTTGCGGTTGTTTTTACGCGCTTCGAACAGGCCGTAGAGTTCCTGGCCCTTGTGAAACACCGGGGTTTCCGGGGAGTTCAGGTACTTGGGTTTGTCGTCGCCGAGCACGCGGCCGCCGAACGCGATGATCCGGCCACGGCTGTCGCGGATCGGAAACATCACGCGGTCGCGGAAGCGGTCATAGCGCTTGCCGGTCTCGGCGTTTTCCACCAGCAGGCCGGCGTCGATCATGGCTTTCTGCTGCAGGGTGTCGCTGCTCAGGTGCTTATAGAGGTTGTCCCAGCCTGGCGGCGCGAAACCGAGGCCGAAGTCTCGGGCAATTTCACCGGTGAGGCCGCGCCCCTTGAGGTATTCGACAGCGGCCTTGCGCTGCGGATGGCTTTTGAGCGCCTGACGGTAGAAGTCGGCAGCGGCCGTCAGCAGCGGGTACAGCGGCGAGTCGGTGGGTTGCCGCGGTTTGTGCGGGCGGCCACTTTCTTCGCGGGGGATTTCCATGCCGGCGGCTTTGGCCAGGTCCTCGATAGCCTGGGGGAAGTCCAGGTTGTCGTGGTCCATGAGAAAGCCGAGGGCATTGCCGCCCGCGCCGCAGCCGAAGCAGTAGTAGAACTGCTTGTCGGGGCTGACGCTGAACGAGGGGGTCTTTTCTTTGTGGAACGGGCAGCAGGCGGTGTAGTTTTTGCCGGCCTTTTTCAGTTGCACGCGCGAGCTGACAACATCGACGATGTCGGTGCGGTTCAGAAGGTCGTCAATAAAGCTCTGGGGAATTAGCCCGGCCATGGCGTTCTCGTCATCACTGCGTATCAATGAGGCCCGCGAAGTGCTCAGGCGCACACATTGTGCGGCTCGATCAACTGTCGTCTGGTTGGGCTGTCAGGGAGTGTATCTGCCGAACATTCACTGACGTTAATTTCTATCAGTGTTCGGCCTGGAAATGTTGCCCGGGCGTCCGGTGTTGGCCAATGGCGGGCCTCGGAAACGCATCGTTGGGCACAGCCGACACAGTTGATCGTCTGTTTGAAGAATGAGTGTGCTCGTCAGTAGCCTTGTTAGGCTCGTCAGAAGAGACGCGCACCGCTGGCAAAAGAGCCAGTCCTGACGTGTGAAGCAGTGTCTCGGTCGCGTGTGCGGCGTCGACGGTGAAGCATCAAGCGATATCCGCAAATGCCAATAGCCCGGCTGAGGGCCGGGCTTGGCAGAAGCTTGCTACGTAAGTCTGTGTATTAGTACAGACGAACGGCGCGGCGCTGCTCGCGCTGAACTTTCTTAGCGTGACGCTTAACAGCGGCTGCTGCTTTGCGCTTACGCTCAGAAGTTGGCTTCTCATAAAATTCGCGGCTACGAACTTCAGCCAGAACACCGGCTTTTTCGCAGGAGCGCTTGAAACGACGCAGAGCTACGTCGAAGGGTTCGTTCTCTTTTACTTTGACGGCTGGCATCCAGAGCTACCTTCTTTCATTACCGGGAATCAACGTTCTCGTCGCAAAAAATTCGCGGCTGAGGTCGTCGGTTTTTAAGGGTTGCGGATGTTAACCCCTCATTGCCCGGAATGCAAAGCCTCTGATCGAAAACCGCTAGTCGGGAGGGGGAGTGGCGACTATTATGCGCGCCTTCGAATTCAGCCTCTACAAGGCGCAAACCCATGCTAGTACTGGGACTTGAAACCTCCTGCGACGAAACCGGTGTCGCACTTTACGACAGTGAACGCGGGCTTTTGGCCGATGCACTGTTCAGCCAGATCGACCTGCACCGCGCCTATGGCGGGGTGGTGCCGGAGCTCGCCAGCCGCGATCACGTCAAGCGCATGCTGCCGTTGATTCGCCAGGTGCTGGACGAGGCCGGCTGCGTGCCGACCGAGATCGACGCGATTGCCTACACCGCCGGCCCCGGATTGGTCGGAGCCCTGCTGGTTGGGGCTTCTTGCGCCCAGGCGCTGGCGTTCGCCTGGGGCATTCCGGCCCTCGGCGTGCACCACATGGAAGGCCATTTACTGGCGCCCATGCTGGAAAAAACACCGCCACAGTTCCCGTTCGTCGCTTTGTTGGTTTCGGGTGGGCATACGCAGCTGGTTCAGGTCGATGCGATTGGCCAATACACGCTGCTGGGTGAGTCTCTGGACGATGCCGCCGGTGAAGCGTTCGACAAGACGGCGAAGATGATGGGCCTCAATTATCCCGGCGGTCCGGAAATCGCGCGTCTTGCCGAAAAAGGCGTGCCGGGCCGTTACACCTTCCCGCGTCCGATGTGCGATCGCCCGGGCTTGATGTTCAGCTTCAGCGGCTTGAAAACCTCCGCACTGAACACCTGGCAGCAAAGCGTCAGCGCCGGGGACGACAGTGAGCAAGCCCGTTGCGACATCGCACTGGCGTTCCAGCAGGCCGTGGTGGAGACTTTGACCATCAAGTGCAAGCGCGCCCTGAAACAGGCGGGCATGAAGCGCCTGGTGATCGCAGGCGGCGTCAGCGCCAACAAAGCGCTGCGCACCTCGTTGGAAAAAATGCTCGGCGACATGCAGGGCGACGTGTTTTATGCGCGCCCTGAGTTCTGCACCGACAACGGTGCAATGATCGCCTATGCCGGCTGCCAGCGTCTGCAGGCCGGCCAGCATGAAAGCCTGGCGATCAGCGTGCAGGCACGCTGGCCGATGGAGCAACTTTCACCGCTGTAAGGGCTCACGTGAGCCGGGCTCATCGAACGTATTTAAAAATGCCGTTCGCGCCCGGCAAACAGGTCGCGTAAATTGCCGCGGTGGCGCCAGACGATCAGCAGCGTCAGCACGCTCATCGGCAACAGCGCTGCAGGCGCCTGCCAGGCCAGCAATGGCAGGGTGAGCGGCGTGGCGATCAGTGCGGCCAGCGAGCTGGTGCGGGTCAGGTAGAACGTCAACAGCCAGGCCAGCACCGCCAGCAGCGCCGCTGGAGGGTAAACCCCCAGCAGCATGCCGGCCGCCGTGGCGACACCCTTGCCGCCGCGAAAGCGGAAGTACAGCGGAAACAGATGGCCGAGGACAGCGCACACGCCCACCCAGGCCTGCTGTTGCAGGGTGAGGCCGGCGAGGCTGGCGATGAGTACGGGCAACAGGCCCTTGCAGATATCGCCCAGCAGCGTCAGCACGGCGAGTTTTTTGCCGGCCAGGCGCAACATGTTGGTGGCACCGGCATTGCCTGAGCCACTCATTCGCGGATCGGGATTTCCCGTCAGGCGGCTGAGCAAAATGGCGAAGGACAGCGAGCCGAGCAGGTAGGCGAGAATCGCCAGTGACCAAAACATGCTAACTATTCCGGGCGAGGACGCCCTGATTCTAACGGGGCAACGCGCCCTTGTCGTGCTGCGGAGAAGAGCTTGGACAGAGTGTTTATCGAAGGCCTGGAAGTCGACACCGTGATCGGGGCCTACGACTGGGAGCGCGGCATCAAGCAATGCCTGCGCCTGGACCTGAGTTTCGCCTGGGACAATCGCCCTGCCGCCGCGGGCGACGACCTGACCCTGGCGCTCGATTACGCCAGCGTGTCCGCGCGTATTCAGGCCTTTGCCGAGCAGTCCCAGTACCAGCTGGTAGAAACCTTCGCCGAACGCCTGGCTGAAGTGTTGATGAGCGAATTCCAGATTCCCTGGTTGCGCCTCAAGCTGACCAAGCCGGGTGCCGTGCCGGCAGCCAAAGGCGTGGGCGTGGAGATCGAGCGCGGATGTCGCTAACTCAGGTTTACCTTGGTCTTGGCAGCAATATCGAGCGCGAGCGCCATCTGCGCGCCGGCCTGGATGCATTGGCGAGCTTCTTGACGGATGTGCGCTGCTCACCTGTGTTCGAAAGCCAGCCGGTGGGGATCAAAAGCGGACCGTTTTTCAACCTGGTGGTGTCGGCCTATACCGACTTGCCGTTGATGGAGCTGGATCGCCGGTTGAAATTCATCGAGGCTGACAATGGCCGCTATGCACCGGACCGCAAAGGGCTACCGTTGGACATCGACGTGCTGTTGTACGGCGAATTAGCCGGGAATTTCGACGGCTTGATCCTGCCGCGCGCAGAAATCCTCAAAAACGCTTTTGTGTTATGGCCGCTGTCGTTGATGGCGCCGGAGCGCGTGCATCCTGAGGTGGGCAAGACATTGGCCGAGCTGTGGCGCGATGCGCAGATCGACCAGGTGCTGGCACCTGTCGCGTTCGAATGGCAAAACCAGCCACTCACCCCGAAAAATCTCCTGTAACGCCCGTCTGCCCGGATTCAAAGGTAGACGCTCTCGCAAATCCCAGTGGCGAGCGGGCTTGCCCCGCGTCGGGCTGCGTAGCAGCCCCACAACAGGCGCTGAGTTTTACCAGCAAATTTCAACGCCTTTACTGGGGCTGCTGTGCAACCCAGTGCGGGGCAAGCCCGCTCGCCACAAGGCTTGCTCGTTAAACGTTGTGGTGTTCCTTGTAGGCTTTCAGCGCCGTGAGCCGCTCGCGCTTGAGCGCCTCGCCCAGCGCAGGTCCCTTGAAGCCTTTCTCCAGCAGGGGCGCCACCGCGACTTCGCGCGCAACCTTGGCCGCGCCGCGCAAATAATCCGCCTGTGGATAACTTCGTTGCTCAAGGCCCTTGCGGCCGCGTGCATCCATTTCACAGCTCACCACGAACTCCTCAAACCGCTGAGGCCGGCGATACACGTCAAAACTCTGCAGCAGCTCCAGCAATGTCGAGGCCTTGAGTTCCAGAGCGCGGTGGCCATGAGTGTGATATTGGCCCACCAGCAGCGCCAGCTCCTGGCAATCCTTTGGCACCTTGAAGCGTTCGTTGACCGCCTTGATCAGCTTCAAGCCTGTCTGTTCATGAGCAATATGCTGCGGCAACTTATCCACAGCCGTCAGGCCCTTTCCCACGTCATGCAGCAGGCAGGCCCAGCGCACGGTGAGGGGTTGTTTGTGCAGGGCGGCCTGTTCCAGCACGCTCAAGGTGTGCAGGCCAGTGTCGATCTCGGGGTGATGGGCCTCAGGCTGCGGCACGCCGAACAACGCGTCCACTTCCGGCATCAGGGTTTTCAGCGCATGGCAGTCGCGCAGCACCTGGATGAACACCTGAGGTTGATCTTCCATCAAGGCCCGGGAAATTTCCTTCCAGCTACGCTCGGGCGTCAGGGCTTCCAATTCGCCGGACTCGCTGAGTTGGCGCATCAGGCCAAGCGTCTCAGGCGCTACCGTGAAACCCAGATGGGCATAACGCGCTGCGAAGCGCGCAACACGCAGTACACGCAGTGGATCTTCGGCGAACGCCGGGGAAACGTGACGCAGAATGCGCGCCTGCAGGTCGCGCTGGCCGTGGTACGGATCGGTCAGGTTGCCGTCACCGTCCTCCGCCATGGCGTTGATGGTCAGGTCGCGACGAATCAGGTCTTCTTCCAGCGTGACCTCGGGGCTGGCATGAAACACAAAGCCGCCATAACCCCGGCCACTCTTGCGCTCGGTGCGGGCCAGGGCATACTCGTCGCCGTTTTTCGGGTCCAGGAATACCGGGAAGTCAGCACCCACCGGCTTGTAGCCCTTGGCGAGCATTTCTTCAGTGGTTGCGCCGACGACCACGCGGTCGATGTCGGTGACCTCGATGCCGAGCAGACGATCACGCACCGCGCCGCCGACTGTGTAGATTTTCATGAAAAAGCCTCCATTAGCGGCACAGGATACCGCCTGTGCCTGACCAATGGAGGCTTTGCTGTTCAGAGATGAACGACGGCCAGGTCCAGGCGGCCGTAGTCGTTGTCGCTGTGATCGCTGCGCGGTGGCACATGGTGAGTCTTCATCACCTGGTCGCCCTGCAGGGTTTCCAGGTGAATATCGAAGCCCCACAACCGATGCAGGTGCTTGAGTACCTCCTCAGTGGATTCGCCCAAGGGTTTGCGGTCGTGCTGCTGATGACGCAGGGTCAGCGAGCGGTCGCCGCGCACATCGATGCTGTAGATCTGCACGTTAGGCTCGCGGTTGCCCAGGTTGTATTGCGCCGCCAATGTCTCGCGGATGGTGCGGTAGCCGGGCTCGTCGTGAATGGCCGGCACCAGCAGGTCGTCCTTGAGGTCGTCGTCCATGATGCTGAACAGTTTGAGGTCGCGAATCACCTGGGGGGACAGGTACTGCAGGATGAAGCTCTCGTCCTTGAAGCTGCTCATGGCGAACTTGATGGTCGACAACCAATCGCTGCCGGCGATTTCCGGGAACCAGCGGCGATCCTCTTCGGTGGGGTGCTCGCACATGCGCCGGATGTCGCGGTACATGGCAAAGCCCAGCGCATAGGGGTTGATGCCGCTGTAGTACGGGCTGTCGAAGCCGGGTTGGAACACCACGCTGGTATGGGAAGTGAGGAACTCCATCATGAAGCCGTCAGTGACCAGGCCTTCGTCGTACAGGTCATTCATCAAGGTGTAGTGCCAGAACGTCGCCCAGCCTTCGTTCATCACCTGGGTCTGGCGCTGTGGATAAAAATATTGGGCGATTTTGCGCACAATACGCACGATTTCGCGCTGCCACGGCTCCAGCAGCGGCGCGTGTTTTTCCAGGAAATACAGGATGTTTTCCTGAGGTTCGGCGGGGAAGCGTGCATTGTCTTTATCGCTGTTTTTCCCGGTTTTCTTCGGAATGGTGCGCCACAAGTCGTTGATCTGCTTCTGCAGGTGCTCCTCGCGCTCCTTCTGGCGCAGGCGCTCTTCCTCGGCAGAAATCGGGTACGGGCGTTTGTAGCGGTCAACGCCGTAGTTCATCAGCGCATGGCAGGAGTCGAGCAGGTCCTCAACCGCGTCGATGCCGTGGCGCTCCTCGCATTGCATGATGTACTGCTTGGCAAACACCAGGTAATCGATGATCGAACTGGCATCGGTCCAGGTGCGGAACAGGTAATTGCCCTTGAAAAAGCTGTTGTGCCCGTAGCACGCATGGGCAACTACCAACGCCTGCATGCAGATGGTGTTTTCTTCCATCAGGTAGGCGATGCACGGGTCGGAGTTGATGACGATCTCGTAGGCCAGGCCCATCTGGCCGCGTGTGTAGGACTTCTCCGTACTCAGGAAGTGTTTGCCGTAGGACCAATGGTGATAACCCAAGGGCATGCCGACTGAGGCGTAGGCATCCATCATCTGTTCGGCGGTAATCACTTCGATCTGGTTGGGGTAGGTGTCCAGGGCATAACCCGCCGCGATACGGCTGATTTCCCGGTCATAGGCCTGGATCAGTTCAAAGGTCCACTCGGAGCCGGTGGAAATGGGTTGGCGCTTATGCTCTTTTTTGGCGGTCATGTCACTAACCTGCGCTGGAAGAGTTCACGGAAGACCGGGTAGATATCGCCGGCCGAGACCAATTGCTGCTGGGCGAAAGTGTCGGCAAAGGCTTCACCGATACGCTCATATTCGAACCACAGGGCTTGGTGCTCACGGGGAGTAATTTCGACGTACGTGTAGTACTGCACAAACGGCATGATCTGGTTGATCAAAATATCGCGGCAGATCGGCGAGTCGTCGTTCCAGTTGTCGCCGTCGGACGCCTGAGCCGCGTAGATATTCCATTCATTGGCCGGATAGCGCTCTGCCATGATCTCCTGCATCAACTTCAACGCACTGGACACGATGGTGCCGCCGGTTTCCCGCGAGTAGAAAAACTCTTCTTCATCCACTTCCCGGGCGCTGGTGTGATGGCGGATGAACACCACGTCGATCTTGTCGTAGTTCCGCTTGAGAAACAGGTACAGCAGGATGAAAAAGCGCTTGGCGATGTCCTTGGTCGCCTGGGTCATCGAACCGGACACGTCCATCAGGCAAAACATCACGGCCTTGGAGCTGGGGTTGGGTTGTTTGACCAGCAGGTTGTATTTCAAGTCGAAGGTGTCGAGGAACGGCACGCGGTGAATGCGCGCGCTGAGTTTCTCTATTTCTGCCTCGATGGCCTGGATATCGCCGAAGTTGTCCGGTTCTTCACGTTTTAAGCGCGCCAACTCTTCCTTCGCTTGTTTCAATTTGGCGCGGCTGCTGCCTGACAGCGCGATACGCCGGGCATGGGCCGAGCGCAAGGTGCGGATGATGTTGATCCTGGACGGGTTGCCTTCGTTGCTGATGCCGGCGCGAACGGTCTTGAAGGTGTCGGTGCCAGTCAGGTTGCGTTTGACCAGGTTGGGCAGCTCCAAGTCTTCGAACATGAACTCCAGGAATTCCTCCTGGGTGATCTGGAACACAAACTCGTCCATGCCTTCGCCGGAATTGCCCGCCTTGCCTGGGCCTTTACCGCCGCCACCGCCTTGGGGGCGCTGGATATGTTCGCCGGTGGTGAACTCCTTGTTGCCCGGGTGCACGACGGTCTGTTTGCCGCCGCGACCGTGGTGCAGCACCGGTTCGTCAATGTCGCGTCCGGGAATACTGATTTGCTCGCCATGCTCCATGTCGGTGATGGAGCGGCGGCTGACGGCCTCTTCAACGGCCTTTTTGATGTGGTCACGGTAACGCCGCAGGAAACGCTGGCGGTTTACCGTGCTCTTGTTCTTGCCATTGAGGCGTCGGTCGATCACATAGCTCATGGGGAGCCCTCCGGGCAGCTTCACGTTACAAGCTTCAAGCCGCGAGCTGGAAGCTTAGAGACAAGCGGTCAGCTGCCAGGCCAAAGGCCCGGCAGTACACGCCTGTCGCTGCCTTACTGTGATTTACGAACCCGCAGGTACCACTCGGAGAGCAGCCGTACCTGTTTGTCGGTGTAGCCACGCTCGACCATTCGAGTGACGAAGTCGTTGTGTTTTTGCTGGTCCTCCTTGCTGGCCTTGGCGTTGAAGCTGATGACCGGCAGCAGATCCTCGGTGTTCGAGAACATTTTCTTCTCGATGACCACCCGCAGCTTCTCGTAGCTGAGCCAGGTTGGGTTCTTGCCGTTGTTGTTGGCGCGGGCGCGCAGCACGAAGTTGACGATTTCGTTGCGGAAATCCTTCGGATTGCTGATGCCGGCGGGTTTTTCGATCTTCTCCAGCTCCTCGTTAAGGGCAACGCGATTGAGGATTTCGCCGGTTTCCGGATCGCGGTATTCCTGGTCCTGAATCCAGAAGTCCGCATACAGCACGTAGCGGTCGAAGATGTTCTGGCCGTATTCGCTGTAGGACTCCAGGTAGGCGGTCTGGATTTCCTTGCCGATGAACTCGATATAGCGCGGCGCCAGGTATTCCTTGAGGAAGCGCAGGTAGCGCTCGCGGGTTTCGGCCTGGAATTGCTCCTGTTCGATCTGCTGTTCCAGCACGTAGAGCAGGTGCACCGGGTTGGCGGCGATCTCGTGCGGGTCGAAGTTGAAGACTTTGGACAGGATCTTGAACGCAAAACGTGTCGACAGGCCGTTCATGCCCTCGTCCACGCCTGCGGTGTCGCGGTATTCCTGAATCGACTTGGCCTTGGGGTCGGTGTCCTTGAGGTTTTCGCCGTCATAGACGCGCATCTTCGAGTAGATATTCGAGTTCTCGGGCTCCTTGAGGCGCGACAGCACGGTGAACTGGGCGAGCATCTTCAAGGTATCGGGCGCGCAATGCGCCTTGGCCAGCGAGCTGTTGAACAACAGCTTGTCGTAGATCTTGATCTCATCGCTGACGCGCAGGCAGTAGGGCACCTTGACGATGTAGATCCGGTCGATGAAGGCTTCGTTGTTCTTGTTGTTGCGGAAGGTATGCCATTCCGATTCGTTGGAGTGGGCCAGCAGAATCCCGGTGAACGGAATCGCGCCCAAGCCTTCGGTACTGTTGTAGTTGCCTTCCTGGGTGGCGGTCAGCAGTGGGTGCAGCACCTTGATCGGCGCCTTGAACATCTCCACGAATTCCATCAGGCCCTGGTTGGCCCGGCACAGCGCGCCCGAGTAGCTATAGGCGTCGGCATCGTTCTGCGGGAATTCTTCGAGTTTGCGGATATCGACCTTACCCACCAGCGCCGAGATGTCCTGGTTGTTCTCATCGCCCGGTTCGGTTTTTGCCACGCCGATCTGGTTGAGGATCGACGGGTAGAGTTTCACCACGCGGAACTGGCTGATGTCACCGCCAAACTCGGCCAGGCGCTTGGTGGCCCAGGGCGACATGATGGTGTTGAGGTAGCGCCGTGGAATGCCAAAGTCTTCTTCGAGGATCGCGCCATCTTCCGTGGCGTTGAACAGGCCCAGAGGCGACTCGAAGACCGGCGAACCCTTGATCGCGTAGAAGGGCACCTTCTCGATCAGCTGTTTGAGCTTTTCAGCCAGAGACGACTTACCGCCGCCGACGGGGCCGAGCAGGTAGAGGATTTGTTTCTTCTCTTCCAGCCCTTGGGCGGCGTGGCGGAAGTAGGAGACGATCTGGTCGATGCATTCTTCCATGCCGTGGAAGTCTTCAAAGGCCGGATAGCGGCGGATCACCTTGTTGGAAAATATTCGCGACAGGCGCGAATTATTCGCGGTTTCCACCAGCTCCGGCTCACCAATCGCCAATAGCAGACGTTCTGCGGCAGACGCGTAGGTACTGCGGTCCTGTTTGCACAGCTCGAGATACTCTTGCAGCGTGAGTTCTTCCTGCTGTGTGGACGCGAAGCGTTGTTGGAAGTGGCTAAAGATACTCATGACGTCGTCACCTCGCTCGATACGTGGAGCCGACGCCGGGTCAATCAGTCGATGCTGGCAGCCATTGGTGATCAACCAATGGCCGTTTTCCCCCCAAACACCCTGAAACGCTACCGATGACCCGCACGCCGGTGTACCGGCTCTCCCCTGATTCGGATGGCCTGCGCTTAAGGATAGTTCGGAATCCGGGAGGTCAAGGTGGGATACGTAATTAGTTTGGCTGCGCCGTTCGTCAGAAACGGCGCGAGCCCAAGCGTCACGCGGGGTAGCGGGGTGTGAAAAAAATTATTGCGAATCGCCTGAGGCAATTTCTGCAGGATAGGTCGCACGCCACAGCTCAAAGCCCCCGTCCAGGCTATACACGTCAGAGAACCCCTGGCTGATCAGGTAGGCGGCCGCGCTCTGGCTGGAGTTGCCGTGGTAGCAGGCGACGATCACCGGCGCGTCGAGGTCGGCGGCACGGATGAAGTCGGCAATGTTGGTGTTATCCAAATGTTGCGCACCGCTGATGTGCGCGGCGGCATACGTCGGCTGATCGCGGATGTCGACCACCACCGCGCCTTGCTCGCGCAGCGCCTGGGCTTGTTCGGGAGGGATACGTTTGAATTCGCTCATGGCGGGCTCCTATGGCTTGGCGGCCGGCTGTGTCACAGAAAGGGGGGATTCGCACTGGCAGCTCAGGCGCTGGCCGGTGTCGATGTTCATCAGGGTCATGGCGCCGCCCCACACGCAGCCGGTGTCGAGGGCGAACACGCCGGGTTCATCGCATTTGCCTTCCAGGGCCGCCCAGTGGCCGAAGATGATCTTCGTGTCACGGGTCTTGCGCTCCTTGTGGGCGAACCAGGGTTTGTAGCCGGGCAGGGCGGTGTCGGCGCCTTCCTTGCTCTTGAGGTCCAGCTTGCCTTCGGCGGTGCAAAAGCGCATGCGGGTGAAGTAGTTGGTGATCACGCGCAGGCGGGCCACGCCGGTAAGGTCGTTGTCCCACTTGACCGGCTCATTGCCGTACATGCCGTCAAGAAAGGCGGTGTAGAGGTTGTCATCGGCCAGGGCGTTCTCGACTTCGGCGGCGCACTTGAGGGCTTTTTTCACCGTCCACTGGGGCGGGATGCCCGCATGGACCAAAGCCATGTTGCGGCCTTCGTCGTAATGCATGAGCTTTTGCCGACGCAGCCACTCCAGCAGCTCTGTGCGATCCGGCGCTTCGAGGATCTCGCGCAGCGTGTCGCCTTTTTTCAAGCGCTCGATGTTATTGCCGGCCGCCAGCAGGTGCAGGTCGTGGTTGCCCAGGACGCAGACCAGGGAATCACGCAGGCTATATAAGTAGCGCAGGGTTTGCAGGGATTCGGGCCCACGATTGACCAGGTCACCCACTAACCACAGGCGGTCGCTCGCCGGGTTGAAGGCAACTCGCTCCAGCAAGCACTTGAGGGGTTCCAGGCAGCCTTGCAGGTCGCCGACCGCGTACGTCGTCATCAGTGCAGGGCTCCCGGCACGGCGAGGCGGAAGGGCGCGATGACAGCGTCGAACAGTTTGCCGTCAGTGGCTTTCATCTGATAAGTGCCCTGCATGGTGCCGACTTTGGAGGTCATCACCGTGCCACTGCTATACGTATGGCTGGCGCCGATGTCGATCAACGGTTGCTGGCCAACCACGCCGGCGCCGCGCACTTCCTCGACCTGGCCGTCACCGTCGGTGATCACCCAGTGGCGCGACAGCAGCTTGGCCGGCACCTGCCCGTTGTTCTTCACCGTGATGGTGTAGGCAAAGGCGAAACGGTTGTGTTCGGGTTGCGATTGGTCCGCCAGGAAGCGGGTGACGACGCTGACGTCGATCTGGTAGCGAGGATCGGACATGCAAGAGGCCTTAAAAGCAAAAGCGGAGGACAGCAGATGCGGATCAGTCTAGGCCATGAGGAGGGCACTAGGCCAGACATGAGTCGGGCAGCCGGCAAGCGTTATCGGTATAACGCTGAGCAAATGTGGGAACGGGCTTGCCCGCGAATGCGCAGTGTCAGTCACTGAATGTGTAACTGATGCACCGCCATCGCGGACAAGCCCGCTCCCACATTTGTATCGAGTTACAGCTTATTCCACGGTCGGCGCGGGCTGGATCGCAAGCTGATCAGCCAGGCGCACAAACGCGGCCAGGTCCAGTTGCTCGGGGCGCAGGCTGCCATCGACGCCGGCGGCTTCGATTTCGGCGTTGCTGAGCAGGGCCTTGAGCGTGTTGCGCAGGGTTTTGCGGCGTTGGTTGAACGCCTCGCGTACCACGCGCTCCAGCAGTTTGTGATCCTTGGCCGGGTGCGGCAGCACGGCGTGAGGCACCAGGCGCACGATGGCCGAGTCGACCTTCGGCGGCGGGTTGAACGCGCCAGGGCCAACGTTGAACAGGTGCTCTACGCGGCAGTGGTACTGAACCATGATCGACAGACGGCCCCAATCACCACCACCAGGGCCCGCCGCCAAACGCTCAACCACTTCTTTTTGCAGCATGAAGTGCATGTCGCGGATGATCCCTGCGTTGTTCAGCAGGTGAAAAATCAGCGGCGTGGAAATGTTGTACGGCAGGTTGCCCACCACCCGCAGGCTGCTGGGCGCAGCGTTGAGGCTGTTGAAGTCGAACTTCAGCGCATCGCCCTGGTGCAGGTTGAAATTGGGTTTGTCGGCAAACTGCTGGTTGAGGATCGGGATCAAGTCCTTGTCCAGTTCCACCACGTCCAGTTGCCCGCCACTGGCCAACAGGCCTTGGGTCAAGGCGCCCTGGCCCGGGCCGATTTCCAGCAGGCGGTCTTCCGGCTTGGCATGGATGGAGCGCAGGATGCGGTCGATTACGCCAGCGTCGTGCAGGAAGTTTTGCCCGAAGCGCTTGCGCGCCCGGTGTTGGTAATGCTCAGTCATATACGGGTCTCGGCCATCTGATAGGCGGTTTCCAGGGCCACGTGCAGGCTGCCGGTATCGATCTTGCCGCTGCCCGCCAGGTCCAGGGCAGTGCCATGGTCGACGGAGGTACGGATGATCGGCAGGCCCAGTGTCACGTTGACTGCGGCGCCGAAGCCTTTGTATTTCAGCACGGGCAGCCCCTGGTCATGGTACATCGCCAGCACTGCGTCGCAGTGCTCCAGATACTTGGGGGTAAACAGAGTGTCTGCAGGCAGTGGGCCACGCAGGTCCATGCCTTCTTGGCGCAGACGCTCTAATGTCGGTTCAATGATGTCGATTTCTTCATGGCCCAAATGGCCGCCTTCACCGGCGTGCGGGTTGAGCCCACAGACCAGGATGCGCGGCTGAGCAATGCCGAATTTCTGTTGCAGGTCGGTGTGCAGGATGCGCGTGACGCGCTCCAGGCGCTCGGCGGTGATCGCATCGGCGATATCACGCAACGGCAAATGCGTCGTCACCAGTGCAACGCGCAGGCCGCGTGTGGCCAGCAGCATCACCACTTGAGCGGTATGGGTCAGCTCGGCGAGGAATTCGGTGTGGCCGGAAAAGGCGATGCCGGATTCGTTGATCACGCCTTTGTGTACCGGCGCGGTGATCATGCCGGCGAAGTCGCCGTCGATGCAGCCTTGACCGGCGCGCGTCAGGGTTTCCAGTACAAAGGCCGCATTGGCCTTGTTCAGTTGCCCGGCAACCACCTTGGCGGCAAGCGGAGTGTCCCAAACGTACAGGCTGCCCGCAGGTGCCGGCAGGTCGGGCCAGTTGCCCGGTGACACGTCCAGCAGGTTAACGGCCACACCCAGCTGCGTGGCCCGCTCAAGGAGCAGGTCACGGCTGGTAATGGCAATCAGGGGGTGTGGCTGAGGGTGCGAGGCGAGCAGCAGGCACAGGTCAGGACCAATGCCGGCCGGCTCGCCGGGTGTTACTGCGAAACGCTGGGGTTTCACTGTGCTGCCTGGTCGGTGCCTGTTTGCTCGGCGCCTGGCAGCTTGTTTTCCACGTAGGCTTCGTCACGGATCTGACGCAACCAGGTTTGCAGCTCTTCATCGTATTTGCGGTTACGCAACACGGTCAGTGCTTGCTGCTCGCGGGCCTGCGTGGTGTTGTCAGTGGCGCGACGGCCAAGGACTTCCAGTACATGCCAGCCATATTGAGTCTTGAACGGCTTGGACAGAACGCCTTGCGGGGTCTTGGCCATCACGTCCTGGAACTCAGGCACCAGCGCTTTCGGGTCGATCCAGTTCAGGTCGCCACCGTTGAGGGCCGAACCCGGGTCTTCCGAGAAGCTCTTGGCCAGCGTGGCGAAGTCTTCACCGCCTTCGATGCGGTCATAGATCTTCTGGGCCAGTTCCTTGGTTTGCGCTTCAGTGCGGATCTCGCTTGGTTTGACCAGGATGTGACGAACATGTACTTCGTCTTTCAGCGAGGTCTCGCCGCCGCGCTTGCCGAGCAACTTGAGGATGATAAAGCCGCCTGGCGTACGTGCTGGCTGGGTAATGTCACCCACGTTCATCGCACTCAGCTCACGGTCGAACGGAGGTGGCAGTTGAGCAGCTTTACGCCAGCCCATGTCACCGCCGTCCAGAGCGTTGTCACTGCCGGACACGGCAATTGCCGTCTGGGCAAAGTCAGCACCGGCTTTCAGGCGGTCATAAACAGCCTGGGTTTTTGCGGCGGCAGCATTGAGCTGTTCGGCGTTGGCGCTGTCTGGCGTCGGGATCAGGATGTTGGCCAGGTGCAGTTCTTCGGAGAGCTGCATCTTGCCCAGGTCCGATGCCAGGAAGTTCTTCACTTCCTGCTCGGACACCTGCACACGCTCGGCCACGCGGCGCTGACGTACACGGCTGATGATCATTTCACGGCGGATCTGGTCACGGGCGTCCTCATAGGACAAACCGTCGTGAGCCAGTGCCGCGCGGAACTGGTCAACGCTCATGTTGTTGCGTTGAGCGATAGTACCGACCGCCTGGTTCAGCTCTTCGTCCGAAATACGGATGCCGGAACGATCGCCGATCTGCAGTTGCAGGTTTTCGACAATCAGGCGCTCCAGAACCTGTGGGTCCAGCACGCTGGTAGGTGGTACGCCGCCGCCACGCTTGGCGATGGTTTGCTGAACTTCCTTGACCCGTTGGTCGAGTTGGCTCTGCATGATCACGTCGTTATCGACGATGGCCACAACCTTGTCCAGCGGTTGGACCGCGGCGTGTGCCGAAGCGGTCCCCAGGAACAGTGCGCCCAGTACTAGCGGGCGCAGACAATCAGAAAGCTTGGTCTTCACGTTCACGATAACCTTCAATGCCTTTGTCGAGGAAGCTCTCTACCTTGGCGCCGGTCAGGCCGCCGAGTCCTTTAAGGACGATCTGGAAGAAGAGCCCGTGGTCACCCTTTTCGTTCAGCGGGGCGATCTGGCTGTATTCGTC
Organism: Pseudomonas sp. R9.37; assembly: GCF_963878885.1. Lineage (NCBI taxonomy): Bacteria > Pseudomonadati > Pseudomonadota > Gammaproteobacteria > Pseudomonadales > Pseudomonadaceae > Pseudomonas > Pseudomonas sp. R9.37. The sequence goes on along the minus strand of NZ_CAWNZA010000011.1, from coordinate 35,801 downwards.
GTTGGAAACCCAGTAACGGTTGATGACGCGCAGTTTCCAGCAGCAGTTGTCGTACTCGAAACCACCGAATGCTTCCAGGGTACGGTTGCGCGCATAGTCATACTGCCAGCGGGTGATCAGGTTCCACTGAGGAATGATCGGCCACATCATCGAGAAATCGTGTTGCTGGATTTTGTAGTAATCCTTGATGAAGTTTGGCTGCCCCTCGGTGCCGTAGTCGCCACCAAACTGCCATTTTCCGGTCAGCTGGTTGTAGACCACTTGGTCGTTGCGGTAGCGGTAACCGAGGTTGATGATCTTGTTCGGGTTGTCTTCCGGCTGGTAGTGGAACATCGCGCTGCCGGAGCGAGGGGTGTGGCTCTCGGTGTCCCAGTTGTAGTCGGCAGTGGCGCGCCAGTCACGGTTGAAGCGGAACTCGTATTCCAACGCGATTGGCGAGACTTTCGAATGAGCGTCGTCACGTGTATTGGCATCGATGCCAGGCAGTTGAACTTCGCGATCCTTGAAGTAAACGGCCTGACCGATGGATGCACGCTGGCGTTCAAAGCCGTTGTCTTGAATCCAACGGCTGGTCAAGCCAAACGACAGTTTGTTTTCGTCGCCTATACGGTCCGAGCCGGAGAAGCGGTTGTCCCGGAACAGCGATGAGTAGCTGAACACGCTCTCGCTGGTATCAAATACCGGGATGTCTTTCTGATCCTTCTCTGGAACGTAGAGATAGAACATGCGCGGTTCAAGGGTCTGACGATAGTTTTCGCCGAACCATTGAGTGTTGCGGTCGAAGTAGAGGCCGCTGTCGATGCTGGCGATTGGAACAGCGCGATCCTGTGAGCTGCTGAAACTCTCACCCAACGCCGAGGCGCCACCTCTATTGGTCACCAGGTCAGCCTTGCCAGTGTTGTCCAGGTCAAGGTCGTACTTGGTGTAAACGTACTTGAGCTTCGGCGTGATGTACCCGTAGCTCGCAGTCATCGGCAGGGAAATGCTGGGTGCCAGGTTCAGACGCGTACCGTTGGCACGGTTTAAACCAAATACGTTGGTATCCAGCCGAGGTGTACCTGTAATTCCCGTCACTGGATCAAACGGCCCACCGTCTTTATCCGTGTAGTTACCGGTTTGAAGATCCCGATCGAACCTTACAGCCTCGGTCTCATAGGCAAAGTCCACGCCGCCTGGATGGTAAGGCAACGTACCATTGAAGGTCAGCTGCGGCAGCCGGTCATACGGGGTGATCTGCGAAACGGTCGCCAGTTGATAAGACTGGAGATTCAAGCGCGCCTGATAGGAATCGCCGCGATAAGTCACGGAACCCTGTTGGTTTACGAAGTCCTGCGCCTGAATACCTTCCTGGTAGGTTTTCAGGTCCTGGAAGAAGTAAGGGTCGCTGATCTTGGTGTAGTCGACCTGGGTCGTCAGACGCGAATCCAGCCCGCCCTTATGCTGCCAGTTGAGCATGTAGCGGGTGCTTTCGTAGTCGGTCTGCTTTTTCCGCTCGTCGCTGTCATCGTTCAGGTACGCGCCGCCGAACTGACCTTCGCTGGACTTGGTGAGGTAGCGGAATTCGCCTTCCACCATCATGCCGCGCTTGGTCATGTACTGCGGATACAACGTGGCATCGTAGTTCGGTGCCAGGTTGAAGTAGTACGGCGTAACCAGGGTAAAGCCGGTTTCGCTGCCGGTGCTGAAGCTTGGCGGCAGGAAGCCGGATTGACGACGGTCGTCGATCGGGAAGTAGATATACGGGGTGTACAGGATCGGAATGTTCTTGACCCGCAACGTCGCGTTGGTCGCCGTACCGAAACCGGTGGCCGGGTTCAACGTGATGTTGTTGCCTTTGAGCTGCCAGGCGTTGCTGTCCGGCTCGCAGGTGGTGTACGTACCGTCCTTGAGACGGATGATCGCGTTCTCGGCACGCTTGGCGTACAGCGCGTTACCGCGGATACGCGATTTGTGCAGCACGTATTCGGCGTTGTCGATCTGGGCGGCACCGGTGTCGAGCTGGACCTGGGCATGGTCGCCCACGATCAGGGCGCCGTTGTCGCGCAGACGCACGTTGCCGTTCAGCTCGCCACGGTTCTCGGCCTGATACAGGCTGGCTTCCTGAGCCTCCAGCTGCATGCTGCCCTGACGCATGACAACGTCACCGGCCAGGGTCGCGACCTGTTGTTCCTGCTCATAACGCGAGGCCTTGGCACCGATGAAGGTCGGCGCATCGCTCTTGTTCGTCTTGTCGTTCATGCCAGGACGAACCGGTTCGATGTACGCGCCGGAGCAATAAGGACCGGTTTCAGCCAGTTGGGCTGCGGTCAGCTTCTCGCGAGGCACCCAGTCCAGGTGGCTGTAGTCGGCGCTGCGCGAACGCAGGCCACGGCCCTTGGCTTCGGTGACCAGAGCGGTCTTCGGTTCGGCCTCGGCGCTGCCGTCAGCATTGGCTTGCGCCGTGCTGCCGGCCGAGCTGACGGCTGCGCCGTCATGCACCGGGCGTGGTGGCAACGGGGCTGCGGCGGTTTTCGGCGCGCAATCCCAGGCACCCGAAGCAGAGACTGAGCAGTCATACTGTTCCGCGGCGACCACGAATGAGGTGGCGAAAGGTTGCATGGCCAGCAGACTGCCGGTTACCAGCAACGGAAATTTTCTACGAAACGCGGGGGATTTCAATGCCATCTTATTAGTCCGGGCTTCCTGCGTGCCATCTGCCCGCGGTGTGGGCCGCACGCCTCTCGATGGTCTGAAAAAGATGCGTGATAATAAAGCATGACCCGCTTGACGGCTAGCGCCGTCGGAGACCCTTGTAATGCCCGAGCAAGATCTACGTTTACAACAGCTGAAAGTCTGGCTGGATGAGCAGTTGCCGATCCTTTTCAACGCTCAGGACTGGGGCGCCGTACCCCCGGCCACATTGACCGCGGCCAGCAGCGACGCGAGTTTCAGGCGTTACTTCCGGTGGGAAGGCGGTGGGCAAAGTTTCGTCGTAATGGACGCGCCACCCCCCCAGGAAAACTGCAAACCTTTCGTCGATATCGCTGATTTGCTGGCGAAATCAGGAATAAATGTGCCAAAAATTTATGCAGAAGATTTGCCGCGCGGCTTTCTTTTGCTTAATGACCTGGGCAAAAAAACCTATCTGGACGTGATTGACGAGCAAAACGCCGATCCATTGTTCGCCGATGCCATCGATGCGTTGCTGGCTTTTCAGCAATTGCCGATGGACGCGCCGCTGCCCAGCTATGACGTCGCCTTGTTGCGCCGCGAGCTGGAACTGTTTCCGGAATGGTACGTTCGCCGGCACTTGGGTATCGAGTTGGATACCCAGCAACAGGCCTTGTGGCAGCGCGTCAGCGATCACTTGATCGACAGCGCCCTGGCCCAGCCTAAAGTGCTGGTGCATCGCGACTATATGCCGCGCAACCTGATGATCAGCGAACCGAACCCCGGTGTGCTGGATTTCCAGGACGCCGTCTACGGCCCGGTCACCTACGACATCACGTGCCTGTTCAAGGATGCCTTCCTCAGTTGGCCGAAAGCGCGCGTACGCGCGTGGCAACGGGGCTATTGGGAGCGTGCCGGGCAACTGGGCATTCCGGTACAGGCCGATTTCGAAGAATTCCAGCGTGCCAGTGACTTGATGGGCGTGCAGCGTCACCTCAAGGTGATCGGTATCTTCGCGCGTATCTGCCATCGCGACGGCAAGCCACGCTACCTGGCGGACGTGCCGCGCTTCTTTGCTTATATAGAAGCGGTGCTGGCAGACCGTCCTGAGCTGGCCGAGTTGGGCGAACTGCTTGCCAGCCTGCGCCAACCTGTCGAGGCGAGCGTATGAAAGCCATGATCCTGGCGGCCGGCAAGGGTGAGCGCATGCGCCCGTTGACCTTGCACACGCCCAAACCCCTGGTGCAGGCGGGCGGCAAGCGGCTGATCGAGTATCACCTTGAGGCGCTGGCCAAGGCCGGCTTCAGCGAAATCGTGATCAACCATGCGTGGCTCGGCCAGCAGATCGAAAGCTACTTGGGCGACGGTGCGCAGTTTGGCCTGCGCATCCAGTATTCGGCCGAAGGCGAGCCGCTGGAAACCGGCGGCGGGATTTTCCAGGCATTGCCGTTGCTGGGTGACGAGCCCTTCCTGGTGGTCAATGGCGATATCTGGACCGACTACGACTTCACCCAATTGCGCCGGCCACTTCAGGGCCTGGCGCATCTGGTGATGGTGGATAACCCGGCGCATCACCCCTCCGGCGGCGATTTCTACCTGGATCAAGGGGTGCTTCATGATGCGGCGCCCGGTGCCGATAACCTGACCTTCAGTGGCATTTCAGTGCTCGACCCTCAATTGTTCGCGGGTTGCAGTGCCGGTGCCTTCAAGCTGGCGCCGCTGCTGCGCACGGCCATGGCCAAAGGTCTGGTAACGGGGGAACACATGACGGGACGCTGGATTGATGTCGGCACGCTGGAGCGTCTGGCGCAGGTTGAAACCTTGCTGACTGCGGGGCAATAAGATGTTGTGGCCAGGGACACTGATCGGTGCCGGGGCTGGCTTTGCCATTGCCAGTATTCCGGGGGCCTTGTTGGGAGCATTGCTGGGGCAGGCGCTGGATCGCCGCCTTCAGCTGCAAAGTTGGGCGCAACTGCGCGAGCGCCTGGGCGGGCGCCCGGCGTTGCGCAATGACGAACTGCTGTTCGTGCTGTTGGGGCGCCTGGCCAAGAGCAATGGCCGCGTGGTGGATGGGCATATCCAGCAGGCGCGCCAGGAGATGCGTGCGCTGGACATGACCGAGTCGGCCCAGCGCCGGGCGATCAGCGCGTTCAATCGAGGCAAGTCCGGTTCCGACCGAGTGCGCCATTACCTGCGCGTGCTCAAGGCCCAGCCCCATGCCGCAGAGGGTTTACTGCGCGCCTGTTGGCGCATGGCCTGGGCGGACGGCAAGGCGGATAACGCCGAGCGCGACTTGATCGACCTGTGGGGCAAATGGCTCGGCTGGACGCCTCAGCAGCTGCAGGCGCTGGCTGCCGATTACGTGCAGGAGCGCAAGCCGTTGGCCAATCGTGCGGGCGCCTATCAGGACGCGATGCGAATTTTGGGGGTCACGTCCACCAGCGAACCGAGTGTGATCAAACGCGCCTATCGCCGCCTGCTCAGTCGCCACCACCCGGACAAGATTGCCGGCACTGGCGCCAGCGCCGCACAGGTGCGCGAAGCGACCGAGCGAACCCGTGAGCTGCATAACGCTTATGCGTTGATTCGCGAGCGCCGGGATTTTCGCTAACCAGCACAAATCCCGAGTTGCCAACTCCATTCGTGTGGGCGCTGGCTTGCCGGCGATAGCGGTGTGTCAGCTAAACAGTTGTCACTGACAGCCCGCTATCGCAGGCAAGCCAGTTCCCCACAGTTGATTGGGTTATCAGATCAAGGTTACTCAGCAGCAGTCTGCGGGCTCAACCACCCGCGAACCCGCCGATACAACTGTTCCTGCTCAGCCGAACTGTTGCCGGGCAAGGTCTTGAGTGACACCTGTTTATAGCCGGCATTCTTCCCACGCTTGGCGGCCTGGATGCGGGCCAGTGCATTTTTACGCTCCTGAGCGCCGTCCTGGTAGAAAACATCCGCCGTTGGCACTTTCAACGCCGGGGCCAATTGTTGCAGGTCTGGCTGCCTGGCCGCCGGCGTCTTGCCTGCCACCATCACCAGCTTTTGCACCTGGGACGGTTGTTTCTCGCTCAAGTAACGCGCCGCCCACCAGGCGCCCGTGCCGTGGCCGAGCAGCACCACGCTGCGTGCGCTCTGGGTCTGGGCAAAGGCAACGGCGGCATCGATGCGGTCGAAGATGCGTTTGGCGTCGGTCTTGTCTTGTTCATCGGCGCCCGGCACTACCGCAGGGTCGGTGCCTTCGGCTTCGGCGCTGGCGGCTTGTTCGATGGGTTTGGCCGCGGTGCTGCCGTCTTTGCTGCTGGTATCGACGGCGGCCTTGGGCGATTCCAGGACGCGCGGCGGCAAGGTGTCGACGTTCACGTCCGGCAGCGACAGGCTCAGCGTGGCCCAATTGGCGTCGGGTAATTTGCGCCGCAACGGTGCGATTGCTTGCGGCCAGTCAGCGCTTTCCCCGGCGCCCGGTACGATAATCACCACGCCTTCGGGCTCGGCGCTGTTGGCCGGCTTCCACAGGGCCAGGAATGAATCGCTGCCGGCCTGCAATTGTTGCTGTTCCTGTTGCGGAACCTGACGCTCCAGGGCGCTGGCTTCTTCCTGGCTGCGCTCGGGCAGGGGTTGGCGTTCAGCCGGTTTTTCGGCGGCGGGTGCAGGCGCGTCGGCGGCCTGCACAGAAAAGGCGCTGGTAAATAGCAGCGACAGGCACAATGCTGGCAGTGCCGAACGGTGGATAAAGGGCATCGTTAATTCCCGGCCAGAAGTGATTCCAGCAGCCTAATGGGTTGGTCAGTATTTGTCAGTGATGTGAGACGTGGATCATGGGTTTTCGCTGTCTGCTGGTTATCGGCGGTTTGTGCTTTGCCTTGATGACGAAGGCTGCGCCCGCGCCTGCCATACCGCAGGCGCCGCTCAATGCGCAGCAGCGTGAGTGGCTGGCCCAGCATCCGGAGCTGCGCGTGGGCCTGGTATTGCAGGCGCCGTACGCGCAATACGATCGGCGCCTGCAGCGCTTGTCCGGGGCCAATGTCGAGCTGATGCAATGGTTGGCCAAGGCGCTGAACATCGAGCTGACCTGGCGCAACTTCCCCAGCCAGGAGCAATTGGACGCTGCTGTGCGCGACGGCGAGGTGGATATCGCCCCCGGCCTGCAGCAAACACCGGCCGGCTTGCGCCTGTGGTTATTCAGCGACCCTTATATGCGCGTGCCCCAGCATATCGTCGGCATCCGCGAAGGCGGCGGCGCGGTAGAGCTGGAAAAACTCGACGAGCTTTCTCGCGTTGCCATACGCATGCCCAGCACGGTGGCCGATTACCTGCGCAGCAACTATCCCAACCTCAACCTGCAAGGCGTGCCCATGGAGCGCCAGGCCCTGCAATTGCTGGTGAGCCAGCAGGCGCGTTATGCCGTGGTGGATGAGGCGCAATTGAGCCGCTTGTCCGGTGAGGCCGAGTTTGCCGGGCTGACGGTGGTCGGCGACATCGGCCTGCCGCAATTGCTGCGCGTGGCCACCCGCCGCGAATGGCCGGAACTGGCGGGCATCATGCAAAGCGCGTTGCGCGCGATACCGGCCCGCGACCTCGACCAATTGCACAGCCGCTGGCTGCAACCTAAATACCCGCAACTGACACAATCGCCGGGCCTGTGGCAAAACCTCAGCCTGCTGTTGGCGATGTTCTTGCTCGCCAGCCTCGCGGTGGTGTTCTGGCAACGCCGCCACCAGCGCGTGCTCGAACACCACCTGCTGGCTGCCCGTGAAGAAAGTGCCGCACGCGCTGCCGGCGCCGAGGCCTTGCGGCTGACGCAGTTCTCCATCGATCAAAGCACCGTCGGCATCCTGTGGGTCAATTGGGACAGCCATGTGCGTTACGCCAACCGCGCCGCCGAAACCATGCTGGGCTATGGGCCGGGCGCGCTGATCGAGCGACCGCTGATCGATTTCGACCCGACCCTGAACATGGACCGCTGGCTCAATGTGTGGAAGCGCGCGCGTGCCAGCGAGGAAGGCCCGCAAACCTTCGCGACCGATTGCGTGCGCGCCGACGGCAGCATCCTGCCGGCCGACGTGTCGTTGAGTTTCCTGCGCTTTGCCGATGCCGAATACCTGGTGGTCTACCTGAATGACGTCACCGAGCGCCGCCGTTATGTGGCCGCCTTGCAGCAAAGCGAAACACAACTGCGCGAGCTGTCGGCCCACCTGGAAACCGTGCGCGAAGAAGAAAAGGCGCGTATCGCCCGTGAGGTGCACGACGAACTCGGGCAGATGCTCACGGTACTCAAGCTGGAAACCTCGATGTGCGAGCTGGCCTATGCCCAACTGGACCCAGGCCTGAACGAGCGCTTGAACAGCATGAAGCGCCTGATCGCGCAGTTGTTCCAGCTCGTACGCGATGTGGCGACCGCGCTGCGCCCGCCGATTCTTGACGCCGGCATCGCTTCGGCCATCGAATGGCAAGCCCGGCGCTTCGAGGCCCGCACCCACATCCCCTGCCTGGTACAAGTCCCGGAAAACCTGCCGGCCCTGAGTGATGCCAAGGCCATCGGCCTGTTCCGCATCCTGCAGGAGGCGCTGACCAATGTGATGCGCCATGCCCAGGCGCATACTGTCGAGCTGACGTTGAGCGTGGAGGGCGCCGACCTGCGGCTGACCATCAGCGATGACGGCGTCGGGTTCGTCGAAACCCAGGGTCGCCCGGTGTCCTTTGGCGTCGTCGGCATGCGCGAGCGCGTGCTGATGATGGGCGGGCAACTGAGCCTGCACAGCGAACCGGGGGAGGGCACCACCTTGAGTGTCACGGTGCCGTTGGATGCATAACCACAAGAGGAAGCCCCTGTGATTCGCGTATTGGTAGCCGAAGACCACACCATCGTCCGTGAAGGCATCAAGCAATTGATCGGCCTGGCCAAAGACCTGCTGGTGGTCGGCGAGGCCAGCAATGGCGAGCAATTGCTGGAGACCTTGCGCCATGTCGCGTGCGAGGTGGTGTTGCTGGATATCTCGATGCCTGGCGTGAATGGCCTGGAAGCGATTGCGCGTATCCGCGCGCTGCACAATCCGCCGGCGATTCTGGTGCTGTCGATGCACGATGAAGCGCAGATGGCCGCCCGCGCCTTGAAAGTCGGCGCGGCCGGGTACGCCACCAAGGACAGTGATCCGGCGCTGCTGCTGACGGCGATTCGCAAAGTCGCGGCGGGCGGGCGTTACATCGACCCGGACCTGGCCGACCGCATGGTCTTTGAGGTCGGACTCACCGATGCGCGGCCGCTGCATTCGCTGCTGTCGGAGCGTGAGTTTTCGGTGTTCGAGCGCCTGGCCCAGGGTGCTAATGTCAATGACATCGCCCAGCAGTTGGCGCTGAGCAGCAAGACCATCAGCACGCACAAGGCGCGTTTGATGCAAAAGCTCAACATCACTTCATTGGCTGAGTTGGTGAAGTACGCCATGGAACACAAACTGTTGTGACCCATGATGATTTCCACGCGCAGCGTGAGAATGATCGGTGGCAGGCGGCATGCCCAATAACGACACCGCGAAAATACCGCCGCGCCCATTCTTGCCGCTTGTAGCCAGCCCTTTGTAGCGGCCCTGTCCCATCCCCGCCATCGGTGTAGGGCAATCCCTACCCCGAACCTTCCATCCTGCTGATGCAAATCTCTCCTGGCCCCCGATTTCCGGGGCCTCGCGCCTGGACTACGCTTGTGCCACAGCCGTCCAAAACAAAAGGTGTGGGTATGAGCGAGGTGGATTCAAATGATGTGCTGGTCAGCTTTCGTGGCGTGCAGAAGAGCTACGACGGCGAGAACCTGATCGTCAAAGACCTCAACCTGGAGATTCGCAAGGGCGAGTTCCTCACCTTGCTCGGGCCGTCCGGTTCAGGCAAGACCACCAGCCTGATGATGCTCGCCGGGTTCGAGACCCCGACTGCAGGGGAAATCCTGCTGGCCGGGCGCTCCATCAACAACGTGCCGCCGCACAAACGCGACATCGGCATGGTGTTCCAGAACTACGCGCTGTTCCCGCACATGACCGTCGCCGAGAACCTGGCCTTTCCACTGTCGGTGCGTGGCTTGAGCAAGACCGACGTCAGCGAGCGGGTCAAACGGGTGCTGAGCATGGTTCAGCTCGATGCCTTCGCCCAGCGTTACCCGGCGCAACTCTCCGGCGGCCAGCAACAGCGCGTGGCCTTGGCGCGAGCGCTGGTGTTCGAACCCCAGCTGGTGCTGATGGACGAACCCCTCGGCGCCCTCGACAAGCAACTGCGCGAACACATGCAGATGGAGATCAAGCACCTGCACCAGCGCCTGGGCGTCACCGTGGTGTACGTGACCCACGACCAGGGCGAAGCGCTGACCATGTCCGACCGCGTGGCGGTGTTCCACCAGGGCGAGATCCAGCAGATTGCCGCGCCGCGCACCTTGTACGAAGAACCGAAAAACACCTTTGTGGCCAACTTCATTGGCGAGAACAATCGCCTCAATGGCCGCCTGCACAGCCACACAGGCGAGCGTTGCGTGGTGGAGCTGGCGCGCGGTGAAAAGGTCGAGGCGCTGGCGGTGAATGTCGGCCAGCTCGGCGGGCCGGTGACGTTGTCGGTACGCCCGGAGCGCGTCAGCCTCAATGGCTCCAGCGAATCCTGCGTGAACCGCTTCTCCGGGCGCGTGGCCGAGTTCATCTACCTGGGCGACCACGTGCGTGTGCGCCTGGAAGTCTGCGGCAAGACCGATTTTTTTGTGAAACAACCGATTGCCGAGCTGGACCCAGCCCTGGCGGTCGGCGACGTGGTACCGATTGGCTGGCAAGTCGAGCACGTTCGCGCACTCGACCCACTTCTAGAGGCGAATTAATCGCCCCATGGCTTCACCAACCCTGCACGTGGAGAGAACAACAATGTTGAGATCCCTTAAATATTCCGCCCTGGTCATCGGCTTGATGGGCGCGACACAGGCCATGGCAGGCCCGGACCTGACGGTCGTGTCCTTTGGCGGCGCGAACAAGGCGGCCCAGGTCAAAGCCTTCTACGCACCGTGGGAAAGCGCGGGCAACGGCAAGATCGTCGCCGGTGAGTACAACGGTGAAATGGCCAAGGTCAAAGCCATGGTCGACACCAAGAGCGTGTCCTGGGACTTGGTGGAAGTGGAATCGCCGGAACTGTCCCGTGGCTGCGACGAAGACATGTTCGAGCCCCTCGACCCCAAGCTGTTCGGCAATAGCGCGGACTACGTGAAGGGCGCGATCCAGCCGTGCGGTGTGGGCTTCTTTGTGTGGTCCACCGTGCTGGCCTACAACGCCGACAAACTGGCCACCGCTCCAACCAGCTGGGCGGATTTCTGGGACACCAAGAAATTCCCGGGCAAGCGCGGCCTGCGCAAGGGCGCCAAATACACCCTGGAATTTGCCTTGATGGCCGACGGCGTGGCGCCGAAGGACGTGTACAAAGTGCTGGCCGGCAAAGACGGCCAGGACCGCGCGTTCAAGAAGCTCGACGAGCTCAAGCCGTCGATCCAGTGGTGGGAGGCCGGCGCACAACCGCCGCAGTACCTCGCCTCGGGTGACGTGGTGATGAGCTCGGCCTACAACGGCCGCATTGCTGCCGTGCAAAAAGAAAGCAACCTGAAAGTGGTGTGGAACGGCGGCATCTACGACTTCGATGCCTGGGCCATTCCCAAGGGGCTGGCCAAGGACCGCGCCGAAGCGGCGAAGAAGTTCATCGCTTTCTCGGTACAGCCGCAGCAGCAGAAGACCTACTCGGAAAACATCGCCTACGGCCCGGCCAACACCCAGGCCGTGCCGTTGCTGGCCAAAGATGTGCTCAAAGACATGCCGACCACGCCGGAGAACATTGCCAACCAGGTGCAGATCGACGTGAGCTTCTGGGCGGATAACGGCGAGCAGCTCGAGCAGCGCTTCAATTCGTGGGCGGCCAAGTAACCAGCAACACCGCTAAATCCTGTGGGAACCAGTAAGTGTGGGAGCGGGCTTGCTCGCGAATGCAGTGTGACAGTCAACACTTGAGGCGACTGATGCACCGCATTCGCGAGCAAGCCCGCTCCCACACAAGCCCGTTCCCATGTGAGATTCGCTGTGTTGGGCAGAGTGCTTTCATTTCAAGTTCCGGAGTTTGCCATGGTTATCGCCATTCCCAGCCCCACCCTCAAGCAGCGCCTGGCGCGTGCCGAGCGGCTCAACCGCTGGAAGGCCCAGGCCTTGATTGCGCCGCTGGTGCTGTTTTTGCTGCTGGTGTTTCTGGTGCCGATTGTTGCGCTGCTCTACAAAAGCGTCGGCAACCCGGAAGTGGTAGGCGGTTTGCCGCGTACCGTGGTGGCGGTCAAGACCTGGGACGGTCGTGGTCTGCCGGGTGAGCCGGTCTACCAGGCGCTCAGCGAAGACCTGGGCGAAGCGCGCAAAAACCAGACCTTGGGCGACCTGTCCAAACGCTTGAACATGGAACTGGCCGGCTACCGTAGCCTGCTGACCAAAACCGCGCGGGCGCTGCCGTTTACCGAAGCGCCTGGCTCTTATAAAGAAGCGCTGGAAGGCCTCGACGAACGCTGGGGCGATCCGGCGTACTGGCAGGCGATCCGGCGCAACACCAGCAGCCTTACGCCGTACTACCTGCTGGCGGCGGTCGATCACCGCATCGACGACCTCGGCGAAGTGGCCCCGGCCACGCCTGATCAGGCGATCTACCTGGACATCTTTGCCCGCACGTTCTGGATGGGCCTGGTGATCACCTTTGTCTGCCTGCTGCTGGCGTATCCATTGGCCTACCTGCTGGCCAACCTGCCGGCCCGTAAAAGCAACCTGCTGATGATCCTGGTGCTGCTGCCGTTCTGGACCTCGATTCTGGTGCGGGTGGCGGCGTGGATCGTGTTGCTGCAGTCCGGCGGGCTGATCAACAGCGCACTCATGGGCATGGGCCTGATCGATCAGCCTTTGGAGTTGGTGTTCAACCGCACCGGGGTGTACATCTCGATGGTGCACATCCTGTTGCCGTTCATGATTCTGCCGATCTACAGCGTGATGAAAGGCATCTCGCCCACCTACATGCGCGCGGCGATTTCCCTGGGTTGCCACCCGTTCGCGAGCTTCTGGCGCGTGTACTTCCCGCAGACCTACGCCGGGGTGGGCGCCGGTTGCCTGCTGGTGTTCATCCTGGCGATTGGTTACTACATCACCCCGGCGCTGCTCGGCAGCCCGAACGACCAAATGGTCAGCTACTTCGTCGCGTTCTACACCAACACCAGCATCAACTGGGGCATGGCCACGGCCTTGGGCGGTTTGTTGCTGCTGGCGACCGTGGTGCTGTACCTGATCTATAACCGGTTGGTGGGCGCCAGTCGCCTGCGCCTGAGCTGAGGAGACCTTGCGATGCTGAGCCCTTATATGTCACCGGTGGAGCGGGTGTGGTTCTACAGCTTGCGGATCCTGTGCGGCTTGATCCTGCTGTTCCTGATTTTGCCGGTGTTGGTGATTATCCCGCTGTCGTTCAACAGCGGCAGTTTCCTGGTGTACCCGCTGCAAGGCTTCTCGCTGCATTGGTATCAGGATTTTTTTGCCTCGGCCGAATGGATGCGCGCGCTGAAGAACAGCATCATCGTCGCCCCGGCCGCCACGGTGCTGGCCATGGTCTTCGGCACGCTGGCGGCGATTGGCCTGACGCGCGGCAATTTCCCCGGCAAGGCGCTGGTGATGGCCCTGGTGATTTCGCCGATGGTGGTGCCGGTGGTGATCATCGGTGTGGCCAGTTACTTGTTCTTTGCGCCGTTGGGGCTGGGCAACAGCTTCTTCTCGTTGATTGTGGTGCACGCGGTGCTGGGCGTGCCGTTTGTGATCATCACCGTGTCGGCGACGTTGCAGGGCTTTAACCATAACCTGGTGCGGGCGGCGGCCAGCCTGGGCGCTTCACCGCTGACCGCGTTTCGCCGGGTCACCTTGCCGCTGATCGCGCCGGGGGTGATTTCCGGGGCGCTGTTTGCCTTTTCCACCTCGTTTGACGAGGTCGTAGTGACGCTGTTTCTTGCCGGCCCTGAGCAAGCGACCTTGCCGCGGCAGATGTTCAGCGGCATCCGCGAAAACCTCAGCCCGACGATTGCCGCAGCGGCCACGCTGTTGATTGCCTTCTCGGTGCTGCTGTTGCTGACGCTTGAATGGCTGCGCGGCCGTAGCGAAAAACTGCGTACCGCCCAGGTCTAAAGCCCAGAGGAGATCAAAATGTGGGAGCGGGCTTGCTCGCGAATGCGGTCTATCAGTAACACATACACTGACTGACCTACCGCATTCGCGAGCAAGCCCGCTCCCACATTGGTTATGTGTTGAGTCGGGAATAACCATTCAGACCCTGAATGCTAGGCAACCCAAAATACCCAGCTACTCTTGTGCCAGCCCATCATTAATAAGAGGCCGCGCACATGAGTACTTCCTCATTCAAGATCGCCCACAAACTGCTGACCGGCGCTGGCGCCATCGAACAACTGGCCTTTGAGCTCACGCGCCTGGATGTGGATAACCCGCTGATTGTCACCGACGCCGCGCTGGTCAAGTCCGGCACCGTGGCGCTGGCGCTCGAACACGTGGGCGAGCGTACCTATGAAATCTTCGACCGCGTGCTGCCCGACCCGGAAATCGCCATCGTCGAAGACTGCATGCGCGTGTACCGCGAAGGTGGGCATGACGGCTTGATCGGCGTGGGCGGTGGCAGTGCCATCGACATTGCCAAGAGCGTCGCGGCCTATGCCGGTTACCACGGCGCGCTGGCGGATTTGTTCGGCGTCGACCAGGTGCCGCGCAAAGGCCCGCCGCTGATTGCCATCCCGACCACGGCCGGCACCGGCTCGGAGGTGACCAATGTGGCGATCCTCTCCGACAAGGCGGCACAGTTGAAAAAGGGCATTGTCAGCGATTACTTGCTGCCGGATGTCGCGCTGATCAGCCCGCAAATGACCCTCACGTGCCCGCGCAGTGTCACCGCCGCCAGTGGCGTGGACGCGTTGGTGCATGCCATCGAATCCTACCTGTCGCTGAATGCCTCGCCGATCACCGACGCCCTGGCGATTGGCGCGATCAAGCTGATCGCCAACGCGCTGCCCAAAGCCTACGCCAACCCGGCCAATCTGCAGGCCCGCGACGACATGGCCACCGCCAGCCTGATGGCCGGCATGGCCTTCGGCAATGCCGGGGTCGGCGCCGTGCACGCCTTGGCGTACCCGCTGGGCGGGCGTTTCAATATCGCCCACGGCGTGAGCAACGCACTGTTGCTGCCCTATGTGATGCACTGGAACAAGTTGGCGTGTGTGGAGCGCATGCAGGACATTGCCCAGGCCATGGGCGTGAATGTCAGCAGCTTGAGTGTCAACGATGCCGCCGACCAGGCCGTCGAGGCGATGACGCGACTGTGCGCTGCAGTGGAGATCCCGGCGGGCCTGCGCAGCTTCGGGGTTCCCGAGGACGCGATCCCTGCCATGGCCACGGAAGCAGCGGGCATTGAACGCTTGATGCGCAACAACCCGCGCAAGCTCAGCGCGGCGGATATCGAGAAAATCTACCGGGCGGCTTACTAACCGTTGAGTTAGGTCACGGTGCGCGCAGCAAAGCATGAGGTATACAATGCGCGCCATCGTGATTTAGCTCAAAAAAGGTGCGTCATGCAGCCCTTCGTTATCGCTCCATCGATTCTCTCCGCCGATTTCGCCCGCCTGGGTGAAGAAGTGGACAAGGTGTTGGCCGCCGGCGCCGACTTCGTGCACTTCGATGTCATGGACAATCACTACGTGCCCAACCTGACCATCGGCCCGATGGTCTGCGCGGCGCTGCGCAAGTACGGCATCACCGCGCCAATCGATGCGCACCTGATGGTCAGCCCGGTGGACCGTATTGTCGGCGACTTCATCGAGGCCGGCGCGACTTACATCACCTTCCACCCGGAAGCCACACTGCATGTCGATCGCACCCTGCAACTGATCCGCGAAGGCGGCTGCAAGGCAGGCCTGGTGTTCAACCCTGCCACTCCGCTGAGCGTGCTCGAGTACGTGATGGACAAGGTCGACATGGTCTTGCTGATGAGCGTCAACCCAGGCTTTGGCGGGCAGAAATTCATTCCCGGCACCCTGAACAAACTGCGTGAAGCCCGCGCGCTGATCGATGCGTCGGGCCGTGACATCCGCCTGGAAATCGACGGTGGGGTCAACGTCAACAATATCCGTGAAATCGCTGCCGCCGGCGCCGACACCTTTGTGGCCGGTTCGGCGATCTTCAATGCGCCGGACTACCAGGCCGTCATCGACACGATGCGTGCCGAACTGGCGCTGGCGCGTCCATGAGCGGCTTTGAGCAGCTGTTCCCCGGCAAGCTGCCACGGCTGGTGATGTTCGATCTGGACGGTACCTTGATCGACTCGGTGCCGGACCTGGCAGCGGCGGTGGACCAGATGCTGCTCAAGCTGGGGCGCAAGCCTGCAGGGATCGAGTCGGTACGCATGTGGGTCGGCAACGGCGCGCAGATGCTGGTGCGCCGGGCCTTGGCCAACAACATCGATGCCGAAGGTGTCGATGATGTGGAGGCTGAGCACGCCCTGGAGTTGTTCAACGCGGCCTATGAAAACGGCCACGAGCTGAGCGTGGTTTACCCCGGCGTACGCGACACGCTCAAGTGGCTGCACAAGCAGGGCGTGGAAATGGCCCTGATCACCAACAAACCGGAGCGTTTTGTCGCGCCGTTGTTGGATCACATGAAGATCGGCCGTTACTTCCGCTGGATCATCGGTGGCGATACGTTGCCGCAGAAGAAACCCGACCCGGCGGCGCTGTTCTTCGTGATGAAAATGGCCAATATCCCGGCCTCCCAGTCGTTGTTTGTCGGTGACTCGCGCAGTGATGTGCTGGCCGCCAAAGCTGCGGGCGTGCAGTGTGTGGCGCTCAGTTACGGCTATAACCATGGCCGACCGATTGCCGAAGAAGCGCCGGCGCTGGTGATTGATGACCTGCGTCTGTTAATCCCCGGTTGCTTGGGAGCGGGCGCTGAGATAACGTTGCCCGACATCGAATCAACCCCTTCTGGAAACCCCATCGTGGTGGTCACTCGCAAACTCTGGATGAAAGTCATCAAGGCCCTGGCCCGCTGGCGTTGGCGCGCCTGACTGATCCTGGCCGCGCTGCGGCACGTTTGCACACCTGACCGTTTGACCCTCAAGCCACGAGGCACCTCATGATCCGCGAAGAATTCCTGCGTTTGGCCGCTGCCGGCTATAACCGTATCCCGTTGGCCTGCGAAACCCTGGCCGACTTCGATACGCCGCTGTCGATCTACCTGAAACTGGCCGACGAGCCCAACTCCTACCTGCTGGAATCGGTACAAGGCGGGGAGAAGTGGGGCCGTTACTCGATCATCGGCCTGCCGTGCCGCACGGTGCTGCGGGTGCACGACCATCATGTGAGCATCACGCTCGATGGCGTCGAGATCGAAAGCCACGACGTTGAAGACCCGCTGGCCTTCGTCGAAGCCTTCAAGGCGCGCTACAACGTGCCGACCATCGCCGGCCTGCCACGCTTCAACGGCGGCCTGGTGGGCTACTTCGGCTACGACTGCGTGCGCTACGTGGAAAAACGCCTGGGCAAATGCCCGAACCCGGACCCGCTGGGCGTGCCGGACATTCTGCTGATGGTCTCCGACGCGGTGGTGGTGTTCGACAACCTCGCCGGCAAAATGCACGCGATTGTGCTGGCGGATCCTTCCCAGGCCGATGCCTTCGAGCAAGGCCAGGCCAGCCTTGAAGCCTTGCTGGAAAAACTGCGCCAGCCGATCACCCCGCGCCGTGGCCTGGACCTCAGCCGTCCACCGGCTGCCGACCCGGTGTTCCGCTCCAGCTTTACTCAGGATGACTATGAGCGCGCGGTGGATACCATCAAGGAATACATCCTCGCCGGTGACTGCATGCAGGTAGTGCCGTCGCAACGCATGTCCATCGACTTCAAGGCCGCACCGATTGACCTGTACCGCGCGCTGCGTTGCTTCAACCCGACGCCGTACATGTACTTCTTCAACTTCGGCGACTTCCACGTGGTGGGCAGTTCGCCGGAAGTGCTGGTGCGCGTCGAAGACAACCTGATCACCGTGCGCCCAATCGCCGGCACTCGCCCACGCGGCGCGACCGAAGAGGCCGACCTGGCGCTGGAAGAAGACCTGCTGAGCGACGACAAGGAAATCGCCGAGCACTTGATGCTCATCGACCTGGGCCGCAATGACACCGGCCGCGTCTCGGAAATCGGCTCGGTAAAGCTCACCGAGAAGATGGTCATCGAGCGCTATTCCAACGTGATGCACATTGTCTCCAACGTTACCGGCGAGCTGAAGGAAGGCCTGACCGCCATGGACGCGCTGCGCGCGATTCTGCCGGCGGGCACCTTGTCGGGCGCGCCGAAGATTCGCGCGATGGAGATCATCGACGAACTCGAACCGGTCAAACGTGGTGTGTACGGCGGTGCCGTGGGGTATTTCGCCTGGAACGGCAACATGGACACCGCGATTGCGATTCGTACGGCGGTGATCAAGGACGGTGAGCTGCATGTGCAGGCGGGTGGCGGGATTGTGGCCGACTCGGTGCCGGCGCTGGAATGGGAAGAAACCCTGAACAAGCGCCGTGCGATGTTCCGGGCGGTGGCGTTGGCTGAGCAAACCCCGCAAAACTAAAGCCAAATGTAGATCCAACTGTGGGAGCGGGCTTGCTCGCGAAGGCAGAGTGTCAGTCACTGGATGTGTCGCTGATACACCGCCTTCGCGAGCAAGCCCGCTCCCACATTGGTTTTTCGCTGATCTTATAAGCAGTTTAGAAATCCAGACTCACCCCCACACTCACCCCTTGCTGGGTCAAATTGTCATCCTTGCTCACGTTATACGCCGCCCGTAACGCCAGCTCCTGGGTCAGCTTGTGGCTGACGCCCAGACTCAAGCGATCCGAATTGCTGCGTGGCGTGTAGCCGTCCAGCTTGAAATCGATCCCTGGCACGCTGTTGAGCGACATCTTCACTCTCTGTGTGTCGTTTTCGAACTCATGCTCGTGGGCCACTTCGCCAAACACCTGGGTTTGCGGCGTGACGCGATAGCTGCCCTGCAAGCCGACGCCCAGGCGCTTGGAGTCGCGTTGTTGATCGTCAAAGGTCAGTGCGGTGGAGCGGCTGTCCTTTTCCGAATAGCCATCGACCTCGACCCGTGCATAGTCGGCGCTGATGAACGGTGACAGGTGCCAGTCGCTGCCGGCGCCGGCAATGTCGTAACCCACGCGGCCGCTGAGGGCCCAGAGCCAGCCGTCGGTGTCGCCTTTTTCGGAGCCTTCGCTGACGCCCAGGGCGAACTTGCGCTTGAGGCTGTCGAAGTCCAGTTTGCCGCCGGTCAACGCCGCGTCCGCCCACCAATGGTTTTGCTGGTATTGGGCGAAAGCGGTGCCCATGTAGCTGTTGAGCTTGTAGTCCGAATCGCTGGCGCCGGCTTCAAGCGTCTGCCGATACAGGCCGGCTGCCACGCCTACGCGCCAGTTTTCGTCGAGCCGGTAGCTGCCCCCGACATTCAGGTTGTAGCCACTGCCGTCGCCGCTGGCCGAGCTGTTTTGATCATCGAAGTTCAGGCGTTGGCCGCCACCGGCCACGATGGCACGCCATTGGCCAACGGCTTGCCAATTGCCGTTGTCCGCTTGCCATTGGTTGCGCAGTTCGTCCTGATGGGCGCGCAACGTGCCTTGGGCCATCTCCGGCAGCAAGGTCAGTTCCCACGGCGCCGCAAGCAGTGAATAGGCGTAGTCGGCGATCAAGCGTTGCCCGGCGATGGTGGGGTGGACCGAGTCGTTGTAGATCAGCTTGGTCGGGTCCGGGCTGGTGCCGCCAATGCCGTAGGTCGGGTTGGCGGTGCAGCTGTTGCCGCTGAAACAGGTACCGGTGAGGTTTTGTCCGGTCGCCAGGCCAAAGCGGGCCGGGTTGGCGAAGGCTTCATTGAGCAGCAGCGGAATATTCAACGGGATGATCTGCGCATCGATCTGAGACAGGCGCTGCACCAGTGACTGGTTGAAGAGGTTGCTCAGGGCCGAACTCGACGCCTGCAGCGGCGTGCCGTTGATGGCTGGAGTCAGGCCCAGGTCGGGCAGCATCCACACCATGATGTAGCGCGCGCCGGCCTGTTGCAGCACTTGGGCACTGTCGGCCAGGCGCCCGCCGGCGGCAACAGCCTGGCCTGGGCTGAGGACGCGGCCTTGCAGGAAGTCATTGCCGCCACCGGACAGGAAATACAGCGCGTTGGGGTCGGCTCGCCCGCCGTTTGCCGGCAGATAACCCTGGCGACTGCGCAACACCGTACCGCCACCGGGGTTGCCAGGCGGAATCGCCGCGTTGGAGACCGAGGTAATGGAATCCAGGATGTTGTCGGTACGGTAGCCCCCGACTGCCCAGTTGTTGCCGTCGGGCAAACCTTGCGCCGCGCGAACCGGCGAGGTGGAGGCATTCAGGTCGTTTGGCGCAACACCCAGCCGGGAACCGAGCAAAGTCGACGAAACCAGGCCGTAATCGCCCTGGAAGGTCGGGCCGGTGCGGTTGGTAAAGCGTAGCGTGGCGCCATTGGAGCCATCCGGGAACTGACCGGCATCGGCCAGGCTGTCGCCGAAAACGACCATGGTTGAATACGGTGAGGAGGCTGCGAACGCCTGCGCGCAGGCCAGTGATAAGAGGCAGCCGGCAAGCGGTGCGAAAAACGGAGGTCTGAACATGCAAAATTCCATTTAGTTGTTTTTGTATCGGAAGCGAAACACTAGCAATGTAGTGAGGGTTCTCTGTGAAGAAAACAGTTTTTTCCTATAAAGATTTCGTCGTGATTACCCCGTATTCGCGGCTCCATATTGCACCGCTGGCGAGGCTACGTTACTGTGCCTGAACGTATGAATGAGACCCTCCCCGTGTTGATCATCAGCAAACTCTTGATGCGAGTAGTCAAGGCACACGCCCGTTGGCGTTGGCGCGCCTGACATTTTTCTCTGCCGGCTTGGCCGGACCTGTACCGATTTGCCTTCTTCACCCGTTGTTTTGACGCCCCTTGCCGGCTAACCCTGGCAACCGGAACGTGCGTCTGGCAGCGGGTCACTCTCGGAAGGCGGTCATTCGAAATCAGTGAATTCAAGAGGTTTGAACCCACATGTTGCTGATGATTGATAACTACGACTCCTTTACCTACAACGTTGTGCAGTACCTGGGCGAGCTCGGTGCCGAGGTCAAGGTCGTGCGCAATGACGAACTGACGGTCGCCGAAATCGCCGCCCTGAACCCGGAGCGCATCGTGGTTTCGCCAGGCCCTTGCACGCCGACCGAAGCCGGTGTGTCCCTGGAGGCGATCAAATATTTCGCTGGCAAGTTGCCGATCCTGGGCGTGTGCCTGGGCCACCAGTCCATTGGCCAGGCCTTTGGCGGTGATGTAGTTCGCGCGCGCCAGGTGATGCATGGCAAGACCAGCCCGGTGTTCCATAAAGACCTGGGCGTATTCCACGGTCTGAACCTGCCGGTAACGGTCACGCGCTACCACTCGCTGGTGGTCAAGCGTGAGACCCTGCCCGAGTGTCTGGAGCTGACCGCCTGGACCCAGCTGGAAGACGGTTCGGTCGATGAGATCATGGGCCTGCGCCACAAGACACTGAATATCGAAGGGGTGCAATTTCACCCCGAGTCGATCCTGACCGAGCAGGGCTACGAGCTGTTCGCTAACTTTCTCAAGCAGAGCGGCGGCACGCGCTAAGGACTTTCCATGGATATCAAGACTGCCCTGAGCCGTATCGTCGGCCATCTGGACCTGAGCACCGCTGAAATGAGCGATGTGATGCGCGAGATCATGACCGGCCAATGCACTGACGCGCAGATCGGCGCGTTCATGATGGCGATGCGCATGAAGAGCGAAAGCATCGACGAAATCGTCGGCGCTGTGTCGGTGATGCGTGAGCTGGCCGACAAGGTCGAACTCAAGACCCTCGACGGCGTGGTCGATGTGGTCGGCACCGGCGGTGACGGTGCGAATATCTTCAACGTGTCGACGGCTTCCTCCTTTGTGGTCGCGGCGGCCGGTTGCACCGTGGCCAAGCACGGTAACCGCGCGGTGTCTGGCAAGAGCGGCAGCGCCGACTTGCTGGAAGCGGCCGGGATCTACCTGAACCTGACGCCGGTACAAGTGGCGCGCTGCATCGACAGCGTCGGCATTGGCTTCATGTTTGCTCAATCCCACCACGGTGCGATGAAACACGCCGCCGGCCCGCGCAAGGACCTTGGCCTGCGCACCCTGTTCAACATGCTCGGCCCGCTTACGAATCCGGCCGGTGTGAAACATCAGGTGGTGGGTGTGTTCAGTCAGGCGCTGTGCCGCCCCTTGGCCGAGGTGTTGCAACGCCTGGGCAGCAAGCATGTGCTGGTGGTGCATTCCAAAGACGGTTTGGACGAGTTCAGCCTGGCAGCCCCGACCTTTGTGGCGGAACTGAAGAATGACCAAGTCACCGAGTACTGGGTCGAGCCCGAAGACCTCGGCATGAAAAGCCAGAGCCTGCATGGCCTGTCGGTGGAAAGCCCGGCCGCCTCGCTTGAATTGATTCGGGATGCCCTGGGGCGTCGCAAAACGGAAAACGGCCAGAAAGCTGCCGAAATGATCGTGCTCAATGCCGGCGCGGCACTGTATGCCGCCGATCACGCCTACAGTCTCAAAGAGGGCGTGGCCCTCGCACATGATGCATTGCACACCGGGCTCGCTCGCGAGAAGCTCGAAGAACTGGGTGCCTTTACTGCGGTGTTCAAGATGGAGAATGAAGGATGAGTGTTCCGACCGTTCTGGAAAAAATCCTGGCCCGCAAGGCTGAAGAAGTCGCCGAGCGTCGCGCCCGCGTCAGCCTGGCCGAGTTGGAAGCTCAAGCGAAGATCGCCGACGCGCCGCGTGGTTTTGCCAATGCCCTGATAAAGCAGGCCAAGGACAAGCAGCCCGCGGTCATTGCCGAGATCAAAAAAGCCTCACCCAGCAAGGGCGTGATTCGCGAGCTCTTTATTCCTGAAGAGATTGCCAAGAGCTACGAGAAGGGCGGCGCGACCTGCCTGTCGGTCCTGACCGACATCGACTACTTCCAGGGCTGCGACCTGTTCCTGCAACAGGCCCGCGCGGCGTGCAAGTTGCCGGTGATCCGCAAAGACTTCATGGTCGACCCATACCAAATCGTCGAAGCCCGTGCCTTGGGCGCCGACTGCGTGCTGCTGATCGTCTCTGCACTGGATGACGTGAAGATGGCCGAGTTGGCAGCCGTGGCCAAAAGTGTTGGCCTGGATGTGCTGGTGGAAGTCCACGATGGCGATGAGCTGGAGCGTGCACTGAAAACCCTCGATACACCGTTGGTGGGGGTCAATAACCGCAACCTGCACACTTTTGAAGTCAGCCTGGAAAACACGCTGGACCTGTTGCCGCGAATTCCGCGCGACCGTCTGGTGATCACCGAGAGTGGCATCGTTAACCGCGCCGATGTGGAACTGATGGAAATCAGCGGTGTGTACTCGTTCCTGGTGGGCGAAACCTTTATGCGCGCCGAGAACCCGGGGGCGGAACTGCAGCGTTTGTTCTTCCCTGAGCGTGGCGTGGCGGTCAGCGGCTCCACATTAGACTGATTTGGATTGCGGTCAACAATGTGGGAGCGGGCTTGTGTGGGAGCTGGCTTGCCTGCGATAGCATCACCAGGGTGTAACTGATACACCGAGGTGCCTGTATCGCAGGCAAGCCAGCTCCCACATTGGTTTTGTGTCTATTCAGAGAAGTAGGTGTTTGATGATTCAACCCCTATCGATGACCGTAGAAGCAGGCCTCGCTGCCGAACAAGACCTGTTGGCGGCCGTTTGCGCTGGCGAGCGAGCGTTCGGGCTGCTGTTCTGGCAGCCCAGCGACCAAGCGCTGGTCATGCCGCGTCGCTTGAGCCGCTTGCCCGCGTTTGAAGCCGCGAGCCACGTATCAGCCGATGCCGGTTGGCCGGTATTGCTGCGTGAAACCGGCGGTGAGCCGGTGCCGCAGTCTGGCGCTACCGTCAATATCGCCCTGGTGTACGCGCCGCCACGCAGCGAAGGCGATCAAGGGCGCATCGAAACCGGTTACCAGCGTTTGTGCCAGCCGATCTGCGACTTATTGATTGAGTTGGGCGGTGATGCGTCCGTCGGTGAAATCGACGGTGCGTTTTGCGACGGTCGTTACAACGTCAACCTCAACGGTCGCAAGATGGTGGGTACCGCCCAGCGCTGGCGACAGAGCGGCGGCCGCCCGGTGGGGTTGGTGCACGGTGCCCTGTTGCTGGATGACGATCGCGAGGAATTGATTGCAGCGGTCAACCGTTTCAATGAAGCCTGCGGCCTCGACCAGCGTGTACGTGCCGACAGCCATATCGCACTGCATGAAGCCTTTCCCGCGCCGGATGCGATCAGCCGGCTGGATACCTTGTACCGTCAAATGCTGGCCGGCTTCCTGGCGGGTTAACGCGTACCGAACACCACCATGGTCTTGCCTTTGACGTGCACCAGGTTGCGCTCTTCCAGGTCCTTGAGTACGCGACCGACCATTTCCCGTGAGCAGCCGACAATGCGCCCGATTTCCTGACGCGTGACTTTGATCTGCATGCCGTCCGGATGGGTCATGGCATCCGGTTGCTTGCACAGCTCCAGCAGGCAACGGGCCACGCGGCCGGTGACGTCAAAGAACGCCAGGTCACCGACTTTGCGCGTGGTGTCGCGCAGGCGCTGGGCAATCTGGCCGCTCAGGGCGTAAAGGATGTCGGGATCATGCTGGGCCAATTCGCGGAATTTCGCGTAACTGATTTCGGCAACGTCGCATTCAATCTTGGCGCGCACCCAGGCGCTGCGTTCCTGCTCTTTGCCGGCTTGCTCGAACAGCCCCAGCTCCCCGAAGAAATCGCCGGTATTGAGGTAGGCGATGATCATCTCGCGACCGTCTTCATCCTCGATCAGGATAGTGACCGAGCCTTTGATGATGAAGAACAGCGTTTCGGAACGTTCGCCCGCGCAGATGATGTTGTGCTTGGCCGGATAACGCCGGCGCTGGCAATGCATCAGCAGCTTGTCGAGATTCTTGATCTTGGGTGTGGGAGTAAGAGCAACCATGGTTGTATCCCGGAAAGACTGCACGGTGTGGTTGGATTTATTTTTTTATCCAGCGATGTCGGCATTGATACACGCTGTACAAAGGATGGCAATGCGCCATTGAATTGGCGCCAGCTTACCAGACACATTCTGCCTCGATTAAGGAATTTACCGAGCAAACGCTGTCATTGATCGCTTTGAAGGCAGGACGCTGCGGTTCCAAGGCCCTGTGCTAAGCTGGCGACCCTTTTTTAGCAGTGGAGTCTGGGCGATGAAGGCACGCATCCAATGGGCGGGCGAAGCCATGTTCCTCGGTGAGTCGGGCAGTGGCCATGTGGTGGTCATGGATGGCCCGCCGGAAGCCGGTGGCCGTAACCTGGGCGTACGTCCGATGGAAATGCTCCTGCTGGGTGTCGGCGGTTGCAGCAATTTCGACGTGGTCAGCATCCTGAAGAAGTCCCGCCAGGCCGTGGAAAGCTGCGAAGCCTTCCTGGAAGCCGAGCGCGCCACTGAAGACCCGAAGGTGTTCACCAAGATCCACATGCATTTCGTGGTGAAGGGCCGGGCGCTGAAAGAAGCCCAAGTCAAGCGTGCCATCGAGCTGTCGGCCGAGAAGTATTGCTCGGCGTCGATCATGCTGGGCGCGGCCGGTGTGGCAATCACTCATGATTATGAAATCATCGAGTTGGGTTGATCGCCAAGCGGCAAAAGAAAGGGCGCCTGTGTGGCGCCCTTTTTTGTGGGTCAGATTCAATGCACTTAGATGCGATAGGTGCTCTTGGTCATGACTTTGGCCAACAGGCTCATGCCAAACCGCACCGGCGCCGGGAAGCGAAAGCCGCCCGCATCCAGTGCGCTGTCTGCGTGGTGTTCTTCATCAATGCGCATCTGCTCGAGAATGGCCCGGGACTTTTCGTCTTCGGCCGGCAGCTGTTCCAGGTGTTCATCCAGATGTTTGCACACCTGATGTTCCGTCGCTGCGACAAAGCCAAGGCTGACCTTGTCACTGATCAGGCCGGCAGCAGCGCCGATACCAAACGACAAACCATAAAACAGTGGGTTCAGCACGCTCGTATGGCTGCCCAACTGACGAATGCGCTGCTCACACCAGGCCAGGTGGTCGATTTCTTCCTCGGCGGCATGTTCCATCGCCGCGCGCACCTGCGGCAGCTTGGCGGTCAGCGCCTGGCCCTGGTACAGCGCCTGGGCACAGACTTCGCCGGTATGGTTGATGCGCATCAGACCGACGACGTGGCGGGTGTCGGTCTCGCTCATCTGCGAATCCGGCTGCACGATTGCGGGCGATGGGCGGTACGGTTGGCCGCTGAACGGCAACAGCGTGCGCATGGCCATGTCGGCTTGCAGCAACAGACGGTCAATCGGCGAGTAGTGACGTTGGGTAGTCATGCTGACCTCCGGGAAGAATCTCGGCGGCCAGTTTACCGCAAGAGAGGGCGAAGCGTTTGCGTTGAGTCAAGGGCATGAAGTCGCAGCACTGGGCCGCGACATCTGCAGGAAGGCTGATCAGCCCGGTGGCCAGTTCATCTGGCGCTGCCCCAGCACGTGCATATGAATGTGATAAACGGTCTGCCCGCCTTCTTCATTGCAGTTCATCACCACGCGAAAGCCTTTCTCGCAGCCCTGTTCCACAGCCAGACGCTGAGCGGTAAACAGAATATGGCCGGCCAGGGCTTTATCGTCTTCGGTGAGGTCATTGAGGGTGCGGATCGGCTTTTTTGGAATGACCAGAAAATGCACGGGCGCCATCGGGGCAATATCGTGGAAAGCGAGGACCTGGTCATCTTCATAGATGATCTTCGCCGGTATTTCCCTGTTGATGATCTTGGTGAACAGAGTATCCACAGCTGTTTCTCCATTGTGAAAGTGCAGGGGAGTGTACCCAGGCCGTCAACGTGGGCAATAGGCCTTGTTGATCGCGCCGGCAATCTTGCGGGTCAGCCAGCGGGGGCTCAGGCGCGGGCTGAACGCCAGCCAACGGTTGCGCAGCCCGGGAATGATGATGGCTTTGTTTCTTTCCAAGGCTCGCACGGTATAAAGCGCGACTTCTTCCGGGCTCATCAGTTGTTGGCTGCGGTCGAGTTTGGCGGTGTCCATTTGCGCGGTACCAAAAAAGGCTGTGCGTGTGGGGCCGGGGCACAGCACCGAGACCTTGATGCCACAGCTCTTCAACTCTTCGCGCAGCCCTTCGGAGAAGTGCAGTACATACGCCTTGCTGGCGTAATAGCTGCTCATCCATGGGCCCGGCTGAAACGCGGCGACCGAAGCAACGTTAAGAATCTGCCCGCCGCCATGCAGCGCCATGGCATTGCCCAGGGCATGGCACATACGGGTCAGGGCCAGGATGTTGACTTCGATCAGGTCTTGTTCGGTCATCCAGTCCTGGGCCAGGAACGGTCCGCTGGTGCCGATGCCGGCGCAGTTGACCAGCAGGTCGATCTGCCGCTCGCCCTCTTCAAGCTCCAGCAGGAACCCGGACAGGCGCAGCGGCTCGCCCAGATCGCAGGCGCGAAACAACACCTCGACGCCAAAGCGTTGAGTCAATTCGATTGCAATGCTTTCCAACTGATCACGCTGGCGGGCCACCAGAATCAAGCTGCGGCCGCGACGGGCCAATGCTTCGGCCAAGGCCAGGCCGATGCCGCTGGAGGCACCGGTGATCAGAGCGTAACGGGTCATGCCTTTCTCCATCGCAACGCCGCCGGGCCTGTGACAGAGGCATCACAGGCGCCGGGCGTTTCTCACTGTTCTGGAGAGTCTACAGGTTCGGCTGCGTCGTCAGCACTTTGCGCGCCGTCTTCTTCATCGACGATGACGCTTTGATCAGTGTCGTCATCGGCATTGATGGAGCTGCTTTCGTAGCTATTGCTCATATTGGCTTCGAATTGATTCAGGTAACCGTTCATGCCCAGCGTGACCAGGATGGCGAGCATCACCGGAATGAACGCCAGCCACATGGCAGCCAGCACCTTCACCGCAGTAGAGTTGCGCGGTGGCGGAGGGCCGTATTGGTTGGCACCTGGATTACCGGGCAGCACCAGCAGCAACAGCGGGAAAACGCTGTTCACCAAGGGCACCAGGTTCAGGAAGTACAGCCAGCCAGACCAGCCCAGATCGTGCAGGCGTTGCACGCCGATTTGCACGCTGACCCAGACCAGTGCAACAAACAGCGCGAAACCCAGCAGCGAGCCGAGAATAGCGCCGGCTATTGGCGAGGCGGTGGCGACGGCGAAACTGGCGGTGCTGATAATGCCCGCGGCGACCAGCATGGCGACGGTCAATACCAACGTCCAGGCCAGGTAGCGCAGGCGACCGATACGCCCGTGAATGGTGAAAACCTTGAGCGTTGCGAATTCCTCGGTGTTATCCCCCACGGCTGCACGGGGTGGCGCGTAAGGCGAGGCGGCGGCGCGCGAAAAATCAGCGGCGCTGGTCTGCGTTTCGTGGGTTTCGGCAAGGCTGAACGCCACGGGCTGCTCATCTTCGATGCGGGCATCAACACCGGCGTTTTTCAGCGCAGTCAGGTAGGTCTCGGCATCCGCGCGCGACAGGTCACGCTTGAGCGCAACGGGGCGTCCGGTGAAGAGCTTTTCGATCGACTCGACATCGCTCTTGAACAACTCGGCGAGGTTGAGTTTGGCCGTGGTGCTTTCGACACCCGGGAGCAAGGCTCCGTCAAACACGATCTTGAAACGGTTGTCGCTCATGCGGGCATCCTTGTCACTGGTAAAGGAGGGGAGTTGCCGGCCCGCTTCAATCGGCAGGCCTGGCGAGTGTATCAGCGTGGCCAGCGCAGTTGTGTCGCCTGTTCGCGGGCCTTGCGGTATTCGGCATCCAGGCGGGCAATCAGTTCATCGACGCCGGGCAGATCATCAATCTCACCGACGCCCTGGCCCGCAGACCACACCGTTTTCCATGCCTTGGCCTCGTCGCTCAACGGCTTGAGCTTGGAGCCGAAGTTGACTTCGCCTTTGCCCTGTAAGGCTGCGAGGTCGAAACCGGCGTTTTCCAGGCTCTGGCGCATAAAGCTGGCGGGCACGCCGGACACTGCGGGAGTGTGCACGATGTCGGCGGCACGCGATGTGAGCAGCATCTCTTTATACGCATCCGGGGCATGGCTTTCAGTGGTGCCGATAAAGCGTGTGCCGAAGTAGGCGAGGTCTGCGCCCAACAGCTGGGCGGCGAGGATCTCGTGGCCATGGTTGAGGCAGCCTGCCAACAGCAGGGTTTTGTCGAAGAACTGCCGAATTTCGGCGATCAGCGCGAACGGACTCCAGGTGCCGGCATGGCCCCCGGCGCCTGCAGCCACGGCGATCAGGCCATCAACACCAGCCTCTGCGGCTTTCTCGGCGTGGCGCCGGGTGGTGACGTCGTGAAACACCAGACCGCCGTAGCTGTGCACGGCATCGACCAGTTCTTTCACCGCACCCAGGCTGGTGATGACGATCGGCACTTTGTGCGCCACACAGATCGCCAGATCGGCCTCCAGGCGGGGGTTGCTGTTGTGCACGATCAGGTTGACGGCATACGGCGCGGGGTTATCCAGCTGCGCCAGGCCCGCTTCGATTTCTTCCAGCCAGGCCTCGAAGCCGCTGCTTTCACGTTGGTTCAGTGCCGGGAAACTCCCGACCACGCCATTGCGACAGCAGGCCAGTACCAGTTGCGGGTTGGAAATCAGGAACATCGGCGCAGCCACCACGGGCAGGCGCAGACGTTGTTCAAGCAAAGCGGGCAGCGACATTGGAGGTACCCCGAGTGATTGAAGTTAGAACGGTTTGACCACGACCAAAATTACGACAGCCAGCAATATCAGAACCGGTACTTCATTGAACCAGCGATAAAAGACATGGCTGCGGGTGTTTTCGCCACGGGCAAAGCGTTTTACCTGTGCGCCGCATATATGGTGGTAACCGATGAGCAGCACGACCAGGGTCAGTTTGGCGTGGATCCAGGCACCGGATTGAAAGATGGCAGGGTTGAGGTAGATCAGCCAGCCGCCGAATATCAGCGTGGCGATCATCGCCGGGCCCATGATGCCGCGGTAGAGCTTGCGCTCCATGACGCTGAAGCGTTCTTTGCTGACGGTGTCTTCACTTTGGGCGTGATAGACGAACAGGCGGGGCAGGTAGAACAGCCCGGCAAACCAGCAGACGATAGCGACGATGTGGAAGGCTTTGATCCATAGATAGAGCATTTCTAGTTATTCCCAGGTTTACGGTAACTGAAGATAGTAGTGGCTCATGCGCCCGTACGTCACGTTGACGGTTGTCGCAGGGCGATGTGGCCCCTATTATCGACGGCTTTCCAGTGGGTTCGTTGAGGGCAGGTTTATGGTCAAGGTCGGTATCGTCGGCGGCACGGGTTACACCGGTGTCGAATTGCTGCGTCTGTTGGCTCAGCATCCGCAAGCTGAGGTGGTGGTTATCACTTCCCGATCCGAGGCCGGACTGGCCGTGGCCGATATGTACCCCAACCTGCGAGGCCACTACGACGGCCTGGCGTTCAGCGTGCCGGACATCAAGACCCTTGGCGCCTGTGACGTGGTGTTTTTCGCAACGCCTCACGGGGTGGCGCATGCACTGGCCGGTGAACTGCTGGCGGCGGGGACCAAGGTCATCGATCTGTCGGCCGATTTCCGTCTGCAGGATGCTGACGAATGGGCCAAATGGTACGGCCAGCCGCACGGCGCGCCTCAATTGCTGGAAGAGGCGGTATACGGCCTGCCTGAAGTCAATCGCGAGCAGATCAGGCAAGCACGCCTGATCGCGGTGCCGGGTTGCTACCCGACTGCCACGCAGTTGGGTTTCCTGCCATTGCTCGAAGCCGGGCTGGCGGACACTTCGCGCCTGATCGCAGACTGCAAGTCGGGTGTGAGCGGCGCCGGTCGTGGGGCAGCTGTGGGTTCGCTGTACTCCGAAACGTCCGAAAGCATGAAAGCCTATGCGGTAAAAGGGCACCGCCACTTGCCGGAAATTCGTCAAGGGCTGCGGCGTGCCGCTGGCAAAGAGGTCGGTCTGACGTTCGTGCCGCACCTGACGCCGATGATTCGTGGCATTCACTCCACGCTGTACGCAACCGTGGTCGATCGTTCGGTAGATCTGCAGGCGCTGTTTGAAAAGCGTTATGCCAACGAACCGTTCGTCGATGTAATGCCAGCTGGCAGCCATCCGGAAACCCGCAGCGTGCGTGGTGCCAACGTCTGCCGTATTGCCGTGCACCGTCCGCAGGATGGCGACCTGGTGGTGGTGTTGTCGGTCATCGACAACCTGGTCAAGGGCGCCTCGGGCCAGGCGGTGCAGAACCTGAACATCCTGTTTGGCCTGGATGAAAAGCTGGGCCTGTCCCACGCGGGCATGCTGCCGTAAGGCTTGCCTGCTGCTGTGCAAAAGGCCCGTTGATCGGGCCTTTTGTGTTTTTAATGGCGGCAACGCAGATTGATATACCGTAACAATAGTTGACCGCTTTTCTAGGAGAAGCGGATAATGCCCGCCATTACGCATATGGCGGCGGTACGCCGGGAGATTATCAGCATGAGCGTTGAGTCCTTCACCCCCACGGCTTTGCAATTCACCCACGGTGCTGCGCACAAGGTGAAGAGCCTGGTCGATGAAGAGGGTAATGATCGCTTGAAGCTGCGCGTATTTGTTACGGGCGGCGGTTGTTCAGGGTTTCAGTACGGTTTTACCTTCGATGAAGATGTGGCCGATGATGACACTATTGTCGAGCGCGAAGGCGTCAGCCTGGTCGTGGACCCGATGAGCTTCCAATACCTGGCAGGTGCCGAGGTGGATTACCAGGAAGGTCTGGAAGGTTCGCGTTTCGTGATCAAGAACCCGAATGCCACCACGACGTGTGGGTGCGGGTCTTCGTTCTCGATCTGATCCATAGCAGATAAAAAACGCCGCTTGGCTTTGAAAGGCCAAGCGGCGTTTTGCTGTCTGGGAGTCAGGCCGGGTAAATCGCGCCCAGTACCCGCAGCCCACGTGCGCCGGTGACGCTGGGGCGGTTGGCGGCAATGCCTTCAAGGCAGCAATGGGCCAGCCAGGCGAAGGCCATGGCTTCGACCCAGTCGGGATCGACGCCATAAGTGGCGGTGCTGCTGACTTGGGTGGACGGCAGCAGCGCCGCCAGACGGTTCATCAGCGTGGCGTTATGCGCGCCGCCGCCACAGACCAGCAGCGTTTCAGTCGCGGACTGTGCGGTTTGCAGGGATTCAACGATGGTCAGTGCCGTCAGTTCAAGCAGGGTTGCCTGTACGTCCTGAGGCTTAAACGCGGGTAATGTGCCGAGGTGTTGCTGCAGCCAGCTCAGGTTGAAGACTTCACGTCCGGTACTTTTCGGGCCTTTGGTGAGGAAGAAGGGGTCGCTGAGTAGGCGGCTGAGCAACTGAGGCTCAACCTTGCCACTGGCGGCCCACTGCCCGTCGCGGTCAAAGTGCTCGCCGCGCTGTTGGTGAATCCAGGCATCCAGCAAGACGTTTCCGGGGCCGCAGTCGAAGCCGGCGACCGGCTTGCCGGTCTCGATCAGGCTGAGGTTGCTGAACCCGCCTACGTTTAATACGACACGGTTGCCGGCACGCTCACCGAACAACGCCTCATGAAACGCCGGCACGAGCGGCGCGCCCTGGCCGCCGGCAGCGACGTCGCGGCTGCGGAAGTCGCTGACCACGGTGATGCCTGTCAGCTCGGTTAGCAGCGCAGGGTTACCGATCTGAACGGTAAAGCCACGGGCCGGCTCATGGCGGATCGTCTGCCCGTGGCTGCCAATGGCGCGAATGTCTTCCGGCTTGAGGTTCTGCTGTTGCAGCAAGGCGTGGATGCCCTGGGCGGCGAGCGTTACCCAGTGTTGCTGGGCAATCGCTGAACGTGCGATCTCATCCGGGCCGCTGGCGCACAGGCTTAGCAACTCGGCGCGCAGGGTCTCGGGCATCGGGATGTAGTGCGTGGCGATCAACTTGATCGCCGGGTCTTGTTCGATCAGGGCGATATCCAGGCCATCAAGGCTGGTCCCGGACATCACACCTATATAGCGCGGCATACCTTAACGCTTCGCCGAGGCCAGCAGGGTAGAGCGCTCCTGGTCCATGCGGGCCATTAGCGGCTGGCTTTGCTGCAGGAAGCGTGCGCGCTCGGCTTTGGCGATCGGGTCGGCCATCGGCAGCTTCTGGCCCAATGGGTCGACGTGAACGCCATTCACCTGGAATTCATAGTGCAAGTGCGGGCCAGTGGACAGGCCAGTGGTGCCGATGTAGCCGATCACCTGGCCTTGCTTGACGTTACTGCCTGTGGACACGCCTTTGGCGAACCCTTGCATGTGGCCATACAGCGTGCGGTAGGTGTTGCCGTGCTGGATGATCACGGTATTGCCGTAGCCACCGCGACGCCCGGCCAGCAACACCTTGCCATCGCCGGCTGCTTTGATCGGCGTGCCACGCGGGGCGGCATAGTCGACGCCTTTGTGAGCGCGGATCTTGTTCAGGATCGGGTGTTTGCGGCCCATGGAGAAACGTGAGCTGATGCGGGCGAAATCTACCGGCGTGCGGATGAACGCCTTGCGCATGCTGTTGCCATCAGCCGTGTAGTAGCTGGTATTGCCTTGTTTGTTGGTATAGCGAACGGCGGTGTAGGTCTTGCCACGGTTGGTGAAACGCGCCGAAAGGATGGCGCCGGTGCCGACCACTTTGCCGTTGGCGACTTTCTGCTCGTAGATCACGTCGAATTCGTCGCCTTGGCGAATGTCCTGAGCGAAGTCGATGTCGTAGCCAAACACACTGGCCATGTCCATGGTCATGCTGTGGGACAAGCCGGCGCGGGCGGCCGATTGCGACAGCGAGCTGTTGATCACGCCATGTATGTAGGCGGAGCGCATCACCGGTTTGGTGGTGATGCGGTTGAAGGCAAAGCCTTTGGCGCCTTTGGTCAGCGAGATGCTTTCGAGGTCGCTGACATTGCTGTGCAGGTTGTTCAGCTGGCCGTTGGGTGCCAGCTCGAACTGAAGCTTCTGCCCGTGCTTGAGCTGAGTGAATTGTTTGGCTTGTTTATCGCTCGCCAACACCTCATTAACAGTAGAGGCGGGCAGGCCCACTTTCTCAAACAGCGTTGAGAGAGTGTCGCCTTTGGCCACGATCACTTCGCGGTGCAGGGAATTCTTGTCCGCAACGGCCGCAGGCGGCTCTTGAGTGGCTTGTTGAGTGTCTTCGGGAGTGCTTTCTATCTGCGCAAAGGGTGATTCGGTTGGTGCATTTGTGGCTTGTTGCGCTTCAGCAGCGTCTTGATCTTGTGTCAGTTGTTCAACTGGACTTTCCAGGTCAAGGCTCAGGGATGTTCGTTTGGCTTCTACGTCACTGGAAGGGAATACCAGGAGTGCCAGGCTGAGAAGAGCGGCGATACCACTTGCGGCGAGCAGGTGGGTCTTCGGGTAAAGCGGCGGCGCTTTAGACGGTTCTGTGGTCATAAGTAATTTTGACTTTGAAGATGAAATGGAAAAGATGAATGACATGATGAAGATGAAATAACTGTATAAAATATAACCAAATCATCTGTGGCGCAAGCTTGCGAACGCTGGGCTTGCTGAACGGTGTCCGTGCGCAGGGCAAAACTTGTAATTAGTCCCTGATCTTGTATGGTTGGTTCCCTTTTGAATCTGAGCCTTGCGGGTCTGTTATGAAGTCGGTTGAAGAGCAGCTAGCGCTGATAAAACGTGGTGCGGAAGAACTGTTGGTCGAGGCCGAGCTGATCGAAAAGCTCAAGCGTGGCCAACCCCTGCGTATTAAGGCTGGCTTCGATCCAACGGCGCCGGATCTGCACCTGGGTCACACCGTGCTTATTAATAAGCTGCGTCAGTTCCAGGAGCTGGGGCATCAAGTCATCTTCCTTATAGGTGACTTCACCGGGATGATCGGTGATCCAAGCGGCAAGAGCGCAACGCGACCGCCGCTGACCCGTGAGCAGGTTCTCGACAATGCCGAGACCTATAAGACTCAAGTGTTCAAGATTCTCGATCCGGCCAAGACCGAGGTGGCCTTCAACTCCACCTGGATGGACAAGATGGGGCCGGCTGACTTTATCCGCCTGACATCTCAGTACACCGTGGCGCGCATGCTTGAGCGCGATGACTTCGACAAGCGCTACTCCACTAATCAGCCGATCGCGATTCACGAGTTCCTGTACCCGCTGGTTCAAGGGTATGACTCGGTGGCGTTGCGCGCGGACGTTGAATTGGGGGGCACCGATCAGAAGTTCAACCTGCTGATGGGTCGTGAGCTTCAGCGTGCGTATGGGCAAGAGGCGCAGTGCATTCTGACCATGCCGTTGCTGGAGGGGTTGGATGGCGTCAAGAAGATGTCCAAGTCCTTGGGTAACTATGTAGGTATTCAGGAAGCGCCGGGTGTGATGTACGGCAAGCTGGTTTCAATTCCGGACGCGTTGATGTGGCGTTACTTTGAGCTGTTGAGTTTCCGCTCGATGGATGAGATCAATGCGCTGCGTGCTGACGTCGAGGCGGGTGCCAATCCGCGTGACGTCAAGATCAAGTTGGCCGAAGAGATTGTGGCGCGCTTTCATGGTGAAGAGGCTGCGGCAAGTGCTCACCGTGCGGCAGGCAATCGTATGAAGGATGGCGAGTTGCCGGATGATCTGCCGGAGATCGAGCTGACTGCTGCTGAAGCGATGCCGATCGCTGCAGTGCTTAACAAAGCTGGCTTGGTGAAGAACTCGGCGGTTGCGCGTGACCTGTTGGGTTCCGGCGGCGTGCGTATAGATGGTGAGGTTGTTGATCGCACCTTTATATACCAGCTGGGCGCTACCCACGTTTGCCAGGCCGGTAAGAAGGCATTTGCGCGTATTACGCTTAAATCCGAATAAACCTGAAATTAAGTGTTGACGGCGTTTTATATCTGTCTATAATTCGCCCCACTTCCGGCGCAGTCGAAACGGAAAACTCCTTGGTAAACAAAGAGTTACGCAGAATTCGACAGCGAGTTGCTTCAGTTCATCGAAGCCCAGAAGGAGTTGGTAGAGCAGTG